>JBBIKV010000026.1:0-1607 GCA_037445285.1 Nevskiaceae bacterium | reverse complement strand
CGACAGCCAGTCAGGGTCAATGTAATCAATACCTTAGAAGATGGCCCATGGAAGATGTGAAATATGAACAGCCCCAACGCTGAACCGGTTCGCCTGCACGGCCCCAAGAGTGCGGTGGAATTGCGCTCCATCACGGCCGACGAGGCGGGACAGAGGATCGACAATTTCTTGATGCGGCACTTCAAAACAGTGCCGAAAAGCCGCATCTATCGGCTGTTGCGCAAGGGGGAGGTGCGGGTGAACCGCAAGCGGGTGGATGCGGAGTACCGCATCGTGACGGGGGACGAGGTCCGTCTGCCGCCGGTGCGCATCGACCCCCTCGATGAGGAGGGGCGGCCGACCGCTGGGCGGCCGTCCACGAGCCTGCTCGAACTCATCGAAAAGGCCGTCATCTTCCAGGACAGGCACGTGCTGGTGCTCGACAAACCCGCCGGCATCGCGGTGCACGGCGGCAGCGGCATGAGTTATGGGGTGATCGAGGCGCTGCGGGCCTCGCGTCCGCGCGAGACGCTCGAACTCGTGCACCGGCTCGATCGCGATACCAGCGGCTGCCTGCTGATCGCGCGCGACCGGCCGACCCTGACCTCCCTGCATGCCCTCATCCGCAACGGCGGCATGCACAAGACCTATCTTGCCCTCTTGGCCGGCAGTTGGCAGCTCGGCACCAAACGCATCGACGCACCGCTCAACACCGACAACCGGCAGCACGGCGAGCGGCATGTGCGCGTGGCGACCGCCGGCAAGGACTCCGTGAGCGTATTCAAGCCCGTCCAGTTCTTCGGACCGCTCGCGACGTTGATGGAGGTGGGCATCCCGACCGGACGGACCCACCAGATCCGCGTGCATGCCTCCTTCGCGGGACATCCGCTGCTGGGCGACGACAAATACGGTGATCGCGAGCGGAACGCCGCGATGAAGCAGCACGGCTTGAAGCGCACCTTCCTGCACGCCCACTCGGTGGCCTTCGAATGGCCGGGCTCGGGCGTTCCGTTCCATGTGAGCGCGCCGCTGCCGCCCGAGTTGTCGGCGGTGCTCGACGACCTCACTCCCGTCAAACGCACGGCTCCCAAGGGGGCGGCGGGCAAGGCGCGGGCGCCGCGCCGCAAGACGCCGAAATAGGCGGGGATCCGGAGAACCGCCCCCGGCTCAGGGGAGCGTGTACCCGACGCCGCGCAGCACGCTGCACAAGCGGATCAACGGCAGACCGATCAAGGCCGAGGGGTCGCTGCTCTCGATGGCCTCGCACAAGGCGATGCCGAGACCCTCGCTCTTGAACCCCCCCGCGCAGTCGAGGGGCGATTCACGCGCGACGTAGCGTTCGACCGTCGCCGCATCGAGCGGTCGAAACGTCACGCGCGTCGTGTCGACGATCTCGTGTGCCGTGTCGTGATCTTGGCGGACCACCGCGACGGCGGTGACGAACGCGAGGGTCCGCCCGGAACAGCGCAGCAGCTGGTCGACGCAGTGGGCGGCCGTCCCCGGCTTGCCGAGGATGGTGGGGCGGTTCGCACCGTCCTGGAGCACGGCGATCTGGTCGGAGCCGATGACCCACGCCTTCGGGTGGCGCCCGGCCACGGCGCGGGCTTTGGCGCAGGCCAGGCGGGACA
>JBBIKV010000025.1:0-44725 GCA_037445285.1 Nevskiaceae bacterium | reverse complement strand
ACCGCGGTGTAATGCCCCGTCGACTGCGCCGGTTGCCCGGAATCGGGGCGTCGCACGGCCCGCAGCCACCCGATGCCGAACGCCTGGGCGGCCTGCAGCACGGCGAGGCTGTCGTCGACGAACAGCGTGCGCTCTGCGACGAAGGGCTCCAGGGCCTGGAAGCGCGGCCAAAACGCCGCCTGCTCCTTGGGGGCGGCAAATGCATGGGTGGAATAGCAGGCGTCGAAGTGCGCCGTGAGGCCCACCCGCTCATCTTTGATCGCCAATGTCACCGGATGGGCGTTCGTGACGAGCACGCGCCGCTTGCCGCTACGGCGCAGTTGCCGCAGAAACTCCTCGGCCCCGGGCAGATAGCCCACCCGGCCCAACGCCGCGCGCTTGATGCACGCGATGTCGAGGCCGAGTTCGCGGGTCCAATGATCGACGCAATACCACTGGATCGTGCCCCGCAGCGCGGAAAAGCGCGGCTGCAGCGCATCCCTCGCCTCGCCCGGGCTCAGGCCGTTCGCCTCGGCGAATTTGCTCGGGATGAGTTCCTGCCAGAACCAGTTGTCGAAGCGCAGGTCGAGCAACGTGCCGTCCATGTCGAGGAGGACGGTGTCGATACGGGACCAGTCGAGCGTGGGAGCAGCGGCCATTTGCGTATGATATCAACCGATGAGAAATCCAACCGACCTCGCTGAAGCGCTGATGCCCACCATCGCCCGGGCGGGTGATGCGATCATGCGGATCTACGACGGCGGCTTCACGGTGCAGCACAAGGACGACGACTCACCGCTCACGCTGGCCGATTTGGAATCCCAGCGCGTCATCGTCGAGGATCTCGCCCGACTCACGCCGAACGTGCCGGTGTTGTCCGAGGAATCGGCGCATGCGCCCTGGGCCGAACGGCGGCACTGGCACGAACTATGGGTGGTCGATCCGCTCGACGGCACCCGCGAGTTCGTGAAACGCAACGGCGAATTCACCATCAACATCGCCCTGATCGTCGACCACGAGCCGGTCCTCGGCATCGTGGCGGCTCCTGCGCGCGGCCTGCTCTATTGGGGCGCGGCGGGGATCGGTGCATTCAGCCGGCATCGCGACGCGCCGCAGACCGCCATTCATGTGGTGCCGCCCCAGGTCCCGATCCGGGTACTTGGCAGCCGTTCGCATGCCGGCGCCGCCACCGCCGGCTACCTCGCACGGCTGCGGCCGCACGTCATCTCGGGGATCGGCAGCTCGCTCAAGTTCTGCCTGGTGGCCGAGGGCAAGGCGGACCTCTATGCACGATTCGGCCCGACGTCCGAATGGGATACGGCGGCGGGGCAGGCGCTGTTGGAAGCCGCCGGCGGTCATGTGACCCGGCTCGACGGTCACCGGCTGCGCTACAACTGCCGGGAAAGCCTCCTCAACGGGGACTTTGTGGCCTACGGCGATCCGGCAGTGCTCGCACCGGCCGCGTAGCCCACCGCCTCAGGCGTGTCCGACCGCCTCGCACAATTCCAAGGTCGCATCCAGCAGGGTCGGTATGTCGAATACGGCCTCGTCCTCGGCCAGGGTCAGGCGCGCAACCCCGGCAGCGGCGATGAGCGCCGCCGGAACGTGCAGCTGGTTCCGCCGCTGTCGGGTCGTCCAGGTGCTGACCCGCGCATCGGAAAACGCCCGGTTGAGCGCCGACCAGCGTATCTGGGCGGCCCTGGCAAGGGCCGAACCCTCGCCCCAGGGGACGGCCCTGCCGCGGGGCTCGGTCATCAAGCCGTGGACGTACTCGACCATCTCGTTGGGATCCACGCTCACTGTCAAATACGGCTGTATGTCGTTCGTCATGGGGCCTCGGCCTGCAATGGGTTGTTTGCCTCGAATCCATCATGGGGTGGATTTGCGGGAAATCCAGCCCGCGGGGGGCCTGCCGAGTACTGGGAGCCTGGGTGGGGTAAGCTTTGCCCCCATGAACGATGATCTCCTGCTTCTCGTGTCCATCGCCGCCGCCCTGGCGCTGACCTACAAGGTGTGGCAGGTCTCCCTGGACTCCCGGGAGGCGGCCAATGCGATCGCGCGCGACACCTGTTCGAAGGCGGTGGTGCAATTCCTGGACGATACGGTGGCATTCGGAGGTTTGCAGCTGAAACGCGACTCGCGGGGGCGGCTGCGCGTGCTGCGCACCTACACCTTCGACTACACCCGCGACGGCTTCGAACGGGCGCAGGGTTTCATCGTTCTGGCCGGCCGGCGGCTCGAAGCGGTCGGACTGGCGGGCGGCGCGTGAGCGAGCCCCGCACCATCGACCTGCACACGCATTCCAATTTCTCGGACGGCTCCCTCACCCCCGGCGACCTGGTGGAACGCGCCCGTGCGTCCGGGGTGGACGTGCTCGCGCTCACCGATCATGACACCGTCGCCGGCTTGGACGAAGCGCAGCGCGCCGCCGACGGCGCCGGGATTCGGCTCGTGCCCGGCGTCGAACTCTCGGCATCGTGGCGCGCCCAGGCGATTCATGTCCTCGGCCTTTGGATCGATCCCTGCGCCCCGCCGCTGCTGGAGCGGCTGGCCTCGCAGGCGGAGCGGCGCCGGGCGCGGATGCACAGGATGTGCGCCGCCCTCGGCAGGGCCGGCCTGCCCGGGGCGCAGTTGCAGGCGGCGGTCGAGGCCCAACCCGGCCTGCCGACGCGCGCACATCTCGCCGCTGCGCTGGTGGCCGGCGGCCACGCAGCCCGTGCGGACGACGCCTTCCGGAAATACCTGGGAAAAGGCAAGGCCGCACACGTCAAAGTCGAATGGCCCGCGCTCGGCGAGGTGGTCGCGTGGATACGCGAATGCGGCGGAGTTGCCTGCCTCGCCCATCCCGCGCGCTATGCCCTGTCGGCCGGGGCGAGGCGTCAATTGCTGACGGATTTCGCGGCGGCCGGGGGCACCGCTCTCGAGGTGGTCACCGGCGCCAACGGCGCGGCGCACGTCGAGGCATCCGCGATGCTCGCCGCGAAATTCGGACTCTGCGGCTCGAGTGGATCGGATTTCCACAACCCGCAACAGATTTGGAATCCCTTGGGCCGGTTGGCTAAGCTACCGGATGGCGTGATCCCCGTATGGCGCGCGCACGGCCTTTAGCAATCAACCCGACGCAACCAGGCAAGCAGCTACCCACGTGAGCGACGAAGAAAGCAACGTCAATACCGATTTGTTCAAGAACATCGAACGGCTGCGCCAGCTGCGCATCGAGCATCGCGACCTCGACGACGTGATCTCCCGGCTCAGCATGGATTTCAAGGTGGACGAGCTGCAGATGAAGCGCCTGAAGAAGCGCAAGCTGATGCTCAAGGACCAGATCGCCCGGCTCGAGAGCCAGTTGATCCCGGATCTGAACGCCTGATGGATGGTTGGCGGCGGATCGCGGGCTATATCGACATTGTGTTCACCCGCAATGTCGTGACCGAAATCGCCACGGCGGCGGTGTGCCTGTGGGTGGGCTGGCTCGTCGGCGGCGCGCTGCGCCGGCGCTATCGGCGCAGCGGCTCCACCACTCCGACCGCCCTGTCCACGACCTATCTGATCTCGCAGGGCATCGTCGTGGTCACGCCGATCGTGGTCGCGCTGCTGCTGGTGGTGCTCGCACGCGCCCTGCTCGGCGCCGCGCATTTCGACGTCACGATGATGGATGCCGCGATGCGGCTCATCGGCGCCTACGTGGTCGTCCGCATCGGCGTGTTCCTGTTCGCCGCGAGTCTCGGCAACAAGTCGTGGATGCAGCACTGGGAATACCGGGTCACGCTGATGATCTGGCTGGCCATCGCCGCCCAGTATCTGGGCTGGCTCGACCCCATCATCGCCACGCTCGAAAGCGTCGGCATCGCCGCCGGCAAGAGCCGCATCACGGTGTGGTCCATCGTCAAACTGCTGTTCACGCTCACGCTGTTCGTGCTGGTCGCCGCCTGGATCAGCCGCTGGATCGAACGCCGACTGAAGAAGCTCGGCAACCTGGCGCCATCGACCCGCATCGGCATCGCCAAGTTCGCGAACGCGTTCCTGATCGGCCTCAGCATCCTCATGGGGCTGAACGCCGCCGGCGTCGACCTCACGGCACTCACCGTGCTCACCGGCGCCATCGGCCTGGGGCTGGGCTTCGGCCTGCAATCCATCGCCGCGAATTTCGTCAGCGGATTCGTGCTCCTAATGGACCGCTCGATCAAGCCGGGGGACGTCATCAGCCTGTCCGGACAGGCCGGCACCAGCACCGAGAATTTCGGCTGGGTGCAGGAACTGCGCGGCCGCTATGTGGTGGTCCGCGACCGCGACGGCGTGGAGATGCTGGTGCCCAACCAACAGCTGATCTCGAACGCCGTCATCAACTGGAGCTACACCGATCCGCGCATCCGTTTGAAACTCCCGGTCCGCGTGAGCTACCAGGACGACCCGGAACTCGCGCTGCAGATACTGCTCGCCGCGTGCGAGGGCCAGAGGCGCGTGCTGCGCGATCCCCTGCCGGTGTCGCGGCTCCTGCACTTCGGCGACAGCGGCATCGAACTCGAACTGCGCTTCTGGATCTCCGACCCCCAGGACGGCGTCAACAACGTGCGTTCTGACGTGAATCGCGCCATCTGGCGGTTGTTCAAGGAGAACCACATCACCATCCCGGTTGCGCAGCACGAGGTGCGCATCCTGAACACGCCGCCCCGGCCCGACTCGCCGCCCCAGTTCTAGGAGCCCGTCGTGCCGCTCGTCATCACGCCCGATCTGGCCATTCCCGACGAGGAGCTCGAATGGAAATTCATCCGCGCCTCGGGACCGGGCGGTCAGAACGTCAACAAGGTGGCGAGCGCCGTCCAGCTGCGCTTCCTGCTGCCCCGGAACACCAGCCTGCCGGTCGCCGTCCGCAATCGGCTGAGGCGGCTGGCCGGGCAAAGGATCAACGACGACGGCACCATCCTCATCGCCGCGCGCAGCGAGCGCAGCCAGGAACAGAACCGCCGGGACGCACTGGAGCGGCTCGCGGAACTCATCGGCGCCGCCATGATCGAACCGAAGGTGCGCAAGAAGACCCGGCCCACGCGGGCATCGAAGGAGCGGCGCATCGACACGAAGAAGCGCCGCGGCACCACGAAACAGGGGCGCGGACCCCGGTCCTGGGATTGACCCGCGCTACTGCCCGAGCGTCACCTGCAGGATGCTGTGCCGGATCTGCTCGGACAGCACCAGCCGGGCGTCGGTTGCGACCCCCTCGAGCGCCTCGCCGAACCGCAGGTTCCCGGCCTCGGAGGTTTGCACCACGTTTCGCCGCAGCAGCAGTCCGATGAAGTTGCGAAACAGGCTCTTGTCGAAGAATTCCGGAGAATTGAGGCCGTACAGGACCGACATGCGCTGCGCCATCAGGTGACACCGCTGTTCCAGCGCCTCCGCGCCGATCGCATCGGAACCCGCCTGCAGCAGCAGGGCGACCACGAGGTAATAGCGCTCCAGCGTCTGGATGGTCGCCTCCGCCAGCAACGAGAGGCGCATGGCCTCGAGCGAAGTCGGCGCCGGACGCCACCATTCGCTGCGGTCCCCGCCGGCCGTGAGAAGCCCGAGGCGGACGAAGCACTCGAGCAGCGAATCGACCACCGCACCGATCTGCGCCTCATCCCAGCGCAGGAACAATTCCGCCGCGATGTACGGATACACCCGCCCTACCAGACGCTGCAGATCCACCGTGCGCATGCGGGCGTTGCCGATGAAGCCGCAGGCGAGCAGCGAGGGCATCGCGAACAGATGCAGGACGTTGTTGCGGTAATAGGTCGCAAGCACCGCGTTCTGCTCGGACATGCGCATGATGTCGCCGAGCGGATGCTTCTGCCGCTCGAGAATTCCCATGCGTTCCGCATACTCGATCATGGCGCCGCCGCCGTCCCCCACGACCCGGACCAGCGGCGAGTACGGCGCCTCGCGCAGCAGCCGCTGATACAGTTCCAGCTGGCTCGCGAGCGCGGCCTCGGGCAGCGCCTGGCGCGGCGTCGCGAGCATCGCAATGGCGACGAGATTGACGGACGTCACGGAGGCGGCGGCGTTGATGCCCGTGGTGATGCGGACCGCGAGATCCTGGATCGCCCCGCTCATCCAATCCGGGCGCGCGTCGCCCTCGCCGGCGGCCTCGCTGCGCCACCGCGGGTTGTGCCGGTCGAGCACCTCCTCGAGCATGATGGGCTGGCCGAGATTGACATGCACCTTGCCGAACTTGCTGCGCAGCACCGACACCGCCGCCCTGATGAGCCCGGGAACGCTCTCCTTCTCCTTCGGCCGGCCCGACAGTTCGCCGATGTACGTACGGCCCTCGACGATGCGTTCGTAGCCGAAATACACCGGCATGAAAACCACCGGTCGAGTCGGTGCGCGCACGAAGCTGCGGACCGTCATCGACAGCATGCCGGTGCGCGGCGCGAGCAGCCGGCCGGAGCGGCTGCGGCCGCCCTCGACGAAGTACTCGAGCGGGTGGCCGCGCGCCATCATGAACCCCAGGTACCGGGCGAACACCACCGCGTACAGGGGATCGCCCTTGAACGTGCGCCTCAGGAAGAAGGCACCGCCCTTGCGCAGGAATCGGCCGATCACCGGCATGTTGAGATTCACGCCGGCGGCCACGTGCGGCAGGGCGAAGCCCTTGCGGTAGATCACGTAAGACAGCAGCAGATAATCCATGTGGCTGCGGTGACACGGCACATAGATGATCTCCGCGCCATCGCCGATCTCGCTCAGCTTCTCGACATGCTCGAACTCCACGCCGTCGTACAGCCAGTTCCACAGCCGCCCGAGAACCACGGACATGAAGGTGACGAAGGATTGCGAATAATTCGCGGCGATCTCGACCGCGTGCCGGCGGGCGAGCAACAGCACGGCGCGGCGCTTCGGCGGACGGCGATCCCCGGCGCGGGCGAGCACCTCCTGCCGGACGGCGCGGCGCACCGCCTGCGTCCTGAGTATTTGCGCCACGAGGGTGCGGCGATGGGAAAGATCGGGCCCGATCGTCGAGGCGCGCTGCGCGCGCAGGCCCGCCCGCAGTTCGCGCAGGATCCTGCGGATGGTGCGCGGACCGCTCAACCCCTCCTGCATGGCTTCGCGCAGGCGCAGCGGCTCGCCGAAATACACCAGCGTGCTGCGGCCGTTGAAGACGATGTTGAGCAGCTTGCGGAAGCGGCCGATGAGGGCCCAATCCTCCGCGAACAACAGGCGCCACAGCCTCTGTTCCTTGGCCGGAGCGCGGCCCCAGAAGATGGCCACCGGCAGCAGGTCGACGTCGAACCCGGGATCCGCGGCCGCGGCGGCGATCAACTGTTCCAGGACGCGCGGCGCGCGCGCGACGGCGCGTCTGCGAAACAGCCCGCCGCGCCGGTGCAATTCGAAGCAGGCGCCCCGCCCGGGCGGCGGCAAACCCAGCCGGCGGCAGGCGTTGTCGAGCACGGCGGGATCCGCATGGCTTTCGCGCTCGAGCACGTAGCAAACCGGGCGGCGGCGCGCGAGGATTCGGGAGGCCGCATCATCCGGTTTCAGATCGACGTGCACCCACAGGGCCAGAACCCTGCGGACCGCCCACCGCCAGGCTCGGTTCGAACCCTGCACTAGGAGCCAGCCTGAGTAATCCGCGTGAGCCGCGTTGGCCGGGAGAAGGAGCGGATGCAAGGCGCGCGGCGCGGTTCGTGGCGAGCCCCACGGACAAGCCGCGCAACGCCGCAGACGCCCTTCTCCCGGTCAACCCGCAGGGAGCGGGCCGATTTCCCCTCATGCGTCGTTATCGCCTCCTCATTGGGTCTTGACCCAACTTCGTCGGCTCCGCCTCGCCTGAGGGGAAATCGGCCGCGCTCGCGGCCACGCGGATTACTCAGGCTGGCTCCCGGGCGGCGTGTCGCCGCGCTCTTCGCTGTCGACCGCCTTGCGGGTGGCGTCGGCGCCCGTGTCGATCGTGTTCTGGACGGCGCGCGCCTTGCCCAGGTTTTGCGTCAGGGGATCGAACACCGTCTTTGCGGGCGGCGGCGGCGGGTCGGAGTTGCACGCCGCGAGCAGCGAAACCGCCAGCCAGAAGGCCGAAATCTTGACCATGCCCATAACCACCCCGCAACAGCCAGCCCCCGCAGACCTTGAGTGTACAATCCTCGAGGGCAGCCAGTCACCCGGAGTTCGCGCATGATTCGATTCGTGATGTTGATGTGCTTGACGGTCAATGCCTTTGCGGCGCAATCGACCGTCGACATCGACACGGCGGCCCAGGTGTATCAGGAAGCCGCCGTCCGCGACCAGGTGCGCGCCTCGCTCGGCGCGATGCCGGAGCACATCCGCCAGCTGTTCGCCGCCGACAGTTCGGCGCAGCTCTCCCCCGCGCAGCTGACCGCGGTGAACGCCGCGGCGGTACGCGGGTTTCGCATCGACGTGTTCGAGGCTCCCGCGCTGCAGGCCCTGGCTGAACACCTCGACGCGGGCACGGTGGCCAAGGCCCACGCATTTCTCACCAGCGCGCCGGGGATGCGCATGGTGGCGGCGGACGTCGCCCTTGCGCAGCTCGGCGAAGCCAACATCGACAAGGTGATGAGCGGCGAAATCACGGCACCGTCGACCCCGAAGCGGGACCTGCTGTTCGAAATGCTCGAGCGCGCCACGCGCTCCACCGAGTCCACGGTGCAGATCTTCCTGAGCATGGGCCAGTCGGTGGCCGTCGGCACCGCCATCGGTTCGGGGCTGGATCCGGTCGCCGTGGATGAGCGTGCGCACAAATCGGGCGAGGCGAGCCGCGCAGGGCTCGAGGAGAACCTGCGCCTGCCGATGCGCCGCTTCGTGGCGTATGGCTATCGCGACCTGAGCGACGCCGACCTGCGGCACATTCTCGCCTTCATGGACTCACCGGCGGGCAGACGCTATGTCGCAGCCTACAACGCGGCCATGGGAGCGGGCTTCATCGCCATGGGCAGACGGACGGGCGAACAGCTCGGCGAGAGCCTGCGGGAGCTGGCGCAGGCGCAGCTCGCGCCGCCGCCCGAGGTCCTGCCGCCCCCCGGCATCGCCGCACCGGGCCCGGCGTCGCCCCGGTGAGCGGCCTTCGCTGACCTATAATTTGCCGAGGAATGCGCGCAGCAGCGCGCAGATCGAGTCGATCTGATCCTCCAGGCGATGATCCGAGTCGAGCAGGTGCAGCGCCGCCCGCCGTTCGCGGGCCCACCGGATGCTGTGGTCGACCGGCACGATGTCGTCCCGCCAGCCGTGCACGATGGCGGCCGCGCAGGCGACGTCCTGCGGTGTGTACGCCTCGAAGCCCGGCATGTAGAACGCGGGCGCCAGCAGAAACACGCCGCGCGCTCCGACCCGGCGTGCCGCGGCAGCGGCAACGTGGCCGCCGAGACTGGAGCCCACCAGGACGACCCCCCCGGCCATCGCCGAGACCGTGTCGATGAGCTTGTCGACCCGCGCCAGGGGATCGTCCATGCCGCGGTAATCCACCGACACGGCACCGACCCCCAGATCTCTGACCACCGCCGCCATGGCCGTGATTTTGGAGCCCCACGGACCGCTTTCCTTGCCATGGGAAAAGACCACCGCATCGAAAGATCGATTCTGCATCTAAATTCGCTCCCGGGCCGTCAAGAAAGTCGCCCCTGCGGCCGCTACAGATCCATGGCACTCGAAGAAGACCAGTCCAGCGTTCAGGAAATACGTCCGGCCATCGACTGCCTGCGCGGCTGTCCCGACCTCGCCGAAGTCGATCCACCGACCTTGGCGGAGCTCGCCGCGGGCGCCGGGCATTTTTCGCTGCCGGCGGGGTCCGCGCTGTTCGAACCCGAGTCCCTGCCGGACGGAGTATATCTGCTCGTCAGCGGCCGCCTCGGGGTCAAAGCGGCCGACGGCCGCGACTGGACGGCCGAGATCGAGGCCGGGGACCTGGTCGGAGAGGCGGGCTGGCTGCTCCAGGAGCCGCGCGGCGTCTCGGTGGTGGCATTGCGCGACTGTGAGCTGATCTATCTGCCCCGCTCGGTGATGGACCAGGCGGCGGCCGGGTCGGCATCCTTCGCGATGGCGATCGCGCGGTTGTGCGCGCGGCGATTGCAGCGCAGCAATTCGCCGCGCACCCCGCCCTCGCGCTCACGGGTTTTCGTCATCGTTCCCAACAACGAGGAGATCGACGTCGCCGAACTGGCGACGCAATTCGTGACCGAGCTGGCGAAGATCGGTTTCGTGGAACTCGTCTGGGACGTGCGGGCGAGCAGCCATACCTCGACCTGGTTCAGCCGCATCGAGGAATTGAACGACTTCGTGGTGTACGTGGCGGATCCTTCCGACTCGCGCTGGACGCGCCAGTGCTGCCGGCAGGCGGACGTGATCCTTCTCGCCGCCCGGGCTCGGGCCGCCGTGCGGCCCTGGCCGCTCAGCGTCGCGGACGACGCCGTCAAGCGCGGCGTGCGCAGCGAACTGCTGCTGCTGCACGACGATTCGTTCGCGCCGGGAGCCGCCCGACCGTGGCTCGATTCGTTGCCCGTGGCCGCCCATCATCACATCGTGGATCGTGACGACCTCGGACGCATGGCGCGCCTGGTGACCCGCCGGGGCGTGGGATTGGTGCTGTCGGGAGGCGGCGCCCGCGGGTTCGCCCATCTCGGCGTGATACGGGCGCTGCGCGAGGCGCGGATCCCCATCGACTTCATCGGCGGCGCCAGCATCGGCAGCATCGTCGCGGCCGGCGTCGCCATGGGCTGGAGCGACGAGGAAATGCGGCAGCGGTACCGCCGCAGCTTCGTCGACACCAACCCCGTGAACGACTACACGTTCCCGCGCATCGCCCTCACGCGGGGACGCAAGGTGTCGCGACTGCTGGAGCGTGAATACGGCGGCGTCATGATCGAGGATCTGCGGCTGCCGTTCTTTTGCGTCAGCGCCAATCTGACCAATGGCTGCGCCTTCGAGCACCGCCGCGGCCGGCTGTCGGAGGCGCTGCGCGCGTCGGTCGCCATTCCGGGAGTGATGCCTCCCGTCGTGCACGGCAACGACGTGCTGGTCGACGGCGCCGCCATCAACAATCTGCCGGTCGACGTCATGCAGCGTCACTCGCCGGGACTCGTCATCGGCAGCGACGTCGGTGTCGACCGCAGCAGCGGCGTTCCCCGTCACATCAACATCTTCCAGATTCTCGTGTACGCCGGAATGGTGAGCAGCGCCGCCGGCGCAGCGGTGCAGCGCAGCCTCGCCGACGTGCTGCTCAGGCCGCCGCTCCAGAACGTGGACCTGCTCAACTGGCAAGCTTTCGACCGGGCCATCGAGGCCGGGTACGCCTGCACCCGCAGCTCACTCGAGGAGTTGCCCGAGCTGCCGCGCCTGACCGACGTCCCCGCACCCGTGTGCACCGAGAATTCGCTGACGGCCGAACTCGAGCGCCGCCTGGCCAGCCTGTCCGGCCGGAGCCTCACGGCTGCCACCGGTTGAGGCTGGCGGGCAGGATCCTGCTGCCGCTCGCCGAATGGGCGATCCGGAAGCTGTGGAACTCGCGCCGGCGAACCGCCGCGAATCCGATCAGCACATGGAATTCGCAGGCATCCGCGTCCGCCACGGGGTTCACCCGGTCGTCGCAGATCACGAAATACGCCTCGTCCCTGGGCCGTGCACCGAATGCGCCCGAGGCGTGCAACCGCTCGAAGAAATTCCGCACCTGGGTCTCGACCAGACCGCCGACGTCGAGGCGCGGGCGCAGTCTCGCGAGCGTGACCCAGCGGGTGCCGCGTTCGACGCTGTTGAGGATGTACAGCGCCAGCCGTCGGGCGGCGAGCATCTGCCAATCGGCCGCGCCGGCGGCCCCCGCCGCGAGCGTGCGCGGCGGCACCCCCATGCGCGTCGCGGACCGCACCGCCCGGAGGGTGTTCACGCCCACGGCCGCGAGGCGCATCCGCCGATCCTCGCCCACGATGCAGCCCGGCCGGTACCCGGACCGCAGCACGGCTTCCTCGATCTTCGGCGCACCCCACACGGGAAACGCCTCGTCCGACCGCGCCAGCATGCCGGCGACCGCGCCGCAGGGTGCAAATGCCTCGCATTGACCGCGCAATTTGTCGTGCGCGAGGATGCGGGGGAAGTACATCAGCGCATTCTCGCTCGACAGGTTCCAATCCCTCATGCCGCGCAGGGCATCGTCCGCGGTCAGCCACCCCGCCGGCGGATCGACGACGAGCAGCGCACGACGCTCCTTGCAATAGCGCGCCGCCACCAGCAGCGCGCCCGGCCCCACATCGTGATCCCTGGCCAGGGGCGGCAGGCACAGCAGGTTGAAATATTCGGCTGCGTCGAGCGCGAACAACCCGGTGCGGTCGACCTTCGAGCCGATGAGGTCGTAGTCGGTCGGCGCCGCGCCGTCGTCGCCGTCGGCGTTGGAACCGACGTAGCCGGTGGCGAGCCCGCTGACCGAGTCCAGCGTCCGATCGGGGCGTTGGGCCGGCACCCGGCCGTGGAGCCGCACCAATGCCGAAGCCGACAGCGCCTCGCCAACAAAGCGCTCCGTCCCGGGTGCGGTAGACAGACGCGGGAAAATCTCCTGGTCCTCGATCTGCGCCGTGCCCTGGGTGCGCACGCGCTGCACCGTCAGATTGAACTCCGCGACCGCGGCTGCCGGGACATTGTCGTAGTCGACGCTGGCGCGCAGGAACTCGCGCGTTCCGGGGCGCACCGCACGCAGCGTCAGAGTCTCCCCCCCGGCTCGCAGCGCCAGCGTCGCCGCGCGCGCGCCGTTGACCACGCGCACGATGAGCGCCTCGCGCCCGCCGTTGTCGAAGAACTGCTCCACGGCATAGCAGAGCGGGCTGGGCTGCCACAGGCCGCCGAAGATGCGCTGGAATTCACCGAAGGATTTGATCAGCACGGGCCGGTTGACGGGACCCCGCAGCGTGCGTCCCACGAAGGCCGTACGGGCGGATCCCGGATGCGCAATGCTTTGGTCAGGGCCGAGTGCTTCTTCGACCTGCAACCATAAGCCATTGGGCGTTACCAAGAGTGTCCCCTGCGAGATGTCGCGCGGACTCTACCACACCTACCCAGGGGCGGGCGGCGCCGGGGGCGCGTCGCGTTCCTCGCGGCGACGCTCGAGCTCGAGCCGTGCCTGCTCGGCCTCCGCCTGCTTGCGGGCAATTTCATCGAGCATGACCTTCAGCCATTCACTGCTCATCGGGCGACTCCGACTCTTCTGACGGTGGGTTGACGATGGCGTCGATGGCCGCGACCGTCTGCGGGTGATAACCGGACCTGGCGAGCGCGAACACGCGCTTCGCCTGCGCGCTGCCGGCCGGCGATGCCATCATCCGTGCGTAGAGCGGCGCGACGAGCCCGCGCCGCCCGATCGTCTCCAGATACTCCTCGAGCCGCGCGTACGCCGGTTGGTATTGATTGCGGACCGCGAGCAGGAACCAGCTCCGCCCGATGCCGGCATTGGGAGTGTGCGTGAAGCCGAACGCCTGGTCGAGATCGGTCATCTGCGTCCGGGTCAGCGCCGCCGGCATGTGGTCGAGGAAGTAGATCCATTGCTGGGCCGCCCAATCGCGGGTGTCCAATTTCTTCGCCGCCCCGCCGCCCGCGAGCCACGCCGCGCGCACCGCGTCCACCGCCATGAAGGCATCGGTCGTGGGCAGCACCGCGTCCGGCGGAATGCCCGGGCCGGTGATCCACGCCGTCGCCTGCTCGCGGGTCACGATGCCCGGAAACCGGTCGAGCAGGTTCGCCTGCAGGTAATCCAGGAACTGTTCGGTGGTGACACTCTTGAGCGCAAATTGGTCGAAATAGGCGCGCAGAAACGCATCGAACCGCTCGCGCCCGAATCGGGCATCGAGATGGCTCAGGAACAGCCGGCCTTTTTCGCGCAGCACGGCGACGTGCGCCTCGGCCGGATCGCGATCGCGCAGATCGACCGCCAGCACCTGGTCCGCGGGCGCCAGCCCCGCGAGCTCCGTGCGCAGCGACTCGAGCCCCAACACGCGCTCCATCGTGTCGCGCCGCTCGCCGTACACGGCGCTCACCATGCGGCTCCCGAGGTAGGCGGAGAACCCGTCGTTCAACCAACGATCGCGCCAGGTCGCATTGGTCACCGAATCGCCCGCCCAGGCATGCGCCAGTTCGCGCGCGACGACCGACACCTGGCTCGCGTCGCCGGCGATCACGGTCGGGCTGACGAATGTCAGCCGCGGGTTGCCCGCGCCCCCCCCGGGAAAACTCGGCGGCGCCACCAGGATGTCGCATCGCTCCCACCGATAGGGACCGAGCAGCTTTTCGCCGGCCGCGATCATCGATTCCGTGTCGGCGAACTCGCGGACGGCGGCCTTGAGCAGCGATTTTTGCGCATAAACGCCGGTGCGCGGCCCGGTTTCCTTGAAGGCCAGATCCCCCACGGCCAGCGCGATCAGATGCGGGGGAACCGCCTCCGGCATCTCGAAGGCGTAGTCGCCGTTGCGTTTTGGCCTGGCATCGTGCTTCGCGCTCATGACCGCCAATGCGCTCGAAAAGGTGTGAACGGCGACGCTGTACGTCATGCGCACCTGCGGAGTGTCCTGCAGCGGAATCCAGCTGCGCGCACCGATGGGTGTGGACTGGGAGTACAGGAACGGCTCATGCCGCGTCTGCTCGGCCGTCAGCCACTGCAGGGCGGAGGCCGTCTGCGCCGTTTCATATTCGATCTTGATGAACTCGGAGGGCCGGTGCGAGGGCGGCAGATCGATGACCAGCGCCTGGCCCAGGATCGGATCCTTCTTCTGCAGGTGAAACGGACGGCTCACCCAGGTGGTCTCGGTCTTGGAGGTCGCTCCCAGCACGCCCTGCGCCTTCTCGGACACCCCGAGCACGTTCAGGTCGCGCGTATCGAGAATGAGTTCCGTGGCGCGCGGATCCAGCCGCTTGACCTGCAGGCCGACCACGCCGTCCAACTCCTTTCCCGACATGTCCACCCGCAGATCGAGTTCGAAGCGCGTCACGCGGAACTGTTCGATGTTGGCGAAGGAATGGTAATCGAGGCCCGACTGCACCGGCTCCAAGCCGGAGCTCGGCGCCGCACCACCCCACACCGGGCCCATCAGCAGCCACAGTCCCGCCAGACGATGACGCATGAAGCTTCCCGACCGTTACTGCGTGGACGTCTGCGACGGCGACGGCGCGGGTGATTGTGCCTGGCTGAGCGGCGTGGCCTTCACCTGACCGCCGACCAAATCGTTGAAGGTCTTCTCGTCGACCAGCAACCCTGTCTTGCCGTCCCAGTTGGAGCCCTGCGGCAGCACATCCGCCACCAACTCCGACCGGGAAACCACCGCATCGACGCCTTCCCGTTCGCCCGTGATGGGCACCGCGAGCGCGCGCGGATTGTGCGCCAGATCGCCGACGCGCTGCCAGTCGATGGCATTGTCCTTGGTCGAAATATCCTTGTGCGATTTCGGATTCAGCAGATGGGACAGCAGGCGCTTGCGATTGTTGGTCCAATCTCGCGAGTCGTCCTCCATGACGGCGTACGCCTGAAAGTACAGCACGCCGTCCTTGGAACCGAACAGGTACGGTTGATTAACCACGGTCACGGTCGTCCCGATCGGGATCAGATCGAAGAACACCGCGATGTCCTCGGGGTACAGCCGCATGCATCCATGGCTCGACCGCATCCCGACCCCATACGGCTTGTTGGTGCCGTGGATGAGGTAGCTCGGCCAGCTCAAGCGAAACATGTACTGGCCGAGCGGATTGTCCGGTCCCGCCGGCACGCGGGCCGGCAGCTTCTCGCCATCCTCGGCGTGCTCGTCCCGCACGGACTTGGGCACCACCCAGACGGGATCCTTGGTGCGGCTGATGATCTTGGTGGTGCCCTCGGGCGTCTTCCACCCCACGCGGCCGATGCCGATCGGGTGGGTGTACACCACCTGCGGCTCACCCTTCTTGTGCGGCGGGTAATAAAAGATGCGCATCGCGGCCACGTTCACGACCACTCCGGCATGCGGAGCCGCCGGCAACACGAATTGCGTCGGCACCACGACCTCGCGGCCGACGCCGGGCAGCCACGGATCGACGCCGGGGTTCGCCAGCAGCATCTCCTCGTAGCCGACATCGAAGCGCCGGGCGATGTCGGGCAGGGTGTCCTCCTTGGACACGATGGTCCGCTGCACGCGACCCACCACCTCGGTGGTCGGATCGATCTCGAAGCGGTGCGTGGCCGTGGGCGTCGGCAGTACCGGGGCCGGCGGCGGCGCCACCACGACGGGCGGCGGCGGGGCCGGGGCGTGCTGGAACAGCGAACAGCCGGCGGCACCGGCCGCGACCACCAGCACCGGCAGCACCGGCAGCCTCCAAGGGCGGAATCGCATCGAGAAATGGTGTGGCATTCGCTTATCTACAGCAAAGTCGGGCGATCAGGCAATTGATTGTGCGGCGGCGCGTCACCCGCTGGCCGCGGAAACTGGCGCGCCAGCAACGTCCCCACGGCATCGACACCGGCGAGCGCCCCGAGTTCGTAGCGCCCCTCCCGGAAATGCCCCTCCATCAGCCGGCAGACCCCCTGCCACTCGGCCGCCGACACGCGTGCAGCCAAACCCCGGTCCGCCACGATCTCCACCACCCGGTCGGCCAGCTGCACGTAGATCAGCACCCCGTTGTTGAGTTCGGTATCCCACACCCGGAGGGTTGCGAACACCTCCAGCGCGCGCGCCCGGGGCGTCACGTCATTCACGACGTGCAGCGGCGCCAGCGAGGTTTCGATGGCAAAGCGGATTTCTCCGGCGTGCGTCCGCTCGGCGCGGGCGACCGCCCGCTCGATGGCATCCAGCGTGCTCTTGGGAAACAGCAGACGTGTCCGCCAGTGCGGCGCGGAAACATGGCGGATCAGGCGTCCGAACCGCATCACCAACTCCCTGAGGCGCCGCCGCCGCTGAAGCCGCCGCCACCGCCGCTGAACCCACCACCACCGCCGATTCCGCCGCCGCCGAATCCGCCCCAGCCGCCACCGCCGGCCGACCAGCCGCGCGAGGATCCCGCCAGCATCGCGAACAGGAAGCCGACCACGCCGGCGCCCAGGCCGATGGGCAGCAAGTGACTCAACAACCAGGCGATGCCGCCAACGAGCCCCCCGGTGGCCACCGAACCGAACAAGCGCCCGAACAGGCCGCGCAGCACGCTGCTGGCGACGAGCGCAACGACGAGCAGGAACGGCAGCAGGTTGCTCAAGCCCCCGCCATGCCCCTCCCACTTCTTGTCGGGCTGGGGAAGCGGCTCGCCGTTCACCACCGCGATGATCTGGTCGACCCCGGCCTCTATGCCGCCGTCATAGTCGCCCAATTTGAAACGCGGAGTGATGGTGTCGGTGATGATGCGGTTCGCGATGGCATCGGGGAGCGCCCCTTCCAGGCCCCTGCCGACCTCGATGCGCACCCGGCGGTCGTTCTTGGCGACCAACAGGATGGCGCCGTCGTCGACACCCTTGCGTCCCAGTTTCCATTGATCGGCCACACGGATGCCGAATTGCTCGATTTCCTCGGGCTGGGTCGTCGGCACGATCAGCACCGCGATTTGACTGCCCTTGCGGGTCTCGACGGCGGCGAGCTTCGTCTCCAGGCGGTTGACGGTCTCACCGGAGAGCGTTCCGGTCAGATCGGTCACCCGGGCCGTCAATGCCGGCACGGCGACCTCCGCTCGCGCCGCGAGCGCGGCGGCCATCAGCAGGATTGCCGCCGCCGTCCGCCTCAATGCGCGGGCGCCGCCGGCGCGATGGTGGCGGCCTGACCGCCGAAATCGACGGCGGGCGGTTTGGCGATCTCGGCTTCGTTCACGACGGCGAAGTTCGGTTTTTCCTTGTAGCCGAACATCTTGGCCGTCAGCACCCCGGGGAACTGGCGGATCAGCGTGTTGTAGTCGCGCACCGCCTGGATATAGCGGTTCCGGGCCACCGTGATGCGATTCTCCGTGCCTTCGAGCTGGGCCTGGAGGTCGCGGAAGTTCTGGTCCGACTTCAATTGCGGGTAATTCTCGGTCACCACCATCAAGCGCGACAACGCGCTCGTGAGCTGGCCCTGGGCGGCCTGGAATTTCGCAAAGGCCTCCGGATCGTTCACGAGTTCGGGCGTCGCCTGGATCGAGCCGACCTTGGCGCGCGCCTCCGTGACGCCGAGCAGAACGGTCTGCTCCTGCGTGGCGAACCCCTTGACCGTATTGACCAAATTAGGGATCAAATCCGCCCGGCGCTGGTACTGGTTGAGGACTTCGGACCAGGCGGATTTGACCTGTTCATCCTGTGCCTGCATCGAGTTGTAGCCGCAGCCCGAGACCGACAGGGCTGCGAGCAGGGTCAAGACCCAAGCGGATTTGCGCATCAACGTCCCCTCACGCCCCGCCAACCGGGGGTTTGAGGCACGAGTCTAACACCGACCCAAAAAAAGCCCCGAGGGATGAGCTCGGGGCGGAGGTGCGGACTTCAATGAAGGGAAGTAAAGCCCGCTAGGGGATTCGAATTGCGCCGGCCGTCAGTGCAGTTGGTGCCATTGCAGGACTTGAATGTCGGTTTCCTCGAGATCGAAGCTGCGGGCCAGCATCTTGGCGATGTCCCGGTTGCCGTTCATCTTGGCCGACTGATCCAGAAGTTCGACGACACCCCGATACTCGCTGTACTCGATGGCGTCTTCCGATTGCGCGATAAAGTGGGTGTAATATTTGGCGCTCATGGGGCAGGAGCATAAAGACATCGGGCCTGTGCAATCTGTGAGCGAACGCTCAAACGTCCGCCGCGTTTTCAGAAGCGGGTCACGTCCTTAACCATCCAGGTCATTTACCGCACCGTGTCAAGATACCGACCGCCCACCATCCCCGGCTCGCAATACATCACCCCCGAGGGAGCGAAGCGCCTGCGCGAGGAGTTGGACCGGCTGTGGCTCGAAGAACGGCCCCGCGTCACCCTCGCGGTATCCGAGGCGGCCGCCCAGGGCGACCGCTCGGAAAACGCCGAATACACCTACGGCAAGAAGCGCTTGCACGAGATCGACCGCCGGGTCCGCTTCCTGCGCAAACGCCTGGAGGGGATGACGGTCGTCGACACCCGGGCCACCGACCCCAGCAAGGTCTACTTCGGCGCGTGGGTGCACCTCGAACACGGCAACGGCGAACTGCGCTGGTACCGGCTGGTCGGGCCCGACGAATTCGACATGGCACCGAATTACGTGAGCATGGATTCGCCGCTGGGCCGGAGCCTCCTCGGCCGGCGCGAGGACGACGCGGTCACGATCGCGCTGCCGTCCGGGCCGGACACCGTCGTCATCGTCGCGGTGCACTACGGCCGGGCGCCGTAGCCCGCCCGCCGGTCACATCACCCGGATGTTCTTGAACTGCCAGGGATCGGCACGATCGAGGTCCTCCTCGAACAACTCGCCGCGCTGGTACAAGGGGGTCCAGTCGGTGTATTCGCCGACCATCGTACCGAGGTAGGGCCTGCAGATCTCGAGCGGCCGCCCGAAATCCATTTCATCCGGCTCGACGATGCCGCGGGTCGGGTTCTCCATCGCCCAGATCATCCCGGACAGCGCCGCGGAGGTCACCTGCAGACTGGTGGCGCTGTTGAACGGCGCCAGCAGGCGCGCCTCCTCGATGGACAACTGGGAGCCGAACCAATAGGCATTCTTCGCGTGGCCCGCGAGCAGCACGCCGAGTTCGTCCAGTCCCGCCGTGATCTCGTTCAGCATGATGCGTTTGCGATCCTGCAGCCGCCAGTTGCGCCCGGCGAATTCGTGCACCGAGAGCACCGCGTTGTCGCAGGGATGATAGGCATAATGCGTGGTCGGTCGGTACACCACCCGCCCGCCCTCCTTGACGGTGTAGTAATCGGCGAGGGAGATGGCCTCCGAGTGCGTGATGAGGAAGCCGTGGAAATGCCCGGCCTGCGGAGTCCAGGTGCGTACGCGGGTGCTGGCGCCGGGACGGTTCAGATAAATGGCGCAGCCCGATCCCGTTCCATGCCGGCCGCCGTCCGCGGGGAAGTGCCTTTCGTGCGTGCCCCACCCGAGTTCGGCCGGCTGCGCCCCTTCGCTGACGAAGCCGTCCACGGACCAGGTATTGACGAACTCGTTGGGCTCCTTGGGCACGTTCGCGACCTGCGTGTCGCGCTCCGCGATGTGAATGACCTTGATGCCCAGCGTTTGCGCCAGCCGCGCCCACTCCTCGCGCGCGGTCGGCGCGCCGGGAGCCACCCCGGTGTCGCGCGCGATGTTGAGGAGCGCCTGCTTCACCAGATGCGACACCAACCCCGGGTTCGCCCCGTGGGTGAGCACGGCGGTGGGCGCCGGCCGGCCCGGCGTGCGCAGCTTCAGCGCCTCCTGGCGCATCGCATAGTTGCTGCGGGACTCGACCGAGGCCTGCGGATCGACGTAGCCCCCCGCCCACGGCTCGATGCACGTATCCAGATACAGGGCGCCGCGTTCGCGGGCGAACTCGATGAGTGCGACGCTCGACACGTCGACCGACAGATTGAGCAGGAAATCGCCCGCCGACAGCAGCGGCTCCAGCGTGCCGCGGTGGTTCTCGCGGGTCAGCGCGGTCTTGACGAATTTCACACCGAAGTGGTCCGCCTCGTCGCGGCCGGCATCCTCGGCGCTGACGATGGTGATGCGATCCGCCGAAGTGCCGATGTGACGCAAGATCAGGGGCAGGATGCCCTGGCCGATGCTGCCGAAGCCGACGAAGACGATCCGGCCGCCGAATTTCACATGCACTTCGTGTTTGCTCATGATTTCTTTCCCAATTGGAGGTTCCCGTGGTGGTTGTTGGAGGTTCCCATGTCGATCGCGGCGGGCCGGGCGCCTGCCGCCTTCGCCAGCCTACCTGGCCGTCAGCCGTCGCGCCAATGAGGCGGATAGGTCCGCTCGTAGCCGGGAAGTGCCTCGATGCGGTGAATCCAGCGCGCCAACGCCGGATAATTGCGCTCCATCGGCAGAAAACGCGCGCCCAACTCGGCTGCCGCGCTGCGGTTCAACGCGCGGCGCAGCAGCTGAATCCACGGGAATATCACCATGTCGGTGGCCGAGTAGTCGGCGCCGACGATCCAGCGTTCCTTGCTCAGCCGGCCCTCGATCGTGCGCGCCTCGCGGCCGACGATGTGCATGTCATCGGTGAGGGCGTCGATGTCCTCGGCGACCCGGCCGGCAAAGACCGCATTCACGATCCTCGACAGCGAGGGCTCCGCATAGGCCTGAAACTCGCAGATCACGCGCATGATGACCCCGGCCTCCTCGGGGTTCACGCCGAAAATCGGCCGCTCGGGATATTTCACGTCCAGGTAGTACAGCACGGCGACCGACTCGAAAACGACATAATCCCCGTCCTTCAGCACCGGCACGCGGCCGCGCGGGTTCAACTTCAGCATCTGCGGCGATTGATGCTCCTGTTTGTCGAAATGCAGCAACTGCGACGCATAGGGCAGCCCCTTGTGCTCGAGCGCCAGCAGGACGCGCCACGAGAACGGACTGCCGCTGCCCCAGTAAAGTGTGAGTGCCATGTCGCGATTGTAACGGATGCGGTTGCAACGGCATCGCGATAAGCTCGGCACGTGTCATTCAACGGCCTCATCGACGTCGATGCGCTGCGGACTCTGCCCGCCGCCGGACGGGCCGTCGTGCTCGACTGCCGCTTCGATCTGGGGGACCCGGACGCGGGACGGCGCGCCTACTCGGCCGGGCATCTGCCGGGTGCGCACTACGCGGACCTGAACCGCGATCTGGCGGCGCCGATCACGCCGCAGAGCGGCCGCCATCCGCTGCCCGATCCCGGTGCGCTCGCGCGCTTCTTTGGCTCCCTCGGCATCGGCGACGACACCCCGGTGATCGCCTACGACGAGGCCAACGGCGCGTTCGCCGCGCGTGCGTGGTGGTTGCTGCGCTGGCTCGGGGCCGGCGACGTCGCGGTGCTCGACGGCGGCTTCAAGGCCTGGGTCGCCGCGGGCGGCGACGTCGATGCCGGCACTCCGCGACCGTACGCCCGGCCCTTCTCCGCACGGCCGGATTCGCGCGCCGTCGCCACCTCGGCCGACGTGCTGCAGGCGCTCGCGGACACGCATCGCCGGGTGGTCGATGCGCGGGCCGCCGAGCGGTTTGCGGGCACGGTCGAGCCCCTGGACCCGGTCGCGGGGCATGTGCCCGGCGCCGTCAATCATCCGTTCGCCGCCAATCTCACGGCGGACGGACACTTCCTCGCGCCGCCGGAACTGCGCCGCCGCTGGCTGGCGAGTCTCGCGGGGACCGCGCCGCGGGACGCCATCCTCATGTGCGGCTCCGGCGTCACGGCCTGTCACGATCTCCTGGCGATGGAGCTGGCCGGACTCGGCGGGGCGCGGCTCTACGCCGGCTCCTGGAGCGAATGGATCCGCGACCCGGACCGTCCCGTCGCGCGCGGCTGAATCCGTCATTTACATGCAGCCTCAATTTGCTATGGTGCGCGCCTCATGAACACACCCGCGAAAGCGCTGCCGGCGAATCACGCCTGGAAGATCGCCGAATCCCTGGATCTCTACCAGGTCGAGGCGTGGGGCAAGGGCTATTTCTCGATCAATGCCGCGGGCCACGTGGTCATCCGGCCGAGCATGGATCCGGGGCGCGAAATCGATCTGTACGACGTCGTCCAGGGACTCAAGGCGCGCGACCTGCACACGCCCGTCGTGATCCGCTTTTCCGACATCCTGGCGCACCGCTTGCGCCACATCGCGGAAGCCTTCGGCAACGCGATCGCCGAGAACGGCTACAAGAACCGCTACGCCGCGGTGTTCCCGATCAAGGTCAACCAGCAGCGACTGGTGGTCGAGGAGGTCTACCGCTACGGGAAGGAGTTCGGCTTCGGACTCGAGGTCGGCTCCAAGCCCGAACTGCTCGCCGTGATGTCGATCACCGAGAACGCGCCGGACCGCATCGTGGTCTGCAACGGCTTCAAGGACGACAGCTACATCGAGGCGGTGATCCTGGCGACGAAGCTCGGCCGCACCATCATTCCCGTGGTGGAGAACTTCGAGGAAATCCACCTGATCCTGAAACATGCGCAGCACTACGCCGTGCGCCCCAAGATCGGCGTGCGCGTCAAGCTGGCCAGCGAGGGAGCCGGCCGGTGGCGCGAATCGGCGGGGGAAAAGTCCAAATTCGGACTGTTCATCAGCGAGATTCTCGATCTCTACGCGCTGCTGAAGGACAAGGACATGCTGGATTGCCTGCAGCTGGTCCATTGCCACCCCGGCAGCCAGCTGCAGGACATCCGCCGCGTCAAGGATGCCATCAACGAGCTGGCCCACGTTTATGCCGAGCTCAAGATCATGGGCGCCGGGCTGCAGTACATCGACATCGGCGGCGGCCTCGGCGTCGACTACGACGGCAGCGGCACCAATTTCGAATCGTCGATGAACTACACGCTGAACGAATACGCGAGCGACGTCGTCTACCGGATCAAGAGCGTCTGCGACGCCCGGGACGTGCCCCATCCGATGATCGTGAGCGAGTCGGGGCGCGCCATCGCCGCCCACCACAGTCTGCTGGTTTTCGACACGCTGGGCTCATCCAAGCTCGACCAGTTCCGCGTCTCCGGGCGGCCCGAGGAAGACCACCCCGCCGGCGGGGAGCTGCCCCAGCCGGTGCGCGACCTGTTCGACAGTTACCGGTCGGTGAACGAGCGGCGCCTGGTGGAGTGTTACCACGACGCCCTGCAGGCGCGCGAACAGGCGCTGCAGATGTTCAATCTCGGCTACCTCAGCCTCGAATTCCGCGGACTGGCCGAAAAGCTGTATTGGGCGACCTGCACCAAGATCCGGGACTATTGCCGCAAACTCGACCGGGTGCCCGAGGAGCTGGAGAATCTCGAGGAGATGCTGAGCGACATCTACTTCTGCAACTTCTCGGTGTTCCAGTCGCTGCCCGACAGTTGGGCGATCGGACAGCTGTTCCCGATCATGCCCATCCAGCGCCTGGGGGAGAAGCCGACCCGCAACGCGGTGCTCGCCGACATCACCTGCGATTCGGACGGCAAGATCGACCGCTTCGTCCATCCGCGCGTCACCAAACGCACCCTCGAGGTGCACGAACTGGCGCCGGGCCAGCCGTACTACCTGGCCGCCTTCCTGGTCGGCGCCTATCAGGAGACCCTGGGCGACCTGCACAACCTCTTCGGCGACACCCATGTGGTGCATATCCGTCTGCAGGAGGGGGGCGGCTGGTGGATCGAGGAAATCGTCAAGGGCGACACCGCCAACAAGGTGCTCGAATACATGGAGTACGACACCGACGAGCTGTACCCGGGCATCGCCCGGGACTGCGAACGGGCGGTGCAGGAAGGCCGGATGTCGCTGACGGAGGCCCAGTCGGTGAAGCGATTTTACGAAAACGAACTGAACGGCTACGCCTATCTCGAGGTCGAGTGAGCCCCGATCCGCCGGCGTTTGCCAACAATATTTCCCTGGCGTAGCATCGGTTTGAAGGTCGTAAACGACCCGAGGGACAGGCCGCGATGCGCATTCGTTTGCGCACCGGACTGAATGTTGAACCCGCGCGCGAGCGGCTCGCCGGACTTGTTGCGCATCGTACAGAGAGACCAGTTGAATGACGACGATCTACGTTGGTAACCTGCCATTCACCGCGACGGAAGACGAAGTGCGTAGCTTGTTCGAGCGCTACGGCAAGGTCGATTCCGTCAAGCTCATCAATGATCGGGAGACCGGGCGTCCGCGCGGTTTTGCGTTCGTCGACATGGGCGCGGGCGAGGCGCAAAACGCGATTCAGCAGACGAACGGCTTTCAAATGGGCGGCAGACCGCTGCGCGTGAACGAGGCCCAGGAACGGGCTCCGCGCTCCAAGCCGTCGGGCGGGGGCGGGGGCGGTGGTGGTGGTCCGCGCCGCTGGTGAGCCTCAACCCCTGACGATCACCACATTTCCTTGAGCTTCGCGGCGACGTCCACCGTGGCGGTGTCGGCGGCGTGGAGCGTCTCGATGCCGCGCTGGCTGCGGTACGTGGTCTGACTGCAGGTACCCAGCACTTTGTCCGTCATGAATCGGCTCTTCGCCCCGTAGATATGGGCGTCGCCGTCCTTTGCCTGCTGCGTCACCGTGTACTTGAGGGGCGCACACAGGTGCAGTTCGTTGCGGGCGCGCGTCATGGCCACGTACAGCAGCCGGCGCTCCTCCTCGACCATCTCCGGCTTGCCGGTCGAAAATTCCGACGGAAAATTGCCGTCGGCCACATTCAGCACGTAGACATTGTCCCACTCCTGCCCTTTGGCCGAGTGGATGGTGGACAGGATCACGTAATCCTCGTCCCGTGACGCGATGCCCGACTGATCGCTGGTCAGCGACGGCGGATCGAGGGTCAGCTCCGTCAGAAACCGCTCGCGGCTGGGATAGTGGACCGAGAGCTGTTCGAGCTGCTCCAGATCCCCGATGCGGCTGAACGCGGCATCGTAGATGCGCTCCAATTGCGGTTTGTACCATTCGCGCAGGCTGCCGACCTGTCCCGCCCACGGCGTCGCAGCATCCGCCAGCCTCTCGATGAAGGCGCAGAAGCGCTTCCATTCCATCTTCGCGGGCTGCGGCGCATCGAACGAGGCCAGGCTCATCACGCCGTGGCCCTGCGCCTCGAAATGATCCAGAGCCTGCCGGGCGTTCGCCGGCCCGATCCCTTCGATCAGCTTCAGCACCCGGAATCCGGCCACCTGGTTGCGCGGGTTGTCGATCCAGCGCAGCACCGACAGCATGTCCTTGACGTGCGCGGCCTCGAGAAACTTCAGGCCGCCGTATTTGACGAAGGGGATGTTGCGTCGCGTCAACTCCACCTCGAGCACGTCGCTGTGATGGGAACTGCGGAACAGAATGGCATGTCGCTTCAACGAGCCGCCGACTTCGCGGGTGGCCAGAATCTTCGTGACGATGTATTCGGCCTGACCCACCGCATCGTCGAGGGTCACGTACACCGGCTTGAGGTTGGACTGGCGGCTTCCGAGGAGGGTTTTGCGATGTTGGCGCGAGCCCTCCGCCATGAGCGCGTTGGCGCAATCCAAGATCTGTTGGGTCGACCGGTAGTTCTGCGCCAGCACCACGATCTCCGCCTTGGGCGAATAGCGGTCGGCGAAGCCCAGGATGTTCTCGACCGCCGCCGCGCGAAACGAATAAATCGCCTGAGCATCGTCGCCGACCACGGTCACGCCCCTGCCGTCCGGCTTCAGCGCCTGAACGATCTCGCCCTGCAGCGCGCTCGTGTCCTGGTATTCATCGACGAGCACATGATCGAAGTTCTTCGCGAGACTCTGCGCCAGGGCCGGCGTCTGCACCATCACGTGCCAGTACAACAGCAGGTCGTCGAAATCCAGGCAGTTGTTCTTCTGTTTGCGGCCGACGTATTCGCGATACAGCCGGGTCAGGTCCTGTTCCCACTCCCGGCACCAGGGATATTGCTCGTCCAGGGTCTGTTTGAGGGACAAACGCGTGTTCACCCGGTAGCTGTACACCGCGAGACATGCATCCTTGCGCGGAAAACGCTTCTCCTTGGCCGCCTGCCCCAGTTCCTGCCGCACCACGTCCATCAGGTCGGCCGCATCGCTCCGATCCAGCACCGTGAAGTTGGGACTCAATCCAAGGTGCTTCGCGTACAGGCGCAGTATGCGGCTGCCCACCGAATGGAACGTCCCGGACCACAGCAGGCGCGACACGACGCTGCGGTCACCGGGCTTGCCGCGCTCCGCGAGCGCCTCGGCCACGATGGTTTGCGCGCGCCGGATCATTTCCTGGGCCGAACGGCGCGTGAAGGTGAGCATCAGGATGCGCGCCGGATCGACACCGTTCAGCACGAGGTGCGCGGCACGGTGCGCGAGGGTGTTCGTCTTGCCCGTGCCTGCCCCCGCGAGGATGAGCATGGGCCCCGCGTCGATCCCTTTGCCGTCCGCGGCCGGCACGCCGAAGGTGGCGGCCCGCCGCTGGGCCGAGTTCAACGCGTCGAACGCAGTGGTGGTCTTTGCCTTGATCATGGGGGCGTCCGCATCAATGAACTGTATATCTATCCATATGGTGACATAAAACAGGGTGACATAAAAAGTCCGGTTCGGGGACCGAGGATCGCGCAGGTGCGCGATCCCGCGCGAGGAGACCGATCACATACGCCAACTGTCGAGCACCCGCATCCGCCCGTCGCAGGTCCCGGCACCGACGATTATCATGAGGCCCTCATTTCCACCACCAAGGCCGACCATGCTGAAACCCACGCTGACCGCCAGCGACCCGGTGCACCGGGGCCGCGTCATCCACGTCTACACCGAGACCCTGAAATACGCGAACGGCCGCGAGTACGCGCTCGACTTCGTGCGGCATCCCGGTGCGGCCGCGGTGGTGGCGCTCGACGACGCCAACCGCATCTGCGTGGTCCGGCAGTACCGCCACGGCATCCAGGACTTCATGTGGGAAATCCCGGCCGGCAAGCTCGACAGCGGTGAAGCGCCGGCGGTGTGTGCACTGCGGGAACTGCGCGAGGAAACCGGCGTGACGGCCGATCGCTGGACCCCGATGGGACTGTATGTGGCGGCGCCCGCCATCTTCGACGAAGTGATCCACCTCTACCTGGCCCGCGGCCTGCACCTGGGCGGCGCGACGCCGGACGCGGACGAAGAGTTGGAACTGATGTGGCTGCCCTTGGAAGAGGCGGTCGAGAAGATCCGTCGCGGCGAGTGGAACGACGGCAAGACCGCCATGGCCCTGCTGCGCGCGCAATTCCACCTGCAAACGTGATGGCCGCCGGACTTTCCGCACCCTGGCATTGACTTGCGCCCGCCATCCCTTACAACGGGACGGTGACCAGCGACAATCGCAATTCCAAGTCCGGGCCGCCGCCGGGAAGCCCGGCCGGCGCCGGCGCGCCCGATCCCGGCGGCCACGGCCCCGACGCGCTGCGCCACGACTCGCCGGTCACGAACAACGTGAGCGGCCGGGTCAAATTCGACGACCGCGGCAACGCGGTCTGGGAGTGGGCGATGCGCACCGGCACCCTGAACGCCGACCCGTCGACGTCGCGGCTGAGGAAGCTGGAGAGCACCGAACTGTCACTCGCCGACGAGGCGCCGCCGCCGTCGCGGCTCGTGAAGGACAATCCCCAGGGCGTGGCCCGGGGGTACAGCCCCTATGAAAGCGGGCTGCTGGCCAAGAAGGAGCCGTCGCGCAAGAAGGACCTGCGGCGCCTGTCCGAATGGCTCGAGCTCAAGAAGCAGGCGGAGGCCAACAAGCAAAACGACGACGAGTGACCGGTCGGGCCGCCCCCGTCCGGCCGCGACCCCTCACGCCAGCGCATGCCGCAGTTTGGCGCTCGACCCCAAACGGTAGAACTTGCGCAATTCGCGCACCAATGCCTCGACGCGCGGCTCGCCGCGTTCGACGAAGCGCCGCTCCAGGCGCCGGCAATACTGCGCAGCGCAGCGGTGCGCCGTGCGGTACCGATCGTATTGTTCCGGCTCCAGCCGATCATCGAAGCTCACGCGGTCGAAGAGGCGCGGATGCACCTGGGCGGGATAGGTCCCCCCCTGCTGATCGGCGATGAGGAACACCGTCGCGGCGTATTTGTCCACTTCGGCCTGCGTTTCGAGCTCGAGCAGCGAGACCGGCGCGCCGCCGTGCAACCGCCACGTCGTGTACACGAAATGGCTGACGCCCTCGAGCGCCGTGCAGTAGTCCGCGAGATTGGTCTCGGTCAGGGATCCCAGGGGATTCGCCTGCTCGAGCCGCGCCAGCAGCGCCGGATCGATGTACAGCGACACACCGGCGCCGTCGGCCGTTTCCGCGAGCAGCAGGCTTTCATCGAGCGTCCGGCGGTCGTTCTCCGGGGTGAGGTCGGTGAGGGCGGCCCGGTCGGTCACCAGGAAATCATGCACGTCGTACCGCACCTCGACGTCGTACAGGCGTCCGAGGAGCGATTGCATGCCGCGCAACACCGCGCTCATGCCGTCGCACTCCCGCGCATGTCAGTGCTCCCGCCGGTGCCCGCCCTGCTTGACGGGCTGCACGCCGAGCTTGTTGAGCAGCCCGTGGGCGCGCGGACTGCCGGTCTTCATCCATTGCTCGTAGAGACGCAGGATGTCGGCGTCGGTGTGCTGGTAGGACATCTCGCTGATCTCGTTCAGCGCGTCCACCAACGCCTGGAATTTGTGCGCCAGCTGTCCGTAGAGGGGGGCGACGCTGCGGCCCGAGAGCGAGCGCTGCATGGTATCCGCCAGGGAACTGTAGGCATTGCCGCCCATCGCGATGTGATAGTCGATGTCGATGAGCTTGCGCGCAAAACTGCGCGCGAAGAAGCCGGCCACGAACAGGGAGACGTCGCCCAGGCGCTGCAGGCTGCGCTGTCGAGCCGCCGCCGTGGGCGCCTCGAGGGCGTCGGCGAGCATGTGCGCCAGAGGACGGATGCGCAGCCCCTCGGGGGTTCGCTCGTAGAGCGCATCGGCGCGCGAAAACATCGTGAGCAGATTGACCACATACTGTTCGGCCTGCTCGTCGATGTCGAGATGCTGATTCGTGCTCGCGGCATGGAAGGCATCACGGAAGAATTCGCGCAGCGAACTGACGGCTACCAAAGATCCCGCTGACATTGCTTGCATGCTCGGCGTCCTTTTGTGGCTGACACCATCCTATCGACTGAGACCCCGGCAAGTGAAGAGGAAAAGGCACGGATGATTCACGTTTTCTTCAATCAGCAATCGCGTGCGTAGGCTGCCAGCGCCGGCGGCGCGCGCGATGCCTCGATGCGGTGCTAGTGAATGTCCGCGAGCGTCGAGATGATGCGTGCTGGGCGCTCCAACCCGTCGGGCCAGGGGCGCGAGGTGCGGTTGAGCCAGACCGCCTGCATGCCGGCCCGGGTCGCACCCACGACGTCCGCGAGCGGGTCGTCGCCGATGTGCAGCACGTCGGCGGCACGCACCCCCGCCTCGCGCAGGAGATGCCCGAAGATCCGCGGATCGGGCTTCGCGGCGCCCGCCGCCGCGGCGGTGACGTGGCCGTCGAACAGATCCGCGATGCCGCAGCGGTGCAGATCCGCGTTGCCGTTGCTGAGCGCGTACAGCCGGTAGCGGGCACGCAGACGTTCGAGCGCCGGACGCACGTCGTCGTACAGACGCACGCGGTTGCGCTCGCCCAGAAAGACCTCCATGGCCGCATCGACCGCCGCATCCCTGTCGGGCGTGTCGACCGCATCGGCGAAATGTTCGGCGAGAGCGCGTCGGCGCAGGAACGTCATGTCGTGACTCCGCTGCGCAAACCGCTCCGCCACCCGCGCGCGCACCTCACGCATCGAACCCAAGTCGTGACCGCGGACCGCACGCGGATGGTGTTCGCGCAGCCAGGCCAGCAGGGCGGTCTCGGCCGCGTCGATGACCGGCGCGATGGCCCACAGGGTGTCGTCGAGGTCGAGACTGATGACGCGCGGGGTGAGCATGCCACGAGTGTAGCTCGCCCGGGCTACAATGTCGGCCGGGGGACGCAACGCTTCGGAGAATACTCGCATGATGGCCCATCGATTTTTCCTTGCCGCGGGATATGCCGCCGCGCTGCTGTATTCGGCGGGCACCGCGGCCGACGTGCGCGCCGCGGCGGCAGAACCCGCGCAGGCGTTCACGGTGCGCGACCTGGTGCGCTTGGAGCGCATATCGGAGCCCGCCGTCTCGCCCGACGGCAGGAGCGTGGTGTACACGCTGCGTACCACGGACATGGACGCGAACAAGGGCCGCACCGCCATCTGGCTTCTCGATGCGCACAAGCGCAACGCCCCGCCCGTCCGGCTGACCGACCTCGGCGCCGACGCCACCTCGGCCCAATGGAGCGCCGACGGGCAATACGTCTATTATCTGTCGAACCGCAGCGGCTCCAACCAGGTCTGGCGCAGCGGCGCCCACGGCACGGATCCCGCCGAGGAGGCGGTGCAGGTCACGCACCTGCCGCTCGACGTCGGCAGCTTCCGCGTCTCACCGACGGCGGACCGCCTGCTGGTGAGCATGGAGACGTTCATCGACTGCCCCGACCCCGCCTGCACCAAGGAGCGGCTGGAGGCGGCGGCGCATGCACCCGGACACGGCGTCCTCTACGACAGCCTGTTCGTGCGCCATTGGGACACCTGGAGCGACGGCCGCCGTTCACAACTGTGGAGCATCGCGCTCGACACGCAGGGCCATGCGAACGGTGCGCCGCTCCTGCTGACGGGCGGCATCGACGGCGACGTTCCCGGCAAGCCGTTCGGCGGTCCGGAGGACTATGCGATCAGCCCCGACGGCCGGCACGTGGCATTTGCGGTGCGCGTAGGACGCATCGGCGAACCCTGGTCCACCAATTTCGACCTCTACGAGGTCGACGCGGGCGGCGGCAAGCCCCAAAATCTGACCGCCGACAATCCCGCGTGGGACGGCCATCCCGCGTTCTCCCCGGACGGCACGCAGCTCGCGTATGTCGCCATGGACCGCCCGGGATTCGAGGCCGACCGCTTCCACCTCGTCGTGCTGACGCTTGCCTCCGGCTTGAAGCGGCCCCTCACTCAGAGCTGGGACCGGTCCATTGCAAGCTTCGCCTGGGCGCCCGACGGCAAGACGCTGTTCGCCACCACCGACCACCTGGGCCAGCATCCGCTGTGGGCGATCGACGCCGGCACCGGTCGCGCCTCGGCCATCACCGGCGCAGGCGACGTCGAAGCGTTCAGCGTCGGGCCCCGGCAGGTGTTCTACACGCAGAGCACGCTGGCGAGCCCCGCCGATCTGTTCGCCGTCGGCTTCGCCGGCGGCAGGGCCCTCGCACTCACCCACCTGAACCAGCCGCTGCTCGCCCGCCGCAAGCTCGGCACCTACGAGCAGTTCAGCTTCCCCGGCTGGAACGCCGAGAACGTGTTCGGCTACGTGGTGAAACCCGCGGATTTCAAGCGCGGCGGAAAATATCCGGTGGCGCTCATGGTTCATGGCGGGCCGCAGGGCAGTCTGGCGAACGTCTGGCACTGGCGGTGGAACGCCCAAGCGCTGGCCGGCGCGGGGTACGCCGTCGTGATGATCGATTTCCACGGTTCGACCGGGTATGGCCAGGCGTTCACCGATTCGATCAGCGGCGACTGGGGCGGCAAACCGCTCGAGGACCTGAAACTCGGTCTGGCGGCGGCGCTGAAACAAAACCCCTGGATGGACGGCGATCGCATTTGCGCGCTCGGCGGCTCCTACGGCGGCTACATGATGAACTGGATCGAAGGCCGGTGGCCCGACCGCTTCAAGTGCATCGTCACCCACGACGGGGTGTTCGACAATCGCAGCATGTATTACTCCACCGAGGAGCTTTGGTTTCCCGAATGGGAGCACAGCGGTCCTGAGTACGCGAATCCCGCCGGGTATGCCAGGGACAATCCCGTCGACTACGTCGGGCGCTGGAAGACGCCCATGCTGGTGATCCACGGACAGCTCGATTACCGGGTTCCCGACGCGCAGGGCCTCGGCGTCTTCACCGCCCTGCAACGGCGCGGGATCCCGAGCGAACTGCTGTACTTCCCCGACGAGAACCATTGGGTGCAGAAGCCGGCCAACAGCATCCAGTGGTACGACGCCACGCTTGCCTGGATGAATCGCTGGACCCGGCCGGGCACGGCAGCTCCTTAGGCGTCAGGCGTCGAGCGCGCGCCACGCGGCGGGATAGTTGCTGCCGAGCTGCAGGATGCGGTTGAGCACATCGCGGTACCGCATGCCCGCGGTGAGCGCGGATTGCGCGAAGTCCTCGGCCATCGAGATGTTCGGATTGGCGTTTGCTTCCAGCACGTACAGCGCTCCGTCCGCGCGCAGCCTGAAGTCCATGCGCGCGTAACCCGTCAGATGCAGCGCCCGAAAGATGCGCTTCGAGAGCTGTTCCAGACGCGCGACCGTCCCCTCCGGCAGATCGGCCGCCGCCGCCGTGGTGATGCGGTACTTGGCCTGATAGCGCCGGTCCCACTTCACCTTGCGGGTGGCGATGGCGGGCAGGTTCTCGGGCAGGGTGCCGAACGTCATTTCCCACACCGGCAGCACCTTCAGCCGATTGTTGCCGATCACGCCGACGTAGAGTTCCCGCCCCTCGATGTACTCCTCGACGAGCGCATCGGAATGCGTCTGTTCATGGATGAACGCGATGCGCTCGATCAGCTGCCTGGCATCAGCCACCACGGACGCCTGCGCGATGCCGAGCGACGCATCCTCGGTCGAGGACTTCACGAACATCGGAAAACGCAGCTTCTTCGGGACGCGCGGTTTGCGGCCGCGCGGGAACACCAGGAACTGCGGCGTGGGAATCCGGTGATACGACAGCAGCTGCTTCGACAACACCTTGTCGCGGGACAACAGCATCCCGCGGGGATTGCATCCGGTGTAGGGCTGGCGCATGAGTTCCAGGAAGGCGACGACGTGCTGATCGTAGGTGCCGATGCCGTCGAATTCCTCGAGCAGATTGAACACGATGTCCGGCTTCCATTCGACGATCGCCCGGCGCAGGTCCGACAGGCTGTCGGACAGGCCGAGGGGCAGGACCTCGTGGCCGGCGGCCTTCAGATGCGTGATGACGTCGTATTCGGTGCGCCACTCGTCGATTTCCTTCTCGGTGGCGCCCACCAGGGAGTCCGGCGGCACGAGCGTGGCGTGCACCAACACCAGGGCGCGCCACTTCTTCACAGCGTGACCCGGGGCAGCTGGCGCTCTTCGTACGATTCCGCGAGTCGGGCGACGACCCACACCAGGTGCGGCTTGAGTTCGCGCCGCGGGCCGCGAAGGTACAGGTTCAGCGCCTCGCAGCGCTCGATCATCAGGCGCAACACCTGATGCACCAGGTATTCGCTGAACGCGCCCGCACGGACGAATTCGTGGCGCAGCGCGGTGCGCAGCTCCCGCAGCACGCTCGCAGCCTTCGGCGCGGTCTTGCGCCGCGGCGCCGTGGTGAACACCTTGAGCAGCAGTTCATCGGCGCCCGACCGCCGCGGCAGCCGATAGCGCGCCAGCTTGCGTTCGTAATGCTGGCGCAGCGTCCGGGTCTCCCCGGCAATGTCCTCGATGCGGGTCCTGTCGATCACTTTCGGCCGGGCGGCGCCGATCTCCGCCGCGAGATCGTCGATGTATTCGAGCTTGGCGAAGGCCGGCCAACCCACGTACTCACGGCGCCACCTCGAGTTGGGCTTGAGCCAGACGGCGAAGGTTTCGGCAAAGTCCTCCGTCGGGTGGGCCTGCGCGTACCAGGACCCCAGATGCTGCACGAAGCGCCGGCTTCCCGGCCGCGGACGGTAGGTGTCCGGATACGGCAGCGATGCCGGACCGAAGACCTCGCGCCATTGCCGGCGGCGTCTGAGGCGGTACGCCGAATCGACCGCATGGCCCGCTTCGTGACGCAAAATGCGCATCAACCAGTTGCGGTTGCCGCCCTCGACCTCGCGCATGAAGCGGCGCTCGATGCCCGCGAGCCGCCGATGCGCGAGGTAGAAGGGAATCGCAATGCCCGGAATGCCATCCGGCGAGAACCATTCCTGCGACAGCCAGCAATGCGGCCGGAAATGAATGCCGCGCACCTCCAACTCGCGGTACAGTCGCCCGATCGCGTCCTCGAGGTCGGTGCCGGCTATCGTCAACTCGAGGTCGCAGAACCGCAGACTCAGCAGCTGATCGTCGGACAGGGTCTCCCAGACGTGCCGCTGTCGCCGCGGCGGGCGGACTCTGGCGGCGGATCGGGAATTCGGCATGTGCGTGGGAACCCTGGGTTGGTGTCAGTGCGTGCGCAGCGCGTCGAGGCCGGCGAAATCGAACAGCGCGGGGTCGGCGAGCTGCGATGCAGAAACGTTGCAGAGGCTGGAGAACAGGGACTCCACGCGGCCGGGAAATTTCTCGTCCCAATCGCGCAGCATGTGTTTCACCGCGACCCGCTGCAGGTTGGCCTGCGAACCGCACAGGGTGCAGGGAATGATCGGGAAGTCACGCGCCGCCGCATAGCGCGCGATCTCCCGCTCCGGGACGTACGCGAGCGGGCGGATCACGACGTGCCGGCGATCCTCGCTCAAGAGCTTCGGCGGCATCGCCTTGAGCCGGCCGCCGAAAAACATGTTCAAGAACAGGGTTTCGACGAGGTCGTCACGATGGTGGCCGAGGGCGATCTTGCTGATTCCGTTCTCCGCGGCGTAGCGGTACAGGGCGCCGCGCCGCAGGCGCGAACACAGACCGCAGAAGGTCTTGCCGTCCGGAATCACGCGCTTGACCACCGAGTAGGTGTCCTGTTCGATGATGTGGAACGGCACACCCAAGCCGCCCAGGTAGCGCGGCAGCACGTCGGCCGGGAAGCCGGGCTGCTTCTGATCGAGATTGACCGCGATGATCTCGAAGCGGATCGGCGCGCTGCGCTGCAGGCTGCGAAGGATGTCGAGCAGGGTGTAGGAGTCCTTGCCGCCCGACAGGCACACCATCACCCGGTCGCCGTCGGCAATCATCCCAAAATCGCCGATCGCCTTGCCAACGAGGCCCCGCAAATGAGCCTGCAATTTCTTGAAATTGTGGGAGGGCCGCACGACGGCCCTTTCCGGTGTGGCGACGCCTTCCGGGCTCACGGCGCCTCCAGGTACTTCGCTTCCAAATACCGCAGGTAGGCCGACGCCGTCAACGGCTTGCCCGTCGCCTGCTGCATGAGCTCCTGGATCGGCAGCCGCGCCCCGACGCCGTGCACGTTGTCCCGCAGCCAGTCACGCACGCCGCCGAACTGACCCGCCGCGATCTGCGCATCGAGGGACGGCAGTTCCGCGCGCAGCGCCTCGTTCAACTGGCCGGCAATCACCGCGCCCAGGGCATACGAGGGGAAATAGCCGAAATGACCGACGGCCCAATGGATGTCCTGCAGGCACCCCTCGACGTCGTTGCCCGGCCGGACGTTCAACCGCTGTTCGAGATTGGCGTTCCACGCTTCCGGCAGGTCCGCCACGGGCAAGGCGCCGTCGAGGATTTTTTTCTCGAGTTCATAGCGCAGCATGATGTGCACCGGATAGGTCAGTTCGTCGGCATCCATGCGGATGAGGCTGCGCTTCACGCGGGTGAGGTGACGGTAGAGGTTGTCCTCGCTCCACTCGGGGCCGCTGACCTGCAGGTATTTCTCCAGCAACGGCTTCAAATACTGGACGAAGGCACGGCTGCGGCACAGGTTCATCTCGAACAGCAGCGACTGGCTCTCCTCGAGCGCGAGTCCGCGGTCGCGGCCCACCGGTTGATCGCGCCACTGCAGCGGCAGCCCCAGGTCGTACATGGCATGCCCGGTCTCGTGCACCGCGCCGAGCAGTCCAGAGAAGGGATCGCCGACGTCGAAGCGCGTGGTGACCCGGATGTCCCCGGGCACGCCCTCGGTGAAGGGATGCTCGCTTTCATCCAAACGGCCGCGATCGAACGGAAAGCCCAACGCCTTCAGGACCTCCACCGACAACGACCGCTGGCGCGCCACGCTGAACTTGCCGGCCCAGGGGATCGGCGCGCGGTCGGCCTGCACCTCGATGGCCTGATGGATGAGCCCCGGGAGCTTGCGCGACAGCGCCTTGAAAATGGTGTCGATGTCGGCGGTCGAGATTCCCGGCGTGAAGCCGTCCACCAGCGCATCGTAGGGCGCGAGCCCGCGGGCCTGGCCCAGCAGCGCCGCCTTGTCGCGCACCAGATGCACGACCTCCTCCAGGTGCGGCGCGAACAGCTTGAAGTCGTTCGCCTTGCGCGCCTCGACCCAGAAGACTTCCGCGCGCGCGGTCGCCTTGGCCAGTCGCGCGATCAGGGACGGCGGCGTCGCGATGGCATGATCCCGCTGACGCCGCATCTCGCGCAGGTTGGCGAGTTGCCAATCCTCCAGCTGCGACGACCCCGCCTCGGCCCGTTCCAGCAACCGCGCCACCTTGGGCGTGGTCAGCAAGGCGTGATATTCCGTCTCGAGCGCCGCCAACTGCTCGCCGCGCACGTCGGCGCTGCCGCGCGGCATCATGACCGCCGCGTCCCAGCGCAGCAGCGACAAGGCGCCGCGGAATGCGTGGAGCCGGCGGAACTCTTGTTCCAATTGCTCGTAGGGTGGGGCTGCCATGGTGCCTAGCCCAGAGTCGAAGCGCTTTTCATTTCTTTGACCTGGTACCGGATCGTCAGGGCGGCAACCAGCCAGTCCAGGCGCTGCTGCGGAGTCCGCCGCAGAAACGACCACTTCCGGAGCGCTTCCGCGTCCTCCCAGCCGCCGAATCCGACTGGGGGCCGCTGCAATGTGGGCTGTTTCATACCGTCATCCAACTTCATACACTCATCCCACGCCATACCGTCATTCAGCCTCGTAATTCCAACAGCCGCCCGCGTGACCGGATTCTACCAGACCGGCCCGCCCGATGGCAGCCGAGGAAACCCTTTATTTATTTAATATTCAATGAGTTATAAGTATTTGCAGAAGCCGGCGGGTGCCGGGCGCGCGCTACCGGGACATGCGGAAAGAGCCGTGCTGCTTGAACGGGAAGTCATGCAGGAACGGCAAATCGATGCTGGCGGCACCGCTCAGGTCGTAGTCGATGGCGCGAGAATTGCCGTCCGACGGTTGACCGAGCTTCAGCAGGGCGAGCGCCATGTTGGCCGTGACCGTCACGTCGAAATCGGTGTCGCCGTGCGCCGGCACCACGAAGGGCTTGTTGCTGACGCCGCTGGCCAGTCGCCCCCCCGCGATATTCAATTCGACATGCAGGCCCGTCACGGGCAGGACGCGGTCGTTCGGATTCTGAATGTTCAATTTGACCAGAAAATTTTGCTGGAACAGATTGCCGCCGAGGAATTCAATCTGGGCCACCGACACCGTGGGCTTCGCGAATGCCGGCGTCACCAGGGAACAGGCCGCCGACCACAGCAAGCCGCCGCAGGCCAAAAGCGCCGCAACCAGTCGCACAGGCTGCACCTGGCTCGCCGGCCGCGCCGGGCACATCAACATTCCAAAAGCGAGCGTGGCAACATGGCGCGAATGATACCGATTATCGCGATCCATGAACTGCCGAGGCCCACCGCAAACCCCTGCGCGGCCGTGGTGCTCGTCGGCCTGCTGGCCGCCATCCCTGGCGTAGCCATGCCAACCCCGCCGGCCGCGCCGGCGACAGGCACACCCGGAGGCGTCGCGACCCTCGCCGCGCCCGTTGCCGCGGCGCTGGCGAGGACCGCCTCGCCGACCACGAGCGATAATTGCCTCGTCACCGGCGACGGCTACCTACGCGCCCGCGTCGCCGGCGCCATCGACGCCCGGATCGACTGGCCGAACAGCGGCACCCAATGCCAGGGGGAAACCAAGTCCGCGCCCGCCGGGGTCCGCTTGAGCTTCAAGCGCGCGGCGGGCGGCAAACCGGACCTGCTGTTTGTCTTCGGCCTCACCGGCATCCGCAGGGGACAGCCCGCGCATGCCACGGGCGCCAACCTCACCCTCATCGTCCAGGGCACCCCCCAAATCTTCGGCACGCTCGGCGACACGCGCTGCACGGTCGACTCGCTCAGCCAGACACCGCTGCCGACGCCGGGCCGCTACCGCGTCGAAGCCCGCGGCTTCTGCACGCAGCCGGCCCATGCGGTGCGCGGCGACGGCATCGTGCTCATCAGCACCTTCGAATTCGCCGGGCCGGTGGACTATGCGGTCGATCAGCCGCCCGCCGATGCCGTCAAACCGCGACCATGACGGCGGCACCCGACCCCGACAGGGGCACGCCGCCGCGAACTCGCTCCCCTCGGGGTCTAACGGGCGCCGGAGGCGGTCTGGGCGCTCTTGCGAAGCCGTACCTCGAACAACTTCGGCCAGTTCTTGCCGGTGACGAACAGCCGGTCGCCCGCGGCATCGTAGGCGATGCCGTTGAGCACGCTGTCGGGCCCCGTGAGTCCCTCATTGGGTCCCAGGAGGCCCGCCATGTTGATAAGGCCGACGACGCGGCCCGTGTGGGGATCGATGCGCAGGATCCAATTGGTCTCCCAGACGTTGGCGTAGATCTCGCCCTTCACCCATTCGAGCTCGTTGACGTTGTGGATGGGTTTGCCGTCGAGCGTGACCTCGATCCGGTTCGTCTCCTTGAGGGTGGTGGGATTCAGAAAGCGCAGCTGCGGAGTCCCGTCGCTCATGATGAGCTGCCTGCCATCCTGGGTCAGCGCCCAGCCTTCGCCCGCGTATTGGAATTGCCCCTCGCGCTTGAAGGTGCGCAGATCGAACACGAACCCGATTCCCGATTTCCAGGTGAGGCTGACGAGGCGCCGGCCCCAATTGACGATTCCTTCGCCGAAATACTGCGCCGGGATGTCCACCTTCTGCACCACGGCGCCGGTCTCCAAGCGCACCTTGCGGATCGATGAATGATTCTCGAGGCCCGTGCTCTCGTACAAAAAGCCGTTCGCGTAGAACATACCCTCCGTAAAAGCAGTCCGGTCATGCGGATAGACGTGCACGACGTCGAAATCGTAGACCGGTACCTCGGCCGCCGCGACGGCGCAGTAGAGTGCGGTCCAAAGGACGAGTATTGGTCTGGGGGCAGCCATGTGAGGCACATCGTCCGTTCAATCGCGATTCTCGTCCAGTCGCGGCGGGATGTTTTTACCGGAGGGAGCGCTTATGCTGATGGGCCAGTGACGATCACCGGGGAATCCACCGTCGTGCGAATGTCCTTTGCCGCCGTGGCAGGCGGAATGTTGCTGACGACCTGCGGCGCTTGGGCACAGGCCCCCGGGGCGGGGACGGCCGCGAAATGCCCGAGCATGGCGGATGACGCCGCCCGCCTCGCCTGCTACGACGCCGCCTTCGGTCGACCCCAGGCAGCGAGCCTCCCGCCGCACGCGGCTGCAATGACCCAAGACACGCCCCCACCCGCCGACCTCGCAAAATTCGGCGACGAGGGACAGTTGAAGCGCGATCGACAGGCCAAATCCGCGCTGCCGAAGACTCTGACGGGCCGGATCTCGCAGCTCACGCGCCTGCACGACGGCCTCTATCGCCTGACTCTCGACAACCAGCAATCGTGGCAGACCACCGGGTCGGATTGGGCCCTCGCGTTCAACACGGGGGATCGGGTGACCATCACCCGACTGCCGCTCGGCGGCTATCAACTCGCCCCGGAGGGAGGAGCACGTAGCGTCGGTGTGCGGCGCATTCAATAGACGGGGGGGGGAACGCCACCCGCCGTTGCCCGAACCAGCCGTGGCGAACTCCTACGCCGCGCGAGGGCGTTATCCTACAGACAATCCCGCCTCTTGTGGTACAAATGCAACATAGCGTTCTGGCGGCTCTGCATTCCACCGAAAGCTGTTAATTGCGCTTGTATTTACTTAAGATTGCGCCACGGCACGACGCTGTTGGATTTACGCAAAAAGCAACACGGAGAGAAGGGCTCATGAAGCGACTGATTTGGAGCGGCCTGCTGGCCGCAGTGACTTTTGCGGGCGGCAGTGCGTTCGCCGCGGATGATACGGGGGCTTGGTACTTCAGCCCGATGCTGCAATATGACAAACTCGACGCGCATCGACAGGCGGACCAAAACTACGGGTACCAACTCGGCTTGGGCTACGACTTCGCGCCGACCTGGGCCGCGGAACTCGATTACAGCTACCTGGGAACCCCCCATCGCGGTCAATTCGGCGCGGGCCTGCATCTGCGCGAATACTCGGTCGACGTCATCAAGAAATTCTTTCCCGAGTACGTGGTGAATCCGTATCTGCTCGCCGGCGGCGGTGGATTGGACGACATCACTCCGGGATACGGCAAGACCAGCACGTTTGCCGGCGAAGTGGGCGGCGGCTTGATGGTGGGACTGGGTCCCCAGACGGGACGCAATCGCATTCAATTGCGCGCGGAGGCCAAGTATCGCCGCGAATTCATCGACACGAACTATTCGGGCAACAAGGATCCGAACGACGTCATCTTCGGCCTCGGCGTGCAGTTCATGTTCGGCGCACCGGTTCCGCCGCCGCCGAAACTGGCGGCCGTGCCGCCGCCCCCGCTCGACAGCGACGGCGACGGCGTGCCCGATTCGATCGACAAGTGCCCCAACACGCCCGCGGGCGCCAAGGTCGATGCCTCCGGATGCGAGTTCGACCAGGACGGCGATGGCGTCGTGGATCGGCTGGACCAGTGCCCGAACACACCGCAGGGCACCCCCGTGGATGCGAAGGGGTGCCCGCTCGACAGCGACGGCGACGGCGTGGTGGACAGTCTCGACAAGTGCCCCAACACGCCGAAGGGCGACAAGGTCGACTCGGTCGGCTGCACCATCAAGGATGAGATCAAGTTGCCGGGCGTCACCTTCGCCACCGATTCCGCCGACCTGGTGCCGGAATCCGACTACGTGCTGGGCAACGCGGTTGCCACGTTGAAGAAGTACCCGGGCATCGTGATCGAGGTGCACGGACACACCGACGACCGGGGATCGGCCAAGCACAACCTCCTCCTGTCGCAGCATCGCGCGGAGTCGGTGATGAAGTACTTGAAGGACCATGGGGTGACCAACACCATGACGGCCAAGGGCTACGGCAAAGCGAACCCGATCGCCGACAACAAGACCGCCGATGGGCGGTTGGAAAACCGCCGCGTTTCCTTGAAGATCGTCAGCGGACTGTAAAAAGTACAAAGAACCGGAAATCGGTTCCGATCGATCAGGCCCCCGCGCACGTTTGCCCGGGGGCCTTTTTTTTATTCCAGCTTTCGTCGCTTGAAAACAACTTAAAAAAGCGCCGGACCGCCGGATTTTCCTCAGCCACCTACTGGTATTTCCGTAGCGGGGTGATATTGTTCGCCCACACGATCTGGACTTGTGTCGATGGCGCAACGTCCAGCCTCTAGGGGTATTTATTTTATTAGTAACGACAGACCATGCCGCTCATGCGGTCTGGTCGGCAATTCACCGGAAATAATTCAGGTGGGTTGTGACGTGAAAAGGAGATTTACAATGTCGAGTAATCTTTCGATCAGGCAGGCGGTGGGCTTGGCGGTCGGTACCGCCGGCGCCGCAGCCGCCTCCCTCGGGTATGCGCCGCTGGCGCTGGGAGCCGACGCAGCCGGTCCGAGTCCGGCGGCCGCTCCCGACAATACGCTGGACGAAGTCGTCGTCACCGGGTCGCGCATCCGCCGCGTCGACGCGGAAACCGCCAGTCCAGTCTTTGTACTCGATTCCCAGGCCATTCAAGAATCGGGCATCGCGAGCGTCGGCGAGTTGATGTCGCGCATCCCCAGCATCGGCGGGAACGCCACCAATCCCTCGGTCAACAACGGCGGCGGCTTCGGCGAGTCCTGCACTGAATTGCGCGGCCTCGACTGCAAGCGCACCCTGGTCCTGGTGGACGGACGACGCATCGGCCTCGTCGGCACGACGTCCGACGCCACCGACGTGAACCAGATTCCGCTGCCTCTGATCGACCGCGTCGAAGTGCTGAAGGAAGGCGCGGGCGCCATCTACGGCTCCGACGCCATCGGCGGCGTGGTGAACTTCATCACCCGCAAGGACACGGACGGCCTCGAGATCAACGCCGACTACGGCCGCACCAGCAAGAACGACGGAGCGCACCACGACGTCAGCCTGTTGTTCGGCACCAGCACGGACAAGTGGAGTTTCATGGTCGGCGGCGACATCCAGAAACAGGACGCCGTCTCCGCCGGCAACCGTGCATTTTCGAAGTACGCCCTGTACCTCTACGGCGGCACGACCGGCGTGACCAAGGGCGGATCGAGCCGCGTGCCGACGGGCCGCATTTATGCCAACCCGCTGGGTCTGTTGGGTGCCAACGGCAAGCCCTGCGGCAGCCTCACCCGAATCGCCGGCGCCGCCGGCTCGGCGTTGACGGACTACCGCTGCTTCCAGGCGCCGGGCGACCTGTACAACTACCAGCCGCTGAACCTGATCCTGACGCCGACCGAGCGCACGTCCGTGTTCTCCAAGGTCAATTACAAGATCAACGACGACGTCGAGGCCTACTCGACGGTCACCGCCACGCACACGCACTCCGGTTACCAGATCGCCCCGCTGCCCTTCGACTCACTGGCCGACAACGTGGTGCTCTCCAAGGACAGCGTCTACAACCCGTTCGGCACCAGTTTCGGCGGTGCGTCCGGCCTCAATCCGAACTTCACGCTGCGTCTCTCCTCGCTGGGCAATCGCCAGAGCGACACGTCGAGCGACAGCGCGGTGTTCAACGGCGGCGTCAAGGGCAAATTGGGCCTGAGCGATTGGACCTGGGACATGAATTTGTCCTACAGCCGCCTCGATCAGCACGCGGTGGTGTCGGGCTACTTCCTCAACTCCCTGTTGAACAACGCCCTCGGCCCCTCCTTCCTCGACTCGTCGGGCACTCCGCAATGCGGCACCAGCGTGGCCACGGAGATCCCGGGCTGCATACCGGTGAATTTCTTCAATCCCACGACGCCCAGCCAGGTCGCCGCGCTCAAGGCAATTTCCGCCAACTACAACACGGAAAACGTGTACACGTACAAGGCGGCCGAATTGGACCTGAACGGCAAGGTGATCGACCTGCCGGCGGGCACGGTGCAGGCCGCGACCGGCTTCTCGTACGACGACCGGCGCCAGGTGGCGACCGCCGATGCCATCGTGCAGGCGTTGCCGCCGCTGTACCTGGATTGCCAACTGTCGCAGGAAACCTGCACCGGCAACACGATCGGCGGCTACAACAGCAAGCAGGTCTTCGGTGAGTTGTTCGTGCCGATCCTGAAGGATTTGCCGGGTGCACGCGCCCTCAACGCGGATCTGGGCATTCGGTATTCCAACTACTCCTTGTTCGGCAGCGCCACCAAGGGCGACGCCAAACTGGAGTACCGTCCGGTCAAGGATCTGTTGATTCGCGGCACCTTCTCGCAGGTGTTCCGCGTGCCGACGATCTCGGACATCGCCGGTCCGCCGACCAACACCTCGGTCACGTTCAACGATCCCTGCACGAACCTGACCTCGGCTCAGCTGGCGGCCAATCCGAACTTGAGCAAGGCCTGCGCAGGCGTCGCGCCCAATACGGGATTCAAGGAACCCAATGGTCAGATCACCGGATTGAACGAAAGCAGCCCCAACCTCAAGCCGGAAACGGGTCATGTGTCGACCATGGGCTTCGTCTACGATCCGGAGTTCGTGCCGAACCTGTCCATCGAAACCGACTACTGGAAGTACTATATCGATGGGTTGATCACGTTGTTGGATTCGAACTATTCCATGCAGCAGTGCGTGGCCACGGGGTCGCCGACCTTCTGCAACCTGATCCATCGCTACGCCAGCGGCCCGAACGCGGGACTGGTCCAGGTGTTCCAGAATCCGCAATTCAACCTGGGCTCGCTGAATACCGACGGCGTCGACGTCACCCTGAAGTACCAGTTGAAGAACACCTTCACCGGTTCGTGGCAGTTCGGCCTGGATTGGACGCACACCCTGACGTATCTCAACGACCCCGCTCCGGGCGCTGCGCTGCAGGAGATCGCGGGTTCCTACAACCGCCAGTTCGGCAACTACGCCAAGGATCGCGCCATGGGGACGATCGGATGGGCGATGCATGGAGCGGACGCGTTGTTGACGGTGCGCTACCTGGCACCCATCACGCTGTTCAATCCGTCCGTCACGGGCGTGACCACCAATCCGACGACCGGTGTCTCGACCCCGTACCCGGATCTGAAGATTCCCTCCTACGTTTACATCGATCTGACGTTGGGATACACCTTCCCGACCAAGACCCGTGTGCAGGTGGGAATTCAGAACTTGACGGATAAGCAGCCGCCGCTTTTATATCAGAACAACGTGACCAACGCCAATACCGACGTGCAGA
>JBBIKV010000024.1:0-49796 GCA_037445285.1 Nevskiaceae bacterium | reverse complement strand
GTGTGCAGTCCCCGCTTCTACTCCGACGTGGTCTTCGCCGGCACCGTCGGCGCCGGCGAGGCCTACATGAACGGCTGCTGGCATTGCGACGACCTGACCGGCCTGGTGCGGCTGATGGTGGTCAACCGGCACCTGATGAACGACGTCGATGCCGGCTGGTCGCGCCTCAGCGCGCCCCTGCTCAAACTCGCCCACTGGCTGAACCGCAACGACAAGACGGGCAGCCGCCGCAACATCTCGGCCCACTACGACTTGGGCAACCGGTTCTTCGAACTGTTTCTCGATGAAACCATGGCCTACTCCTGCGGCATCTTCGAGGGCGCCGGATCCTCGCTCGTCGAGGCCTCGACGGCGAAATTCGACGCCGCGTGCAGCAAGCTCGCCCTCGGCCCGCAACATCACCTGCTCGAAATCGGCACGGGCTGGGGCGGACTCGCGATTCACGCCGCCAGGACCTACGGTTGCCGCGTGACCACGACCACGATCTCGCGCGAACAATACGAGCTGGCGCGCGAGCGCGTGGCCCGGGCGGGGGTGCAGGACTGCGTCACCGTGCTCCTCGATGACTACCGGGACCTCGGGGGCGAGTATGATGCGCTGGTGTCCATCGAGATGGTCGAGGCCGTGGGACATCAGTATCTCGACACCTATTTCCGGCATTGCAGCGGATTGCTGAAGCCGTCGGGCACGATGCTGCTGCAGGCCATCACGATACGCGACCAGTTCTACGATCAGGCGCGGCGCTCGGTCGATTTCATCAAACGGTTCATATTTCCGGGAAGCTTCATCCCCTCGGTCAAGGCCATCACGGACTCGGTGGCGCGCGCCACCGATCTGAAGCTCTTCCACCTGGAGGACATCGGCCCCCACTACGCCCGCACGTTGCGGCTCTGGCGGGAGCGCTTTCTCGCCAGGCAGGGCGAGATCAGGGCGCAGGGGTATCCGGAAAGCTTCGTACGCATGTGGGAGTACTATCTCTGCTACTGCGAAGGCGGCTTCGAGGAGCGGCAGTTGGGTGATGTGCAGATGTTGTTGACGAAGCCGCGTTCGCGGCGCGCGCCGATCGCCACCGTCCATGCCGCGCGCGCCTGACCCGCACAGCCTTCGGGAGCTGAAAGCCGCCGTCGGCCCCGGTTCCTGGCTCGAGGCGCCGGAGGATCTCGCACCGTATCTCGTCGATTTTCGGCGTCTGTATCGCGGCGCGACGCCGCTGGTGCTGCTGCCGCGCGACACGGCGCAGGTCTCGCAGGTCCTGGCGATTTGCAACCGCGCCGGGATCGCGATCGTGCCGCACGGCGGGAACACCGGCTACTGTGGCGCCGCGACCCCGGACGAGAGCGGCACCCAGGTCGTGCTGGCGCTGCGGCACATGAACCGGGTGCGCGACGTCGACGCGGCGAACAATTCCATGACCGTGGAGGCGGGCCGCACGCTGGCGCAGACGCAGGCCGCCGCGCGCGAGGCGGACCGGCTGTTTCCGCTCAGCCTGGGTTCCGAGGGCACCGCCCAGATCGGCGGCAACCTGTCGACCAACGCCGGCGGCACCGCGGTGCTGCGCTATGGCATGATGCGCGACCTCGTATTGGGGCTGGAAGTGGTCCTGGCCGATGGCCGCGTGCTGTCCAGCCTCAAGAGCCTGCGCAAGGACAACACCGGCTACGACGTCAAATCGCTGTTTCTGGGCGCCGAGGGCACCCTGGGCATCATCACGGCCGCCAGCCTCAAGCTGTTTCCCCTGCCCGCGGACACGGCAACGGCGCTCGTCGGCGTCGACTCGCCGCAGCATGCGCTGGATTTGCTGGCACGCCTGCGCACGGCGGCGGGCGATCAGATCACCACCTTCGAATTGCTGCCGCGACTCGCGGTCGAACTCACGGTCGCGCACGTCGCGGGCGTCGCCAATCCGCTGTCGCAGAACGCATCCTGGTACGTCCTGGTCGAGTTCACGTCCCCGAACCCGAACGCGCGGCTCACCCTGCTGATGACCGAGGAACTGCAGCGCTGCGCCGAAGATGCGCTGATCGAGGACGCCATGATCGCGACCTCGGGCGCGCAGTCGCTCGCAATGTGGAAGCTGCGCGAATCGGTGCCGGAGGCCCAACGGCACCACGGCGCGAGCCTCAAGCACGACATTTCGGTTCCAGTCTCGCGAATCCCGCGGTTCATCGAGGAAGGCACGGCGCTGGTGCATCGTCTGGCGCCCGAGGGCGACGTCGTGGGCTACGGCCACCTGGGCGACGGCAATCTGCACTTCAACGTGAGCCAGCGTCCGGGCGCCGACAAGGCGGCGTTCCTCGGACGAGGTCCGCCACTCGAGCATGCGATTTTCGACCTGGTGGAATCGATGGGCGGGAGCATCAGCGCGGAACACGGCATCGGACGGCTGAAGTCGGCGGAGTTCGCCCGCCGGGCGGACCCCGTGGAACTCGCCCTGATGCGCGATCTGAAACGCACGCTCGATCCGAACGGCATCCTCAATCCCGGGAAAGTGCTGCGGGAGCCGGGGTGACGCGGCACACGGGCCTGGTGCTGCCCATCACCACGCCGCGGCTCGCGCTGAGGGAGTTCGTGAGGTCGGACTTCGATGCCATCCATGCCTTTTCCGCGGATCCCCGCGTGACGAAATTCCTGTTCTTCGGTCCGCGCGACGAGGACGGCACGGCGGACTACCTCGACGGACTGCTGGCCTCGCAGCAGGAAGTGCCGCGCATGCGGTTCGAGCTTGCGGTGGAGGAGTCCGCGACGCGCCGGGTGATCGGCGCCTGCGACATCTCCTTCATCGAGCGCAACGTCGTCGATCTCGGCTACATGCTCGGCATCGCCGATTGGGGCAAGGGATACGCGACGGAAATCTCCCTGGCGCTCGTCGACGCCGCGTTTTTCAATCTGCGGGCGGAGCGCATCATATCGACCGTGGATGTGAACAATCGGGCGTCGATCCGCGTGCTGGAGAAGATCGGCATGCGCTGGGAGGCGGTTTACCGCAAACATCGGCGGGCCAAGAACCGGTGGTGGGACTGCCATTTATTCGTGTTGCCCCGGGAAGTCTGGGAACTGTCGAGGAGCCGCGACGACCCGCCGGAGCGGGGTGAATCCTAGGAATCCCTCTCGTCCCTGGACGCCTGTTCGCGCTCGCGCCGCTTCGCGCGTTCCAGCGCGTCCGGCCCGGGCATGCCGGCGCCGCGGGTGCTGCGCAGGGTGAGTATTCCGCCGATCAGAGCACCCACCACCAGCAGAATGACGACGAGGGCCTTCACGCGACGGCCCCGGCTACGGCCACCGCCACGGCCGGCATCATGGCGTGATCACCCGCATCAAACCCTCCTGCGCCGCGCTCGCGACCAGACGTCCGTCCCGCGAGAAGATGCTGCCGCGCGTGAACCCCCTCGCCCCCGAGGCGCTCGGGCTGTCGGTCGAATACAGGAGCCACTCGTCCACCCGCACGGGCCGGTGAAACCACATCGCGTGGTCGATGCTGGCCATCACCAGATTCGGTGCCGGGAAGCAGATCCCATGCGGCATCAGGGCCGTGTCGAGCAGGCTGAAATCCGAGGCATAGGCCAGGAGGCAGCGGTGCAGGGCCTGGTCGTCGGGCAGCGGCGCGACCGCCCGGAACCACACGCTGCGCCCCGCCGTCGATTTGCCGGGATTCGGGAAGCCGGGGGGCTGCGTGGGACGAAATTCGAAGGGCCGCTTCTTCTCGAGCAGCCGACGCATGCCCGCGGGCAGTCCGGCCAGCGCCTCCCGGTAGTACGACGCGATATCGGGCAGGCCCTCCGGGGGCGGCACCGCCGGCATCTCCAATTGATGATCCAGACCCGTTTCGTCGGTCTGGAACGACGCCGACATGTTGAATATCTGCGCCCCGTGCTGAATCGCCACGACGCGGCGGGTGGAGAAGTGATTGCCGTCGCGCGCCCGGTCGACTTCGTAGACGATGGGCGAATTGAAGTCGCCGCGCCGCAGGAAATACGCGTGCAACGAGTGCACCATGCGCTCCTCGACGGTGGCGCTGGCCGCCACCAGCGCCTGGCCGAGCACCTGGCCGCCGAACACCTGCTCGCTGCCGATGTCGCGGCTCTCGCCCCGGAACAGGTCCCTTTCGAGCCGCTCGAGCGTCATCACCTTGATCAGGTCGTCGATCAGCTGATTCATCGATGCCTCATTCCGTCTCGCTGCCGGCGACGCCCAGCCGCTTCTGCATGATGGGGCTCGTGGTGGTGTACTGCAGAAACTGGCGCTTCTCGGGGAAGAGGTGATGCTGGATGGCGAAGGCCGCCAGCGCCGCCTCGTGGAAGCCGCTCAAGATCAGCTTCTTCTTGCCGGGATAGGTGTTGATGTCGCCGATCGCAAAGATTCCGGGCACGCTGGTCTGAAACTTCTCGGTGTCGACCTTGAGCGCCTTCTTCTCGAGTTCGAGGCCCCATTCGGCGATCGGCCCGAGTTTGGGATGCAATCCGAAAAAAGCGAGCACCCGCTCCGCCGGCACCTCCAGCGTCGTCGCACCGCCGCCGGTCTGCACCACGAGCCCGGTGAGCCGGGTCGGGCCGTCCGCGTGATTCCCGCGTTGCAGGGCCACCGCGTGCCCCTCGACGAGCTTCATCCGGCCCGCCGCGACCAGTTCCCGCATCCGCGCCACCGTGGCGGGCGCGGCCCGGAACTCGGCGCGTCGGTGCACCAACGTCAACGAGCGCGCCTTCCCGCACAGCGCCACGGTCCAATCGAGCGCGGAATCGCCGCCGCCGCAGATCACCAGGTCTCGACCGTGGAAATCGGCGGCGGACTTGACCCGGTAATGCACGCTCGTGCCCTCGAAATCCTCGATGCCCGGGAGGCTCAAACGGCGCGGCTGAAACGAGCCGACGCCCGCCGCAATGACCACCGCGCCGGCATGCAGCACGGTTCCCGCGGAGGTCGCGACGAGGATTCTGCCCTCCGACAGGGGCCTCACTTCGGTCACCTCCTGTCCCAGATGGAAGGTGGCGTGGAAGGGCTTCGCCTGCTCCTGCAGCCGGTCGATCAATTCCTGGGCGCCGCACACCGGCAGCGCGGGGATGTCGTAGATCGGCTTCTCCGGGTAGAGCTCGGTGCACTGACCGCCCGCCTGGGGCAGCGAATCGATGATGTGGGCCTTGATCCCGAGGAGCCCGAGCTCGAATATCTGAAACAATCCGACGGGACCCGCGCCGATGATGACCGCCTCCGCCGACATGGGTTCGCCGGGCGCTGCTGCGAGGCCGGACGCTGATTCGACGGCGGACGCTGATTTTTCGGACATGATGGCGAAAATTCCTGCTGGTCATGACAAAACGGCGCAAATTGTAGCTGAACCGGAGACGGTCTGCGGCAGGGACGCCAAACCGGTTCGGGTTGCGCCGCCCGCGGTTCCACGTCACCCTGCGGGACATGACAACCTTGGTTTGGTTTCGCCAGGACCTGCGCGTCGCGGACAATCCGGCACTCGCCGCGGCGCTCGAATCGGGCGACGCCGTCATTCCCGTGTACCTGTTCGCCCCGGAGGAGGAAGGAGCGTGGCGCCCCGGCGGCGCCTCCCGGTGGTGGCTGCACCACAGCCTGGCGAGGCTGCACGAGGATCTGGCCGCGCGCGGCTCCCGGCTCTGTCTGCGCGCGAGCACGGACTCCTCGAGCGAACTGCTCGGCCTGATCCGCGAATGCGGCGCGACCCGGGTCGTGTGGAACCGCCGTTACGAACCCGCCATCATCGCCCGCGACCAACACATCAAGACCGCTCTGCGCGCCGCGGGCATCGCGACCGACAGTTTCAACGGCGCGTTGCTGCACGAACCCTGGACCGTCAGGACCAAGACCGGCGGCCCCTTCCAGGTGTTCACGCCGTTCTGGCGCCACTGCAAATCCCTGGACGATCCCGCGCCGCCGCTGCCCGCCCCCGCCGCCATCCCCTCCCCGGCCCACTGGCCGCAGTCCGCCGCTCTCGACAGCTTCGCGTTGCTGCCGGAGGTCGATTGGGCCGCCGGGCTGCGTGCCGCCTGGGTTCCCGGCAGCGCCGCCGCTCATCGAGCGCTTCAACGCTTCCTGACGGACGCCTTCGACGCCTATCGCGAGCAGCGCGACCAACCCGGGCTGCTCGGCACCTCGCGACTCTCGCCGCACCTGCATTTCGGTGAAATCGGACCCCGCGAGATCTGGGAGGCGACGCGCCGGTTCGCGCTCGATCGCGGCCAGCACACCACCTGGCGCGATTCGCAGTTTCTCGCCGAAGTCGGCTGGCGCGAATTCGCTCATCATCTCCTCTATCACTTTCCGCAGACACCGGAACAGCCGCTGCGGGCGAACTACGCGCGCTTTCCATGGAAGCGGAACGAGGCCGCCCTGAAGGCATGGACCGCGGGCCTCACGGGGTATCCCATCGTGGATGCCGGCCTGCGCGAGTTGTGGCATACCGGCTGGATGCACAACAGGGTGCGCATGATCGTCGCGTCCTTTCTCGTCAAGGACCTGCTCGTTTCCTGGAACGAAGGCGCGCGCTGGTTCTGGGACACCCTGGTCGATGCGGATCTCGCCGGCAACACGCTCGGCTGGCAATGGGTCGCCGGATGCGGGGCCGACGCGGCGCCTTTTTTCCGTATCTTCAATCCCACTTCGCAGGGGGTGAAATTCGATCCGGAAGGCTCCTACGTCCGCCGCTGGGTGCCCGAACTCGCCCGCCTGGACGACGCCTGGCTGCACCAGCCGTGGGCCGCGCCGGCGCCGGTGCTCGCGGCGGCGGGCATCGTTTTGGGGGAACAATATCCGCATCCGCTAGTCCAACACGATGTGGCACGACGCGATGCCCTGGAGGCGCTTTCCGCCATCAAGGCGACGTGACGGCGCGCGGGCCGGGTGGGTGCGCGTCAGACGATGCCTACACGCTCTGTATCCGACTTGTCTCCGAATCGCTTGTACAATTTGGACTCTCTCAGCTTAGAGGAATGTCAACCCATGCATGCGCAGGTCAACCCCATTGTCGAATCGCGACACCAGGCCGCCAACGACGAGGCGGCCCGCGAATCCACGCGTCCCATCCGGGCGCTCAACCGTGGCCTCGAGGTTTTGACGGAACTGAACCGCCTCGAGCGCGCCGCGATCAACACGCTGGCGAGCGCGGTCGGTTTGCCGCGAACCACCACCTACCGCATTCTCGAAACCCTGCGGCTCGCCGGCTACGTCGAACGCGACAGCCACGACGACTGTTATCGTCCGACGATCATGGTGCGGGCACTGTCGGAGGGGTTCGATGACGAGGCGATGGTGGCCCACCTCGCGAAACCGCATCTCGCCGCCTTGTGCGCGGCGGTCGTCTGGCCGATCGCCATCGCGACGCCGTCCGGCGCCGCCATGGTGATTCGCGAGACCACCGATCATCAGAGTCCTCTCGCTCTGGAACAGTACGGCGCCGGCATCCGCGTGCCCATGCTGACCTCCGCCGCGGGCAGGGCCTACCTGGCGTACTGCACTGCGCCGCAGCGCGACGCGCTGCTGGAACTGCTGGCGCGCTCGTCGCTGCCGGAGGACCGTCTGGTGCGCAACCGCGGCGAGGTCGACCGAATTCTCGGCGAAACCCGGACTCAAGGGTACGGCATGGCGCAACGGGCCCGCCGCGTGTCCGAGGAAACCAGCCTCGCCATCCCGGTGCGGGTGAAGGATCGCGTCGTCGCGACGCTCTCGGTGCGCTATGCGGCCACGGCGGTTCCGTTACGCACCGCGGTGGAACAGTTCCTGCCCAGGATGCGCGAAGTGGCCGCGAAGATCGAACGGGAATTCGCCGCCGTCCAGGCGCGCGGCTCGCAGGCCCTATAACTTCGGCAGCCGGCTGAGGATCGTATCGGCGATCCGCGCGTACTTGCCGCCGAAGTGATGCCCGCCGGGCATCTTGAGCGCGCTGCCGTCGCGTCCCGTCAGCTGTGCGCATGCGGAGTCGGCGTCGTGCTCGCCGTAGAGGCATAGGTACGGCGATCCCGTCCAGCGCGCCAGTTCCGGCGCCGTCGGCAGCGAATCCCGCGTGTCGCCCAGCCAGTTGGCCACGTGAAATTCGAACGCCGCATTGTCGCTGATGCCGAGGAGGGTCGTCATCCCCACGAGGCGGCGGGTGGCGGGCGGCAGCCGGTTCACCATGAACGGCATGGTGTCGGCCCCCTGCGAATAGCCGATCAGCAGCGCGTGAGACCTGCCCCAGGCATGGGCGTAGTGGCGCAGCACCCGGTCGAGGTCCTTCGAGGCGCCCTCCGGCGTGCGCGGCGACCAGAAGTATTTCAAGGAATCCCAGCCGATGGTGGGGATGTCGTGCTTGGCGAGTTCCGCGGAGACACCCTTGTCGAGGCCCACCCAGCCGCCGTCGCCGGTCAGGAATATGGCGAACCATGCGCCGCCGCTCCCCTGGGAGGGGACGACGGTGAGCGGCAGGTCGGCGACCGGGGCCGGCAGGCGCTTGGCGGCCGCGGACTTCGGCGCGGTCAGCCGCTCATAGGCCGCCTCGTACTGCGGCACCCAGTTCCTCTCGACCGAGAAGCCGTGTCCCACCTTGGGCAGCATCACGATCTCGCCCCCGGGCACTGCCGCGACGAACCTGCGGGTCGACGCTGCGGGGCATACCTGGTCGGCCTCGCCCTGCAGGGAAATCCACTTTCCCGGCAATCGCTTCACGGGCAGGAAATTCACGCCCTCGAGTTTCCCCCCGGCGTCGCGACGCGGGGTGGCCTCGATGCCGGATCCCTTGCAAACCGGCCGTTTCAAATCCAAGTCCGGACAAAAGCCGAGTGACAGCGCTCCCTTGAACAGCCCATCGGGCGATTCTCCGAGGGTGGCATAGGCCAGCGTCGCGCCCGACGAGTAGCCTGCCAGGGTCGGTTGCACGTAGCGGGTGAATCCCAGCTTCGACTGCAGGTAATGGCTTAAATTCTCGAGGTCGCCCGCCGGCGAGACGCATTCGTCGGCAGCCCCTTCGAGCTGTGCGAGGTAATGCCGGATGTCGATGCCCGCGACCACCGCCCCCTTGGCGGCCAGACGTCGCGCCATCGAGATGACGCCCTGATTCCAGCCGCCGTCGCCCGACAGGAAGAGCACGACGTCGCGCGGCGCGCCGCTGCCGCGGTACACGCTCACCGTGCCGAAACGGCCGTAGTCGAAGGTTTGCGACGGCTGGGGCACCGCGGCCCCCGAGGGCAGGATTGCGGCGAGGCCGAGCACGGCGGCCCCGACGCACCGCGTCAGCCGGGCGATTCGCCGCCGCGCCGTCGGGGTCATTTCTTCCACGTCTTGCCGACGCCTCCCGAAACGAGCGCGGTGACGTCGAGCAGTGCGCCGGCAACGCCGAATTTTCCCGCCGCCGCCAGGTAGCGCGGCCTCCACACGGGCAGGAACTTCTCCTTGTATTTACGCAGGCCCTCGAAGTGATAGAACGTTTCGCCGTAACGCTGCACCATCCGTCCCAGCTTGTGCCAGGTCGGCGCGAGCGCATGCTCCTCGAGACCCGAGAGCGGCGCCATTCCAAGGTTGAACCATTGGTACTTTTGCGCGCCGCCCCACAGCATGCATTCGATCAACAGAAAATCGATGACGCCCTTCGGCGCGGCGCCGCTGTAGCGTATGAGGTCGACCGACAACTCCGTATCCACGCCCGCCTTCCAGATGTTGGCGAAGGCGACGATCGCCCCGCCGCTGCGCACGACGGCACAATCGAAATTGGCCAGGTAGCGCTCGTCGAAATAGCCCAGTGAGAATCGCTTCTCCCCTGCCTTCTTTTCGGCCAGCCACCAATCGGACACCGCCTGCAATTGCGGCATGATGGCCGGCACGTCGCTGCGCCTGACGATCTCGAACTTCGCGCCGTCGCGGCCCGCACGCCGGTGCGACTGGCGCAGTTCGGAGCGGCCGGGGCCATCGAGCGAGAAGGCGCGCAGCGGGATCCGAGCCTCTTCGCCGAGCTTGGTCAGGGTCAGCCCGAGGTCGATGTATAGCGACAGATTCTCCGGCGCCACCTGATAGAAGACCGGCGAGACCGCCATCCGATCGCAGGTCTCGAGAAACTCCCAGGCCAGCGGCTCGGACAGCACCGTCGGGCCCACCGGATCGCCCATCGACACCCAACTGCCGCCGGAGGCCTGGTACATGATGAACGCCGTCCGGTCATCGTTGAACATCAGGTGCTTGTCGCCGAGCAGGGCCAGATTCGCATTGGTGTCGTGGCCGTTGGCGATCAGGATCTCCGCCTGCTGCAGATCATCATCGGTCGGCGCCGTGATCGGAGGCTTCGAAGGCCGCAACAAGCGCCACAGTCCATAGGCGGCGGCCACCATGGAGGCGAGCAGCACGGCGCGCAGGCTGCGCGGGGCCGACGCCTCGAACGCGAACTGCCACCACAGTTCCCGGTCGTAGGGGACGTGTCGATAGGCGAAGAACACCAGCCACAGCGAGGTGCCCAGCACCAGCAGCACCGCGACGATCCACGGCCCCGAGAAACGCTGCTCGATCAGGGACGCGCGCCGCTGGAAGCGCGTGCGCGCCGACACCAACAGCACGGCGACAGCGCCGAGGACGATCGCCTCCTCGTAGTCGAAACCCTTCAGCAGCGACAACAGCACGCCCGCGCACAACAGCCACATGGTCAGCCACCACGCCGCATCGAGCCGGCGGTACAAGCCGTTCGCCAACACCATCAGCCCCACCCCGACTGCGCTGCCCAGCAGGTGCGACAATTCAAGCACCGACAAGGGCACGAAATGCCGCAGCCACATGAGCCGGTTGCTGATCGCGGGGGTGGAGCCGGAGAACAGCAGCACCGCACCGGCCCCGAACACGGCGACCGCGCTCGCCTGCGGGGTGACGGCGCTCAGCCAGTTGCGCCCCAGCCTCCCGAGCCGCACCATCGGCCCGCGATGCACCCAGATTTCGTGCGCGCCGAGCAGTGCGAGCGCCACCGAGAACGGCGCGAAATAGTAGATGATCCGGTAGGCGAGCAGGGCCCCGAGCAGGTGATCCGCGGGCACCGCGCGGAAGATGAGCAGGAACACGCCCTCGAACACGCCGACGCCGCCGGGCACGTTGCTGATGATGCCCGCGGTGATCGCGATGAGGTAGAGGCTCGCGAACGCCGCGAATCCGATCTCCGCCCGAGGCGGCAGGAGCACGTAGAGCACACCGGCCGCGCACAGCAGATCCGTGCTGGCGACGGCGACCTGCGCAAACGCGATCCTTGCACTCGGGACCGGGATCACGAACCTGCGACACCGCACGGCCTCGTGATGCGAACCGGCCAGCCACAGGTAGGCCGCCACCCCGCTCAGCAGGATGCCCCCCGCCAGCATCGCGAGCGCCGGATGGACGTGCAGCACGGTGCCGGACAGGACGGCCTGCGACAGCAGGGAGATCCCGAGCAGCGTCGCCGCCCCGAGGACGAAGGTGAGCGTGCCGAAGGCGATGACGGTGCCGATCTGCTTTGCCGAGAGGCCGAGCGGCGAGTACGCCCGATACCGGATCGCCCCCCCGCTCAGGGTGTTGAATCCGACGTTGTGGCCGATGGCGTAGCCCATGAAGGAAATCAAGGCCAGGCGGGGATACGGCACCTTCACGGCGGCGAACCGCAGCCCCAGCGCATCGTACAGCGTCAGGCAGCCGTATCCCGCAACCGTCAGCGCCACGGCCGCCGCCAGCCGCGAGGACCGGATGGCGCTCACGTGCGCGAGGATGTCCTGCCAGCGGTACTGGACGAGCACGTGGTGCAGCCAGAACAGCGCCAGGCCGAACAGCACGATGCCGAGCAACGTCGTCCACGCCGGGACCCGAATTGTGTGAGGAACTGTCAAGCTTCCTATCGTATCAGGGCCTCCGTGCGAGGGTGCAGAACGCCCTGTCGACTTCCTCCCAGAAACTGCTAGGGTTGGCGCCTGACGCACCTCGTAATTCGCCAAAGGATGAACCCAAGCATGAGTCCCGCCAACGATGGCCGCCAGGCAACCATGGATACGACGCAGATCTATCTCGAAGAGACCTTCACCGACCGCCGGGTCGGCACCATCCGCCGGTTGACTCCCGTGCTGGCGGACGGGTCGCCTGACGGCGCGCGGCCGGTGCTCTACGTCGGACAGGCCCAGGTGATGACGCCGATGGGCGCCGTGCCGATCAGCTTCGAACTGGAGGCCGCCACGCTCGACGGCGCCATCGCAAAATTCGGCCCGGCCGCCGAGCAGGCCGTCCAGCAGACCATGCGGGAGCTGCAGGAGATGCGCCGCGAACAGGCGTCCTCGTTGGTGATTCCCGACGCCGCCGGCGGCGCATTGCCCAACCCCAGCGATCTGCTGGGGCGGGGTCGTCCCCGCCGGTAGACGCCTACGGTCCGCTCGCCGCCTCGAGCGCCTCCCAGCGGGCAAAGGCGGTTTCGAGTTCCTTCTCCACGGCCTGCAGGCGGCTCACCGCGGAGGCCGCATCCGCCGGACTGCGGCGGAACAGATCCGGATCGCCGATCGCCGCCGCGAGACCGGCCTGCTCGGCCTCGAGGCCCTGGATCAGGCCGGGCATGTCCTCGAGTTCGCGCTGTTCCTTGTACGACAGCCGCCGAGATTTACCGCGGGCCGGCGTACCGGCGGCCACGGCCGCCCGGGTGGCCGCCGGCGCGGCCCGTTCCGCGACGGAGTTTCTCGCCACGGCGGTCGAGCGGCGCTGCCGCAGCCAGTCGGTGTAGCCGCCCACGTACTCGTCGACCCGGCCCCCGCCCTCGAACACCAGCGTGCTGGTCACGACGTTGTCGAGAAAGGCACGGTCATGGCTGACCAACAGCAGGGTCCCCGCGTAGTCAGCCACCATTTCCTCGAGCAGATCGAGTGTGTCGGCGTCGAGGTCATTGGTCGGTTCGTCCATCACCAAAAGATTGCTGGGTTTCGCGAACAACCGGGCGAGCAGCAGCCGATTGCGTTCGCCCCCCGACAACATGCTGACGGGCGCATGCAGGCGTTCGGGCGGAAACAGGAAGTCGCGCAGATAGCTCGACACGTGCCGCGCCTGTCCGTCGATCGTGATGGTCTCGCCGCTGCCGCCCGTGACGTTGTCCATGATGGATTTGGCGGGATCGAGTTGATCCCTCTGCTGGTCGAAATACGCGGGCAGCAACGAGGTGCCGCGGCGTATTGTGCCCTGCTCAGGCTCCAACTTGCCGACCAGCAGCTTGATGAGGGTCGTCTTGCCGCACCCGTTGGGCCCGATGATGCCGATGCGGTCACCGCGCATGATGCGCGCGGAAAAATCGACGATGACGGGGGGCCCGCCGAACGACTGCGACACGTTCACGGCTTCGAACACCAGTTTGCCGGAGGGACCCGCCTCCTGAACGCGGACATCGACCTGCCCGATGCGCTCACGCCGGTCGCGCCGCTCGAGGCGCAGCTGTTCGAGCGCACGCACGCGTCCCTCGTTGCGCGTGCGCCGCGCCTGCACACCCTTGCGGATCCAGACCTCTTCCTGCGCGAGTTTCTTGTCGAACAGCGCCGCATGCTTGGCCTCGACTTCCAACGCCGCCCGCTTCTGCAGGACATAGTCGTCGTAATTGCCGGGCCAGACCCGCAGTTGTCCGCGATCCAACTCCACGATGCGGGTCGCGAGGCGGCGCACGAAGGCGCGATCGTGGCTGATGAACAGCAGCGCGCCGCCGAACTCCATCATCATGTCCTCGAGCCAGGTGATGGCCTCGATGTCCAGATGATTGGTCGGCTCGTCGAGCAGCAGGAGGTCGGGTTCGGATACCAGCGCCCGCCCCAGCATCACGCGCCGGCGCCAGCCGCCCGACAATGCGCTCATCGGTGCGTCGCGCTCGAGTTCGAGCCGCGATATGACCTGATCCACCTGCAGCTGCGCCCGCCAGTCGCCGTCGTGTCCGCTCGCATCGACGCCGCCCATCACCACATCGATGACGGTTTGGTCGCTGCCGGGCGATACTTCCTGGGAAAGGCTCGCCACCTTCGCGCCCGGCCTCACCCAGACTTCGCCGCTGTCCGGCGCGATGCCGCGGGTGATGAGATTCAGCAGCGAGGACTTGCCCTCCCCGTTGCGGCCCAGCAGGCAGACCCGCTCGCCCTTGCGGATGTGCAGGCCGACGTTGTCCAACAGGGGCTTGAGTCCATAGCTCAAGGAGACTTTGTCGAGGCGTACGGTAGGCATGAGGCCGCGTATAGTATTCGGCTTCGGCGGCTAACTCACGTTCAAATGCCCAACCAGAGCGAAATGTAGGCGCCGCGCTGCGTCGCCTTGCCCGCGATGCCGCCGAGATCCACCCATGCCGCCGTCAGGGTGAGGTTCTTGACGGGACCCCACGCCAGGAACACGTCTTCCGCGCCGTTTTCGCGGAAGGCCGTCAGGTTGTCGGGTTTTCCGCGATATTCGGCGCCGAGCAGCCAGCGTTCATCGAGCCACAGGCCGGCCGACGCCTCCGGCTCCCAATGATAGGCATCGGCCGCGCCGGCCCCGCCAAAGCCCAGGAGCCCGAATTGATTGGCCCGGGTCCTGCGCAGGGTGGCATCGAGGATCACGTTGTGTCCCGCGACCGCGGCAAAGATCAGTTTCGTCGCGGCGAGGTACAAATCGACGTCCTCGCCGTGCGCCGCACCCACCGCGCGCGGAATTTGGCCGAAATCGAGGGTGCGCTTCCACTCGGCGCCCAGCGCGATCTGCGGCAGATAGCGGTCGGGTGCGAAAACGGCATCGCCCAGCAAGCGGACCTTCAGACCGACGATGTCCTGGCCCAAGGTGAGCCCGGGCACCACCGAGCCGGCATCGAAGCGCTGCCGCGCCACCGATGCCTCGACGCGATCGCCGAAGTCGGCGCTCACGCCCGCGCTGTGCAGCGAGAAATCCGCGGTGGTCACGGAGGTCGCAAAACCCGTGGCACCGGCCTCGGCGTCGGTCCCCAACCCGCCGATGACCGCCCACGGCACCAGCCCGCCCCCCGCCGACCCTTCGATCTGCGTGACCGCCCCGGTCCAAGCCAACCGGTCGCCGGCCTCCGCGGCCGCCGTACCGACGGTCAGGCAGGCCGCCATCAGCCACATCGCGCCGCCACCTCGTGGTTTCAATTCAACTCCGCTTCGTTCCCGCCGATTTCAAGCACTAGGTTAGTGGCTGCGTGAGGGGAATATTGTGCCCAAGCGCACAGCCCGTAGGGCGAGGGCCGTTTAACCTGTGCATTTACCGGAATCATCCATGACGTCGGTCACGTTTCGAGCATGGGCGGCGGCGAGTCTCTGGTGCCTGGGCGCCGCCGCCGTCGCCAACGACAGCCTCTATGTGCGTCTCGGCGGCGAGCCGGGCGTGCGCGCCGTCGCCGACACCCTCATCGACCGCGTGGCGGCGGATCCCGTCATGGGGCCGAGCTTCAAGGACTCCAAATTGGACCGGATCAAGCGGCTCCTGGCCGAACAGATTTGCGACCTGGCCGGCGGTCCCTGCCACTACTCCGGCGACTCGATGCAGGAGGTGCACGCCGGCCACCACATCACGCAGGCACAGTTCTACCGCATGGTGGAGACCCTGCGCGGCATCTTGCACGAGCGGCGGGTCGATCAGCGGTCGACGAACGAGCTCCTGCGTCTGCTCGCACCGATGAAGCGCGACGTGGTGGAGCGCGTCGGCGGCCGCGGTGCTCCATGAGATCGTCGAGAATGAGCTCGCCGGAATGCAGGTCCCCGTTCGCGCAGACGACCCTGCTCGCGGCGGCGACCCTGCTCGCCCTGTGCGCCGCAGGGTCCGAGGCCGCGACCCTGACCGTGACGGTGCGCGACCAGGCGGGCGCCGCGGCGCAGGACGCGGTGGTCGTGCTCGATCCGCTCGACGCCACACCGCCGCCGACTCACGGCAAGGCCGTGATCGACCAAATCGACAAGCAATATGTGCCCCGGGTCAGCGTGGTGCGCACCGGCACCGGAATTGCTTTCCCCAACAGCGATCACATCCGGCACCAGGTGTACTCGTTTTCACCCGCCAAGACCTTCACCCTGAAGCTCTACGCGGGATCGCCTCCCACGGAGGTCGTCTTCGACAAGCCCGGACTCGTGGTCCTTGGATGCAATATTCACGACAGCATGGTGGCGTTCGTCGGCGTGGTCGATTCGCCGTATTTCGCCAAAACGCCGCGCACCGGGAGCGTCGACCTCGATCTGCCGCCGGGACGGTATCGCCTGCGCGTGTGGCACCCGAATCTGACGGGACCCGCGGTCGCCCGCGAGATCACGGTGAGCGCCGCCCCGCTCACCGTACCGTTGACCCTGGAACTCGATCCCGCTCATGACGGCACGGCCGCCTGGTCGAATTAGCCGTCAATGCCGCTTCGCCACCGCATCGCCTTGACCTTTCTGCTGCTGCTGGCGGCCGTGCTCGCCGCCATCCTGTGCGCGGTATTCTTCGCGACCCGCGCCACGGCCGACATGGCCGTCAGGCAACAGTTGCAGAACAACCGCCGCCTGCTCACCCTCTCCGCCCAGGCGATCGCCCATGACTATGGCTTTCACGAAGCCCTCGCGCTGCACGACGGCGACACGTTGATCTCGGCGCTGGAGAACGGCGGCGACCGGATCGGCGCGCAGATGGTGGTGCTGACCTCGCTCACGGGACAGGTGATGGCCGCCTCGGGCGTGCGCATGGCGGCGGGCGACGCCTTCCCGGCCGGCACGCTGCGCAGTCCGGATCCCTCCGCCGACTGCGCCGCCGATGTGCTGGTCGACGCCGGAAAGCTGTATCAGGTGGTGGGAGTCGCCGTCAACAGTCCACTGCCGGTCGCATTGATCGTCGCCGGCTACGAACTCGACGAGAACGCTGCGCAGGGTCTGGCCAAGCTCCAGGGCCTCAAGGTCCGCCTCTTCACCCGTACCGGGAATCTCTGGACCGGCTGGGTCACCACCCATCCCGCGGGCGTCTATGCGGCGGCCGGCGGTGCGCCGTCGATGCCGCCGGCGCGGCCGGCCCTCGGATCCCCGCAGGCGCATGAGGACATCCTGTCGCGATCGCTCAAGGACGCCACCGCGCCCTTCCGCACCTTGAACGCCGCAATGCTGCTCATCGCGGCAGCGAGCCTGGCCGGCTTCTCCGGCGCCGCCTTCTGGATCGCCCGCAACATCACCCGGCCGTTGCGCGAGCTGACCGAAAGTGTGGACCACATCCGCGCCGGCACCTACGACGTGACGCTCGACCTGCACCGCGGGGATGAAATCGGCGTGCTGGCGGAGGGCCTGCAGCTCATGCAGACCGCGGTCATGACCCGCGATCAATCGATCCGGCGGCTCGCATTCGAGGATGCGCTGACCGGACTCATGAACCGCACGGCATTCAACGACCGATTGAGCGCCGCACTGACGGCGGGCACTCCGGTGCCGATCGCCGTCGCCGTGATCGACCTCAACCGGTTTCGCCGGATCAACGAACACCTGGGACTGTCGGTGGGCGATGCGGTGCTGATCGAGATGGCGGCCCGTCTCACCGCGGTGCCCGGCATCGAGTCGGCCGTCGCCCGCCTCGCGGCGGACCAATTCGCGGCGTTTACCCCTCTGCCGGACCCGTCCGCCTTGCAGGCCTGGGGCTCCTCGCTGCTCGCGGCACTGGCCGCACCCATCGTCGTCGAATCGCAGCCGATCGACACCAGCGCGACGATCGGGCTCGCCCTGGCGATCCCGGGCACGCCCCTGGGTCACGACCTGTTGAGCTGCGCGGATCTTGCGCTCGAACGGGCACGGCGCGACAAGCGACCCCTGGCGGTGTACGAGGAAGGGTTCACGCCCCCGGCGCGCGACCAGTTGTCGCTGTTGGGCGAACTGCAGCACGCGGTCGACCACGACGAACTGCGGCTGGTGTTCCAGCCGAAGATCGAGCTCGCGACCAATCGCGTCGCCGGTGCGGAGGTGCTGATCCGCTGGCAACACCCGACGCGCGGCCTGCTGAGTCCGGCAGCCTTCGTGCCGTTTGCCGAACAGACCGGCTTCATCCGTCGCATGACGCGCTGGACGCTCGAACACGCCGTGGCGCAGGGGGCGCGGTGGCTGCGCGACGGCAATCCCCTGCCGTTGGCCGTGAACATCAGTGCCGACGACCTCGGCGACCTGCGTCTCGACAACCGGGTCGCCGCACTGCTCACCCGGTACCAGCTGCCGCCCTCGCTGCTGACCCTGGAACTGACCGAAAGCGGGTTCATCGAGGATCCGAATCAGGCGCTGCGCATGCTGGATGCGCTCGCCGCGCTGGGAGTGACCCTGTCGATCGACGATTTCGGCACCGGCTACTCCTCGTTGAGTCATCTGGCGCGCATGCCGGTGCATGAGGTGAAGATCGATCGCAGCTTCGTGCAGGGGCTGGAGACCGATCCGGAATTCGCCGCCGTGGTGCGCTCCGCCATCGACATGGGCCACAGTCTCGGCCTCAAGGTGGTGGCGGAGGGGATCGAGACGGAAGTCGCGGCGCAGCGCCTGAAGGCGTTCGGCTGCGACATCGTCCAGGGATATTTCTACGCCAAGCCCATGCCCGGCGAGGTGCTGCAAGCCTGGATGGCGGGCAGGACGCGCGTGCCCGTGATCGCGACGCCGGTGGATTTCAACGTCGACGACGTGATGGATACGGCGAGCCTCGCGACGTACTGAGATCAACCCGTCATCGCAACGCAACATCCGTCGGCGCCGGACATCCCCCGCCTCCGCCCCCAAGCCGCCGTCATTGGTTAGAATGACAACATGCTCATCGGTTTTCGGCTGCAGAATTTCCGCTCGTTTTTGACCGAACAGACGTTCAGCTACGCGACCTCCGCCGACAGCGCACATGCGTCGACTCATCTGCTGCGCACCGGCATCAAGTCCGTGCCGAGGCTCTCCAAGGCCGCCATCGTTTTCGGACCCAACGCGAGCGGAAAGAGCAATCTGCTCGTCGCGCTCGGCACCTGCCGCGATCTGATCCTGCATTCCAGCTCCCTGACGCCGGCGCAGTTTGCCGAACGCCACACGCCCTTCCGCTTCGGCCCGGCCGCCTCCCGCGCGACCGAATTCGAACTCGACGTCGTCCTCGACCGGGTTCGCTACCGGTACTCGATGTCCTACGACTCGCAGCGCATCCGCCGGGAGCTGCTGCTCGTGCATCGAACCGGCAAGGCGCAGCGTTGGTTCGAGCGGCGTTTCGACGACAGCCTGCAACGCGACGAATGGGCGCCGTTTTCGCCCAACTTCAACGGACCGAGGGAACTGTGGCGCAAGGCCACCCCGCCGGGGGCGCTGTTCCTGACCACCGCGGCTCGGATGCACTCGGCACAGCTCGCACCCCTCATGCACTGGGTCGAGGACGGTCTGCAGGTGCTGCTGAAGCGGGACATGGGAGATCTGGAGGGCTTCGCCGCCAGGCTGCATGACCGGGTCTTCAAGTCGCGGCTGATCCGGCTGCTGCGCGCGGTCGATATCCCGATCGACGACGTGCGTGCCGCGGCGGCGGGGCTCGAGCCTCAGGCCGATCGGCACCCGTCGATCGAATTCCTGTACAGCCGCGCGGGCTGGGCACCGGTCTGGGCGAACTCGGTCTTTGAATCCGCGGGGACGCATCGGCTCATGAGCCTGTTCGGCCCCCTCATGGACGCGATCGATCGCGGCAAACTGCTGGTCATCGATGAAATCGACGCCAGTCTGCATCCGCTGATCGCGCGTTTCCTGATCCAGCTCATCAACAATCCCGCATTGTCCGGCCGGGGTGCGCAGATATTGCTGGCGAGCCACAATACCAGCCTGATGGACCTCGACATCCTGCGTCGCGATGAGATCTGGCTCATGCAGCGGGGCGAACACGGCGCGAGCGTCCTCGCCCCGCTGCTGCGCTCGAGTCCGCGCAGGCAGGAGTCCGTCGCCAAGAACTACCTCAAGGGACGCTACGCGGCCGTACCGGTCATCCGCCCGACAATACTCGAGGACCGGGATCCCTGAGGGACAGTCCAATGACCGGCCGTCCCTCATGGCAAAATGGGACTGGCGATTCGCCGCCGATTTGCAATGATGGGCACCGGACCACTCAACCCGCAGGACTCACGTGAAGCCGACCGCATTCAGGACATTGTCAGGACTCATCGCCATGGCGGCGGTAGCCGCCGCCCTCGCAGGATTCGCCTCGTGGGCGCGGGCGGACGACCCCAAGGGCGCCAAATCCAAATCAGGCGATTTCCCCGATACGCTGCAGGTGAGCGGGCCGGACGCGCTGCGGCGTATCGTGCAGACCCAGTGCATGGAGAACTGGATCCAGCACCACCTCCCCGCACCGTGCGAACGCGTCTTCCTGCCGGATTCGAGAACCGACCGCTCGGGCTATGCCGTGCTGGCGGACCGCAAAGGGGGGGCGCATTACCTGTTGATACCTACGCAAACCATGACGGGCCTCGACAGTGCCGAACTGTTGGACCCCGATACGCCGAACTACTTTGCGGAGGCGTGGCATGCCCGCGATTTACTGAAGACCTTCGTGGGTCACGAAGTTCCGAGGACCGCCGTGGGTCTCGCGGTCAACACGGCCCATTCCCGGACCCAGGACCAATTCCACATCCATATCGAGTGCCTGCGCCAGGACGTCGCGGACTCGCTGCGGCTGGGGGCTGAACAGGTCACCGACCGATGGGCGCCGATGATGGTCGCGGGCTCGACGTATCAGGCGATGAGAATCTCCGGAGCGGGCCTGGATGGTGCGAATCCGTTCGAACTGGTCGCCGCGGCGAAGCCCGATGCCCGCCATCGCCTGGGAGACTATACGGTGGTGGTGGCCGGCATGCAGTTCCAGAGCGGCCCCGGCTTCATTCTGCTCACCGGCACGGGTCCCACCGGTGAACTGCTGCTCGATGCGAGCTGCGCGGTCGCCGGGGCCGGCGGATGAACGAGCCTGCCCGGCCGGCGACGGGCCGGTAGCCGACGGAGAAATCATGCGATTCAGGTTCAAGGCGCTGTGGCTGCATTTGCTGGCGAGCGGCATCGTCCTCACGTTGATGCTGGGCGGGCTGTATCTCGGATGGTACCGATGGCCGGGCTGGTATCTTGCGGACGTCGCCGAGGTGGTGGCGGTGCTGATCGGGGTCGATCTGGTCGTCGGGCCGATGCTCACCTTCGTGATCGCGGACCCGAACAAGGCGCGCCGCTCCCTGCTGCGGGATCTGGCCGTGATCGTCGCCGTCCAGGTGGTCGCCCTGGCCTATGGCGCCTCCTCGTTGTGGCACGGGCGCCCCTTGTACTACGCCTTGTCGGAAGACGTCCTGCAGCTCGTTCAGGCCTATGACTTCGATGCCGACCAGCTGGCCCGGGCACGCCGCGAGCATGCGCCGCTTGCTCCCCATTGGTACAGCCTGCCGCGCTGGATCTGGGCGCCGTTGCCGGCAGCGGCGGTCGAGCGCGACAAGATCATCGCCTCGGCGGTGAGCGGCGGCGCGGACGTGGTCTCGATGCCCCGGTATTACCGGCCGTGGGAGAGCGGCCTGCCGACGCTCAAGGCCCAGCTCAAGAAGGTCGATGACCAAAAATATTTCTCCGGGATCGAAAAGAAGCGGCTGAAGGCGCGCCTGACCACCGCGGGATTAGCGACGAACCAGGCGAACACCCTGGCGTTCCTCGGCCGCGGCCCCGCGCTGCTCGCGGTGTTCGACCCGGCAACCGCGAGGCTGCTGGCGATCTTCAAAAGCCGATAGGGATCGACGATCGGCAGCGGCATCGTCATGCGTCCTTGATACAGTGGCGCTTCGAGCGTCGAAACAGCAGGAGCATGCACCGTGGGTCATCTCGCCGGGATCGTGAAATGCGCCGCGGGCGCGCTCTGTGCCGCAGCGGCGCTCGCCTCGGCCGCGCCGCAATCCGGGACGGCGCGGGACGCGCCGGCGCCGCCGCTCGATCTGCCCACCAGCAAGCAATTGATCGCTCCGGTCCCGGGAGATCCACGACGCGTCAACAGCCTGCCCATGACGCTCGCCGTCTCGCCGGACGGCCGCTGGGTCGTGTCGTTGAATGCGGGCTACGGCACGTTCGAGTCGGGGTACCGACAGTCGCTCGCGGTGCTCGACACGCACACCGGCCGGGTGGCCGATTATCCCGATGCCCGCACGCTCGTGGACGCCAAACAGACGTTCTTCGCCGGTCTCGCCTTCAGCGCCGACGGCCGCGCGGTCTACGCCAGCCTCGCCTCCTCGACCGACCCTGCGGGGGACGGCGACCGCAAGACGGGGAACGGCATCGTGATCTACGATTTCAACGAGGGGGTGCCCGCTCCCTCACGATTTCTACCCCTCCCGCCGGTGACGCTGACAGCCGGCCGCAGCACCAGCCTGACGATCCATGAGGGCCGCACGGTCAGCCCCTTCCCCGCCGCCCTCGCCGTGGTCCCCGGCGCGCCGGCGCGCTTGCTGATCGCGGAGAATCTCTCCGATACGGTCGCCCTGCTCGACATCCGCACCGGCGAGATCGAACGCCGCTTCGACCTGTCCAGGCCCGAGAACGTGCCCGGAACCTATCCGATCGCGCTGGCGGTGACACGGGATGGCCGGCGGGCGTTCGTGGCCTTGTGGAATGCCAGCGAAGTGGTCGAGTTGGACCTCGCTGCGGGCGCCGTGGCCCGTCGTCTGCCGCTGCTGAAGCCGCACTCCGCGACGGCGCCCGGATCCCACCCCTGCGCTCTGGCGTTGGATGAGCGCGCAGGCCTGCTGTACGTGGCCCTCTCGAACCGGGATGCGGTGGCGGCCGTCGCCATCGGCCGCAAGCGAGGCGACGGGCATGACCAATTCATGGTCCGAGGCTACTTCGACACGCGCCTGCCGGGTCAGAGTTACTTCGGCGCGGAGCCGAGCGCGCTCGCGATGAACCGGGACGGCTCCCGGATCTACGCGGCAAATCTTGGTTCGGACGCCGTCGCGGTGCTCGACCCGCGTCCGTTGCGCCGCACGAGGCCCGCCGCGGGAATGCTGGAACCCCTGGGGTTCATCCCCACCGAATTGATGCCGATCGCCCTCGCGGCGAGCGGCGGGACGCTGTACATCGCCAGCGCGAAGGGCAAGGGCACTGGCCCGAACGACCTGCCGCCGCGCACCACCGAGGCCACCAAGGCCATGGCGCCGATGACCTGGAGTTTCACGTACGCACCGACGCTCCTGTACGGCTCGCTGGCGGCGGTCGATGAGCGGGCGATCGAGTCGGGCCGGACGAAGGCCACGGAGGAGGTGCTGGAGTCGAACCGCATGAAGGCGGCGGCGCAGACGCCGGCATTCGCCGGCGGCGGCCACCCGATCCGGCACGTGATTTACATTTTGAAGGAGAACCGCACCTACGACCAGGTCCTCGGCGATCTGGCAGTGAAGGGTCGACCCGTCGGCAACGGGGAACCGCGGCTGGCGATGTACGGGGCCGCGGTGACGCCGAACCAGCACCGGCTGGCGCTGCAGTTCGGCGTTCTCGACAATTTTTTCGACTCCGGCGAAGTGTCGGGCGACGGTCACGTCTGGTCCAGTGCCGGGATCGGCACCGACTACGTCGAGAAAACCTGGCAACAGAATTACCGCGGCGAACAGCGGACCTACGACTACGAAGGCATGGTGGCGGACGGCTACCCGCTGCTGCAGCGGATTCCGGACGTCGTCGAACCGGCGAGCGGCTACATCTGGACGAATTTCGCCGCCCACGGCAAGTCCATCTACCACTTCGCCGAATACATCTCGTCGATCTTTTGCGACGACGCGGGCGCCGCCAAGGCCGTCGTGGATGCGAAGCTGGGCGCGATGTCGGGTGCCCGGGCCCCCTGTGCCTCGGCCGCCATCCAGCCGGGCGGGGTGCTTCCCGAAGAATGGGGCGGTGGCACGAATCTCTGGCCCTGGGCGATTCCGCGCCTCGCCGGCAACGTCGCGACCAAGCCGGAACTCGTGGGACATTTCGCCGCGGAATACCCGGATTTCAATCTGCGGGTGCCCGACCAATTGAGAGTCAACGTCTTTCTGCGGCATTTCGAACGCTGGCGGCGCGACCGGGCGGCGGGCCGCGACACGATGCCCAACTACATTCAACTGCGCCTGCCCAACGACCACACCGCGGGGACCACGGTCGGCGGTCCGACGCCCGGATCGTCGGTTGCCGACAACGACCTCGCGGTCGGCCGGGCCGTCGAAGCGATTTCGCATTCGGAGTTCTGGAACGACACGGCGATCTTCATCCTCGAGGACGACGCGCAGGCCGGAGCCGATCACGTGGACGCGCACCGCTCCCTTGGGCTCGTCGTGAGCAAATATGCTCCGCATTCCCCGTCGGGCGGTGCGGCGGTGGTCGACAGCCGGTTCTACACCACGGTGAGCATGCTACGTACCATGGAGTCGCTGCTCGGCGTCCCCCCGATGAACAACAACGATGCGTTCGCCCCTCTGATCTCCAGTGTCTTTACCGGTCCCGGCGACCAGCCGCCGTTCGATGCGGATACGTCCAATCGCGACAACGGCCTCATCTACCGCGCAAATGCCGCCGACGCCCCCGGTGCACGAGAATCGCAGCGCATGGACTTCCGCCATGCGGACCGCGCGGACACGAAGGCCCTCAATCTGATCCTGTGGCGGGATGCCATGGGCGACCGGCCTCCGCCGGCCATGCTCTCGCTCCCGCGCCGCAAAATGCGGGACGACGACGACTGATCGGAGGACGGCGCCGAGTGCGCGTATGATGAACCTCGTGGTCGGTCTGTCTGGAGGAGCGTCATGAGCGAGAAAGCGGTCTGCGAAGAGTTCGACACGGGACTCAAGAAAATCCGACTGGAGATCAAGAGCCGTCTGGTGCCCCATGGCTTGTACGGCACCGTGACCGATATCGACACCGAAGCCAGCGGTGAGACCGCCGCCGGTTCCAGAATCGAACTTGCCGTGAAGGGCAGGACCGTGAACCGGTCGTTCGACCGCCGGCAGATCGAGGGCTGCCGTCTCCGGGTGGGCGGTGACGTGTTGCTCGCCATCATCTCCATGATCGACGAAGTCTCGGAGGCGTAGCGCGAAGCACCGGCGGGTGCTGCGGGTGATTCGCCTGTCGATCAACCCACCTTCGATTGCAGAAACTCGATCATCCGGGTGACCTCCACCGTCAGATTGTCGGCGAGCGCGCCGATCCGGACGTCGTCGGCGCCGCTCGCGGCCTCCTCGAGTTGCACGGCGGCGCGACTCGCCGCCCGTGCGTGCAGGTTCGCACTCGCCCCATTGAGTATGTGGGCAGATTTTCGCAAGGTTGCCACATCGCCGGCGGCCAGTGCCGCGGCGATCACCGCGAGTTCCCGACTTCCGGTCCCCACGATCGCGCCGACCAGTTCGCGGGCGAAATTTTCATCGCCGTCGATCGATTGCAGCAGCGCCTCCCAATCGACCGGCTGATCGACCCGCGGCGCGGCGATGGCGGCGCCCCGCTGCGCCGGCGCCGGGTCGAGAGTGCCCACGCCGGGCAGGAACCGCTCGAGGCAGGCATCCAGCCGTTCACGGCTGATGGGCTTGGTGAGGTAATCGTCCATGCCGGCCGCGCGACACCGTTCCTCGTCGCCCTTCATGGCATGTGCAGTGAGCGCGACGATCGGAATGTGCCCCTTGCCGGCTTCGAGAGCGCGAATTTCGCGGGTGGCCGCATAGCCATCCATCAGCGGCATCTGGCAATCCATCAAGATGAGATCGAACTCCGCGGTACGCCAGGCCGCCACAGCCGCCCGCCCGTCGCCCACGGCCGTCGCCCGATAGTCGAGTTGCTGCAACAATCTCAATGCCACCTTCTGATTGACGAGATTGTCCTCCGCCAGCAGGACTCTGCGGTGGTTTCGCATCCGCGGCGCCCGCAGCGCCTGCCGCGTGATGATCGGTTGGCTGCGCAGCTGCCAGGAATCCGCCGTATTCGCCAACACCAGTGTCAGGCATTGCGTGAGATCCCGCTGAATGACCGGCTTCAGGAGATATCCGGCGAAGCCGATGTCGGCAAACCTCTGCGCGTCACCGCGCTGACCCGATGAGGTGAGCAATATGAGCCGCGTGGCTCTCAAGCCTTCGTCCTGATTGACGATACGTCCCAGTTCCGCCCCGTCGCAATCCGGCATCAGGTGATCGAGCAGCGCGGCCTCGTAGGGCCTGCCGGCCGCGGCGGCCTGCCGCATGAGCGTCAGCGCCTCATCCGCGGAACTTGCCGACACCGCATCCACCTCGTACTGCGAAAGCTGTCCCATCAGCACCTTGCGATTGGTGCCATTGTCATCCACCACCAGCACTCGGCATCCCCGGACCGGGCCCGGTACCGGAGGATGGCTCTGCCGGCATTCCTCGACCGGCGCAAAGCCCGCGATGAACCAAAAGACGGAGCCCGCGCCCTCGACGCTTTGCACGCCGATCTCTCCGCCCATCAACTCGACCAGGCGCCGCGCGATCGACAATCCCAACCCCGTCCCGCCGAACCTGCGCGTGGTCGATGTATCCACCTGGACAAACGGCGCGAACAGGGTGTGAAGCCGGTCGGCGGGGATGCCGATGCCGGTGTCGCGCACTTCGCATCGTACCCGGGTGCCGCTCGCCCCCGTCTCGAGAACGTCGATCCTCAGCGACACTTCCCCCTTGGACGTGAATTTGACGGCATTACCCGCAAGATTCAGAAGGACCTGACGCACTCGCCCCGCGTCGCCCTTCACCAGACCGGGCAGCCGCGGATCTATCTCCGCCGTGAGTTCCAGACCCTTGGCATGCGCCTGAAGCGCGAGCAGGCGCGCGACGTCCTCGACCGTGTCGCGCAGATCCATGTCCTGGTGGTCGAGCTCGAGCTTGCCGGCTTCCACCTTCGAGAAGTCCAGAATGTCGTTGATGACGGTCAGCAGCGAGGCCCCGCTGTCGCGGATGGTCTCCGCGTAATCGCGCTGCAGGGGATCGAGTTTGGTGTCCAGCAGAAGATCGGTCATGCCGAGGACGCCGTTCATCGGCGTGCGGATCTCGTGACTCATGTTTGCCAGAAAATCGCTTTTCGCGCGGTTGGTCGATTCGGCCACTTCCTTGGCCCGCAGCGTCTCCATCGCCGCCGCCTTCAGGTCGGTGAGGTCGAGCACGATCCCGTTGATGACTTCGGGGGAAGCGTGGTCGTCGCCGCGCGCGGCGAAGGCCGCGCGCACGTGTTTGATGTCGCCGTTCACCAGGAATCGATGGTCGAGCGTTCGGGAACCGCCGCCCACGGCCAATTCGTCGATCGCCGCCGCCACGAGTGCCCGGTCCTCGGCATGCGTGGCTGCCAGATAGGCCTCCAGCGGCCGGTCGCCGACCTCGGGGTCGCCGAGGAGCCGCAGCAGTTCGGCCGACATGGATCCCGAGCGGGTTCCCAAATCGGCGTACCAGGTCCCGAGGTTGGCGAACTGCTGGGCGCGCCGCAATTGATGCTCCGTGTGCTCTTGCGCCGCGATGGCCCTCCGTCGGGCGCTCTGCACACGCCAGATCGCCAACCCGTTCAGCATGGCCAAGACGCCCGCAAGAAATATGCCGCAGGCGGCGGAGACGTCCACCCGCCGGATCAGCTGCCGGTAGCGGTCGGCCCGCATCGTGATGCCGACATAACCGGCCATCCGGCCGTTGCGTGCGAACACGGGAGCTTGCGCACGAATTCCCATGCCCCACGCCGTGGCGGTGGGTTCCTGTTCCACGGTCAACCGGTGGGTTCGCGTCACCTCCAATTCCCCGGGGCTCGGGGCATCCCTCTCCATGGGCGGCGAATGGTTGGGATATCCGGTCTCGTCAAAAGTGCCCGGCCGCGTTCCATCGAGCACGAAATACATGTCGTTGCCCTGGATGAAGCCGACGTACGCGAATCGAATGTCCGGGTTTGTGTCGAGAAGGGCCCGCAGCGGCCGGGACGCCCGGTCATATTCGGGTGTTCCATCCTGATCGGCGCGGTTGAAGGTCCGCAGCTGGTCCCCGTCGATGAGTGCGGCGGTGCCCGCCGCGGTTCGCGCCAGATAGGTCCTGACGTCCTCCAGCAGGATCTGGCGGACGACGACATCGACGACCGCGATTCCGGCAATCGCGGTCAGCCAGGCGATGAGACCGCCGCCGATGGCGGACAGCGCCGGGCGTGCGTAGGGACCTCGCGCCAGCAGGTCGCCGCCCAGTCGCGACATCCGCCGCTGCCAGCCGGATTGGCGTGATGTCATTGACCCCTCGAGGCTTCGATGCCCAAATGACCTGTATCGGTCGGTGCCGCCCGAAACTTGAGCGGGTGACAGTCATCGCCGGGCGTCAGATCCGGTCTATGTCCGCGGCACGGGCGGCAATTAGCCGGGTGCGGGCAGCGCCGCCGGTGCGGGGACGCCCGCCGGCGCGGCGGTGACGGCCGGTGCCGGCGCCCCATCGGCGGCCGGCGCCCCAACTGCGGCAGGCTTTGCAACGCTGGACGCCGGTTCCCCAGGAGCCGGACTGCCGGACGTCGGCGCATCGGTCGAGAGCGCCGCATCCTCGGCCCGCCGAGTCATGACGATGATGCTGATGCGACGATTGATTGGACTAAGCGGTTCGTCTTTGACGAAGAGTACCGAGGAGGCAAGACCCACGACGCGTGTGATTTTCGTTTCGTCCAGGCCGCCGGCGATGAGCGCGCGACGCGCCGCGTTCGCGCGATCCGCCGACAGCTCCCAGTTCGAGTAGAACTTGGTCGTCCCGGGATACGGCTTGGCATCCGTGTGCCCGGACAAACTGATGTGGTTCGGGACTCCGTTCAGATACTTGGCCAGCTCCACGAGAATTTGCGTCGTGTAATCTTTGAGGGCGGAGCTGCCACTGTCGAACATCGGACGGTTTAGCTTGTCGACGATCTGGATTCGCAGGCCCTCGGACGTGATGTCGAGCAACAGTTGGTCCTTGAAGGGCTCCAACACCTGGCCCGAGGAAATGGCCTTGCGTAGCTCCTCCAGCAACGATTCCAGCTGCTCACTTTCCTTCGCCTCGGCCGTTTTCCCGCCCTGGCCCTTGTCGGTCGAAACCACCGATTTATGGGTGGTGGTCGCCGTTTTTGGAGCATCCATTCCGCCGCCCAGCTTGATCAAACTGGTGCTGGCGCCACCGGGACCGGCCTGCCCCGGGGCGGCCTTGACGCTGTGTCCCTGCTCCATGCTCGGGTTATGGAAGTACTCGAACATGGCCGCCTTTTGCTCTTTGGAAATTGACGAGACCAGCCACATGACCATGAAGAACGCCATCATCGCGGTGACGAAATCCGCATAGGCCACTTTCCAGGCACCGCCATGGTGGCCGGCGGCGTTCATCTTGCGCTTGACGACGATGATCGGGCGCGCGGTATCTTCAGACATGCTCGCAGGTCCCTTCAGTCGCCTTGCTTGCCCCGAAGCGCCTTTTCAAGATCTTTGAAATTCGGCCGCACGGAGCTGAACAACAGTTTGCGCGCGAACTCGATGGCGATCGTCGGTGGATATCCGCGAACATTCGCCACCAGCGCCATCTTCACCACTTCAAACGCCTTGCCTTCCTCGTGCGCCCTGCCTTCCATCGCCGCCGCGATCGGCCCGACGAATCCGTAAGCGACGAGGATGCCGAGGAAGGTTCCCACCAGTGCCGCACCGACCTCGTGGCCGATTTCCGATGTGCTCGCTCCGTCGATGCTCGCCATCGTGGTGACGATCCCCAGCACCGCCGCGACGATGCCGAACCCGGGAAGCGCATCCGCCACCTTCTGCACCGCGTGTGCCGGTTCGGCCGCTTCGTGATGATGCGTCTCCAGCTCGTACTCGAGCAGGCTCTCCAATTCGTGCGGATCCAGGGTCGTACCCGAGATCAGTCGCAGGCAGTCCGTGATGAACTCCATCATGTGGTGATCGGCCATGATCACCGGGTACTTCTTGAAAATGCTGCTCTTGTTGGGCTCCTCGACGTGCGCCTCGAGCGCCAGCAAGCCTTCCTTGCGCGCCAGCACCAGGACGTCGTAGATGAGCTTCAGCAGCTGGATGTATTCCGGACGTCCATATCTTATCCCCTTGACGAGCCCGAGGGCGCCACTGAAGGCGGCCTTCACGACCTTGATGGGATTGCTGATGAGAAATGCGCCCAGCGCCGAACCAATGATGATGACGACTTCGAGCGGATGCCACAGCAGCAGCACACTGGCACCGGTTGCCAGATAGCCTATCAGTATGCTTGCCAGGACGACGACGGTGCCGATGATAGGTAGCAAGCTGGTACCCCGGATGAACTACATTGAACGGCGGCACGCAACCTCCCCTGACCCGAGCGGAGGCGGCCGCATATTGTAATGAGTGTCGACACGTAGTGAAAAACCTGAATCGGAATACGCTGCGGCATCCACGGCGCGTGCCGCCAAACGCGACGTACCTCACAATCCGGTCGGCCCCGGTCGATTTTCAGGCCAGCCGCAACCTGGGATCTATCTCAGGTCCACGAGCGATCCCGAGTTCCGCCACGTACGACGTCTTGATGCCGACAAAAGTCCCTCGCCCGGAGGTTCTATAGCTGCCCTTGGTCATTTCGAAGGCAATGTTCGAACCCAGATCGTCGAATTGCTCCAGCACCAGATCGAATCCTGAATCTCTCAGCGTCTGCAATATATATTCGCGCTGTATCCAGAAAGACTTGCGGTTGTTCCATGCCGCCCAGCGCCGGTTCGCCCTATCCCGATAGGCGCGCTCGTTGCGAAACTCCGAGAACCAACGCCCGGGCAGCTCTTCGTTTTCGCCGAGAAAGGAAAGCTTGTGCGTCGTGGTGGCCGTGTTCTGCAGAGGGAATACACGGCCCAGGGCCCGCCGAAGACGCCTCGGGTGGATCCAACTCGGCGAATCTCCCGCCTCCGAAAAGTGCGTCTGCAGTATGAGCACACGCTTCGTGACACCGGACAAGATCTTCAGGAATTCGCGCGGGCGATCCAAATGATAGAGGAGGCCGCAGCAGAAAACCGCATCGAACGTGCCATGCGCTGGAATATTCCAGACATCATCCCGCACGAATTTCAAGTTCGGCAAGGCCACTTTCGACCGAACATACTCGCAAGCCTCGATGTTTGATTCCCGTACGTCAAGGCCGAGCGCCTGAAAACCCAGGCGGGCGAATTCCACGGTATAGCCACCCTCGAGGCAGCCAAGATCGGCAATTCGCAGGTGTTCCTTGCCACCCGGGAACGTGGCGTCCAAGAGGCGCTTCGCCGCCAGGAACCAGGGATGCACATCCATTGAAAAACCGGCTTCCGGCTTGGTGAAGGTGCCGTCGTCCAGCCGGATGTTATGCGATGTAAAGGTGACCACTGTTTCTGCCCATGGCGCGGACTGGTACCGCGTACGCATGATAGCGAACATCGGCCCACATGACTTGGATGGCGGCCAAGTGGACCGTCGATGCCCTTTGAATCCGTCCGGGAGCCGTGTGGTCAACTCGCCGGGCGGACAGTCACGGTGACCGTCGTCGGAGTCCGTTCTCGGCCATACAGTCGCGTCTCCTGCCGCAGGGTCTCGTACCGCCGCCCGAGGAGCACGGCCACGGCGCCCCAGATGAACGAGGCGGCGACACCGACCCCCACGGCGCCCTCCACGCCGTAGCCCAGGGATCGCAATCCCGCCTGCAGCCAGGCCGAACTCGAGTCGCCGATGCGATACACCAGCGTGTCGACGACGTTCTTCGCCTTGCAGCGGCTGCTCTGAGGCACCACGGTGAAGCAGATCTCGCGGCTCGGGCGGGCGATGGCATACTGGCTCACGCGTCGCACGATCTGCAGCGCCTGGATCATGACGAGCGTCGACGACATCGCGGTCGCGATGAAGGCCACGCCCAATAGCAGGGGGTTCGCGATCAAGCCCGCGGTGACGCCGAAGCGCCGCACGAAGCGGCCGAGCCCCAGGAACAGGATGACTGCGGTGCAGACGTTCACCCCAAGATCGATGTCGGCGAGGGCCCGTGCCCGGCTCGCGGTCGCGGCGTAGCTTCGTGCGACCAGGTCGGTCTGGCAGAAGTAGGCGACGGTGTTCATCCAGGTCATCAGCAGCACGAACCCCGCCTGAGTGAGCAGATACCCGAACTTGAACACCTCCCTGAATCCATCGAACACGCCCCCACGGAGCGCATGATCCAGCGTCGACCGCTGCCCGTCGACTACGCCGTCGCACAGCCGCCGCTTGCCGCGCATCAGAAGGTGGACGATGACGATGACCGCCAGGAATCCCGCCGCGGCGACCAGGAGCAGGCCGCTGAGTCCGATCCGCCCCACCAGCAGTCGCGTGAGCAGGGGACCCGCGATCGCGCCCACCGCCCCGCCGGCGGCGATGAGGGCAAAGACACGGGTCGCCTGGCGCGGCGATGCGGGCGAGCCGCGCGAGGCGATCATCCGCACCCCGCTCAAGGAGTTGGTCACGCAGCTCGACCCCGCGCTGTTCGTCCAGGTGCATCGCTCCTTCGTCGTGAACCTCGGCGCCGTCGCCCGCGTGGTACGGGGCCCGAACGAGACGGCTGAACTCCATTTGAAGACCCGCGGCGAGGTGGTGCCGGTGAGTCGCAGCCATCTGCATCACTTCCGGCAGATGTAGGGAACCCGGAGTGGGCCGCATGCGCGGGTACGGCCGGCCCCACTTAGGTTCCGAGGTCAGGCCGCAACATCATCGACGCGGCCCCGACGATCGCGGAGGAAGCGTCCTCCTGGATCAGCACGGCCACGTCGGTCGAATCGGCCGGCAAGGAATCGCCGCGGAGGTGGAACTCGACATCGCGCCCCTGCCATCGACCCAGGGGACGCAGTGACCGCACGATATTCACTTCCTGGATCGTCCGACCGGAATTCTCACCGCGACCGATTGACGTCACCGCCGAGCGTCGAAACGCGACCAGTAGGATGTTTCCGGGGGTCGCCGACTGACCCGCCGGCACGCGGATGGCGATTTCACCGTCACGCATGCTGAGGCCGATCGGCGGGCCTTCGCGCCGATCGGCCAACGCGCTGCCGATGCCGCGACGATCAGTTCCCACGAAGCTTGCCGTCCCGTCGATCACCGTTTGGGGGGTGAACACCGACGGGAGGCGCAACGCCTGAGCGTAATCTCTCTGGCGCTGCGTCGCCCGGGGCAGTGCGAAGCGGTCGCTCCACCCAAGGTGGTCCCAATAGTCGACGTGGAAGGTCAAGGCCAGCACGTCCGGCCGTCGCGCCAATTCGGCGGTATATAGCTCCGCAGGAGGACAAGAACTGCAGCCTTCCGACGTAAAGAGCTCGATCACGGTGGGCCGAATCGCCGCGGCTGCCGTTCGATGCAAAGCCAGCAGTGGCGCGGCAGCCCACAGGGCAATGCACAATAGTCGTTTCATAGAACCTCAGCACTCGACGGGGCCTGATGACCAGACCGGCTCAGTTGAGGAAATATTGCGGGACCGTTCGGCGGGTCTACTCCGTAAAGCGCGGCCCCGCGCTGTCAGCGGGATCCACCTGGGGAGCGGGGCGAAGGCGGCTGGCCGCACTCGGGTGGGTCCTGCCCGATGTTGTCGCCCCGAACCGACGAGATGAGCCTGAGCGAGTCTGGCTTAGGTGTTCTGCCGGACGCTCACGACGCCCTGGTGCGGATTGATGCATCAGATCGACAATCGCTATCGCGTGCGAGCCGGATCCGGTGACGATTCCGGCGTCCCGCCTTTCCACCCCCCGCGACCGCGCCGCTCGCTCGATCCCGCGCCGTCGAGGCGGAACAGGTGCAGCCACTCGTTCTCGACGAGCTGACGCACCGTGGTGTGCCCGGCAAGCACCCGATCGATCATATCCCGTGGCGCCTCGATGAACACGGACAACCGCAATGGGGTATGCCTCCAGCGTACGCCGTCATGCACCGATTGCCGGGACAGTCCGACGCGCAGATCGCCGGTGTTGCCTTCGAAGAGGCCGATGTGGCCGCAGGCGACGTTGTGCAGCACCTTGTTGCCGCTGCCATAGCGCTCCGGTGCCACCGTCGATGCGTAGTACTGCAGGTTGATCCAGTGGGCCACCACCATCGGTGCCGTCATGATGAGTTCGAGCACGCGGCCGTCCGGATCCTCCCGCCACTGGTAATCGTGGAGGAACGCGCGGCCGGCGAGGTCGGTCCCGCGCGTGCGCGAGCGCGGCGCGACGATGAACGCAGCATTGTCCGCGAGACCCCATTCGGGGCGGGTCTGCGCCCAGTCGCGCGCCCGCCGGCGAATCTCGCGCAGCAACGCGGACGGTCGGTCCACGAGGGCACCGAGGCCGAGCGACGGTGCGCGCTCCGCGCGGGTGCGACGGCCGGCGTCGTCGAGCGCGCGTCGCAGGCGCTCGACGTCCGGCCCGTGGCTAGGCGGCAGCGCGTCGAGATCGAACAGCCGCACCTCGTCGGTGGCCGTATTGTGGAGCGCGGCGACCGCGATCGTGTCTGCGGGAAGGTGAATGCCGCGTGCGCGCAGCGCGAGCCGCAGCGCCGGCTGGTTCAGCAGCGCCGCGAGCACCCGCGCATTGACCTCGCCGGTGTGTCCGCCGCAGGCACCGCAGTCGAGCGCGGCGGCCTGCGGGTTGTTCGCGCTCTGGCTGCCATGGCCGACCAGCACGACCAGGCGGGCGAATCCCGAGGTCAGGCTCATCGCGCGCAGGGTCGAGGCGACGCGGTCCGCGCGGCAGTCGAGTTGGCCGGCGTCGTTCGGGAGAATTTGGGGGCGCAGACGTCGTTCATCGGCGGCGCCGAGGGCGAACCGCTCGATCGGCGCAGGATCGCGGCCGAGGTGCCTTCGCAGCAGGCCGCCGAGATAGCCGAGGCCGAGCGTCTCGACGAGTGAGAAGCTGCCGGTCGGCAGGCGCTGGAAGGGTTGCCATGCGGCAAGCGCCCGCAGCGCCCCGGCGCGCCGCTCGCCGATCGTTCGATCGAGGTACGGATCGCCGGTCGAATCGGTGACTTCGAGCGACGGTGCAAGCAGTCCCGGCAATTGCGGACGCACCGCGGTGGTGCCGATCGGCCGGTACCGGATCGGCAGACCGAAGAAGCCGGCGAACCCGCAAGTCTCGAGGCCGGGATCCGCGGCTTCCAGCGCTCTGCGGAAGCGCTCGGAGCGCACGTCGATGCAGAACACCAGCTGCGCGGCCGGTACGCAAGGCTGCGGGGTTGCGGCCGGCATCGCAGGGACCCGCAGCGCGCCGATCAGGCAGTGCTGGTAGGCAATCTCCTGCGCGCGCTGCCACAGGGCGCCGGAAGCATCCGGTGCAGCGTCCATTGTCGCGCGGAATCGCCGCCACCGTTCGCGCCACCGCTCGGCCTGCGACCGGGAGTCCCGCCGCCCATCGTCGAGCAGCGCTTCCCAACTCGCGCGGATCGCGAGCAGCGCCCGCAGATTCGGGTCCGACCCGCCGGCGAACGCCGCTTCCCATCCGAGGTACGCACACCACGAAGCCCAGCCATTGATGCGCAGCAGGCAGACCATCAGGAACGTCTCGGCGTCCTCCGTGATGCGCAACCGCTCGAGCGACCAGGCAACCGAGGCGTCGGCGCCCGGCGGCAGTTCGTGCGCACGCGCGCGGATCTCCGGAGCGTGCATCAAGGGCTCGAGTGCATGGTCGACCTGCAGCCCGCTGCGCCAGCGCTCGAAGAGCCCCGGGCTCGGGGTGCGATGCCAGTCGGCCTGGTGTTCGTCGAAGTGGGACGCGCAAGTTTGGCTGATCTGCTGGGTGATCGTATCGCGCCATCGCAACTCGCGGGGCCGGCCGGGGTCGTGGTCGAGCACGTCCGAGAGCAAGGGCGGCGACCGTGTTTCCCGGTGGTCGGTCCGCAACGCGGCGACCGCGTCGTCGATCGAGGTCGAGGCTCCTCGCTCCGCGAGCGCCTGGGCGAGCGCCGCCGGAGTGATCTCGCCCGCCCGCCACGCGCGCCGATAATCATCTGCGGCGAGCGTCATGCGGCTCCCGGTCAGCCGGGTGATCGTCGCCGCAGCCTGCGCGAAGGGGCGGTCGACGAGACCCCAGAAGGGATTGACCGCGATCTGCCGGTCGAGGGGCCAGTTCGGCGCGATCACCCGGCACGCGCGATCGATCGCCGCGTCGAGCGGTGATGACGCGTCGGAGCCGGTTCGTACGCCGGTCATCGCTCGCACTCGTGCGGGTCGAGGTGGTCCCGGCCCGGCGCCGGTTCCTCGGCGCGGACCGGCCAGAGCCGGAACGTCCAGCGCGTGAATCGTTCGTCGAGATAGAACCCCGCATACACCCACGAATAGGCCCGTTCCGCGAATACGGATCGCCCGGCCGCGTGCCGACCGCGCGTCATCAGCGCCGCTTGCGCGAGGTACAGCGCGAGAAAGGCGACGAGGACTGCGTCCGCGAGCGGCGCGGGCACGGAAGTCGCGGCGATCCCAAGCCGCGCGGACAGGACCGAGTGCACCAGCAGATAGAACTGCGTTGCGCCGGCGAGTGCGAGGAGCCGGACGCCGAACTGTCGGAACGAGGCGCCCGCACGCGACCACAAGAGCGGCGCCAGGCCGCTCGCGAGCAAGGCCGTCGCGATTCCCGGGATCGGCGGCAGGCCGATCGCCCCGTGCCAGACCCGCCCGGACCCGGCCACCACGCCCCACGCGACCGGCCACGCGAGCAACGCGCCCACGAGCGCCCGGGCCGGGGCCGGCGGCGCCGGCGCGGCGCCGGCCGACATCCGTCGCGCGAGGCTGTCCTGGACCGTGTCCCCCGCGCTGAGGAACGCATAGGCCTTGTACGCGGCATGCGCGATCAGGTGCAGCAGCGCGAGATCGTACAGACCGAGCCCGCACTCCATCACCATGAAACCCATCTGTGAGCACGTCGACCACGCGAGCCGCACCTTCACCGTGATCCGGGTCAGCATCACGAGTCCGGCGAGCACCGCGGAGAGTCCGCCGATGACGACGAGCAGCGCCCGTGCACTCGGGGCGGCGCTCTCAAGCGGTGCCAGCCGGATCAGCACGTAGCCGCCGAGATTCACGACACCCGCGTGCAGCAGCGCCGACACCGGCGTCGGTGCTTCCATCACCTGGATGAGCCATCCGTGCAACGGCAACTGCGCGCACTTCAACAGCACTGCGATCGCGATCAGCGCGGCGGCGATCTCGGCGGGCGCCGGCAGGACCGGCGTCGCGCGTGCGAGCGTCGCGAGCGCACCGAGATCGAGCGTTCGCCACTGACGGTAGAGCAGGATCGCGGCCCCGGCCAGTGCGGCCTCGGCGAGGCGGCTTGCGACGAACTTCTTGTGCGCGGCGATGATCGCCGCCGGCCGATCGGGATAGTACGTGAGGAGTTGGTGCAGCGACAGGCTGCTCGCGCTCCAGGCGAGGATCGTCTCCGCGAGATTGCCGGACACGACGACGGTGCTCACCGACGCGAGGGTCGCAAGATACGCGACGACGAACCGGGTCTGCCCGGGTTCTCCATCGAGATACCGGCGCGCGTAGTCGCCGATGATCCAGCCGAGGTAGGCAACCAACAGCGCGACCATGGCCTCGGCGGGGGGGATCGAGGGCACCGGCGTTCCCCGTCCGCTCCCGCGTGTCACGACCCCGCCGAGGCAGGCCAGCACCAGTGCGGCGCGCGTCGCGGCGGCGAGTGCCTGCCAGCGGCTGCGGGGCCTAAGCGCGGCGAACAGTGCGGCCACGAGGTATGCGGTCGGGATCGACCATGGCCACGCGGAGGTCCCTGCGATCATCGAATGCCCTCCGAATACGGCGAAGGGATGCAGTATCGGGCCGACCTGGAGTCACGTAAAATAGAATGATTAGAACATTATGTTCTGTTTAACAGCACATCAAGGCGCATCGATGAAAACGCTCAACTTCCGGCATCTGCTCTATTTCTGGCACGTCGCGAAGAGCGGGCACCTGACCCGCGCCGCGCACGAGTTGAGTGTCTCGCAATCGGCGTTGTCGGCGCAGATACGCCAGCTCGAAGGCGATTTCGGCAAGGCGCTTTTCGATCGGGTCGGTCGCCGCCTGACCCTCACCGACTTCGGCGAGACGGTGCTCGGCTATGCGGACGAGATCTTCGGTCTCGGCCGGGAACTCATCGCCACGGTGCGCGGCGGGATGGGGCAGCGCATCCAGCAGTTGCGGGTCGGCGCGGTCGCAACGCTGTCGAGAAACTTCGTCGACAATCTGCTGCGGCCGATCCTCGTCGAACCGCGGGTCCGGCTGAGTCTCGAGTCCGGTACGTTCGAAGAGTTGCTCGGCCGTCTGCAGGTCCACAACCTCGACGTCGTGTTTTCCAACCGCCCGATGGTCGCCGATGCGAGGCGTCCCTGGCGGTGCGTGCGGATCGATCGGCAGTCGGTGTGCCTGGTCGGCCCGCCACGGCCGGGGTTGGCACGATTCCGATTACCCGCGGATGCCGCGGGCCGGCGTTTCGTGGTTCCCGGCCCGAGCAGCGACATCCGCAGCCAGTTCGACGCGTGGTGCGAGAAACATAAGCTGCGGATCGAGGTTGCGGCCGAAGTCGACGACATGGCGATGCTGCGGCTCCTCGCGCGGGATTCCGGCGCGATCACCGTGCTCCCCGAAGTCGTCGTCCAGGACGAACTGCGCGACGGGCGCTTGCACCGGTACGGCTCGATTCCCGGCGTGTTCGAGAACTTCTACGCGATCACCGCGCAACGTCGGCACCCGCCGCCGATCCTGCAGAGCCTGCTCGCTCACCGGCCCCTCAGCGGCGCGGGATGAGCAGAGCCGGCAATTGCGGCTGGGTGCGCAGCGCCGCCGAGCGCAGGTCGGCGCTGTCGAGGGCGAAGTCGAGCGCGTCGCCCGTGACCTGCCAGAAATCGACGTAACGGCCCTGCAGCGCCCGCAGCCAGGTGTATTGAAGCCGCTTGTCGCGCCACAGCGCCGCCAGAGCAGCGCGCCACCGTCGACGCAAAGTCAAACACCGTGCCGTAGGCGTCGAAAACACAGGCGCGAATTCCGTCGAGGCGTCCGGGCGCGGCGCGTGGCGCCCGTTGGCGCCGGCCGCCACATCGAGTGCCGCGTGCCCGCGGACCTGGAGTCCACCGGCTATAGAACCGCCCGCTGCACCAACCAGACGCAGGCGAGCGCGGCGATCGCGACGGACCCCCAGGGCAGCAGCGCGCGCCGGTAGAAGGCACCGGCCCGCATCGCATAGACGAGCGGCATGACGGCGAGCACGACGGCGAGTTGTCCGGTCTCAATGCCGAGATTGAAGGCGAAGAGCGACGACAGGCGCTGCCCTGGGGGCAAGCCCATGTCCGCGAGGACCGAGGCGAAGCCAAAGCCATGCAGCAGGCCGAACCCGAAGGCGATGCGGGTGCGGCTTTCGGTGACGATGGGAAAGACGTTGTTCAAGGCGGCAACGATGATCGACGCGGCGATCACGGACTCGGTCAGACGGCTGGGCAGACGCAGCACGTCGAAAGCCGCCAGAGAGAGGGTGATCGAATGGGCGAGAGTGAATGCCGTCACCACCTTCAGCACGCCGACGAAGGCCGGTTTTGCGCTCGGCACGGGTTCCCAGCGGCCGTCGCGGCGCAAAAGCACGGAGGGTAGGAGCAAGGATACCAGGAACAGCAGATGGTCGATGCCGTCCCAGATATGCAGGATGCCGGCCCGTAGATATTGCAGAAAGGCGCGTCCCCGATCGGGCGCCGCGACGCTGAACTCCGCCCGGACATCACCGCCCCCGAGCACTGCCGTCTGCACCACACCCGCCGCCGTCAAGCTCAACAGGCCGCGGTGCGACGGATCGATGCCGGTCATCAGGTCGTAGCGGATGCCGAGCCGGGTCAACTCGTTCGGACAGTGAGCCGAAAACGGCATCCAGGCATAGGTGCCGTCGACGCGATCGTTGACCTCGATTCCGCGCAGGCGCAGTTCGCAGACTGCGCCCGCCGCCGAGAGGCCGAAGTGGGCCGCGACATACGTGGCGAGGCGTGCTTCGGATTGATGCAGTTCGCCCCAGGTGATCTTGCCGTCCCGATCGGAGTCGACGCCAATCGCGAGTTCCACGTCGCGCACTGCGATTTCAATGGCGCCGTCGACTTGCGCGCCGTGAACTTCAGCGGTCAGGAAGCCGTTGCTCGCGACATGCGCGTGCACCACCGGTACCGCGGCGCACAACCCCGCCACGATCAACGCCGCGAGACGGCGCCAGGGTTTGGCGTTCCACCTCATCACCGGTCTTCCCGCACGGAGGCCATCCGCGCATCCTCGAGCCCCTTCGCCGCCAGGAATAACCGCACCGGCTCCGCCGCCTTGAGGTCATGGGCGGCTGCGGCGGCGCGCAGGACGATCCACGCATCATCCGGCTCGCGCTGAACCTGCCAGTTGAGCAACGCGACCTGCAGGGCATCGCGCGGGCGCCGCTCGATATCGAGAAGAAAGCGCGCCTGTTCGCGCCGATGCACCGCATCGCCGCGCCGCTGCTCCACGTCGAAGGCGTCGGAGAGGAGCGCGCGGGCGGGTCCGCTTCCGGCATCGTGCAGCAGTTCATGGGCGAGGCCGATGCGCAGTAGCATGGGCTCCATGGACTCATAACCGGCCATCAGCTGCAAGGTCGCCGGCGCCCGCCCCTGCCGCAGGTACAGGTCTGCGAGCGCGGCGCGCACATAGAAATCCTGCGGGGCTGATTGTAATCCGGCACGCAACCACCGTTCGGCCATCGCGTCGTCACCGAGGCGTTCGGCCATCTCGCCGAGTTCGGAATCACGCCAGGCCAGCGCCTCGGGCGGCAACTCCTGGGTGGGGATTGCGGCGACGGCCGCATACGCACTCTGCAGATGTCCGGTCAAACCGCGCAGACTCGCGGAACACAGGGTCATGATCGCCGGATCCGCAGTCCCGCTCAGCCGTCGGCACGAGTCCTCGGCTTCCTCGTAGCGGCCGAGTACACGCAGGACGGTCGCGCGCGTGAGCCAGGCCTGTGCATTGCCCGGTTCGCGCTGCAGCGCCTGGTCCAACTCCGCCAACGCCGCCCCGAAGGCGTGCCGGCTTTGCAGGATTGTGGCGTGGAGCACGAGCACCGGATTCGGCACGGGATCGCGCTCGCGCCACGGCGCGAGGACTGCCTCCGCGTAGCCGAGAAACCGCAGATCGCCGGTGGCCCGGGCACGTCCGATGTAGAACTGCGCAAGCGGCAGTGCCACGTCGAGGCGGGAGCGGATCAGCGCCAGATTCGGGGCGTCGTTGTGCCTGGCCCCCATCGGCAACTCCGCAAGCACGGTCGCGTCGCTCCCGGGAATGTGGGGGGCCGCAGCTGCGGCCCCCGCCATTCCGAGCATCATCGTCAAGCGGAGGATGAACCTGCTCATCACATTGTGTTCACGGCAAGGGGCTCGCTCGTCTCGCTGGTGTCATTCAGCACGAGGAGCCCCCCGTCCACCGCGAACGGCGTGCCCGTCTCGGTCGCCTGCCGCGCGGCCGACAGCACCTGGGCGGTGTCCAGCATCTGCACGGTCGGCGCGGCGGGCGCCGACTGCATTGCGGCAGCATGATTGCCGTCGTTGCAGGCGCTCACCAAGCCGGTGCCGAGTGCGACGGCGAGGATGGCCATGACTTTGCGTTTCATCGTTGGCCTCCCTCAATCGTTGGCGCTGGTCGGCGAACCGCCCAGAGCCGTGTTCAGGTACGGGAACGCCGGCAGGTAATTCGCCGGGTTGGGTTCGGCGCCGTCGGTGTAATGGAGCTGCCGGGAAACGTCCGACTTCGGGTCCGGATCCGATGCGCTGCCGTCGAAGGGCGCCAACAACACCCCCATCGCCACACGCAGCTCCGCATCCACGACATCGTCGATCGGCCGGCGGCCGTTCGGGAAGCCGGACAGGTCACCACCGAGTACGCCGAGATTGTTCTGCGAGGCGATCGGCGTCACGGGCGTGCTCGTGTTCAGGCGCAGCTCCTCGGCCGCCGTCACCGCCAAGGGCTGATTGACGCCCTTGATGCCGGTCAGGAATGCGGCGACGAGATCCGTGCGCGGGTAGACATTCGGCGCGACGACGCCCGCCGAACCGAACAACGCCTGCAACAGCACCGGCAGCGACGGATTCGTCACGTAGTCGGCGAACTGCCCATCGTTCTTCGGCGACGAGGCATTCCAACGGTCCTTGTCGGGAAGCCCGATCACGAGTTCGTTGACGAGAGGCATCCCGAGCCGCGAGACCTGGCTCCAGGCGCCGCCATGCACGGCCGCGCCGGTCGGATGGGTCACGGCACCGATGCTGCCCACGCTCTTGTCGCTCTCGGGCTCCGGGTTCAACACGCCGGATTGACGCAGGCTGGCGGTCGTCCAGGCACCGATCACCGGATCCTTGCCGGCCGTCAGGCAGCTCGCAGGCACCTCGAGCGCAATCGATGTCACGTTGTACCCGGCGAGTGAGTTCGGCGCGAGATTGCGCGCGTTCAGGCCGGCAGGCGCCAGCTCCTCGGCGGGGTACTTGATGTTCACGAGATCGAACGTCTCGCCGAGATTGACGACGAAACCGTCCTGTCGTTGACCGACAAAGACGCGGCCCGGCCCGGTGCAGCCGGGGATGTTGATGTCATGGATGAAGCTCGCCGCATAGGCCGCGTAGTTCGGAATCGACTTCACACCGATGTTGTCTAGCGGCTTGGTGAACGTGCCGCCGCCGCTGCCGGCGTCGACGACCGCCGCCACCGCGCCGGAACGACGGTCGCCGCGGACCAGGGTCACCGAATAGGTCTCGGCCACATTCTGCGATCCGGTGTTGCCGACGCCGACCGGTCCTATGTTGCTGAGCGGAACGGGGATGGACTTCGTGCCGGCGGTCACCGCCAGACCGCTGTCGAGCGTCGTGAAGCGGAACTGGAAGGTGAGCGCTTCCCTGCCGCTGCCGGTGTTGTCGATGTGGATCTCGTAGAGCGCGTTCGGATCCATCGTGTAGTAGTTCGGCCCACCCTGCGGATTCTCGAACGGCTGATAACTCGCGATCAGGGTTACGTAACCGGCGCGTCCGGTCTCGTAACTGTTGAACAAATATAAGTCGGTGGCGTCGACCTTGGGCCGCGTGGTGATGAACGGTGCCTCGCGATGGCTCGAGGCGGATGCCGCGAGTGGCAGGGCCGAGGCGCAGCAGATCGCGGCCAGCCCCAATGCATTACGATTCATATGCTGCATACTCCTGTGTGAAAGTGATCGGTACGATGCATATACGGGCCGGCCCGACCGCCGGATGCAGCGATGCCCGGCAAAATTTCTTCGTTTGCCTGCATCCGAGCGCGCACGCCGGCCGAATAACCCTCCGATGCACTGCGCTTTGCCACACGCACGGACCGGAGCTTTCGATGACCGCCAGTCATTCACTGAATGGATCCGTGCTCGAGAAACTGCTCGTCCGCTGTGCGGCGCGCGACACGCGCGCGCTCGAAGAGCTGTATCGCGAGGCCGCGCCCGCGCTGCTGGGTTGCCTGATGCACATGCTGCGCCGCCGCGATCTGGCCGAGGACGTGCTGCAGGAAGTGTTCGTGGCGGTCTGGCAGCGCGCCGATCGCTTCGACGAGCTGCGGGGACGTGCGGACGCCTGGCTCTATTCGATCGCGCGCTACAAGGCCATCGATGAACTGCGCCGGCGCCGCTCCGCGGGCGGACCGCACGCGGAACTCGACGACCAGACGCCGGCTCCCGACACGGTTCGGGCCGATGCCGGCATCGAATTCGCCGCTCTCGAGAGCACGCTCCGCCGCTGCCTGGAGCTGCTAGGTGCGACCCAACGGCGCTGCGTGACGCTCGCCTTCGTCGACGGCTATTCCCACGATGAAATCGCGCGCACCGTGCAAAGCCCGCTCGGCACCGTCAAGAGTTGGGTGCGCCGCGGACTCGTGAGCCTGCGAGTGTGCCTCTCTGCGCCGGTTCGGTCCTGAAGGGCCTCCCGATGCGCCGCCCCGACCCCCGCTCGATCGACTCGCTCGCCGCCGAATACGTGCTCGGCACGCTCTCCGGGCCCGCCCGCCGGCGCATGGCCCGCTGGATCGCCGAATACACCGATGTCCGGCTGGCGGTGCAAGGCTGGGAGGAACGATTGCTGCCGCTGGCGCGCGCCTTGCCGGCGGTCGAACCCTCCGCAGAGGTGTGGACGGAGATCCGCCGGCGCATCAAGAGCGCGGATACGGCGAACACGGGCGCGCCCGCGCGCCGGGCAACGCGCTGGCAATGGGCGGCCGCGGCCATCGTGCTGCTCGGCCTGTTCGCCGCGCTCTGGACGAGCGTGCTGCACAATCCCGCGACCCACACTCTCGCCGACATCGATGCGACGAACGGGCAGGTCCTGTGGCACGTTGCGACGAGTCCGGACCGCGACCGGCTGCGCGTCGAGGCGGTGGCCGCGGAAAGCCGCCGCGCGGATCAGGATTTCGAACTCTGGGCCCTGCCGGCCGGCGGCGGCGCCCCCGTGTCGCTCGGCACGCTGCCGCTCCGCGGTGAGGTCAACCGGCGCCTCAGTGAGGGTCAGCGACTCGCGCTGCGCGCGGCGTCGAAGCTCGCCGTCAGTCTCGAGCCGCGCGGCGGTTCAACGACCGGCGCGCCGACCGGACCGATCATGCATGTCGTGGACGCCAAGGCTCCGGAGTCCGTCCGAGGATAGCGCGAGGAGTGCGTCTGCGACGGCGTTCGCCAGCGGCGGCGGGATAAGGATGGGGATGTGCATCGGCTTCCCGGCCCTACTGCGCTACGTATGCACAGCGTTGTACACCGAGTTGGGGGATTTGGGTTGTTTTGGGAGGAGATCCCGCGCTGGGACGCCCTACGCGTGCGAGGGGCTACACTGAGACCCCCCCCTCTCTCATCACCAGGAATTCCCCATGAAGTCAGTCCCGCCGGAAGGCTTGCCGACCTATCGGCTGTTGACGGGAAAGGACGATGCCGCGTTTTGCCGACGGGTGTCGGAGGCGCTCGCATCGGGGTATCAGCTGTACGGCTCACGAGCGGCCACCTCCAACGGCGTCAATGTGGTCGTGGCCCAGGCCGTGCTGTGGCCGGAAGAAGGATAGAGCCAGCCGCCACTCGCCGCACCTTACCGAGTCACTGTCCGGCTTCCCGCAGTGCTGTTGGTCACCGTATAGTATCGATCACCTCGCGGAACGGTCCGTTCAACCCGAATCCTGTGGCCACTCTCTACGCCAACATTGGACGCACCTATGCCGGGCGGCGGCGGAGCGATCCGCAGATCGCGGCGGCGATCGAATGCGCTTTGATCGGGTGCCATTCGGTCCTCAACGTCGGCGCGGGCACCGGCTCCTATGAACCCCCGTCGCGGGAGGTCGTCGCAGTCGAGCCGTCGAGAATCATGATTGCTCAGCGGCCGGCGGGCACCACCCGTGTCGTGCAAGGGCGGGCGGAAGCACTGCCGTTCCGGGACCAAAGCTTTGACGGTGTTTTGGCATCACTCACTGTGCATCACTGGAAATGCCTGGCCGACGGCTTCTCGGAGTGCGCACGGGTGGCGCGGTCCAAAATCGTTTGTTTCACCATCGACATGGACGCCTGTGCTCGATTTTGGCTCTTTGACTATTTTCCGGAACTGCTCCACGCCGATCGGTCGATCTTTCCCGTCATCGAGCAATTTCGCGAGGTATTTGGGTCGATCGAGGTCAGAGGCGTGCCGATTCCGGCGGATTGTCGGGACGGCTTCCTGGGCGCTTACTGGAGCCGACCGGCCGCGTATTTGGATCCGCCGGTTCGGGCGAGCATTTCCACGTTCTCAAAAATCGGCAATATCGATGCTCAGTTGGCACGATTGGCACTGGACCTCGATTCGGGTGCGTGGGAAGAAAAGTATGGGGATCTTACGGAATTCAACACACTGGATCTGGGGTACCGGCTGATCATCGCCGATGGGGTCTCGATGGAGGCGGGAGGACATGATGATTAGGCAAGTGGGGAGTACTCCGATCCTGCCGACACACATCGCCACATGTCACTGCGGTTCGGTGGTATTGGCGCTTGATTTACCGGACGGCATCGTCAATCCGTACGAGATTCCGGGTGTTCCGACGAATGACGGTATCAATCATCCCGCGGACCGAGGTGCTCGAGATGCTTGGATGACCCGGGCGCCGCTCCTGGCTCACGCGCCACCCGGCGCGGCTTCCGCCGACAGGGCATCAGTATCGATTGAAGGGCGCCGGGCGTAGGCGCCCGTATGAGGCATCGCTTGAAGAGCCTGCAGGCAGGCGGCGCTGATGGCTTTGAAATCCTGACTGATGCGGGCATCGCTTGCGAGGGAACGCCAGTACCCTTCGGCGAGCACACGCGCGCCCGCCCAAACGTGCAGCGTGTCGCTTGTCGGATCCGCCGGTGTAAAGAGGCGCACGACCAACTGGTCGTGCACGGGCGCAAAGAGCATCGGCAACATGTCATAGACCGGCGTCAGGCGAAAGCGGCCATCGTATCCGTCGTAGAGGCTCAAGTTGCCAAAGTGCTTGTCCGTGTTCGCGATCAAATCGGCGAAGCAGGAAATCAAGCGGATCTTGTTCAGGGTCGGCGCCTCGATGCGCCGCTCTTGAACCAGGCGCTGCGCCGAGGCGATCCAGTTGTCGAGCTCACCGTAGAGGCTTGAGTCGATGGCAAGGAGTGAGGTCACGCCAACGCGCCCGGTGTGCCCCGCGCGATCGAAGCGGTCGACTTCGAGGTAAGTGCGGTCCTCGAACTGAAATATCCGCGAGGTTGCGCTCGATATCCCTGCGGCGCTCAACGCCTCGAGCGCCAGGTGTTCGGCGATGAGAAGATCCGACCAACGCCGGCCGACCGCGGTCTCGACGGGAGGGGAGAACTTGACGAGCGCATGGCGCACCTCGCCACCCTCAGAGAGCGTTGCAGAAAACTTCGGATGCTCCCCCTGTGCTGAGGATCCCGGCACCCCGCCGCGCATGCTCCTTTGCGCAAGCTCTGGGTAGAGTGTCGCGCGCTCCGCGGCCACGTGCGGCAGGAGCCGGCGCTGTTGCAGCAGGTAATCGTCCAAGGCCTCGCGGCCGAGGATCAAGTCCCCCACCACATCGCTTCCATGGGTGGTGAGGTAGCGCAGGTAGTGCTCATAGTTCCAATCCTGGACTCGCGGGGGCGCGGCAAGGTCGGGGTAGCGCTGCGGGATCGTTCGACCTAGGAACCCCCCGGGACGCTGGTCTTGCAGCAAATAGGGGATCCCCTCGCTCAGGGTCCCGTAGGCGAACCCGGCGGCCGAGGCGGCCTTGGTGGCGTGAAGGTAGTACTGGTTCGCGGCGAGAGCGTACAGCGTGCCGAGTTCACCCGGCTCGCCGTTCCGGTCGACCCGATAGAGGGGCCAGGCAGAGCCGATCGAGGGGATATCGCGCCGCAGACCGTAGCGTGCGCCGCGCCGCGTGCCCACCCGCACCACTTTGCCCTGGGCAATGAAACTTCGCAGCGCAGTGCTCACCCAGGACTGCGACCGCCCGGTCGCCTGCTCGAGCTCGGCGGAGGCTGCCACGCCGGAATTTAAGCGCGCGAGAAGAGCATCGGGGGTGACTGAAGGGGTTGCCATGAGTCCATTGTAGCGCCTATTGCTAGTATAAAAGCTAAATAAAAACTAATAATTTTTTTACTATAAATATAATTATATCAATAAGATACCTACTATTAATCGGATGGAAACACTAATTGGCGTAGCCTCCGGCACGCCTAAATTTTAAGGGATACCAATCCCGCACCGGCGGCAAAGGTGCTGGGCGCCACCTGGCAGCGCTGCAACGTGCACTTCCTTCGAAATGCGCTCGCCCACGCCGGCAAGCCGACGTGCTCGCCGACATGGGCTTCCCCAAGACACACCGCACGCAGATCCACACGACCAATCCGCTCGAGCGCCTCAACGCCGAGATCAAACGCCGGACCGATGTCGTCGGAATCTTCCCGAACGCCGCGGCCGCCACGCGCCTCGTCGGTGCGCTGCTGCTCGACGCTGGCGAAATTCCCTCCAAGTTACCGCCATCTGGCCTATATCGAGACCCTGATTGGCTACACCGTGAAGCTGACATGCCGCAGCCAACCGGTCCCGAAGTGACCCGGCTTTATGCGCGTGGCGAGGCTTGGTTGTCGGGGGGGCCGTTGGAGCGCCAGAGGCACGTCGTCCTTAGCCAGGTTTCGCTGCCGGATGGTGAGGGGTGCATCGCGAACCCGCTCGTGCATGAGGTCGGCATTGATCGACCCGGTCAGCCAGTCCAGGCTCTCGATCCACCCGTCGGACTTCCTCGACTTCCTCCGTGTAGCGGGCCAGGGTCCACAGGGACGGATCGTCCGGCTGGTCGGAGTTGGTGCAGCCGAGCTGATCGTAGTAATCCATTTCCATGCCCGCCTGGGGCAGGAACGACTCGAAGGCTTCGAGGTATTCGTGCCCGAAGCCGGGTCCGCCGTGCAGAAGCAATACCTTGATGGGTCCGGAACCCAGCTTCTTCGTCCAGACTTTGTACTTGCCGTTGACCACCGGCACCATGCGAATTCCGGCCGTGCGGATGCCCGGAGGATTCAGACCGTCCGGCTGTTCGACCGGCTTGTCGGCCGGGTGCGCACCGCCTGCCGACGCGATGGAGGACTTGCCGGCGCCGCCCGCGACGACGGAGGCGGCGGCCGTGACGAGAAGATCCCGACGGTTCATGGATGTTCCTTCTGGCGGGCAATGGGCGGGCGCTCGGAGCATACCGTTCCAGGCGCCCGGCCTGGCCTTCCGGTATATGATCGGGTAAATCCGGACGGACTTTCTCCAGGGAGCAGATGCATGATGAAATCGGTTGCGGCGACGCTCTCGGTGCTCTTAGCGGGTCTGGTCTCGATGCCGCGGACGGCCGTGTCCGAACCGGCGTTTGCGGGGTTGCATGGCGAGGTGCTGCTCGACAATGCGCGGGTTTTGGTCGAAAAATACGTGGTGTTGCCCGGCCAGTCAACGGGGCGTCATGGTCATCCGCGCGACCAACTTCTGGTGTTCATCAAGGGCGGGGTGCTCATCTCGCGCACCACGGAACGTTCCACGCTTTGGAAGGATGGACGCGTCGCCTGGTTCGGCGCCTCCGATCACGATGACGACGGCAGCACGAACACGGGTGCCGCACCGATCGTGATGGATTTGGTGACGCTCAAGCCGGTGCCACCGGCCGTGGGTCCGCCCGCCGCGGGGTCGCCCGCCGCCCCGGCGTCGTCGGCCGGGCCCAAATACCGTTACCTCAATTATCCTAACATCGCGGGCGAAGATTTGCTGGAGAACGACCTCGTGATCGTGCAGCGCTTCGTCGTGAGTCCGGGGCAGTGGGAGGGCGTGCATGCGCACCATCCGGACATGCTCTACATCCACGTCAAGGGTGGGCAGTGGGCGGCGCGGTCGAAGAAGGAGCCGGAACACGCCTACCCCGCGGTGTCAGAGGACGGCAAGGCAGGGTGGATGCCCACGATCGGCATCGAGGAAGGCCACGAATCGAGGAACATCGGCAAGGGACCGATCGATCTGATCTGGGTCACGCTCAAGAAATAGGGCCGGGATGCTTCCGCAGCCAGTCGACCACCTGGCCCGCGAGCGCAATCCGATGGTCCTGGAAGGCATGATCCATCGTCACGATGATCGCGGTGACCTTGCCGCCGGCCGCGGCCACCGCGTCGGCCAGCTTGCGGTTCTGACCGCCTTCGGCTTTCGATGCGCCGATGACGAGCAGCGGCGAGCGCGCCAGCTCGCCGGCCCAACGGAGCGTGTTCCACTGCACCCGGAGCGCAATGATTTCGAGGGCCATGCCCGTCGCGGTCGCTCCATGAAGTGAATCGCCGAAATCGTCGAATGCCTCGGCAGCCAAAGCGGCACGCGCCGGCCCGTGGGCATGGGCATAGAAAGGATAAACCACCGCTCCTAGC
>JBBIKV010000023.1:0-50132 GCA_037445285.1 Nevskiaceae bacterium | reverse complement strand
CGATCCACACGCCCTTCGTCAGTCCGTTGATGAAAAACACCAGCGGCACCATGACCAGCATGAAGCGGAGCATCAGCCAGGTGAACCGGGCGATCCCGCGGTCGAAGGTGGTCTCGGCCTGCGGCTCCTGCAGGGACTCGGCCATGCTGCCCAGGTAGGTGTTCCTGCCCGTTGCGACGATCACGGCGGTGGCGGTGCCGCTCTCGACGCTGGTGCCGAGAAATGCCGCATTGCGCAGTTCGATCGGTGCGGCGGGCGGGCGGGCGGAATCGCCCTGCACGTCCGATTTCTCCACCGGGAAGCTCTCGCCGGTGAGCGGCCCCTGGCTCACGAATAGGTCCTTTGCCTTGACGATCCTCAAGTCGCCGGGGACCATATCCCCGCTGGCGAGTTGCACGACGTCGCCGGGGACCAGTTGCTCGACGGCGATCTCGCGAGGCGTGCCGTCGCGCCACACGGTCGCGGTCACGGAGATCATCGCCTTGAGTTTTGCCGCGGCGTCATTCGCCCGGGTCTCTTGAACGAGTTTCAGACCGACGCTGAGGACGATCATGGACAGCATGACCAGTCCGGACCGGGCGTCGCCCGTCGCCAGGGAAATCGTCGCCAGCGCCCCCAGCAGGAGCACCAACGGGTTGGCGAGCGTCCGCCGCAGCAGCCGGCCGATTCCGGGGCGCCGGTCCCTGGCGAGAACGTTCGGCCCGAAGTGTTCGAGACGCTCGCGCGCTTCGAGGCCGGTCAATCCGCCCGCGCGACTGCGGAGCTTCGCGTAGACCCCGGCGGTGTCGAGGCGCGCCGATTCCGCGACGATCGACGAGACATGGATCGAGCGCACGTTGCGCGGATCGGCGGCGAGCAGGCGTGGCGAGGGCGGCGTGAACAATGTCGGGTGTCCTCAGGCAGCGCGCATGCCCCGGCCTCGCGGCACGGCGCCAGGGTGGGTTCATTATGCCGCAAGCCGGCGAAAGGTGGCGGGCGGGGGGCCGCACGGGGCCGGAATGTTCTAGACTGCCGGGTGTATGGCATCGCGCACCCCCACCGCGAAGCAGGCGTCGACCGGCCACAAGGACGGACGCGAAGTCGAATGGCAAATGGCATGCAGCGATCTGGGCGCGGTACACCGGTGGTTGACGGAGCACACCGTCGTCGACGGGTTGTTGGTCGAGCCCCACTCGCCGCTGGAAATCCTCGACACCTATCTCGACACGGAGGACTGGCGACTGCATCGTGCGGGCTTTGCGCTGCGGCTGCGCTCGGCGTCCGGATCCTCGGAGGCGACGCTCAAAGCGCTGCGCTCGGCCAGCGCCAAGGTCGCGGATCGGCGGGAGGTGACGGAGCCGTTGGAGGGTGGGGAAGCGGATTGGCCGCGAGAATCCGAGGGTCCGGTCGGTGTACGCGTGCGCGCCGTGACCGGCACGCACGCCCTGCGTCCGCTGTTCGAGGTACGCACCTTCCGGCAGCGATTCATCGTCCGCCGACAGGACGAGGGCGGGCCCCTGGGCGAGATCGACCTCGACGCCACGGTCATACATCGGCCCCGGGGCGAGCCCACCGCGAGCCTGCAGCGCGTGGAGGTCGAGGCGCTCACCGATGCGCACGCGGGGCTGCGCGCTCTGGTGCTGACGTTGCGCACCGGGTGCGGTCTGCAGACCGCGGGCGAGAACAAGTATTCGCTTGGCCTGACATCCGTCGGTCTGGCACCGGAACCGCCGCCGGAATTTACGCCCACGAGCGTCGCTGCCGACATGCCGATGCTCGACGTCGCGCTGGCGAATCTGCGGCGTGACTGGTCGGCCTGGCAGCGCCACGAACCTGCCGCCCGCCTGGGAGACGATCCGGAAGAAATGCACGAACTTCGCGTTGCCGGCCGCCGTCTGGATGCCGTCCTGCGGCAGTTCCGACGGTGGCTGCCCGAGTCCGCGCGCGCCATCCGCAAACCGCTCAAAAAAGTACTGCGGGCGTTCGGCGAGGTTCGCGACCTCGACGTGGCCCTGCACGAATTGGCGAGATTCAGCCGTGGCTGGGGGCCGGACGAACGGCAGGACATCGCACCGCTGCAGCATCTGTGGGCGTCGGAGCGTGACCGGGCGCGCTCCCGGATGTTGCGCCTCGTCGATTCGGTTGCCGTACAGGGGGAACTGGCGGCATTGACGGCACTGCTGTCCGCCACCCCCTCGCCGTCACCGGCTCCGGCGGCCCTGTCGGCGCGGAACCAGGCGCCGGGGCTGCTCCGACGACGCTATCGCAAGATGCACCGGGCCGCGGTGCGGTTGAGCGCCGAGTCGTCGGCTCGCGATCACCATCGTTTGCGCAGCCACGTGAAGAACCTGCGCTATGCGTTGGACGCGGTGGCCGTCCTCTACGGAAAACCGGCCGACGATTTGCTGCGCGCGCTGCGCCGCTGGCAGGCGATCCTGGGGGCGCAGCAGGACGCGGCGGTCGCGGGTCGCCGCCTGCACGCGCTCGCCGCCGCACCCCCGAAGGGCATGATGCCCCGGACGTTGTTCCTCATGGGGCGGTTCGCGGAGCACTACGGGGGCGCTGCCGCGAAGGCCGCGAAGTTCCATGCCAAGGGCCATCGAAGGGTCAAGGCGCGATGGAAGGATCTGCGGTCCGAGTTCGAGGCACCCTGACACCCCGCGGCGGGACCGAAAGCCGGCCGGTTCAGCAGCCCGCCGAGCGCGGTACCGCGTCGAGCACCGCGTCGATCGAGGAGAACTGCCGCGGATGGGTCAGCAGAAGACGCGCCAGGGCGAGGCCGCCGGCCTCGCAATCGGCGCGCACGCCGGCATCGGGGATGGCTTCGAAGTCGAGTACGTGCGCGAAGCCGAGAATGCGCCTGATCATCTTGCAGGCAGCGTAGCCGAGCATGTCGGCAAACAGGGAATCCACGAATGCGCGGCGGGCCGCGAGCAGCGTGGCGGCATCCTCCGGGGCCGAGAACATGGCCTGCGGGAACGCATCGCCGCCGGCGTCCGAGTTCCATAGGGCGAGGAAGTCGCCTTGGAACGCGTCCCAAAAAGCGCGGGCCTGCTCCAGGATCCATTCCTGGTAGGCGCCGCGATCGTCCCGTCCGGTCGCGTGCCCGGGCTGCGAGCACCAGCTCAAAAGGAGATTGCCGAAAAATGCGCCGAGGTCGAAGCCGATCGGTCCGTAGAAGGCAAACTCCGGATCGATGACGCGGCTGTCGTCCGCGGTGACCATGATGGATCCCGAATGCAGGTCGCCATGAATGAGCGCCTGGGGTTCATTGAGGAATTTGCGCCCGAAGTTCGACGCCGCCAGCTTGAGCGGTCCGTCGCGGCGAAGGTCGAGGACGATCCCGTCGAGTTGCGGGGACGTGTGCCGGTTGCGGACTCCCGCGTGATAGGGATCGGCGAACACCAGGTCCACGGTCACGCGAATCAGCGGGGTGTTGCCGGCGAACAAGGCCTGACCCTGCATCTTGCGCTCGAAGGGGACGGCGAAGTCGGACGTGAAGAAGCAGGCGCGGGCGATGTATCGGCCCACGTCGCGCGCGGCGCGCCCGTAGCGGTGTCCGGCCATCAGTCCCCGTCGCAGGATGATGTGGTGCGACAGGCACTCCATGACGATGCAATAGAGGTCGGGGTCGTAATGGAACACCCGGGGTATGGCCGCACCGACATGCGGAGCGACGCGGTCATAATAGGTGCGCTCGAAGAACGCCCGTTCGGGCGGCATCGGCCACGACGGTCCGGCGGCCCGGACATAGGGGAGCGCCTGCTTGACGCAGACCGCTCCCGCCGTTCCCTCCACGATGAACACGAGGTTGAGATTTCCGTCCCCCACCTCGCGCACCCGCCACTCCTGCGTCCGGCCACCGAGGAGCGCCGCCACCTCCTCGAGGGTGGCGAGCTTGGCCACCAAGCCCCTCGAGTCCAAGATCCGATAGGGGGAGGGTTCTCCCCGCCGGTCGAGAATCTCGCCCGTCATGAACGAGGCCCCGCAGTGCCAGTCGCCGGAGGTTCGCGGCCGCCGAAGCTCTGTTCCTCATCCACCGCATCCTGGCTGCCATAGGTGCGGAATTTATCGATCACCGACCGCATCTCCCCGGCCCCGAGGATGCGCACCTGTCCGAGGTTCAAGGCCGTACAGTACTGCCCGGCGAGGTTCTCGACTTCGCCCGCGAGGGCGAGTGCGGCGGTCAGATTGCGGCCCACGGCGATGACTCCATGATTGGCCAGCAAACAGGCATCCCGGTCCTCCAGCGCCGCGATCGCTGCATCGGACAACTCCTGGGTGCCGAAGGTGTGGTACGGCGCGCAGCGGATCTCGGTGCCGCCGGCCACCGCGACCATATAATGAAACGCCGGGATGCCGCGGCCCGTGCATGCCAGGCTCGTGGCCATCGGAGAATGGGTGTGAACGATAGCGTTCACCCCCGCCCGCGCGGCGAAGATGTCGCGGTGAAAACGCCATTCGCTCGACGGCCGCCGCCGGCCATACCAGCGGCCGCCCACGTCCATGAGAGGAATATCGTCGGGTTCGAGGGACTCATACGGCATGCCGGTGGGACTGATGAAAAAGCTCCGGTCGTCCCGGCGCACGCTGACGTTCCCGGATTTGCCGTGGGTGAGACCGCTGCTCACGAGGCCGCGGCACGCGTCGATCACCGCCTGGCGCAGGTCCGCACCCATGCCCGCCGCCGATCGCGTCATGGCGGCGGGCGCCGCCCGGGACGCATGCCTTGCATGCCGGCGCGGTGTGCCGGGCAGCTCCCGTGCTCCGTGATGAGTGCGGTCACCAACCTTGCCGGCGTCACGTCGAAGGCCAGATTGAGCGCGGGGCTGCCTTCCGGCACCACCCGGACCGTCTCCATCGCGCCGGATTGCGTCCGGCCGGTGATGTGCGTGAGTTCCATTTCCGATCGTTCCTCGATGGGGATGTCGCGGCCTTCGTCCAGCGACCAGTCAATGGTACTGGTCGGCAGCGCCGCGTAGAAGGGGACACCGTTGTCCCTGGCCGCAAGGGCCTTCAGGTAGGTGCCCACTTTGTTGCACACGTCCCCCGCCGCGGTGGTGCGGTCGCTGCCGACGAAGACCATGTCGACCCGGCCGCGCTGCATGAGGTGGCCGCCGAGGTTGTCGGCGATGACGGTGTGCGGCACGCCGTGCGCGGCCAGCTCGAACGCCGTCAGCGAGGCACCCTGGTTGCGCGGGCGCGTCTCGTCGACCCAGACGTGGATCTCGATGCCGGAGTCATGGGCCATGTAGATCGGCGACAGCGCCGTGCCCCAGTCGACGCACGCGAGCCAGCCGGCGTTGCAATGGGTGAGGATGTTCACAGTGCGGCCGGCCGCCTGCGCGAACCGGCGGATGATGTCGAGTCCATGCGACCCGATCGCGCGGCATTGTTCCACGTCGTCCTCGCAAATCAAGGCCGCTTCCCGAAATGCGGCATCTGCGCGGCCCGGCCCGGCGATCGGCGCCACGGCCTCGCGCATCCGAGCCAGCGCCCACGCGAGGTTGTGGGCGGTCGGGCGCGTGGCCAGGAGCGTGCGTGCGGCGTGATCGAGTCCTTCGTCCGACGGATCCGCGCGCAGGGCGAGCGCAACCCCGTACGCGGCCGTCGCCCCGATCAGCGGAGCGCCCCTGACCACCATGCTGCGAATGGCCCGTGCGGCGTCCTCCAGACACACGAGATCGATCGCTGCGAACTCGAACGGAAGCCGCGTCTGGTCGATGACCCGGACGCCGCCGCTCGCCGTGCGCCAGATCGTGCGGTAATGAGTGCCTGAAATCTTCATGGATAGGGTCGCCTATTGTCGCTCACGGCGGCTCAAAATCCACAGCGCCCCAGGCAATGCCGTGAAGTCCGCCACCAGGGCCAGGATGAAGGCGGCGGCGGATACGGTGCCGAACTGACGCATCGGCGGCAGATCCGAGAGCGCGAGCGCGAGGAAGCCGCTTGCGTTGATGAGGGTTGCGAAGAGGATCGGGCGGCCTGCGACCACCAGCGCATGGCGCAGGGCGGCGGCCGTCGAGCCTTCCGCACGTCCCTCCTGGAAGTGGTAGAAGAAATGCACCTGGTCGTTCTCGGTCGCGCCCAGCACCGTGGAGCCGATGAGGATGGTGGCGATGTTCAGCGGAATGCCGGCCACGCGCATCACGATGAACACCGACAAGATCGCGAACAGCGAGGGAATCATCGTCATCAGCCGCGCCGACGGGCTGCGGAACACCAGAAGGAAGCCGAAGAAAATCACGCCCGCCGTCAGCGCGAAACTCTCGGTGAGGGTGGGCAGGAGGCGCTCCGTGATCTCGCCGGAGAGCACGCCCTTGCCGGCGAGGCGGCCGCGGACCTCGCGCAGTGCCGGGTCGCCGGCCTTTGCCGAGGCCCAGGTTCGTTCGACGAATTTGCGCATCGCGCCCGCCGGGCCGAACAGGTCGCCGCGTCCGCGGATGCTGAGACGCACGCTGGCGAGGTCGGCCACGTCCACGTAGCTGCGGGCACCGGGCTCGTTGAGCATGATCTGGTCGAGGTCCGCGGCCAATTTCGGCCATTCGGCGGCCGCCCTTGGCAGCCAATCGGACCCCGATTCGACATACCGGGCCCACCGCAGCACGGACGTGGGGCCATCGACGGCGTCGACCCCCGGGTGTCGCTCGAGCCGCTGGGTCAAGAGTTCGACCGCCCGCAGGAATTCCGGGTCCAAGGCGTGGCCCGGTGGGGTCTGCAACCACAGATCGATGACGTCCAGGCCGTTCGACTGCTCGAAGCGCCGAGTGTCCTGCGCGACGCGTTCGTGCGGATCGACGTAGGTCAACGCGTCGGTTTCGAGGGTCAACGGGGCGAGCCTGCCGGGAATGCCGAACAAGGCCGCGGCCCCGCAGAGCATGAGGCCGAGCGCGCCGATGACCAGCGGCCAGCGGTAACGACGCGTCGCCGGGACCAGGGCATCGACGAAGGCCGTGAACCGGCCACCGGCTGCCGGCGAGCCGCCGCTCTGCGGGGTGCGCAGAAGCGACTGCAGCGCCGGGAACAGCGTGAAACAGGTCACCCACGCCACGATCAGCCCGCAGGCCGTCCACAGGCCCATTTCACGCACCGGGCGGATGTCCGACACGGTGAGCGCGGCGAAGCCGACCGCGGTGGCGAACATGGAGGCAGTGCAGGGCAGAAACTTGTTGGCGAGCGCGCGCGCCTGATGTTCGAGGACCGTCGGCGCATCATCCGGCTGCATGTAGCGGGAGTGGATGTAAACCAGCGTGGCCGTGGTGGTCACCATGACCGTGAGCGGCACGATGGTGGAGACGATGGTATTCGACCAACCGAAGAGGTCTGCCAGACCCACGGCCATGGCGACGACGGCACCGAGGGTCAGCAGGATCGCCGCCAGCGCGCGCCATGAACGGTAGACGAGCGACACCAGCGCAATCAGGAAGATCCCGAACAGGGGCATGAATTTCCGCGTGGCGGCGCCGGTTTGGCGCTCGAGCCATGCGTCGAGCCAGGGACTGCCGACGCGCCGGATCGCACTGAATTCGCCGCCCGGCTTCTCGAGGGGCAGCACCACCGCGTCGATGGCGGTCAACGCGCGGTCGCGCTCGGCGGGGGATTGCACGCGCAGGTCGAGCGCGATCCCGAGATGATGGTCGCCCACGAGCCCCGCGCGGCGGAACAGCCTCGTCCCGGTGGCGAAGCGCCGCACCCGCTCGGCGTCGTCCGGGCCGATGCCGTCGGACGCGCCCGCCGGATGACGCAGGGTCAGAATGCTGTGAGCCGCGACGTTCGGGATCGTGTTGAGTTCGCGCTCCAGCCGCAGGGCGGACATGAGCGCCCCGGGGCGAAATGGGTCCGGCGCTTCGAGCATCAACAGCGCCTGCTCGCCTTCCGGAAACACCCGCTCGAACTCGAGCGTCGCCTGTGCCACGGGATCGCCAGCCACGACCAGCCGCTCGATCGCCGAATCCGTCGGTATGTGCAGGGCACCGTACAGGCCGGCGGCCGTCAGGATCGAAAAGACCGCGACGATCCAGGATCGCGCGTCGAGCACGTACCGGAAGAGGGCCTGGAGTCTGGGGGAGGTCGGTATGGTCATGGGGGATGTACTCTCGCGCCGACACAGTAGGCCCGCAGCGCCGTAGAATGATAGCCTACGGTCATGGGCACATTCCTCCTGGCGGCGGCGGCCACACTCATCTTTTGCGCTCCAGGGTATCCGGGTGCGGCGGGCGACGCTCAGCCGTTCGTCGATCAATTCGCGGCCGCCGCCGCCGCGACCGCCGGCTGGACCGCGGGAAGTCTCGCCGCGGTTTACGATCCGACCGAGCAGGGAGGCCTCGCGAAGCTCGGCGGCTCCGATGCCGCGCTGGCCTTCGTGCCCTACGCGTTCTTCGTCCAGCATGGGAAGGAGCTGCACCTGGCGCCGCTCGCCCAGGCGGACGTGGCGGGCGTCGGTTCCACGGAGCGCTGGACGCTGGTGGCGAAGGCCGGCACGGTCACGGCGGCCGCGGAGCTGTCGGGCTACACTCTGTTGAGCGTGGCGGGCTACGCCCCGGACTTCGTGCGGCGCTCCGCACTCGAGGCATGGCCGCTTCCGGCGGACGTGAAGATCGGTTCGACCGGGCAAATATTGAGTGTGCTGCGGCGGATTGCGGCCGGCGAGCACGTGGTCGCGCTGCTCGACCAATCCCAGGCGGCCGCGCTGCCGACCCTGCCGTTCGCGGCCCAGCTCAAGGCGGTGACCCAGTCGGCGCCCCTGCCGGTCGCCCTGGTGACGGTCATCGGCTCGCGGGTGCCCGCAGCCCGCGTGCGCAGCCTGCAGGCCGGGCTGATCAAGATGGGCCGGGATCCCCGTTATGCCGATACGCTCTCTCAGCTGCATCTGCAGGGGTTCGTGCTGCCCCAGCTTCCACCGCATCCCGCCGTGCCGTGATGCGTCCTGCGGGAGTGGCGTTCGCGGCGCTCCTGATCGCCGGCTGCGCCGCGCCGCGGCCTGCACCGGTTGCCGGTCCGAACTCCGCGGCGAGTTCGGTGGCGGAATTGGCGGCGGCCATCGCGGCCGAGGCGAAGCGCAGCGATCGCGAGCCCGATGCGAAGATTCGCGGCGATCTGGCGGCGCAGGCGACCCGCGACGCCGACGCGTGCCTCGCCCGCGAACCGCAGGCGGCCGCCTGCCTCTATGGCCGCGCCGTCGCGTTGGGCCTCGAGGCGCGGGCGCATCCGACGCATGCCGGCGAGCTGCTCGCCGGCATGCTCGGGAGCCTGGTCGCTGCCGACGCGGCGGACCCGGATTATGACCTGGCCGGCCCCGCGCGGGTCCGGGCGTTGGTGCTGATCCGGGCGCCGGGCTGGCCACTGGGTCCTGGCGATGCCGACGCCGGTTTGGCGGCGGCGCGTCGTGCCGTGGCGCTGCACCCAGAATATCCGCCGAACCAATTGGCGCTGGCCGAGGCGCTCGGCAGGACGGGCGACGCCGACGGGGCCCGCGAGGGGTATGTCCGGGCCCGCGCCCTGGCCGCCGCCCTGCCGGACACGTCGGAGCGCAACGACTGGCTGCGCGAGGCCGACGAGGCATTGCGCAAATGACGCTGCCGGACGACTCACCCGCGAGGTCGGGAAGGAGTCAGGGACGGCCCGGGGCTGCCGGCTTCGCCACGTAGGCGTCGATGGCGGCCAGCCAGCGCCGTTTCGCGCCGGGTGCGAGAAACGAGGCTTCGACGGAGTTGCGCGCCAGCGCCGCGACATCGGCTTCGGTGAGCCCGAGACCCTGCTGAACCGCCAGAAAGTTCTCGAGCAGGTAGCCGCCAAAATAGGCGGGATCGTCGGAATTGACCGTGACGCAAACGCCCCGGTTGAGGAGCCGCTTAAGATTGTGATCCTCGATCCGCTCGAAGACCTTGAGCTTGACGTTCGACAGGGGGCACACGGTCAACGGCATGCGCTCTCGGACCAGGCGGTCGAGCAGTGCGGAATCCTCCTCGCTGCGGACGCCGTGGTCGATGCGCCGCACCCTCAGGAGGTCCAGCGCCTCATGGATGTAGGCCGGTGGACCTTCCTCGCCGGCATGCGCCACCGCCAAGAATCCCGCTCGCCGCGCCCGATCGAACACCGCGGCAAATTTGGACGGGGGGTGGCCGGCTTCCGACGAATCGAGACCGACGGCGGTGATGGAGTCCCGGTGGGGCAGGGCCTGCAAGAGCGTGTGCATGGCCTGTTCGGCGCTGAGATGGCGCAGAAAGCACATGATCAATCGATGCGAGATTCCCAGATCGCGCTCGGCGTCTTCCAGCGCCCGCCGGATGCCGCCGAGGACGGTCGCGAAGGGGATGCCGCGCTCCATGTGCGTCTGTGGGTCGAAGAAGATCTCCACGTGGACGATGCCCTGCGCGTGGGCCCTGACGAGATAGGCCCGGGTCAGCGCCTGAAAGTCGTCCTCGTCGCAGAGCACCCGGGCGGCGGTGTAGTAGACGTCGAGGAACGACTGGAGGTCGGAGAAGTCGTAGGCGTTGCGCAGCTCATCCACCGTGGCGTAGGGCAGGGCGATGCCGTGCTTGCGGGCCAGGTCGAACGCCAGTTCCGGTTCGAGCGTACCCTCGATGTGCAGATGCAGTTCCGCCTTCGGGATGCCGCGGATGAACCCTTCCGTGGCGGCGTCGGTTCGTCCGTCCATCGGGCCGGTGGGTGTCATTGGGGATGCGTCTCCATGGTGCGGTGAGGTCCATGCTAACGTGCGGGGCGATGAAGATCATCGCGATCACCAACATCAAGGGCGGAGTCGGCAAGACGACCACGGCCGTCAACCTTTCCTATCTTTGCGCGGCGGGCGGTCGCCCGACGCTCCTGTGGGATCTGGACCCGCAGGGCGCCGCCACCTATACGCTGCGAGGCGAACCCCAGCAAAACGCCTCGGCGAAGAAGTTGCTGTCGGGCAAGCGGCAGCTCCCCGAACTCATCCTGCCGACCGGGTATCCCGGATTGGAGCTCCTGCCCGCGGATTTCTCCTACCGCAATTTCGACCGTCACCTGAGCGATCACAAGCGGCCCACCGAACGGCTGCTGAAAATGAGCCGCTCCCTGCGGGAGGTGTATTCCACCTTGTTTCTCGACTGCCCGCCGGGAATCTCCCTGCTGTCGGAGAACGTCCTGCGGGCCGCCGATGCCGTGATCGTCCCGCTGGTCCCCTCGCCGTTGTCGGTGCGCATGCTGACGCAGTTGCACGACTTCATCGCCGCGGAAGGCTGGACGGACCTGAGGCTGCTCCCGTTATTCTCCATGGTCGACCGTCGCCGCAACCTGCATCGCGACATCATGGCGAGCACCCGCGAGCGGTACCCGGCGACTCTGGCGACCGAAGTGCCGTACTGGAGCGAGATCGAGCGGATGACCGAGCGCCGGGCCCCCCTGCCGGCATTCGCCCCGGGCAGCGCGGCGGCGCGCATTTTTGGCGCGCTGTGGGCCGAGGTCTCGGCCCGCCTCGAAGGGCCGCCGGCGTCGTAGGCTTGGGCAATCATGCTACAGTCGAGGCTGGAAAAACGATTGGGTGAGAAGTGATCGATCGACTGACCCCGCTGTTGGCTCAAAGGCCCTGGTTGCTTGCCGACGGAGCGACCGGCAGCAACCTGTTCGACCGTGGACTACGATCGGGCGACGCGCCGGAGTTCTGGAATGCCGATCATCCGGACCGCATTGCCGCCCTGCACAGGGCCTTCATCGAGGCTGGAGCCGACATCATCCTCACCAACAGCTTCGGTGGCACGCGGCATCGGCTGAAACTCCACAAGTCCGAGCATCGGGTATCGGAGCTAAACGAACGGGCCGCGCGGATCGCCCGGACCGAGGCGGATCGCGCGGGTCGCATCGTGCTCGTCGCCGGCAGCATGGGTCCCACCGGCGAGATCCTCGAGCCGCTGGGGCCGCTCACCCTGGATGCCGCGCGCGAGTCCTTCGCCGAACAGGCGGTGGCGCTCGCCTGTGGCGGGGCGGACCTGCTGTGGATCGAAACCCTGTCGTCGGTCGAGGAAACGGAGGCGGCGATCGCGGGCGCGCGCACGGCGGATCTGCCGGTGGTCGCGACGTTGAGCTTCGACACCAACGGCCGCACGATGATGGGCATCACGCCATCCGAACTCGCCGCGCTGCACCGCAAGCACCATCTGGCGGCTTGCGGCAGCAATTGCGGCACGGGCCCCTCCGAACTAGTCGCGTGCATCGTCAATCTCGCCACCGCCTCGGAGGCGTCGGCCATTCTCGTCGCCAAGGCGAATTGCGGCATTCCACAATGGGTGGACGGTGAAATCCGCTTCAACGGCACGCCCGAATTGATGGCGCAATACGCCTGCATGGCCTTCGATGCGGGGGCGCGCATCATCGGCGGCTGTTGCGGCACGACCCCCGAACACCTGCGGGTCATGCGTCGGGCATTGGAGGCCCATGCGCGTGGACCGGCGCCCGACCTGGCCGCCATCGAGGCCCGGCTGGGGGCCATCTCGACCGGGGCGACGGCGCAATTGCGCGGCGAATTGGGCCGCGAGGCCGGTGCGGCGCCCGGCGCCACGGGCCGGCGCACGCGGAGTCACCGGGCGGCGCGCACCGACAATCCCTGATGTTCCCGGATCGATCGGCTCCGGGGGATCGCCGGGAATTGAGCCTGCGGGGCCTGGTCCTCGGGATCCTCATCACGCTGCTGTTCACCGCCGCCAATGTCTACTTCGGCCTGAAGGCGGGACTGACCTTTGCGACCTCCATTCCGGCCGCCGTCATCTCGATGGCGATATTGCGCGGATTCGACGGATCGACGATCCAGGAGAACAACATCGTCCAGACGGTGGCGTCCGCGGCGGGCACGCTCGCCGCGATCATATTCGTGCTGCCGGGTCTGGTGATGGTCGGGTGGTGGACCGGCTTTCCCTATTGGATTTCATTCACGATCTGCGCGATGGGCGGCGCGCTCGGTGTGATGTATTCGATCCCGCTGCGGCGCGCCCTCGTGACGCATTCGGATCTGCCCTATCCGGAAGGCGTGGCCTGTGCGGAGGTGCTCAAGGTCGGGGCGCGCGGCGATGACGGCGAGGAGGGCGATGCCGCCGCCAACCGGTCGGGACTCGCCGCCATCCTGCTGGGGACCATTTCCTCCGCCGCGTTCGCCATCGTCGTTGCAACGCAGGTGTTCGCCGGTGATGTGGCGCAATACTTCAGAGTCGGCCGGGGCAATGCGGTGTCCGGCTATGATTTCAGCCTGTCCTTCGCGCTGTTCGCGGTCGGTCATCTCATCGGACTCTCGACCGGGATCGCGATGCTCGCCGGCGTGCTGGTGGCCTGGGGCGGCGCGGTTCCGCATCTGTCGATGAATTCGCCGGTCGACGGAACCCTCGAGCACCTGGCGACGAACGTCTGGAGCGGCCAAGTGCGTTTCATCGGCGCCGGCACGATCGGCGCGGCGGCGCTGTGGAGTCTCATCGGACTCGTACGTCCGGTGATCTCCGGTCTGCGCTCCGCGATGCACGCGTCGCGCGTGCGCCGCGCGGGGCGGGGCGCGTCGCTGCCGCGCACCGAGCAGGACATTCCGATCGGGATCGTCGCGCTGGTTACGGCTCTGTGCATGATGCCGGTCGCGATCATGCTCGCCGGCATCGGCGCGACCAGCGGGTTGGGCGGCCACCTGGCGCTGCTCGTCATCGGCGGCGTGGCGTACATCGCGGTGATGAGCTTTTTCGTCGCGGCCGTGTGCGGCTACATGGCCGGGCTCATCGGAGCGTCGAACAGCCCTCTTTCGGGCGTCGGGATCCTGGTCGTGATCGGCGCGGCGCTGATGCTCGCGCTCGGGGTCGAACCTCTGCTGCCGGCCTCCGCGGGTCCGGCGCTCGTCGCCTACGCGCTGTTCGTCACCGCCGTGGTGTTTGCGGCGGCGACGATTTCCAACGACAATCTGCAGGACTTGAAGACCGGTCAAATGGTCGACGCGACGCCCTGGCGCCAGCAGGTCGCGCTGCTCGTCGGCGTGGCGGCCGGGGCGGCGGTCATTCCGCCGATCCTCGGATTGCTCAATCGGGCGTACGGATTTGCCGGGGCGCCGGGCGTCGAATCCGCGCATGCGCTGCCGGCGCCTCAGGCCGCGCTGATTTCCGCGCTCGCCAAGGGCGTCATTCAGGGAAATCTCGATTGGAACCTCATCGGTGTCGGTGCGCTCGTGGGACTCGCCAGCATCGTGATCGACGAGACGCTGAAACGGACCACACGTGCATCGCTGCCGCCGCTCGCGGTCGGCATGGGGATCTATCTGCCCACCGCCACGACGCTCATCATGGTCGTCGGCACCGTCGCCGGATGGGCGTTCGAACGTCGTGCCGCCCGCACCCGTCATCCAGGGCGGGCGAAGCAGCTGGGCGTCCTGCTCGCCTCGGGCATGATCGTCGGCGAGAGCCTGATCGGGGTGCTGTTCGCGGCCATCGTCGTGTTCTCCGGCAAGGACGACCCGCTGTCGCTGGTCGGCCCCGGCTATGCCGGCACGGCGGTATGGGTCGGCGGCGGTGCCTTCATCGTATCGATCGCGGCCCTGTACCGATGGCTGACCCGCGCCGGCGGACCGGTGACGGGCGCCGCCTCCGTCGGTTCAGGATGAACGATCCGGCCGGGGCGCGCGCGGACGGCGACCCACGGCGTACCCGGCGGCAAACGGCAGACCCAGCATCACGAGCGCCAACAGGATGGCGAGCAGCAGCGCTTCCCTGACCAGTTTGCGCAGCTCCCGCCAGGACGTATCGACCGCGCGTGCCGCCATTTGGGCCGCATCCGCCGACAATTTTTCGCGCTGCGCATCGAAGGCCGCCGTGACGTGTTCGCGTTCCGATGCGATGTCTGCGGCCAGCGCCTCGCGCTCGGCCCGCAGGGACTTGAGCATTTGCAGCGCCGAGCCGTCCAGCCGATCGGTAGTCTCGCGCAGACCGCCGCGCAGGTTGGTGATCGCTTCGTGGGCGAGCTCCGGGCTGGCATCCGCAAGCCTCGAGATCCGCTCCAGCCGCGCATCGGCGTTGCGCAGCGCGGTTCGATAGTCGGCGTCGTCGAATCCGGCACGATCGAGGGCCAGTTCGGCCTGCCAAAGGCTCAATGAGGGGACCCGCTCGCTGTAGATGCGCAGGCGATCGGACACATCGCCGAGCGCCTGGGCCACCGTGCCCGCCTCGCGCAGCGGACTCATGTCGTGTCCCGTGGCCGACCAGGCCGACAAGACCGACGGACGCGCCAGATCCACGCCCGTGAGAGGATGATGCGCCACGAAATCTGCGACGAAGGCGTGATACCGGGTGTAGTCCGCACCGGCCACCCTGCGCGCGAGCTCGTCGGCTTCCGCCGCCAGCTGCGCGACGCCGAGCCGCACCTCGGTGCGGCCGTCGCCAAATACCTCCACGCCCGCCCCGCCGGCGAAGTAGTCGCGCAGCTGCTCGGAGAATGCCCAGGTGTCGATCAGGCTCGCGAACGGCGACAGTCCGGTCGAGGCGCGCGTGATTTCGGTGACGGCGCCGAGCTTCAGCCGCAGTGCCCGCACCTTGCGCACCGGATCGTCGTCCGTCGATTCCGCATCGTCGATGAGCCGGGCGATCGTCACGGCGAAATGCGCGGCATAGTCGCGGGTCAGCAGGCGCGCCTCCTGTTCGCGCGGGGACAGCGGCGTTTCCGGGGATTTGATCGTCAGCAACGAGCACCCGGCAAGGAGCCACGGCGCGAGCAGGGCGGCCGCACGTCCGAGTCGACGGGTGCGCAGGTGCGGGCGGGTCATCGGCCGACGATATCGCAGATGCTCCCGTCCGGCAAACGGGCGCCGGTGGTACGCGTTCGGCTATGGGATACTCGGCGTCGGCATCGGGTCGGGCTGGACGGGCGTGTGGAGGTGGCATGGGAAGCAAGACACGGGTGGCCGGCGGCCGCCCGACATTCGAGACATTTTGCGAGCGCCTGCGGCTCAAGAATGCGACGACGTTCTGGCTGGACCTCGCCCAGACCCTGGGACCCGCGCTCGTCGTCTGTGCCCTCGCCGTCCTGGCGGCCCTGCACTTCGTGCGTCCGGCGCCGCCGAACACGATCACGATCGCGAGCGGCCCTCCGGGAAGCCGGTTCAACACGGTGGCCAAGGAATACCGGAGGATTCTGGCGCACAACGGCATCACCCTCAAAATCCTCGAGACCGAGGGGTCGCTGGATAATTTGGACCGCCTGTCTTCCGCGCGTTCGGGCGTGGACATCGCGCTGGTGCAAAGCGGCACGTCGCGCACCGCCGACTCCGGCGATGTGGTCTCGCTCGGCAGCATGTTCTACGTGCCGTTGACCATTTTCTACCGCAGCCCGGCGCCGCTGCAGCGGCTGTCGCAGCTGCGTGGTCAGCGGATCGCGATCGGGCCCGCAGGCAGCGGGACGCGGCTTCTCGCGCTGGCGTTGCTCGAGGCCAACGAGATCGATGAAAAAGGCGCCACCCGGTTGCTCGATCTGGAGGGCGAGGCGGCGCGGACCGCGCTGTCGAACCGCCAGGTCGACGCCATATTCCTCGCCGGCGATTCGGCCGGCGCCCAGACGATCCGCGAAATGCTGCACGCACCGGGGATCCGTCTCTACGACTTTCCGCAGGCCGACGCGTACGTGCGCCGCTTTCACTACCTCAGCAAACTGGAATTGCCGCCCGGCTCGTTCGATCTCGGGGAGAACCTGCCGGCGACGCCCATCAACATGTTGGCGCCGACGGCGGAGTTGCTGACGCATGCCGATCTGCATCCCGCGCTGTCCGACCTGCTCATCGAGGCGGCGACCGAGGCGCACGGCCGCGCCACGGTGCTGCAGAATGCCGGACAGTTTCCGACCCCCTCGGTCCATGATTGGCCGCTCAGTCCCGATGCCGTCCGGTACTACAAATCCGGGAAGAGCTTTTCCTACCGCTATCTGCCGTTCTGGGTGGCGAGCCTGCTCGATCGCGCGATCGTCGTGGTCCTGCCGGTCGTGCTCGTGGTCATACCGGCGCTGCGCTACGTGCCGGCCGCGTACAACTGGCGCGTCAAGAGCCGCATCAACCGCCGCTACCGGCAATTGATGGCGCTGGAGCGCGAGTCCTTGGGACCGCTGTCACCGGAAAAGCGCGCCCTGCTGCTGGGTCGCCTGCAGGAGATCGAAAACGCCGTCATCGCCCTCAAGATACCGGGCTCGCATGCCGAGCAGGTGTACATCCTGAGGCAACACCTGAGGTTCGCGTACGACAACCTCGCGCGGTCGCCGCGCGAACCCGGCGACGCTCATCCGGCCTGAACCGGCACCCTCAGGCGCGCGACGCTGCAGAGTCCCGCGAGCAGCGCCAGGCCGGCGGCCACCAGCGCCGGAACCCGGTTGCTGCCGACGCCGAAGGTCAACAATGCCGCAAGCAGCGTGGCGCCCAGCGTCTGACCGGTCAGACGTGTCGTCGAGATCAGTCCACCGGCCGACGCGGCGCGTGCATGCGGGGCGGAATGCACGATCAGGCGCGCGTTCGGCGCGAGGAACATGCCGAATCCGCTGCCGCACAGGGCCATGCGCCAGACCAGGTCGGCCTGCGAAACGTGTACGGGCAGGAACGCGAGCAGCAGCAGTCCGCTCGTCGCGATCGTCATGCCGATGCCGCCGAGCAGGCCCGCCGGGAAGCGATCGGAGAGCATCCCGGCGATCGGTGCACAGATCATCATCGCCAGGGGCCAGGGGGTGATCACCGCTCCCACCGCTCCGGGCGAGAAGCCGTAATGCTGCTGCAGCCGGAACGGCAGCGACAGGATCAACGTCATCGATGCGACGAATGCCAGCAGCCCGCCGACGGTCGAGAGCGCAAGGACCGGCTGCGCCAGGAGATCGACCGGCAGGATCGGCATCCTCGAGCCGAGTTCACGCCGCACGAAAACGACCGCCGCGGTCGCGCCGGCGCCGAGGACGGTGAGCGACAGGACGGGGGGGCCGCCGTGAACCGCGCTTTCCAACCCGGCGATGATGAGGCCGAAGGTCGCCGCGCAAAGCACCGCGCCGAGCACGTCGTACGGTTCATCGTGGGGCGCGGGCTGCGGCAGCGCCCGCCGCCCGATAAACAGGGAGATCAGCGCCAGTGGCGACGCCGCGGCGAAGATCCACGGCCATGAGGCGACGGACAGCACGAAACCCCCGAGGGTGGGCGCGAGGGCGCCGGCGCTCGAGACGACCACGTTGCTGATGCCGAGACCCCGGCCCAGTTGGCGGGACGGATAGATTGTGCGGATCAGCGCGCTCGAGACGCTGAGGGAGGCGGCGGCGCCGATTGCCTGAAGCGCGCGCACGAACAGCAGCAGCGGCAGGGTTCTGGCGAAGAAGCACAGCACCGTCGACACGACGAACAGGAGCTGTCCGTATTGGTACAGCCGGCGCAGCCCGATGCGGCCGCCGAGTGCGGAGAAGGGCAGCAGCGTCATCACCAACAGGAGCTGGTACACGGTGACCACGAGCACGGCGGCGGACGGGTCGACCCGCAGGTCGCGAGCCATGGTGGGCAGCGCCACGGTGGCGATCGAGCCGTCGATCACCGCGAGGGCGGTGCCCAGCGAAACGGCCGCTATCGCCAGGTAGCGTCTGGGGGTTGGCAGTCCATTCATCAGTGAACGTTTGCGGGGTCGTGCGCCGTCATTGAAGGAGACCGTGGTGCAGGATGAACTCCACGACGGTGTCGAGGCCCTGCCCGGTTTTCAGGTTCGTGAATACGAAGGGCCGCTCGCCGCGCATCCGGCGTGCATCGCGATCCATGACCTCGAGCGAGGCACCGACGTGCGGCGCGAGATCGATCTTGTTGATGATGAGCAGGTCGGACTTCATGATTCCCGGGCCGCCCTTGCGCGGTATCTTGTCGCCCGCCGCCACGTCGATCACGTAGAGCGTCAGATCCGACAACTCCGGGCTGAAGGTGGCTGCAAGATTGTCGCCGCCGCTTTCGACGATGATCATGTCGAGGGTCTGAAACTCGCGCATCAGGCCGTCGATGGCCGCCAGATTCATCGAGGCGTCCTCACGAATGGCGGTGTGCGGGCAGCCGCCCGTCTCCACTCCCCTGATGCGCTCGGCCGGCAGCGCCTGGCTTCGTATCAGGAATTCTGCATCCTCGCGTGTGTAGATGTCGTTGGTCACGACGGCGATGTCGAACCGGTCCCGGAGCCTCTTGCACAAAAGGTCCACCAGGGCGGTCTTGCCCGAACCGACGGGGCCGCCGACTCCGACCCTGAGGACATCCGACTGCTTGGTTGTGTTCATCCTGCTCTGTCACCTGGTTGCGCGGCCGCCGGACCGGGCGGCGTGGCGCCCCGGTCTCCGCCGTGTGATTATGGGATATCCGGAGGATACCAATTGATGCCGATCACGTCTCATGCCGAGGGTAGCATGCCGCGGAACGCGCGGACGCCGCCCGGGTGGCAGGCGCGCCTGGAGCTGCGATTCGCATCCCTGCATGGCCGCACCGGACTCACGCATCGACGCCACGAAGGACCGTTGTTGGTGCAGAAGCCGCTGCGTCCGGAGGGTGACGGTCCCTGCCACGTATACCTCGTGCACCCACCCGGGGGAGTCGCCGGAGGCGATCGACTGCACCTCGACGTCGCGCTCGAGAGCGGGTCACACGCGCTTCTGACCACGCCCGCGGCAGGCAAATACTACCGCCGTGGTGCGGCGGGTGAGGCGCTCGTCGGGCAGTGCTTCGATGTCGCCGCGGCCACCCTGGAGTGGCTGCCGCAGGAGAACATCTTCTACCCGAACGCCGCGGTGGAGCTGCACAACGTGGTGCGGCTGTCATCCGGCGCGCGATTCATCGGCTGGGAAATCGGGTGTCTCGGCCTTCCCGCCTGTGGCCGGTCGTTCGAGGCGGGGGAACTGCGGCTGGGTTTCGACCTATGGCTCGCGGGTCGTCCATTGTGGCTGGAGCGGCTGGCCATGACGTCGGCGTCGCTGGCACCACGTTGGGGCATGGCGGGCCATGCGGCGTTCGGCACCGCACTGTTTTATCCCGCGAGCGCCGTGGAACTCGAATGCGCCCGAAAAGCCGCCGCGACCAGTCACGATGACGCCGCGGTTGCGTGTACCCTTGTGGACGGCGTGCTGGCATGCCGGGCGCTGGGACAGCGTGCCGATCATGTGAAGCGGACCTTCGTCGGGGTGTGGCGCGCGCTGCGGCCGATGCTTCTCGGACGTGAGGCGGTGGCTCCGCGAATCTGGGCGACCTGAGGCTAACTTATGGAATTGACTCCGCGGGAAAAGGACAAGCTTCTGCTGTTCACGGCGGGATTGGTCGCCGAACGGCGCAAGGCGCGCGGGCTCAAGCTCAACTACCCCGAGGCGGTGGCCTACATTTCGGCGGCCATTCTCGAGGGCGCCCGCGACGGCCGCACCGTCGCCGAACTCATGAGTCTCGGAACGACGCTGCTGAAGCGCGGCGAGGTCATGGAGGGGGTGCCGGAGATGATCGCCGAGGTGCAGGTGGAGGCTACGTTTCCGGACGGGACTAAGCTCGTCACCGTTCATCATCCCATCACATGAGGGCGACATGATTCCCGGCGAGATCATCACGGTGGACGGACGATTCACGTTGAATGCGGGGCGCGAGACGCGGCTCGTCACGGTGGCCAACACCGGCGACCGCCCGATCCAGGTGGGCTCGCATTACCATTTCTTCGAAACCAACGGGGCGCTCGCATTCGACCGTCCGCGGGCGCGCGGCTTCCGCCTGAACATCGCGGCAGGCACCGCGGTGCGCTTCGAGCCGGGGCAGCTGCGCGACGTCGAATTGGTGGCGCTCGGCGGACGAGGCGTCGTGTACGGATTTCAAGCGCGCATCATGGGGTCCTTGACGTGACCACGATCGACCGGCGCGCCTACGCGGAAATGTTCGGACCGACGACCGGCGATCGCCTTCGTCTAGGCGACACCGAACTGTGGATCGAGATCGAGCAGGACCACGCCATCCGCGGCGAGGAGGTCAAGTTCGGCGGAGGCAAGGTGATCCGTGACGGCATGGGGCAGGGCCAGGCGGTGTCCGCCCTGACCGCCGACACTGTCATCACCAATGTCGTGATCCTGGACCATTGGGGCATCGTCAAGGCCGACGTGGGTCTCAAGGATGGCCGGATCGCCGCCATCGGCAAGGCCGGAAATCCCGACATCCAGCCCGGCGTCGGCATCGTCGTCGGCGCGGGCACCGAGGTCATTGCCGGCGAGGGTCTCATCATGACCGCCGGCGCCATCGACGCACATATTCATTTGATCTGTCCGCAACAGGTCGAGGACGCCCTGATGAGCGGTGTCACGACCATGATCGGCGGCGGCACCGGGCCGGCCGCGGGCACGGCCGCCACGACCTGCACACCGGGACCCTGGCATCTGGCCCGCATGTACCAGGCCGTCGAGGATCTACCGATGAATTTCGGCCTGCTCGGCAAGGGCAATGCCAGCCTGCCGGCACCGCTCGAGGAGCAGATACGCGCCGGCGCGATGGGCTTGAAGCTGCACGAGGATTGGGGCACCACCCCCGCGTCGATCGACAACTGCCTCGCGGTGGCCGACCGGTTCGACGTGCAGGTGGCCATCCACACCGACACGCTCAACGAGAGCGGTTTCGTCGAGGACACCATCGCCGCGTTCAAGGGCCGTACCATTCACACCTACCATACGGAGGGCGCGGGCGGCGGGCATGCGCCGGACATCATCAAGGCCTGCGGCGTGGCGCACGTGCTGCCGTCATCGACGAATCCGACCCGGCCCTACACGATCAACACCGTCGATGAACACCTGGACATGCTCATGGTGTGCCATCACCTGGATGCGGCCATCGCCGAGGACGTCGCCTTCGCCGAGTCCCGCATCCGCCGCGAGACCATCGCCGCCGAGGATATCCTGCACGATCTGGGCGCGTTTTCGATGATTTCATCCGATTCGCAGGCCATGGGACGCGTCGGTGAAACCATCACCCGCACCTGGCAGACCGCGCACAAGATGAAGGTGCAGCGCGGCCCCCTTCCCGAGGACGACGCCCGCCACGACAATTTTCGGGCACGGCGCTACGTGGCGAAGTACACCATCAATCCGGCCATCACCCACGGGATCGCCCACGAGGTCGGTTCGGTCGAGGTCGGAAAACTCGCGGACCTGGTGCTGTGGCGGCCGGCCTTTTTCGGTGCGAAGCCGGCACTCATCATCAAGGGCGGCATGATCGTCGCCGCGCCGATGGGTGATCCGAACGCCTCCATCCCGACCCCGCAGCCCGTCCACTACCGGCGCATGTTCGGTGCCCTGGGCGGGGCACGCCATGCCACATCGGTGAGCTTCGTGTCGCAGGCGGGCCTCGATGCCGGAATGGGCGAGCGCCTGAGGCTGCAGAAGCGATTGGTTGCGGTCTCGGGGACTCGAACGCTCGGGAAGAAGGATCTGATCTTGAACGACTATCTTCCGGTGATCGAGGTCGACGCACAGACCTACGAAGTGCGCGCCGACGGTCGGCTGTTGACCTGCGAACCGGCGCATACGCTGCCCCTCGCGCAGCGGTATTTCCTGTTTTGACCCGCGCCTGTCGGTCCGCGCCACCGCACCCATGATCAGAATCAGGCAGAAATGGCTGGAGGACGGCGCCGTCGACGGGCGCTTGGTGTTGCCCTTCGACATGCGCAGCCGCAGCCGATTTCGGGCGCGCCTGCTGACCGGGGAGGAGGTCGGAGTGATTCTGCCGCGCGGGCAGGTGCTGCGTGGCGGTGACCGGCTGCGCGCCGAGGACGGCAGGATCGTGGCAGTCGACGCTGCGCCGGAGCCGGTCACGACGCTGCATTCCGCGGATTCACGCGTTCTTGCTCGTGCGGCGTACCACCTGGGCAACCGCCACGTCGCCCTGCAGATTGGCGACGGTTGGCTGCGCTACCGGCACGACCACGTCCTCGACGACATGGCGCGGGGACTCGGTCTGCGGGTGATCATCGAGGAGGCGCCCTTCGAACCCGAGCCGGGGGCGTATTCGACGGCGGGTGCCGCGGAGTTCGCGCACTCTCATGGGCACTCTCACTCTCACCCGCACGTGCATGCCCACGGCCACGACCACGACCGTTAGCGCGGAGCGCACCGAACGGCCCGGTGCCGCCCACGCGCTGCTGCGCCTCTGCCATCTCGTGAGTCCGGCGCTGCCCATCGGCGCCTATGCCTATTCGCAGGGCATGGAATATGCGGTGGAGGCCGGTTGGGTGCACGACGAGCAGACCGTGCAGGCCTGGCTCGAGGGGCTGTCGCGGCATTGCATCGGCACGCTGGATCTGCCGATTCTGCGCCGCCTGGTCGATGCCTGGCACACGCACGACCTCGAAGCGGTGCGTCGTTGGAGCGACGTCCTCATCGCCTCCCGGGAAACCCGGGAACTGCGCGATGAGGAGCGTCACCTCGGACGGGCCCTGGCGCGCGTTCTCGTGACCCTGGATGTTGAGGGGGCGCTCGAGTGGATCGACCGGGAGCCCGCCCTGTCCACGATGTTCAGCCTCGCCGGCGTGCGCTGGCACATTCCCGCCCCCGACCTGCTCGGCGGCTATCTGTGGGCATGGAGCGAAAATCAGGTGCTGGCGGCGGTGAAGCTCGTACCCCTGGGGCAGTCCGCCGGGCAGCGGGTGCTCCACCGGTTGATCGAGCAGATGCCGGCCATCACACAGAGCGCACTCGCGATGCAGGACCGCGCCATCGGCGTCGGCACCGTGTCCCAGGGACTGGCCAGTGCGTTGCATGAGTCCCAGTACACGCGGCTTTTCCGCTCCTGACCCAGGATGCCGGACCGCGGTGCCGGCGGGGCGGGTGCGGGCCTATTTTGCCAGCTTGCCGCTCCAACCTGGCAGATAGCGCGCTTCGCCCGATTGCGCGAGCCGCACGCCCTCGCGGGTCGCCTTGATCGGGTCCTTTTTGATCGCACGGGCCGCGATCCGAGGCCGGAAGAAATCGGCCCAGAGAAATTCCACGAAGGGCGCCTGGTCCTTGGAGAATCCGCCCTCGTTGCGCACCAGACCCGCCAGTGCGCGGTGCGGATCGTTCTGCAATTTCAGGAGGCTCGAAGGGATGTCGCGGTAGTCGCAGCGCCGGCCCCGGGCGTCATAGGGATGGCACCACGCCCGGAATTCCATGGTCCGCCAGAACACGGCCGGTTCCAGCCACGACATGTCGTCCATGACGGCCACGAACGCATCCCGAACGCCCCGTTCCATCAGGGCGATGCCGAGGTGATGGTGGTCGACGATGAAATGCTCGCCTCCCGGACCGATGACCGTGGGAAAGAGATGGCGCTCGAGTTCCTCCGAGAGGCTCTTTTTGCCGAGTTTGGACCATTGCCTGGCCTTGAGTTCGACTTCCGCGTACCCCACGGAGATCTGTGTCGGGCGCAGGCGGGACAGACGCACCTTCGCGACCGTCGGGTGGTGGGATGGTTGATACACGTTGGACCCTTCTCCCATGATGTTTCGTGGAGGAGTCTAGCGTAGTTGCCCGGCGGATTCGCCGGCCTCGACCGGCGGCCGCGCACGCGCAACGAGGTCGAAAGGGCTATGCTGCACGCATGAAACCGGTGTACATCCCATGAACCTGGCGCCCGCCCTTCCCGGTGATCGCCTGGAGATCGCAAGTGCGGCGGGGCGTCTCGCCGTGTATGTCGCGGGCGAGGGCGCGCCGCTCGTTCTCATCCACAGTGTCAATGCGGCGGCCTCCGCGGCGGAAGTGCGGCCCTTGCAGGACCATTACCGGGCGACGCGGCGGGTGTTTTGTCCCGACCTGCCGGGCTTTGGAATGTCGGAGCGTGGGGATCGCCGTTATTCACCGCGGTTGATGACCGATGCCATACTGGCGGTCGTCGCACAGGTCAGCCGGCAATCGGGTGGTGCCCCGGTCGACGCCCTCGCATTGTCGTTGTCGGGCGAGTTCCTGGCCCGCGCCGCCGTCGAGGCGCCGGATCTGTTTCGCAGTCTCGCGCTCGTGAGTCCCACCGGGTTCTCCGGTCGGCGGATCCTGCGGGGACCGGCTGGATCGACCCGGTTCAAGCCCTGGTTGTATCGGGCTCTGCGCGGTCCGGGCTGGGGAGGTGCGTTATTCCGGACCCTGACGCGTCCGAACGTGATCCGCTACTTCCTGCGCCGCACCTGGGGCTCCGATCGCATCGACGAGGCGCTCTGGCGCTACGACATCCAATCCGCACGGCAACCGGGCGCCGAGTTCGCGCCGCTGTATTTCCTGTCCGGTGAGTTGTTCAGCGGCGACATCCATGCCGTCTATGAGTCCCTGACCCTTCCCGTGTGGATGTCGCATGGAGTGCGGGGAGACTTCACGGATTACCGCTCCCGGACAATCGTGGAGAATCGTGCCAACTGGCGCTTCACCGTGTATCCCACGGGAGCGTTGCCGCATTTCGAGTTGCCGGGACAGTTTTGCACCGACTACGACGCGCTGTTGACGCAGGACCGCGCCGCGCGGTGACGGTGGCGCCGGCGGGCGGCGCCGTTCGCGTTCATCCGGAAATCAACGGGAACGTGGCGCCGATCGCCCACGCGAACGCCACGGCGTTGGCGATGGCTGCAACGAAGGGGTGCCCCGTTCGACGGTAGATCCATGCGCTGAAGAGCCCATACACCCAGAAGAACAGCACGATGACCGGCACGATGATGACCAGGAAAAACAGTCTCTGCGGATCCAATGCCACCGCGGCACCGAGAGACAGCAGGAATGCGGCCTTCGACACTGCATAGGCGCCGCGCGCTGCGCCGGCACCGTGCGTCAGCCATTCATCGCTCAGAAAATAGCTCAGGGTCCCGGCGAGCATGCAGCGCATCAGCGGCACCCGGGCGGGCCCGGGCAGGAAGGCGGTGAAGTGCGCGTCGATCGGCCGGACGACAGCGACGAAGTCGAACAGCACGACCGCGAGCACCGCGCCGGCGGATCCGGGAGGCGCGGCGATCCGCATAGGTTGCGGCGTCGGGTGCCGCACGGTCCGGGCGAGGCAGGCCGCCGTGATGAGGCCGTACACCGGGAAAGTGGGCCGCCAGATAGTCCGCAACCAGCACGGGCAGAAAATGCGTCGGCAGAAGACTCAGCACCACCGGCGTCGCCACCATGGGGACCCACAGCGCCGTGCGGATCCGGATCCAACCGAGACCGGCGCCGGCAGGCGGGTCGGCAACCCGCGGCAGCAGGGTCGACAGGGCGCGGGCCAGCAGGATGATTCCGCCGAACAGCAGAACGATCCAGGGTCCCCGACCCTCGATCACCGGGGGTGCCGCGCGAACGGGGCTGAAGGCGGCACGCCGGCCCGAGCCGCCGGCGATGTCGCCGTACGTGACGCCCGTCCGCGGCGGTTACGCCCCCGGTGAGGGGGTGGGCATTGCGTCCGTGCCCGGGAAAATCGAACGTCACGGCCGTGTATCCATTGCGCGCGAACGTCAGCGCGAACGACCGCATGAGCTGCTGGGAGCCGGCAAAGCCGTGGGCAATCACCACGACCGGACCCGGGGAACCGCCCTCCGGCCGGTAGATCGTCGCGGGATTGCCTCGAATATCGAGCGTGGTCACACGTACGCCGGCGGCCGAACGCTGCAGCATCGCGAGCGCCGCACCGATGGCGAGGAGCGCGCCGATCGCGAGCAACCAGGCGGCCGGGCCCGCCGTTTTGGTCGAAGGTGGCGGGACGGGATTCAGGGGACTCTCCGCAATCTTCTATCCTGCGTCCGGTGGAGCACCTATACTCGGACCGAGGGAGCCCGGGAGCGGAGAATGAGCCGAAAAGATGAGGATCGCATTCTTCATGGGTTGCACTACTACCGTGAGAGCATCGACGAGGAGTTCCCGGTGACGAGCGACCAGATTCTTTGGCTGGCGGCGCATTCCTACGCGGATGGGGGCGCGTGGATGAAGGACGACGAACTGCAGAGCGTCGACAGTACCGTCGTCCCCGAGGAACTGCGCAGGAAGCTGCTGTTGTCGAAGTTCGAGGTGCCGCTGCGTTATCTGCAATATCGTCGCCTCATCAAATTGACCGCCGCCGGCGACGGCACGGTCGATGTCGCCGTGACCTTCGCCGGCGCGGACCGTGCGATGCGCCTGCACACCCGGATCGGACGCATGGAGGTATGGTTCCAGGAACACAAGGATGGCTTTCTCGGAATCATGACCACGATCGCCGTTGCGTTGATTACCTCCCTGGCGACCGTCGTCGTCTGGGAAACGGTGCACAAGAGTTCCGCCGGGCCCGCTCGCATGATCTACGAGGTGGATCCCAGATCGACGCCCTGATCGGCGGGCGCGCGCGGCCCGGCGTTCCGCCCGTCGGGCGGCTTCACGAGATGCAGCGTGCTGTCGAATATCTCGTCGTGCGCCCGCGTGCGGCCGATGTAGACGATGCCGCTGCGCTGCAGATCGTGCTTCAACACCTCGACCACCCGTGCGCGGGTGCCATCTTCGAAGGTGTCGAGCAGCTCGTCGATGAAAATCCAGGGCGGTGAATGCAGCAATGCGCGCGCAAACGCGAGGCAATGCTGTTCGTCGTCGGTGAGTTCATGTTCCCAACGCCGCGGGACATCGAGCAAGGGAACGAGCCGGACCAAACCGAGCCGGGCAAGGGACGATTGGAATGCGGCCGGATCGAAGCGCCCGACGCCGAGCGGATAGGCGAGCACCTCGCGCAACGTTCCGGGGGGTAGATAAGGCGTGCGGGGCAGATACAGCGCCTCGTCCCCCCGCGGCCGGGCGATCCTCCCCGACCCCCGGGGCCACAGGCCCGACAAGGCGCGGAACAGGAGTGTGGTCGCCGTGCCGGATTCGCTGACCACCAGGACGCGGTCGCCGGTCCTCACCTCGACGTGGGCTTCCGCGAGCATCATGCGCTCCCCGGGCGACTCGACCACGAGCTCGTCGACCGTGAACTTTCCGGCGGGACCCTCCACGAAGTCGATGCGCCTCTCCACGTCGTGCAGCACGTCCGTGTTGAGCACGGCACGACGGAAGCTGGCGACGCGCAACAGCGTGGCGCGCCAATCCGCGATGGTGCTGAAGTTGTCGACGAACCAGCGCAGCGACGATTGCACCTGGATGAAGGCGCCGGAGGCCATCATCAAGCCGCCGAAGGAGAGACTGCCGGCAAAGAAGAGCGGTGCCGCCACGAGGATCGGGGCGACCAGCGTGAACCAGCCATAGCCTGCGGTGATCCACGTCAGATTGGTCAGTCCGGTGACGAGGCGCCGCATGGCCACGAGCACGGCGTCGATGTCGACGTGGATGCGTCGGGCTTCGTCCGCTTCGCCGGACGACAGGGCGATCTCATCGATGTGCTCGTTGACGCGAACCAGCGAGAACCGCAGATCGGCCTCCGCCGAGTAGCGCTCGGCGTTGCGGTCGATCAGTCCCCGGCCCACCCAGTAGCTCAGCAGCGAGGCGGAACCGGAATACAGGATGGCGGCCCATACCATGTAGCCGGGAATCGCGTAGCGCCACGCTCCGAGATGAAACACGAAATTGCTCGACAGGGACCAGAGCACGTCGATGAAGGTGGCGAGGAGGATCGAAGCCTGCAGCAGACCGATGCCGAGGTCTGCCGTCAATTCCGTGAGGTGGCGGGCGTCTTCGTGCATGCGCTGATCCGGATTGACGCCGATCGCACCGGCGTTGGCCAGCCGGAACGCGCGGCCGGGCGTCAGCCAATTCTGGACGAGATCGTGTATCAAACCCTCGCGCAGCCTGAGCTTCACCATTTGATTGAGCCAGTTTTGCGCCACGTTGAGCGCGAGCAGCGCACCGGCGATCACCCCGAAGATGCCGAGCTGCCGCAGGAATTCCGCGAAGTCGCGGTGCTCCAGCGCATCGTAGAACGGCTGATTCCAGCTGTTGAGGCGAATCTGGCCATAGGCCGTTGCGATGATGACCAGGCACAGGCCGGTCGCCAGCACCAGCAGGGTGTTGCGCACCGGCGCCGCCCATAGCGCCCGCGTCACCATGCCGAATTGCGGAATGAGGCCCGACTGGGCGATCTCTTCGGGATCGAGTACGGGACCCGTCTTGTCGTGCCGATATTCTTGTATCATGGCGGCATTATCGGTCACCCGGCCTCCGCTGGCGCGTGTGCGCATGTCAAAATACCACCCGCGGCGGGCTGCATGAGCCGGATCGACACCCTCCTCGGCAAAATGAGCCTGGCCGAAAAACTCGGCCAGATGACGATGACGGCGTCGAGCTATGCGGTGACGGGACCCGTCATCGCCGGCGACTCGACCCAGGCCATCAAGGACGGCACGATCGGCAATCTGCTCAACATGGTCGGCGCCGGACACGTCCGGGAAATGCAGCGGCTGGCGGTGGAGGAGTCCCGGCTCGGGGTACCCCTCATCGTCGGCTTCGACGTCATCCACGGCCATCGCACCCTGTTTCCGATCCCCCTCGGGGAGGCGTCGCTGTTCGATCCGGCTCTGTGGGCCGCCACGGCCCGCGAGGCGGCCCGGGAGGCCGCGGCGGAGGGCGTCGCCATGACGTTCGCGCCCATGCTCGATGTCGCCCGCGACCCACGGTGGGGTCGCAGCGCGGAAGGCCCGGGGGAGGATCCCTGGCTCGCCTCGCGGATCGCCGAAGCGAAGGTTCGGGGCTTCCAGGGCACGGATCTGTCCGCAGCCGATGGCCTCGCGGCGGTCGCCAAGCATTTCTGTGCCTACGGGGCGGTCACCGCGGGGCGCGACTACGCATCCGTCGACATCTCCGAACGGACGTTGCGCGAGGTGTACCTGCCGCCGTTTGCGGCGGCGGTTGCCGCCGGCGTCGCGGCGGTGATGCCCGCATTCAACGATCTGGCGGGGATACCGATGACGGCCAATGGCGCGCTGCTGCGCGGCTGGTTGCGCGAACAGCACCAATTCGACGGCGTCGTCGTGAGCGACTACAACGCCATCGGCGAACTGATCCACCACGGCGTCGCCGCGGACCTCGCCGAGGCCGCGACGCTGGCCCTCAAGGCCGGTGTGGACATCGACATGATGGCCGATGCCTACCGCCGCGGCCTGCCGGTCGCGCTGGCGCGGGGGTGGGTGACCACGCAGGAGATCGACGCATCGGTGCACCGGGTCTTGGTCCTGAAGGAGCGCCTGGGTCTTTTCGAGGATCCCTACCGTCGCGGCGCGACGCCGGAACTGCCCGCCAGCGTGGCGTCCCGCAGGCAGCTGGCCCGCCGGGTGGCCGCGCGCGCCGTCGTCATGCTGAAGAATGACGGAGTGTTGCCGCTCGCCGGGCACTCGGCGCGGCTGGCGGTGATCGGCCCTTTGTCCGACGCATCCATCGACATGCGCGGTCCCTGGTGGGGAGCCGCACCGCCGGACGGCCAGGTCACGGTGGCCGCGGGGCTGCGGGACATGCTCACCGAGGGCCATGTGTTGCAGGCCGCGGGCGTCGACATCGACGGCGGGGAGGTCGGCGGAATGGCCGCCGCGCTCGAGTTGTGCGAGCGCGTGGATGCGATCGTCCTATGTCTGGGGGAGTCGGCTGCGATGAGCGGGGAGGCGGCCAGTCGCGCGCACCTCGGACTGCCCGGGCGGCAGCGAGAATTCGCGGAGGCGGTGTTCGAGCGGGCCGGGCGCACGCGCACGCCGGTCGTCGCGATCCTGTTTTCAGGGCGTCCCTTGGCGGTGCCGTGGCTCGTCGACCGGTGCGATGCGCTGCTCGCCGCGTGGTTCCCGGGCACCGAGGCCGGCCATGCCATCGGCGACCTGTTGTTGGGGCGCGCATCGCCCACCGGGCGCACACCCGTGAGCTGGCCGCGCACCCTGGGCCAGGTCCCGATTTTTTTCGGACAGCGCCCCACCGGCCGGCCGGCGGACCCGAAGGATCACTACACCAGCAAGTACCTCGACGTCGCCAACGATCCATTATTCGCCTTTGGTCATGGCCTGACCTACGGCCGCTTCCGCTACTCGAACCTGAGGGTGCCCGCCGGCGGCGTCTCGCAGAACGACACGCTCGTCGTGCGCGTCGACGTGACCAACGAGGGGCCGCATCCGGCCGAAGAAACGGTGTTTCTGTTCACCCATGACAAGGTCGCGAGCGTCGTGCGCCCGGTACTGGAGCTGAAGGGCTTCGCAAAGGTGCACCTGGTTCCGGGCGCGACCGGCACCGTGTCGCTGCTGCTTGCCGCCGACGAACTGCGATTTTTGGGGACCGATCTCGAGCCGGTGTTCGAACCCGGCGAGGTCGAGGTGCTCGTGGGACCCTGCGCCGATCGCGCGCAGCTGATGGTCGCCAGCATCCACCTGCGGAGCGCGTGAGGAGTCAGTGATTCGGCGCGGACGTGCCCGCCCCGCAGGACCCGAAAAAGTCGAGCTCCTCACGGGTGCCCGGCACGACGGGGTTCCAGGCGGCCGTTTTCTCGTCGGATTCCTCGCTCTGCGCGCCGCCCTGGAGATTGTTCTGCGAGTAATAGACGACCACGAGAGAGCGGGCGCGGTCCTTGGCGCAGTCGAACTGGACCTTCTCGACAACGCTGAGGTAGCGACCGCTGCCGCCGCTCTGCGGTTCGGCGAATTCCCGGCGCAGCCACACGGTCGTCAGCTTGCCGGAGCGTTTCAGCTGGTGGTCGGTGCTGTACGCGGCCCAGGCGCCATCCTTGGCGACCGCGCGGAACTCCCATCCGCCGGCCGACAGGGGGTCGAGCGTGTGCACCCAGGACATCGGATCCGCCCGACGAGCCTCCCGTTCACGTCCGAGGCGCTCCGTTCTGGCCTGTTCCTCCGCGAGCGACTGAATCCGCTGCGCTTCCCAGACCTTTTCCTGTTCCGGCGTCTGGGCGGGAGTGCCGGCGCCCGCGAGACCTCCCGCTCCGAGGATCGCGGTCATCGTCAGCCGCCGCGTCAGGTCTCTCATCGTGCCGATACTAACCCGTGCCGCGGGGTGCCGCCAGGTCGCCCGCACGGCCGTGCCGGCGACCCGACTTAAGTCCTCGACGATGCGCCGGTCCTCGACGACGGGTCAGTCCTCGACGATGCGGCTGTGGTGCGCCGTATCGCGCATCGTCAACGCGAACAGGAAGCTGACGGCCGAGAGGAGCGAGGCGTATACATAGAAGCCGCTTTCCGCTCCGGTCTCCTTGAACCACAGCGCGATGTATTCGGCCGTACCGCCGAAGACTGCGTTGGAGAGCGCGTAGGGGAGGGCAACGCCCAGTGAGCGGACGCTGGCGGGGAACAGTTCCGCCTTCACGACGCCGCTGATCGACGTGTACGCGGACTCGAACAGCAGGGCCGCGAGAATCCACAAAAACGCGGTTCCCATCGAGGTGCTGGAGGCGACCCCCGTCATCACGGGCCACGTGAGCACCGCACCGCCGCCGAAGGCGGTCAACAGCATGCCTTTGCGACCCAGCTTGTCCGACAGCCAGCCGCACACGGGTTGCGCCGCCATGAAGGCCACGAGCGTCGCGGCGCTGAGCAGCGCCGCCTGGTCCTTGGAAAATCCCGCACTGTTGCTCAGGAACTTCTGCATGTAGGTGGTGTACACGTAGAAGATCATGGAGCCTCCCGCCGTCAAACCGACGATCGTCGCCGTCTCCCGCGGATACTCGCGCAGGAGGATCCGGGCACTGCCGCGCTCGGCCGCCGCCGCGGACCCGGCGACGAACGAGGGTGACTCCTGGAGATTGCGGCGCAGCCAAAAGGCGACGACGGCGAGCGCCGCGCCGATCACGAAGGGAATCCGCCAGCCCCACGCAGCCATCGCGGATTTCGACAACGAGTGCTGCAAGACGATGAGGACGGCGAGCGCCACCAACTGGCCTCCAATGAGAGTCACGTAATTGAAGCTCGACCAGAAACCGCGATGGGTCCGCCCGGCCGTTTCGCTCATGTACGTCGCGCTCGCCCCGTATTCACCGCCCAGCGACAGCCCTTGAAAGATGCGCGCGAGCAGGAGGATGAGCGGCGCGGCCACGCCGATGTGGGCCGCGCCCGGCGTCAACGCGATGACGAGCGAACCCAAGCACATCATGGCCACCGACAGGGTCAATGCCGCCTTGCGGCCGGCGCGGTCGGAATAGCTCCCCATCAGCCACGCGCCGACGGGACGCGCGAAGAAGCCGACCGCGAACACCGCCGCGGTATTCAACAGCTGGGCCGTCTGATCGCCCTTTGGAAAAAAGATCGGCGCAAAGTAGATTGCCGCGGCGGAATAGGTGTACCAGTCGTACCACTCGACGAGATTTCCCGCCGAACCGCCGAGAATCGCGCGCAATCGCGGGCGCCCGGGCGCCGATGGGCCGGCCGCGAACCTCACGGGGGCGGTGGTGCGTCGGGTTCGACCTTCGGCAGCAGCCCCGAAAGCCGCGGTGGGTCCCCCCCGCGCAGCTTCGCGAAGGCCACGATGTGTTCCAGAATGTGCTGCACGTAGCTGCGGGTTTCCGTGTAGGGAATGTTCTCGATCCAGATGTCGGCGTCGACGGGATTGCCCGGCATCCAGCGCGCCACGGCCATCGGTCCGGCATTATAGGCGGCGAGCGCCTGGTCGAGTTGATCGCGGTGCCGGTCCAGCAATTCGCGCACGTAGAGCGCCCCGAGCGGCACCGCAATCGCCGGGTCGAACAGCGCCGTGCCCTCCGGGAGGGGCAGATGTGCCCGGCGGGCCACGGCGGCGGCCGTGGCCGGCTGCATCTGCATCAGGCCGCGAGCATCGGCACGCGACACCGCGTCCTTGCGAAACAGGCTTTCCTGACGCATGACGGCGAATATCCAGTCGCTCGGAATCTGTGCCTTCCGGGCGGCGGCCTCGACGATGCCCGCGTAGGGTCGCGGGTAGCGCAGCGGGACGTCCTCCCATTCGCCCGCCTGCGCCAGGGTTGCGATGGTTTGCGCATACCAGCCCCATCGGGACGCGAGGTGCGCCGCCTGGACCTTGACCGCGGGTTTGGCCGTGCCCAGCACCATCGCCCACTCCGCCCCGGCATCGTCCGCCATGTCGCAGTCGAAAAGTGCGTGGGCGCGGACGAGCCCTGGTTCGGCCTCGAGCGCCGCCTGGGCCGAAGCGTCGTCAGGCGAGGCGTGGATGTTGAGGTCGTAGGGCTGGTTCAGCCGGTCCGCGGCGAGATAGCCGTAGTAATCCCGCAATCCGGCCACTTCGCGGTACAGCGGCGCCGCGGCTTCGGGCCCCGTAGTCGCCGCGACCGCCCGCGCTCGCCAATAGCGCCAGCGCGGCTGTGCGGCAAGGCCCGGGGGCATGGCGTCGATCCACCGCGCCGCCTTGGCGAAGTCCCCGGCCCAGAGCGCCGCACGCACGCGCCATTCCTGGGACGGTACGTCGGTGGCATCGGGGGTGAAATCGAATGCCGAGACGGCGCGCGGCGAACGGGCGTAGGCGGATCCCAGCGCGGCGCTGCGCAGCAGCCGTGACCGCAGTGTCGGGGTCGAGTCCGCGCGCTCGAGCAACGCCGGCAACAAGTTCCAGGCCGCCGTGGAATCGCTGATGCTCAGACGGTTGAAGCCGGCGGCGAGCGCCTCCGCTTCGACCGGCTGATGCCGATCGAGCGAGAGCAACGCCAAGGCCGCCTTGGGCGCCTCTAGCAGCTGCAGCCACTGCAGCAGGGGCGCCGACGCGGGAGCCGGAACGTCCGTCACGAAATCCCTCGCCAGCCGCGGATTGTCGGCGGCCAGAGCGGCGCGCGTGCGCGATTCCGCCAGCGCCGGGGTCAACAGCCCCTGGGTGCGCAACCAGGCAAAGACCGCGTCGCATTCCGCGGGCTGCTTCTGGGGCATGCTCCAGCGGGTCAGCGCGTCGCGGGCGAGTCCTTCGACGGCACCTGTGGCGAGGCGGCCCTGGAGGCGGTCACAGGCGAGCGGGGCATCGGCGACGTCGGCGGAGCGGGGCAGGAACCAGTCCCATCGACGCCGGTCGGCGAGGCTCAGCAACCAGTCGTGCCGCAGGCCGTGCGCCACCGGCTGGCCCGCGTGGGCGCGCAGGAACGCGTCGATGCCGCCGTCCAATGCATCGCCGGGATTGGCCGCGAGCTCACCACGCAGGCGGGCCGCGACGAGATAGTCGTAAATGACGTAGGACTGCAGGGCCTTCGAGTCCGGCGGTTCCGCAGCGTGCTGGCGCACGCGTTGCATGGCTGCGGTGAACTGCAGGCGTGCCGTATCGTCGCCTGCGTCCGCGCCGAAGGCGGTTCCGGCGATCGAGGCCGCGAGGGTGAACACTGCAACACAACCGGATCTCAACATTCATACACCTTGATCTGAGGGAGGAGCCCCGTCGCGCGGTCCGCCGGCGTTCGTGCGGCGGGCCTGGCATCACCCGCCCGCCTAGGGTCGCGGCAGCTCCGCCGCGAGGGCATCCGCCAGCCCGGCCAGGGCCATGCTGTACGCGTCGGCCACCGGCGCGTAACCCGTGGCCACGAGCGGCGCCTCGAAGCTGCCGCTCCCGACCCGGTCCACTCCGGCACGGGTGTCGACCGTCCGCCAATGCGCCTCGATGGCGGCCCGGTCGCCCGGCGCGGCGATCATGCGCACGATGTCCACCTCCAGCGTCACCGGCGGCGGATCCACCCGTTGGAAGCGTCGGTCGGCGACCATGACGTCGGGGCGGCGCCGCTCGATGTCGCGTGCAAGCGTCTGGGATACCAGGTCGGAGAGGAGCGCCGCCCAGCGCTCATGATCCAGGATCGAAATTTCGTTCCTGTGGGTGGTCACGATCATCTCACGGCGGTCGACCACGACCGGCACGGTGACATTCAAGAGGACCTGTCCGGTCGGCGCGGCGGAGGCCGCGTGCGCGGCCTCGGGCAGCATGCTGAGCGTGTAGAAGTGATCGGGGCGTGCGGCACAGCCGGCGGCGAGGGCGCAGATCCACAAGGCGATGCGCATCTGGCGCGGCGTCATGGCGAGTTCTCCGGCTTGCCGCGCAGCAGGGACTCCGGATGACGTTCGAGGTAATCCACCAGCGCGCTCACCGACTTCGCCGCCCGCGACAACTGTAGCAGGGTCGCGGAGAGGTCGGTCTGCAGCGGCGCATCCCTGCCGAGGACGTCCTTCGCGTTCTTCATGGCACCTTCCGCCTCCTTCAAGGTGGCATTGATTTGGGGGGCGATGGTGCCGTCGACCCGACGCACCAGCCGGTTGGCGCCCTTGAGCGTCTCATCCAGGTCCGTCATGGTCGCAAGCAGACGCGCCGAGATCTGGTCGAAGGGCACCTTGTCGAGATTTTTGGCGATGTTGCCGACCGAGTCCTGGATCTCCTCGAGGGCGCCGGCCGTCGTCGGAAACACCGCCGGCCTGGCATCCCATCCGACAAGATCTGCCGGCACCTTGGTGTGAAAGTCGAGGGCCACGAATTTCTGTCCGGTCAACAGGCTGCCGGTCCGCAGTTCGGCACGCATGCCGTGCGCCACGAGGCTGTCGATCAGCGTGCGGCTCGCGGACTCCGAGCCGGCGTCGATCGCATGCGGCCGCTCGCCGTGGTGATCACGGCCGCGAATCCGCTGCGGGAAAATATCCACCTCCACCGGGAAGCGCAGCGTGCCGGCATCGCGTTCGTACTCCACGGAAAGGCTCTTCACCTCGCCGATCGGAATGCCGCGCAGGTCCACCGGGGCACCCACCGACAGTCCGCGCAACGACCCCTTGAAGTACATCACGAAGGTCCTGACCTCGGTGTCCGCCTGGCGCAGGGCGCGCTCGCGGTCGGTATACAGGGTGAATGCGGTATCGGGCGGCACGCTTGCGGTGGAGGCGGCCGTCGGCAGCGCCTGGAACGCGATGCCCCCCTCCAGGATCGAGGTGAGGGATTCGGTGCGCAGTTTCACCCCCTCCGAGTCGATCGACATGTCGACGCCGCTGGCCTGCCAGAACCGCGTTCCAGTCGTCACGAAGGCGTCATAGGGTTTGTAGACGAAGACCTTGATCGTGACGCTGGCGCCCCCCGGGTCGAGCGAATACGCGACCACCTGGCCCGCGGCGATGTGCCGGTAATAGACGGTCGATCCCACGCTCAAGGAGCCGATGTCGTCCGCGTGCAGCACGAATTCCCTACCCGGCAGATCGGAGGTGACGATCGGAGGCACCTCGAGGCCCGTGAAGCTTCGCCGTTCGACCGACGAATGTCCCGCATCCACGCCGATGTAGGCGCCCGACACGAGCGTGCCCAGGCCGGTCACGCTCCCTCCGGCGACCCTGGGACGCACCACCCAGAAGCGCGTATCGTCGACCAGGTAATCGCCGGCATCCCGGTGGATGCGTGCGGTGACGACGACGGTCCTGCGGTCCTTCGACACGTGGATGCCGGTGACGTCGCCGATGTCGACGTCCTTGTAACGGATCTTGGTCTTGTTCGCCTCGATCCCGTCCGCGCCCAGAAACGTGATGTCGATGCGCGGACCCTGGGCGAGCGTTTGCTGGATCACGACGACGATGCCGGCCACGACGGCGATCAACGGGACGATCCACACCAGCGGCAGGCGCCGCCCGCCCTGCGGCTCGGGGACCGCGCGCGGCAGGTCGTCCACGTCGCCGGCCGACGGCTCAGACATCGGACTCGATGTCCCAGAGCAGTCGCTCATCGAACGATTGGGCTGCGAGCATGGTCAATACTACCACCGCCGCGAATGCCAGCGCGCCGAGCCCCGCGCGGACGGTCGCCACAGTGCGGATCTGGACCAGGGCCACCAGGAGCGCGATGGCGTACACATCGAGCATGGACCAGCGTCCGACGAACTCCACCATCCGGAACAGCCTGCTGCGTTGCAGGGCGCTGCCGCGGGATCTGCGGCGCACGCCGAGGAGCAGCCAGCCCATCGCGAGGAGCTTCAACAGCGGGACCACGATGCTGGCGGCGAACACCAGCACGGCGAGCGGCCACGAGCCGTCCTGCACCAGGGCCAATACGCCGCTCATGATGGTGTCGTCTTCCTCGCCGAAGAACGTCCGCATGTGCATGACCGGCAATAAATTCGCGGGCAGGTACAACACGGCGGCACTCACGATCAGGGCCGTGGTGGTGGCCAGGCTGTTCGGTTTGCGCTCGTGAATCGCCGCTCCGCAGCGCGGGCAGCCGGCGGCCGGGCCGCGGACGGCGCGCACCGTCGCCCGGCAGTCGGTGCACACCAACAGGCCGAGGGTGCGGCCCATGACCCGTCTGGTCACCGGCGGCATTCCGCGACCCACAGCCAGAACTGCTCGGTGGGGGTGATGGCGGCCAACGCGGACAATGTGAGCATCGACGCTCCATAGGAAAACAGGGCGATGCCGGGGACGACTTCAGCTATGGCCGCGAGTTTCACGAGGGCTACCAGCGCGCCTAACATGAACACCTCGGACATCGCCCAGGGCCGCAGCCGGGTCAGGACCCGAAACAGCGGGTTCTGGCCGGCGGCCCGCCGGTGCCGACGCAGCGGCAGCAGCACGTAGATCAGGCTAAGACTCTGAAAGAACGGAATCAGGACGGTGGTGGTGAGCACCAGCGCGGCGATGGGGGCGTAGCCCTGTTCGTACAAACCGAGGGCCGCACCGATGAGGGTGGTCTGCCGGCGGCTGCCGCTCAACTGCAGTTCGACCAGAGGGTAGGCGTTGCTGAGCAGCAGGAGCACCAAGGCGGTCGTCGCGAGCGCAAGGGCGGCATCGATGCCGGCCGAGCGGGTGCGGTACAGTTCGGCACGGCACCGCGTACAGCGCAGGATGGCGTGCGCGTGCCCCGCCTCGCGCAGGTGCACCAGGTCGCAGGCGTGGCAGACGATCATCGATTGCGCTGCGCGGATCATGGCGATCAGGATAATTCGTCCCGGGCGATGACGCCACCGGCCGCCTGTCGCGCCATCGCGTCAGATTCGCGGCAGGCAGACCGGCCCGGGCGTGTAAACTGTCGCCCCCAATGCGTTCCAGTATTCCGGTCATCCTACTTGCGCTCGCCGCGGCGCTGTGCGCGTTGCCACGGGCGCAAGCCGCGGATCCTCAATCGTACCGGGTCGACATCGCATCGACCGGCGACGGATCGATCGACGGCACGCTCCGGGCCTCTTCCGAGCTCGAATCGCTGCGCGACACGGCGCCCGTCAGCCCGTTCGGCTTGATCGCACGGGCCCGCGGCGAAGTCGACCGGCTGAAGACCGTGCTGGAGAGCTACGGCTACTACGAGTCCACGGTCACCGTGAAGATCGAGGGGTTGGGGCTCGGCAGCGGCGGATTGGTCGAGGCGTTGAACGCGCTCCCCAAGGGCCAGGATGCGCACGTGTCGATCACGTTCGTGCTCGGCCCCTTGTATCATCTGCGCACTGTCAGCATCGACGGTGCCGTTCCGGAGTCCGTGGCCGGCGCATTCGATCTGAAGAGCGGAGCCCCCGCCGTGGCGGCGGACGTGCTGGCGGCGGGAGCGCGCCTGCTGTCGGCCCTTCAGGAGCAGGGGTACGCGTTCGCGAAGGTCGATCCGCCGGTGGCTTTCGAGGATCAGACCCTGCCGTTGTTGGATGTGAGCTTTCACGTGGAAACGGGGAAGCGGGTCAAGATCGGGGAGATCCGTCTGGAGGGGTTGGGCCGCGTCCACGAGAAACTGCTGCGACGGCGCCTCACCATCCACACCGGCCAGCAATACCGATCCTCGGCGATCGAGGCGGCCCGCCGCGACCTGTCGACCCTGGGGGTGTTCGCCGCGATCACCGTGAAGCTCGGCACCGAGGTGGATTCGACCGGCGGAGTGCCGGTGATTTTTTCGATGCGCGAGCGTCCGCGCCATGCCGTGTCGGTCAATGGCGCCTATTCGACCGATCTCGGCGGCAGCGGCGGCGTCAGCTGGACCGACCGCAACGTCTTCGGCAATGCCGAGCAGCTCAGCCTCTCGGCGACCGCGATCGATGTCGGCGGCAATTCGACCAACGGGATCGGCTACGACACCAGCGCCAAATTCACGCTGCCGGATTTTTACCACCGCGACCAATCGCTGCAATTCGCGGTCACCGCGATCAAACAATCCCTGCAGGCGTACAACCAACAGTCGGTGGCGACGAGTGGAACGCTCGACCGCCGGTTGTCCAGCGTGTGGACCGCGAGCGCCGGGGTGTCGACCGCGGTGGAGCACATCACTCCGGCCGGCAGTCCCGTCACGGACAATTATACGCTCGTGGCCCTGCCGCTTTCCGTGAGTTACGATTCCACTCATCTCGCCGCGCCGCTCGACGACCCCGTGCACGGGATGCGCGATTCCGTGAGCGTCACGCCGACCCTCTCGCTGGGTCCCCCCAACGCGACCTTCATCATTTCGCAAGTGAAGCTGGCCGGCTATTTCGACCTGCACGAGCTCGGCATCGGCGAGTCCGGGCGCAGCGTGCTGGCCGCCCGCGCCCTGGCCGGGATGGCACAGGGCGCCAGCGCCAACAGCCTGCCGCCGGACCAGCGGTTCTATGGCGGCGGCAGCGCCACGATTCGCGGCTATCCCTACCAGGCGGTCGGACCATATACGACGGTCGCCCAGACGACGATCGATCCGAAGACGAAGCAGCCGCTCACCACGATATTGGGGCCGTTCCCGGTCGGCGGCACCGCCATCGAGGCGGGATCGCTCGAATTCCGTCAGCGCTTCGGCCAAAATTTCGGCGCGGCGTTCTTCGTCGACGGCGGTCTCGTGGGTGCAACCCTCGCCAGTCTGAACGCGCGCTCGAGCAAGTTCAGCATCGGAGTCGGCGCCGGAGTGCGTTACTACACGCCCATCGGCCCGATCCGCTTCGACGTCGCCGTACCGACGCGTGCCTACACGGGCAGCTATCAGGCGGTGCAGGTGTACATCGGCCTGGGGCAGGCCTTCTGATGCGCCGCGCCCTGAAGCGATCCATGGTGGCTGGCGGCGCCTTGCTGCTGTCGGTCGCGGCGCTGGTGGGCGCCGTGCTGCTGGCCGGGAACACGGATTGGGGCCGGGGAATGATCGAGCGTCTGACCGAGCGGCTGACCGGCGGGCACGTGCGGCTGTCGGGCCTCGGGGGATCGTTTCCGCTGGAGCCGACGCTTAAGCACCTCGAACTGCGCGATGCCCGCGGGATCTGGCTGTCGGCCGATGGGATGGCGGCCCGCTGGTCCCCGATGGCGCTGTTGGCGCATCGCATCCGAGTCGATCGCCTGCAGGTCGCGCGCGTGCACATGGAGCGCACTCCGGTCGGTGATTCGCAAGGCGGCAGCGTCTCCATACCCCACATCGAGGTCGGATCCTTCGCCATCGCGGCCGCCGAGCTCGGGGCTCCGCTGGTGGGCACCGCGGCGCGCTTTTCCGGCCACGGCACCTTCGAGATGCGTGCTCTCGACGATGCGCGCGGCGAATTGGCGGCGCGGCGGCTGGACGGCGACGGCGAATACACGGCGCGCCTGAAATTCGACCGCCGACGCATGGACGGATCGCTGTCGCTGCACGAACCGGCGGATGGGCCGCTCGAACATCTGCTGGGCGTGCCCGGACTGGGGGCGCTGTCCGCATCGCTGACGCTGCAGGGTCCGCGCAATGCGGTCGAGGTCCGGACGGAGCTCGCGGCGGGGGATTTGCACGCCGACGTGAGGGGCCGCTTCGACGTCGTGCACGGGACGGCCGACCTGGCCTACTCGCTCAACTCCGCGGCGATGTCGCCGCGGCCCGAGGTGCAGTGGACCGCCGCGGTGCTCAACGGGACCTGGCGCGGACCGTTGACGGCACCCACCGCCGATGGCCGCCTGCGCGTCGAGGGCCTGCGCCTCGGCGACAGCACCCGCATTCGGCGTCTGAACGCCCGGCTCGCCGGCGACCGGGGAAAGCTGACCCTCCACGGCGTCCTCGAGGGACTCGAGATCCCGGGGCCGCAACCGCGTTTGATCGCGGCCGAACCGCTGCAATTGGATGCCGCGATGAAATTGAACGATCCGTCCCGGCCGCTCGAGGTCACGGCGTTGCATCCTTTGTTCAAACTGCACGCGCGCACCGACACGGCGCCGGCCGCCGCGCCGCACCGCGCCGTCATCGAACTCGGTCTGCCGGAAATCCAGCCATTCGCGGCGCTGGCGGCCCAGGATGTCCGCGGCAAGGCACAGGTGGACGCCTCGGTGGGCTTCGGGCACGGCGACACGACGTTGAAACTGGACGCCGATGTGGGAGTCGCCGGCGGCACCGCGCCCTGGATCGACGCGCTGGGGCCGCGGCTGAGAGTGCATCTGTCCGGCAGTCTGTCGAAGGATGCGATCGCGATTCAAAGCCTGCACCTGGATGGGCGGGTCGTGGCGCTCGCGGCGAGCGGCGGCGCCATGCGCACGAATTCAGCCGCCGCCGGCTTCATCAAGGCGCTGCATGCCCGCTGGCAGCTCGATGTGTCCGACCTTTCCGCGCTGTCCGCCGGCGTCGCCGGCACCCTCAAGGCTTCGGGCCATCTCGACGGCGCCCCGACATCGTTGTCCGGCGACGCCGAAGTGATCTCCAGGCTGTCGGTGAGGGGTTCGCCCGCCGGCGTGGTCGAGGCCTCCGTGCAGGCGCGCGGCCTGCCGCAGACGCCCGGCGGCACGGTGCAGGCCCACGGCATGGTCGATGGGGCGCCGCTGAACGTCGATGCCGTCCTCGAGCGCAGCGGCGGCCGGGAGTTCCGGCTGTGGGTGCGTCGCGCGGATTGGAAGAGTGCTCATGCCGAGGGTGACATCACGAGCGACCCGGACCTGATACGCAGCCGGGGGCGGTTGAGCGTGCAGGTCGGGGAGATCGGTGATTTCGACAGGCTGCTCGGCATGCGCGTCGGAGGCAGCGTCGCGGGCAGTGTGGGATTCGTGCCCGCGGGCGGACATACGCAGGCCGAACTCGAACTCGACGCAACGAACCTCGTGGTCGGGCAATTCGCAGGCAGCCTGCATCTGCAGGGCAGCGGTGGCTTCAATGCCATGGATCTGACCCTTCGCGCACGGCTGCCGAAATTCCGGGATTGGCCCGCGACCGTGGAGTCGACGGCCATACTCGACCTCGATGCGCGCTCGCTGCGCATCGCCGGTGTTTCCGTGGGATATCGCGGCGAAACATTCCGGCTGCTCGCGCCGGCGACGGTCTCCTTCGACAGGGGACTCGCCGTCGATGAGTTCAAGGTCGGCGCGCGGACGGCGGTCATCGCCGTCCAGGGCCGGCTCACCCCCACGCTGGATCTGCACGCATCGCTGCAAAGGCTGGGACCAGATCTCGTCAACGTCTTCATGCCCGACCTGCTGGCCGGGGGGGCGATCGAGGCCCGCGCACGGTTGCAGGGCTCCCTGGCGAGCCCCGCCGGAACCCTGCGCCTCGACGCCACGGACGTGCGCTTTGCCGACGAGGCCGCGACCGGTCTGCCGCCGGCGGATTTGCATGCGCGCGCGCAAATGGACGGCGACACCGCCTCGGTGAATGCCCGGTTGAGTGCCGGCGGCGGCTCCTTGTTGACGCTCACCGGCAGGGCGCCGCTGAATGCGGCCGCCGCGCTGGATCTGAAGCTCGGCGGCAAACTCGACGTGGGCCTGGTCAGTCCGCTGCTGGAGGCGCGGGGCCTGCGGGCGACCGGGCTGCTCACCGTCGACGCCGCCGTCACGGGCACCGTCGATGCGCCGCAGGCGGCGGGCGGCATCACGCTCGCGGGCGGCAGCATTCGAGACTATGGCCGCGGCGTCAATCTGACGGACATCAATGCCGACGTCGAGGGCAACGAGGGAGGACTCCGGATCAAGAGTTTCACGGCCAAGGCCGCCTCCGGCAGCGTCACGATGACCGGCAGCCTGGGCGTGCTGCAGCCGGGAATGCCGATCGACATGCACCTGGTCGCGAAGAACGCTCAACCCATCGCCAGCAGCATCGTGACCGCCAACCTGGACGCCGATCTGCATCTCGGCGGCAGGCTGCGCGAACGGATCGATCTGGCCGGCTCGATTCACGTAAATCGCGCCACCATCGGCATCCCCGATTCCCTGCCGCCCGATGTCGCGGTGCTCGATGTGCGACGGCGCGGCCGGGGCGCGGCTCCGACGACCGGCCGGCAGCTCATCATCGGGCTCGACGTGACCGTACGTGCCAGTCGGCAGATTCTGGTGCAGGGCCGCGGCTTGGACGCCGAATTGGGCGGCGAGATCCACCTCACCGGCACCACCGATGCACCGGTGGCGAGCGGCGGTTTCGATCTGCAGCGCGGCAGCTTCACCATCGCCGGCAGCAAGCTCGATTTCAAGGAGGGCCGGGTTGGATTCGACGGAGCCGGGCTGTCGAGGCGAATCGATCCCACCCTGGATTTCACGGCGCAGACCAGTCTGACCACGAGCACGGCGACGCTGCGCATCACCGGGCTCGCCGATGCGCCGCGCTTCGAGTTCACGAGTTCGTCCGGTCAGTCCACGGATGAGATCATGGCGCAGCTGCTGTTCGGCGAAAACGCGGCGCAGTTGACCGCGCTGCAGGCCGCGCAGATCGCCACCGCCCTCGCCACGTTGAGCGGTGTCGGGGGAAGCGGCCTCAATCCGCTGGTGAGGCTGCAGAAGACACTGGGACTCGATCGCCTGACCGTGGGTTCCAACACCACCACCACGGCCACCGGCGCCACCGCAAACTCCGGTGCCGCCATTGCCGCGGGCCGCTACGTCTCCAAACGGGTCTACATCGAGGGTCGGCAGACGACCGCGGGCACGAGCCAGGTTCAGGTCGATGTCGATCTGACCAAGCATCTCAAGCTGCAGACGCGCCTCGGCAACGGCACGGCCAACACCCAGGGCACGACGCCGGACAATGACCCGGGCAGCAGCATCGGTCTATCGTATCAATTCGAATATTGAACGCACGCGCCGATCCCAAGTCCTCGCCCCGGGTCGGCGGTTCGCGCGTCCGCGCGCAATGCGTGCGGGTGGCGCCGCCGCGCGTGCTAAGCTTTTTGCCGGGGTGGTCAGGCGAGTGGTGGCGATGGAATCCAAGTTCGGTGATCGGCTGATCGAGACGCGTTCGATCGACTATGTCCCCCTGTCCGAAAGGCACGGCAAGGTCTGGCATTTGTGGCCGGTCTGGTTCTCCGGCGACGCCCACCTCGCGACGGTGGCGACCGGCGTGGTCGGCGTCGCTCTCGGCGGCAACCTGGCGTGGATGGCGGTCGCCGTGGTCCTCGGTTCGGCGTTGGGTACGTTCTTCATGGCATTTCACTCGACCCAGGGTCCCCAGTTGGGATTGCCGCAGATGATCCAGTCGCGCCCTCAATTCGGGTACTTGGGGGCATTGTTGGTGTGGGGCGTCGCCCTGGTCGCCTATATCGGCTTCAACGCGTTCAACCAGATACTCGCGGCACAGACCATGCAGGCGCTGTACGGCAGCGACCCGAACGCCACCACCGTGCTGTTCGCGCTGGCCGCGCTGGCGCTGGCCGTGGTCGGCTACGACCTCATTCACCTGGCCCAACGCTGGGTGGCCTACGTCCTCATTGCCGCATTGCTGGTGTTCAGCGTCGCCGTGCTCATCGAGATCCGCCTGCCGGCGGCCCAGTGGAATCTTCGGGAGTTTCGGGCGGTGCCCTTTCTGGCGCAGCTCTTCGCGGCGGCGTCCTACCAGATCGCCTGGTCCATCTACGTGTCGGACTATTCGCGCTACCTTCCCCGCGATGTCGGGGTGAGCGCCTCGTTCTGGTGGACCTACCTCGGCGCCTTCGTGGGCGGGACGTGGACGATGTTGGTGGGCACCGTCGCCGCGGCGTTGCATCCCACCCTCGAAGTGGCGACGTCCCTGCGGACGGTGGCCGACCGGGTGATCCCGGGCTTCGGCAAACCGTTGTTGTTGTGCTCGCTCCTCGGACTCCTGACAATCACCTCGCTCAATTTCTACGGCGCCTCGCTGACGCTGTTGAGCGTCATGGACTCGATGAAGCCGAGCCGGCCCACGGTGGCGAAACGGGTGGCGACGCTCCTGGTCGCGACCGTGGCCGCATCGGCGCTGGCGCTCGCATCGTCGCAGAACTTCGTGGAAAAATTCGGCGAATTCCTCGCGGTTTTGCTGTACCTGTTCACCCCCTGGACCGCCATCAACCTGGTGGATTTCTACGTGGTGCGCAAGGGTCACTACTCGGTGCGGGAGATCTTCAATGCGAACGGCATGTACGGCCGTTGGAATTGGCGGGGACTGCTGGCGTATGGCGTCGGTTTCGCGGCCATGATCCCGTTCTTCAGCACCGGCATCTATACCGGTCCGGTCGCGGCGGCGCTGGGGGGCGCCGATGTCGCGATGCTGGTGGGTCTGCCCGTCTCGGCGCTGGTCTACCTGTGGGCCTGTCGATCACTGGATCGCGAGGCCGACCGGAGTCGCGCGAGCGCTGCCGACATCGGACTCGATCCCGATGCCGTCACCGCTCCAGGAACGCATTGACGACGTCGGCGACCGCGCGCGGGTCCTCCCAAAACGGGTTGTGACCCAGGCCCTCGAAGATCTTGACGCCGGCATCCGGCAGCGCCCGACGCAGCGAGCGGCGCACCGGTTCCTCCATGATGGGGTCCTTCCTGCCCCAGATCAGCAGCGTCGGCGCCTTCAACCGCGGCAGCGTTCGTTGCAAATCCGCGTAGGCGTTGTCGGCCGACAAACCCTGGTCGAGGACCGCGAGCCAGACCCGCAGCGGGATGGCCGCCGAGTCCCTGCGCTCGCGCCTGATGAAGTCGGGATCCACCGGCGTCGGCGAGTCCCACCACGCGATCATGAACGGCGAATCCGGATCGATGGGTTCCTTCAACCGGCCTATCTGCGCGGCGAAGTCGAATTGCGGCGCCTTCTCGTGCGCGTCGGGGGGCAGCCCCCCGGTCGAGGAGATCAGGACCACGCGCGCGGTGCGGCCGGGCCAGTACTCCGCAAAGGTCTGCGCGATGATGCTGCCGAGGGAGTGTCCCACGATGTCGGCCTTTTGCACTCCGAGCGCGTCCAGCAACAATTTGATGTCGTAGGCAAAATCCAGCCGGCCGTAGCAGCATTCCGGTTTGCCCGAGCTTCCGTGACCTCGGATGTCGACCAGGATCAGCCGGAAGCGCTTCGATAGGTACGGAATCAGCGGCACCCAGTCCCGCGCATTGTCCGTGTAGCCATGGATCAGCACCACGGGCGGGCCCGCCGGATTTCCCATGTCGATGTACGCGAGGTCCTCGCCGTCCGGCAGCGTCCGCATCTTCTTGCTGGCGTCGAAGGCATCGAGGTCGACGCGCAGCGGCGGCGGGGCGGCGTGCACCATCCGGCCCGCCGCGGTCGCCAGGAGCAGCAGCAGGCAGATGACCCGCCGAATGGGACCCGAACGGGCATGCGCCGCAGGGAGCGGGATCGATGACGGTGTGAGCAGGTTCATGCGGCGCAGCTTACGTGTCCGGACCGCGGGATTCAGCACGATTCAAAACGTGACCCGACGCACACTATTGGCGCGTCCGCTGGGTGGGCTGCACCGGGTCGAGGCCCGGATCAGCTTGTTGCCATCGAATGTGGTGATGTCACAACACCTCTGCCGGCATTCGATATATCCGACATTATCAATATAACAATATGAATATTATGAAAAATATTATTTTCAAGACTGCGCGGAGGGATGTTCGAGTTCGTATTTGTCGCGCTTTGGCCCGCTAGTTGCAACCTCGGTTGATACCAGAGAAGCGATTCCGAAAGCCGGCCGCCTGGGTGGGGAGATGGACGAATTCACACAACAGGGAGACTTTTGATGACAACGAGTTCCAACAAAGCCCAGCAATTCAAGCTGCGCCTGGCGATCGCGATGTTGTGCGCCGCCGGGCCCACAACCGCCGCACTGGCCGCCGATGCGGTCGCCGCCTCGGACGCCACGTCGGATGTCGCCGGCCTCGACGAAATCATCGTGACGGGATCGCGCCAGACCGGATTGAAGGCCTCGGACAGCGCCGCTCCGATCCAGATCGTCAGCTCCGAGGCGTTGAAACAGGCGGGCGCCCCCGACCTGATGACGGCCCTGGCGGCCCTGGTGCCATCGCTGCAGATGCAGGCCTTCGGCTTCGACATGGCGGGCCAGACGCTGCAGGCCAGATTGCGGGGCGTCAGCCCGAACGACGTGCTGGTGCTCATCAACGGCAAGCGCCGCCATACGACCGCGAACCTCGCGGTTGATGTGGGCTCGCCCTTCCAGGGCGGCGCCGGCGTCGACCTGAATTTCATTCCGCTGGACGCCATCGATCACGTCGAGGTGTTGACCGAGGGCGCCGCGGCGCAGTACGGCACGGACGCGATCGCCGGCGTGGTCAACGTAATCCTCAAGAAGAACAACTCGGGCGGCCAGGTGGCGGCCACCTACGGTCAATATGGCAACAATGGCGGCGGTCGCACGGAAGATGTGAGCGGCAACGCGGGCTTCGAGGCCGGCACCGGCGGATTCTTGAACATCACGGGCGACTTCCGCGATCACGGTCACAGCAACGTCGGCGAAGTCGATCCCCGGCTGCTGGCGGCGAATCTGACCAGCTATCCGAATACGAATGCGATCAATGCGCCCGGGTATCCGTACTTGAACCGGATCTCCGGCGATGCGGCGGTCCAACAGAAGATCATGGCCCTGAACTCCGGCTACGATTTCGCGAACGGCACCGAGCTGTATCTCGTGGCCACCTACGGGCACAAGGACGCAGCGTCCTACGAAAACTACCGCATGCCGTCGAAGGTCAAATACACGGACCCGGTGACGGGCGTCACGACCTATCCGCTGCCGTACGGCTTCAATCCCGAGGAGTCCAGCAACGAGGACGACTATCAGCTGGACGTGGGTATCAAGGGCACGTTCGCCTCCTGGGACTGGGACCTCTCCACCGGTTTCGGCGGCGACCGGGTCGGCATCTCGACCCTCAACTCGTACAACGCGGGGACCTACGGCGCCACCGGCATCCCGTCCATCACGAATTTCTACGACGGCTACCTGCAGGCGACGCAGTGGACCTCGACGGCGGACTTCAAGCGTGACTTCGACGTCGGTTTCGCCGGGCCGTTGAACGTCGCCTTCGGTGCGGAGTACCGCCGCGAAACCTACGGCATCGGCGCCGGTGTGCCGCTGTCCTATGAGAACGGCGGCGCCCAGGCCTATCCGGGCTTCACGCCGCTCGATGCCGGGGTGCACGACCGGAAGAATTACGCCGGCTATCTCGATCTGGCCGCCAAGCCCGTCGAAGCCCTGCGGGTCGACGCGGCGCTGCGTTTCGAACACTACAGCGACTTCGGCAATGCGACGGTCGGGAAGCTCACGGCACGCTACGATTTCTCCCCCGAGTTCGCGATTCGCGGCACCATCAACAACGGCTTCCGCGCCCCGACGCTCGCCGAAGAATATTATTCCTCGACGAACGTGGGTCCGGCGACGGCCTACATCCAACTGCCGCCCAACTCGCCCGCAGCCGCTCCGCTGGGATTGGGCAGCGGCCTCAAGCCCGAAAAATCCGTCGACTTCAGCGCCGGCTTCGTGTGGCGTCCCCTGCCGCACATGAGCACCACCCTCGACGTGTATCAGATCACGATCACGAACCGCATCGTCGGCAGCGGCAACGTCGCGGGCGCCATCAACGGCGTGCCCCAGCCGGGCGGCGCGGCGATCAACGCCGCCATCGCCGACTATTCGCACGGCTCGTCGGTCATCGATCCGCAGGTGCTGCAGACCGGCTCGTACGGCATCAACATCTTCGCGAACGGCATCGACACCCGCACGCGCGGTGCCGACCTGGTGTTCGATTTCCCGTTCGACTACAGCTTCGGGTCGGTCAACTGGTCCGTGTCCGCGACCTACAACAACACGACCATCACCAAGTACGCGACGACCCCGGCGGCGTTGGCGCCCAACACGCTGTACGACCAGGAGGCGTACGCGGAGTTGACCACGGCGACTCCCAAGTACGTGCTCAATTTCGGCGCCTTGTTGACCATGGAGAAGTTCACGGTCAATCTGATCGAAAAAGTCTACGGTCAGTCGTCGGACTATCAGAATGACGATGGCGACAATGCGACCGGCAACTTCCAGTACTTCAAGGATACGGTCGGGGTCACGGCGATCACCAATCTGGACGTGGGGTACAACTACACGGATCACCTGAAGCTGTCGGTGGGCGCGCAAAACCTGTTCAACCGGTTTCCGAACAAGCTGAACAGCAACATCCTCAGCCGCGAAATTGCGGCGGGAGACAATACGGCCGTGACCCAGTACCCGCTGTTCTCCCCCT
>JBBIKV010000022.1:51211-53066 GCA_037445285.1 Nevskiaceae bacterium | reverse complement strand
ACTCCCGGCCTCCTGGTTCGTAGCCAGGCGCTCTATCCAACTGAGCTACGGGCGCGCATCGACCAAAAAAAAATCAAAACTACCGGGCCGGGAGGCGGCACTTCGGCGTGCCGCGGCGGCGTCCTCCGCCGCTTCGCCTGGCCTCGTCGATCCCTCCGGATTCGAACCCCCGCTTCGTCCGGTCCGTGAATCCGCCAAGACCTCAAATCCACCATGTCGTGCATGGCGGAGAGGGAGGGATTCGAACCCTCGATGGGCTTTTGACCCATACGCCCTTAGCAGGGGCGCGCCTTCGACCACTCGGCCACCTCTCCCGTCGGGCGCATCGCCCATTCCAAGGAGCGCGGGATCATACCCGCCCGGAGCAGTCCAGGTAAAGCGATAGGGGGCCTAAACGCGCTTTTCAGACTTCATCGACGATATTCGAGGCGGCGGACTGCGGGGCCGAGCCGCCATCCTCTTCACGCTTGATGCGCTCATAGATCTCTTCACGGTGAACCGCGACGTCCTTCGGCGCGTTCACGCCGATCCGCACCTGATTGCCCTTGACGCCCAACACGGTCACGGTGACTTCACTGCCGATCATCACGGTCTCGCCAACTCGTCTTGTCAATATCAGCATATTGAAACTCCTAAATCACCAGGCGGTTGGGGCGGGGCAATGGTTTGCTGTCGGAACCGCATCGGCACCAGCGCACGTTCGGGAACGGACGGTGGGACGACTCGCCATGGAATCCTGAATCAATCCATCAAGAATACAAGAAACACTGTAACAATTCTTGCATCTTGAATCGTCCAAATTAACGACTCGTTCAATTGGACAGTTGGCCTCGTACCAAAGTTTCGACACTCGAGAGCGCCGCAGCCAGATTCTCCGGCTGAGTGCCGCCCGCCTGCGCGAAATCGGCCCGCCCGCCGCCCCGTCCGCCCACCTGGGCGGCCACTGCGCCGACGATGTCGCCGGCCTTGAAGCGCGTGAGCAAATCCGCGGACACTCCGGCAACCAGGACCGCTTTGCCGTCCTTGACCGTGGCCAGAACGATGATCGACGAACCCAACTTATTCCGCAATTGATCGACCGCATCGCGCAGGGCTTTGGCGTCCGCGCCCTCGACCTGTGCGGCCAAAACCCGGATATCGCCTACCACTTTCGCCTGACTTGACAAATCGCCGCTCTGTCCGCTGGCAAGTTTTGTCTTCAGCTGCTGAACTTCCTTCTCGAGACGCCGGGAGCGCTCGACGAGTTCCCGGACCTTGTCGTCGACGTCGTCGCGGCTGCCGCGCAAAAGCGCCGCGACATCACGCAAGGTTTGATCCGTGCGCACCACCCACTCGAACGCCGCCTGGCCGGTGACCGCCTCGATGCGCCGCACGCCGGCGGCGACCCCGGACTCGCCGACGATCTTGAACAAGCCGATGTCTCCCGCCCGGTGGACGTGAGTGCCGCCGCAAAGTTCCATGGAAAAGTCGCCGATCGACAGCACCCGCACGTCGTTCTCGTACTTTTCACCGAACAGGGACATGGCGCCCGCCGCGACCGCTTCATCCAACGACATCACCCGAGTTTCGGCGGGTGCGTTCTGCCGGATCGTCATATTGACGAGTTCCTCGATGCGATGCAGTTCATCCGGGGTGACGGGCTGAGTGTGGGAAAAATCGAAGCGCAGCCGTTCGGGCGCCACGAGGGAGCCTTTCTGCTGCACGTGCGTCCCCAGCAACCGCCTCAAGGCCGCATGCAGGAGATGCGTGGCGGAATGATTGAGCGCGACCGCCGTTCGGCGCCCGGCATCGACCTTCGCCTCGAGTACGTCGCCGACGTGCAATCGCCCCGATTCGAGCACCCCCACGTGGGCGA
>JBBIKV010000022.1:0-51201 GCA_037445285.1 Nevskiaceae bacterium | reverse complement strand
GGATGCGCCGATCTTGCGCGTGTCCTTGACGTCGAAGCGGGCATCCCGATCGATGAGCAGGCCCGCATCGCCCACCTGTCCGCCGCTCTCGGCATAGAAGGGGGTGTGATCGAGCACCACCTGGCCTTGCTGGCCCGCCTGCAGGGAATCGACCACGGCGCCGTCGACGATCAGCGCGGTGATGCGCCCCAGGCCGGACAACCGCTCGTAGCCCGAGAACTCCGTCTTGCCTGGCAGTTTGAGCGACTCCCGAAGATCGCTGCCGAACTTGCTGGCGGCGCGGGCGCGGCCCCGCTGCGCCTGCATCGCGGCGTCGAATCCCGCCTGGTCGATGGTCAACCCGCGCTCGCGTGCAACGTCCGCCGTCAGATCGAGGGGAAAGCCATACGTATCGTAGAGTCGGAAGACCGTCTCCCCGGGAATCACCGTTGATTCGAGCTTCGCCGCCTCCGCGTCGAGCAGGGCCATGCCCGTCGCCAGCGTTTCCGCAAAGCGGGCCTCCTCCTGGGCGAGCACCTGCACGGCGCGCGCCTCGCCGGTGACGAGTTCGCCGTAGTACGACCCCATCTCCCGGACGAGCGCCGGCACCAGCTTATGGAAAAACGGCTGTGTCTGGCCCAACTTGTAGCCGTGACGAATCGCGCGACGAATGATGCGCCGCAGTACATAGCCGCGGCCTTCGTTGGATGGCACGACCCCGTCGATAATCAGGAACGCACAGGCACGGATGTGGTCGGCAATCACACGCAGGCTCGACGACTCGAGGTCCACGGTACCGGTGATGTCGGCCGCCGCCTGGATCAACGATTTGAACAAGTCGATGTCGTAGTTGCTGTGCACTCCCTGCATCACGGCGGCCACACGCTCCAAGCCCATTCCCGTGTCGACCGACGGCTTGGGCAGTGGGACGAGCACGCCATCGGAGGAGCGATCGTATTGCATGAACACGAGGTTCCAGATCTCCACGTACCGGTCGCCGTCCTCATCGGGGGTCCCCGGAGGCCCGCCGACGATCTCCGGGCCGTGGTCGTAGAAGATCTCCGTGCACGGACCGCAGGGACCGGTCTCGCCCATCGACCAGAAATTCGATTTCTCGCCCATCCGGGTGCAGCGCGTCGGGTCGATGCCGATCTCCTCCGTCCAGATGCGCGTGGCCTCGTCGTCGTCCTTGAATACCGTGACCCACAATCGGTCCTTCGGGATGCCGAGCGTGCCGGTGACGAAGTTCCAGGCGAAATGAATCGCCTCCCGCTTGAAATAGTCGCCGAAGCTGAAGTTGCCGAGCATCTCGAAAAACGTGTGGTGTCGGGCGGTGTAGCCGACGTTCTCGAGATCATTGTGTTTCCCGCCGGCACGCACGCAGCGCTGCGAGGTCGCGGCCCGCGAATAGTCGCGGGATTCCTTGCCCAGGAACACGTCCTTGAATTGCACCATGCCGGCATTCGTGAACAGCAGCGTGGGATCGTTGCCGGGCACCAGCGGACTCGAGGGAACGACCGCGTGGCCGTTCTTCCGGAAGAATTCGAGGAAACTCGCCCGGATTTCCGAACTCGTCATCATTCTCAATCGCAACTCACGTTTCATAGGTTTTCTGCGTCTGCGTCAATGTCAATGTCCAGGCCCAAGGTCATGCGGATTTGGGCGCCGGAGAACCCTCGATAGGCGAGGAACCGGGCCTGCCGCTGGCGGCCAGCGTAATCGGTCGGTAGCGGCGTGCCAAACTTCTTTTCACGCGCCCGCATCGCTTGGTCGAGCCAGCCGGTGAAGTTGTTGATTCCGTCCTCCACCAGGTCGCCCTGCAACCCCAATTTCCGCAGTTCCGCCCGCACCCGCACCGGCCCCTGGCCCCGTGCGGCGTGGAAACCCACGAAATTCTCCAGGAAGCGGCGGTCATCGAGGAGCTTCTCGGCGCACAACCGCTGGATGACCGCGCCAACCACGGCCGGATCGTACCCCTTGTCGAGCAGTTTGCGCTCGAGATCGCACGAAGCCCGGTCGCGGCGTGCCAGGGCGTCGAGCGCCGCCACACGGGCGGCGCGCGAATCCAGCGGATCTATCTCCGATCGCGCCAGGGCATCACGCCTCTTTGACGTCGCCACCGCGATTCATGGTCGCCTTCTCGGGGATCAGCTTGGCGCGAATCTGCGCCTCGAGATCTTGCGAGATCTCGGGGTGCTGTTGCAGGAAGGTGCGCGCATTGTCCTTGCCCTGGCCGATCCGCTCACCCTTGTAGCTGTACCAGGACCCGGATTTTTCCACCATGTTGTGCAGCACGCCCAACTCGATGAGTTCGCCCTCCTTGGAGATGCCCGTGCCGTACATGATCTCGAATTCGGTTTCGCGGAACGGGGGCGCCACCTTGTTCTTGACCACCTTGACGCGGGTCATCGAGCCCACCACCTCCTCGCCGTTCTTGATCGCGCCGATGCGTCGGATGTCCATGCGCACCGAGGAATAGAACTTGAGCGCGTTCCCGCCCGTGGTGGTTTCGGGATTGCCGAACATCACGCCGATCTTCATGCGGATTTGGTTGATGAATATCACGATGGTGTTGGAGCGCTTGATGTTGCCGGTCAGCTTGCGCAGCGCCTGGGACATCAGACGGGCCTGAAGGCCCATGTGCGAATCGCCCATTTCACCCTCGATCTCCGCCTTCGGCGTGAGCGCCGCGACGGAATCCACGACCACCACGTCGACGGCGCCCGAACGCACCAGCATGTCGGTGATCTCTAAGGCCTGTTCACCCGTGTCGGGTTGCGACACCAACAGGTCGTTGACCTTGACTCCGAGTTTTTCGGCATACACCGGATCGAGAGCGTGTTCTGCATCCACGAATGCCGCGGTGCCGCCGTTGCGTTGCGCCGAAGCGATGATCGCCAGCGTCAGCGTCGTCTTTCCCGACGATTCGGGCCCGAAGATCTCGATCACGCGGCCGCGCGGAATGCCGCCGACGCCGAGCGCGATGTCGAGGCCCAGAGAGCCGGTCGGAATGGACTCGACCTCGTACGTGGCGCCTGCGTCGCCGAGGCGCATCACCGACCCTTTTCCAAACTGTTTTTCGATCTGGCTCAGCGCGGCGGCGAGGGCCTTCTTGCGATTATCTTCCATGGGGAGTCCTCAACAAAGTGTGGCCCCATTATTTCATATCCAGCGCCCTCCGCTCATATCATATGAACCGAAATCACGGAGTTATCTATAGTTTTTCAGCGTCATACAGTAGTGGCCAGGTGTCGACTACTGTATACGCGGACTCCGCCGCGCCGGTGTCGGAGCGCATGAGACTAAATGACCGGATCCGCCACTCGAACGGAGACATCGCTTGCAACACAGGCGCTTGCGATACCTTCCTCGCGAGAGTCACATGAGGGCGCAGGCGCTTCGGATCGAGGGCCCATCCATGAACGGCGAGATCGCGGTGCAATCGCTGCCAGAGGAGATCCAACGCGTCGGGAATGGCACGCGCGGCCGCCACGATCACTTCGGGCTTGGGCCAATACTCATAGGCGTCGAAGCGCAATGCAAATCCCTGCGCTCGCTGGCCGCGGCCGATGGATCTGAGGTCCTCCACCTGCGCGGCCGAAACTCCTCCGACGAACGCCAGCGTCAAATGATGGTTGCGCGCTGCGACGCGTCGGGCCGGCGGTGCAAGTAGCAAACCCCGCGCGGCCGCGTCGAAGCCCTCGAGGTCCGCGAGCGCGGGCACCGCCGCGAAAAACATTCGCACGCCGGCAGGATCCGGATCGCCGCCCCCGGTCATTGACCCAGGAGTCCGGCCAGGGCGCTGCGCACGGTTTTCCGGCGCACCGTCTCGCGATCGCCTCTGAAGTGTTTGAGTGCGGTGGTCACGGAAACCCGGCGTCCGCGCCGCGATGCCCACGCGATCCACACCGTCCCCACGGGTTTGCCCGGCACGGCTCCCGCGGGGCCGGCGATGCCGGTGACCGCGACCGCCACCTGCACGCGCGCGCGCCGCAGCGCGCCCAGCGCCATCGCACGGGCAACGGGCTCGCTCACGGCGCCCACCCGGGCCAACACGGATCGCGGCACGCCCAAAGCGCGGGTTTTGGCCTCATTGCTGTAGGTGACGAAGCCCTCGGTAAACCACCGGGAACTGCCGTCGATGTCGGTCAGGGCCTTGGCGATCCAGCCCCCCGTGCAAGACTCTGCCGTCACCATCCGGCGTTCGCCGTCGAGCAACCGATTTCCGACCCGCGCTGCAAGCCGCCCGAGATCGCGATCTGTGATTTTCACGCCGGGTAATTTATCACGCTCGTCCGCGGCGCTCCGCTATCCTTCGGCGTGCGGATACGCTCCCCAACGAGAGGAATGCAGAATGTCCATTGGAACTGGCGGCGACGCCCTGGTCGCCGCTTTGTGCGCACACGGGATCGACACGGTCTTCGGACTGCCCGGCGCGCAGACCTACGGCCTGTTCGACGCCATGCATCGGGCGGGCCTCCGGGTGATCGGTGCGCGCCACGAACAGGCCTGCGGTTACATGGCCTTCGGCTATGCGCGGGCCACCGGCAAGCCGTCGGTGTTTTCGGTGGTGCCCGGACCCGGCGTCCTCAATGCCGGCGCGGCCGCCCTCACCGCCCTGGGCTGCAATGAACCGGTGCTGTGCCTCACGGGCCAGGTGCCGAGCGCCTTTCTCGACCGCGGATCGGGACACCTGCACGAAATGCCCGACCAGCTCGCGATGCTGCGCACGGTGTACAAGCACGCCTCCCGGGTCGAGCATCCGGGGCTTGCCGCCGCCGCGGTGGCGGAGGCGTTTCGCGCCATGCGGTCGGGACGCCAGGGACCCGCCGCAATCGAGATGCCCTGGGATGCCTTCTCCCAATCGGCCGAAATGGGCGGGATGACCACGCTGCCGACGCTGGCGCCGCCGCCGCTCGACCATGAACGTATCGATGCGGCCGCACGACTGATTGCCCGCTCTCGCGCACCGATGATTTTCGTCGGCAGCGGCGCCGTCCACGCCCGCGACGCCATTCACCGGCTGGCCGAGCGGCTGCAGGCGCCGGTCGTGGCCTTCCGCAGCGGACGCGGCATCGTCAGCAACGCGCATGAGCTCGGCCTGACCATCGCGGAGGCCTATCCACTCTGGCCGGACACCGACCTCGTCATCGGTATCGGCACCCGCCTGGAAGTGCCCCGCTGGCGCTGGCCCTACCGGCCCGCCGGACAGCAGACCATTCGCATCGACATCGATCCGGTCGAAATGCGCCGATCCCCGCCGGACGTGGCCCTCGTCGCCGACGCCCTGGCCGCCGTGCCCGCGCTGTACGGCGCCGTCCTGCGCCTCGACGGCACCATCCGCGACCGCCTGCCGGCGATCCGCGCAGCGCGGATGCTCGCGACCGCCCAAATGCGCGACATCCAGCCGCAAATGGCCTATCTACAGGCGCTGCGCGACGTGATGCCCCCCGCGGGCATCGTCACCGACGAGTTGTCCCAGGTGGGCTTCGCGTCCTGGTACGGCTACCCCGTCTACGAACCCCGCACGTTCCTGACGTCGGGCTATCAGGGCAATCTCGGATCGGGCTTTCCCACCGCGCTCGGCGCGAAGGTCGCGTTCCCCGACCGACCCGTCGTCGCGATCTGCGGCGATGGCGGCTTCATGTTCGGGGTGCAGGAGCTCGCCACGGCCGCGCAATTCGGCATCAACGTCGTCGTCCTGGTCTTCAACAACGGCGCATATGGCAACGTGCTGCGCGACCAACTCCAGTCCTTCGGCGGCCGGGTCACGGCCGCCAGACTCCGCAATCCCGACTTCGTGCAGCTCGCCGGCGCGTTTGACGTGCGCAGCGCGCGCGTGTCGACGCCCGGGAAACTGCGCGACGTCCTCGAGACGGCGATCGCGTCCGACGCCCCGTGGCTGATTGAAATTCCGGTGGAAACCGGCTCGGAGGCCGACCCCTGGCGCTTCATCCACCCGGCCCGTCCGCAGTCCGGGGGCTGACCCGTCGATCACGTCGGCCGCCGTGCACAGCCCGAGCAGCACGACCGTGCCCCGCGAACTCATGCCCCAGCACCGGATCCGGCACCTCCTCCAGGACCGAGGGCTGACCCAATGCCTTGAATACCGCCACTCGCATATCATCCCCTCGGGCGTCGACGCCGGCCGTGACGAACCGATCGCCGCACGGCTCATCGGCCCTTTGTCCACGGGTTGATGTTGGGTGCAAATGCGCTACACTCGCGCCGAACCGCAGGATTCGCGTGAAATGCGTGGCTGCATCACAGTATTACTGTTGCGAACAATTATCCTGACGCGCTGTCATATCGACGATTTCTCGGTCCATCTCAACCGGTTGAGGGCTCACCGCAGTGTTCGGCAAATTCTTCGATACCGCCGAGGTTGACAGGTTTTCCGACTGGGTCGTCGGCGAAGTCAAGAAGGCCCTGCCGGCCGGACGCGATCCGTCGGCGAAAAACATCGCCCAACGGGCCGAGGCGCTCAACAAGCAGATCGATCAGCAGACCCTGATCTTCTGCAAGTCCAGCCGCTTGAACATCTACAAGAAGGCGCGCCTGGCGGCGCGCGTGCGCGAGGGCATGGACGCCCACGGCTATCCGAAGCCTTTCGTGCAATCATTTTCCCTCGATTTGTTGAGAAGGATTCAGGCGGCCTACGGCAAAGCCGCCCGCTGAGATGCCTGGTCGGACCGGATTCGATGGTTGGTGAGGCACCGCTTGGCGGCAGCCCCGCCGGCTCCCTGGATTCCCTGCTGGAACGCGGGGCCTCCTTGCAGCGGGACGGTCGCCTCGACGAGGCATCGGCAGCGTATTCCGAGATACAGTCGCGCTGGCCGGACAATTTCGATGCCATGCATCTGCTCGGCGTCATCGCACTCCAGCGGGGGGATCTCGACGCTGCGCAAGACTTGATCCAACGCGCCCTGACCCGGAATCCCGACGACGTGGCGGCCCTCGGCAATTTGGGCACGAGTTACCTGCGGGCCGGACGATTGGAGCCGGCATTGCGGTGGTTCGAACGGGCGCTGCAACTGCAACCCGACTCCTCGATCGCGATCACCAATGCCGCCAGTGCGCTCCACAACCTGGGCCGATACGGTGACGCCATCCCCCTGCTGCGACGCGCCTATCTGGCTGATCCGAATTCACTGACCGTGTGCAACTTATTGGGGGGCTGTCTCATCAAGCACGGGGAGGTGCGCGAGGCGGTCGAGATTTTCGACAAGGCCACCCAGGTGCAGCCCGATAATGCCGAAGGCTGGGCGAATCTATCGGTGGCATTGAACGCCATCGGCGAAACGTCGCGGGCCCGCGAGTGTGCAGACACTGCCGTATCGCTGGGACCCGACTCCCCGACCGCTCTCGGCGCGTTGGCCGCAGCGCAGTTCGATCAAGGTCGCCTGGCCGATGCCGTCGACAGCTATCGACGGGCGGTCCAGGTCAAGAATCCCTCGCCACAGCTGCTCGCCGCCTACGCCAATGCCCTGTTGGCCTGCGGACTGCAGGACGAGGCGGTGGTGCAACTGCAACGCGCCGCCAGGACCGATGAGAAGAACCTGGTCATCCGGTGGGCGACCGTGATCGCCCAGTTGAAGGCCATCTGCAAGACCGGAGCCGAAGTCACCGAGTCGCGGGTCAACTTTTCGCGGGCGATGGATGAGGTGAAGACCTGGTATCAGGATACGGTGGCGATCCATGAGCCCTTCGGGGCCGTCGGCGTCTGTCAACCCTTTTACCTGGCGTACCAGCCCTTCAACAACCGGGAGCTGCTCACCCGCTACGGGGAGCTTTGCGCCACCTGGATGGCAACCTTGCCGGCCATCCCCGCGGAGGCGACGACCGACCGACCCCGTATTCCCACCGGATCCTCCCCGGCGGGCAGGAGGCTGCGGATCGGATTTGCCTCGGCGCACATCAGCGATCACTCGGTCTGGAACGCGATCACCAAGGGTTGGGTCAACCACATCGATCGGGCTCGATTCGAAATCCATCTGTTCCAATTGAAAAACACGGCCGATCTGCAGACAGACGCTGCACGAAGCATGGCGACGCACTTCGTGGACGAACCCACCACGCTGACCGCCTGGGTTCAGGCGATCAAGGACTCGGAATTGGACGTCCTCGTCTACCCCGAAATCGGCATGGACCCCATGACATTGCAGTTGGCGGCGCTGCGCCTCGCCCCGCTGCAGGCCGCGACGTGGGGACATCCTGAAACCACGGGTTTGCCGACCATGGATCTCTACATCTCGGCCGACGCCCTGGAACCGGCCAATGCGACGGAAAACTATCGCGAAAAGCTCGTGAAACTGCCCCACTTGGGTGTCTACGTGGAGCCGTTGGCGCCCGCGATCATGCCGGTCCGGCGTGGATCGTTGAATCTCCCACGCGGCGAGCCGCTGTTGCTGTGTCCGGGCGCCCCCTTCAAGTATTCGCCGCTCCATGACGACGTCTGGGTGGCCATCGCCTCGCAGCTGAAGAAGAAGTTCCTACGCTGGCGCAGTGGAGGGCGGTTGGTATTTTTTCGCAGCCGCAGCCCCACCATGGACCAGATTCTGGAAAACCGCTTGCGTGCCGCCTTCGCGAAAGCCGCCGTCGAGTTCGACACCCACGTGAGCTTGATCCCCAATCTCGACAGATCGCGATTCTTCGGACTGATGCGCCAATCCGCGCTGCTGTTGGATACGATCGGCTTTTCCGGATTCAACACCGCGCTGCAGGCGATCGAGTGTGATTTACCGGTGTTGGCGTTCGAAGGGGAGTTCATGCGCGGCCGGCTGGCGAGCGCCATCATGCGCAAACTCGAACTACCCGAACTCGTCGCAACCACGCAGGAGGACTTCGTCCACAAGGCGGTGGAGCTGGCGGGAGACCCCCACCGACTGGGCCAATTGCGTCGGCTCATCATCGAGCGACGCCATGGGCTCTTTCACGACCTGTCCACCGTGCGCGCCCTGGAAACACACCTCACCGCCGCAGTCGCCGGGCTCGCGTGCAATTTCCCGGATCGCGCGGCGGCACAGTCCTGAATGGCACGACTGTTCAGAAATCCCTTCCGATCGAAACGCCCGGCGCCTGCCGCGTCGCCGACGGTGAAGGAATTGGTTGCGCAGGCGACAGTCGCCTATGCGTCGGGGGATTTCGTGCGCGCCATACCGATTTATGACAAGGTCATCGCGCTGCGGCCGGATCACGCCGAAGCTCATTACAAGCGCGGCAACGCGCTGAAGGATCTCGGACGGTTCGACGCAGCGCTCGCGAGTTACGACGCGGCGGTCCGGTACGATCCCGATTTTGGGTACGCGTGGTGCAATCGGGGTGTCATTCTGCAGAGTCTGTCGCGTTACGAGGCTGCGCTCGCAAGCTACGACCGTGCGATCGCGCTGGATTCCGCTGATGCGCACGCTCATACCAATCGCGGCTCCCTGCTGCAGACTCTTTCCCGATGGGATGGCGCGCTCGCCAGTTACGATCGGGCGCTCGAGCTCGATCCACGGCAGGCCGGGACTTGGTTTCATCGCGGCAACGTCCTACGGGCACTACGTCGGCTGGACGCGGCATCCGCCAGCTATGCGCAAGCCGTCACGCTGAAGCCGGACCTGTGCGAGGCTCACTACAATCGGGGCGTCTTGCTCGAACACACCCACCAAGCCCGGGCCGCGCTCGCCAGTTACGACCGGGCGATAGCGATTAATCCGCAATTGCACCAGGCGCATTTCAACCGTGCGGGCGTGCTCAAGGGCCTGAAGGAATTGGAATCGGCCCTGGCCGGTTACGATCGTGCCATTGCCGCCAAGGCGGACTACGCGGAAGCCCACTCCAACCGCGGCGCCGTGCTGCAGGAGCTCGGGCGATGGGCGGACGCGCTCGCCAGCTACGATCGGTCCATCACGATCATGCCCGGTCATGCGGCGGGGCATTTCAATCGGGGCAATCTGCTTGCCGCGAGTTGCCGGTGGGACGAAGCACTGGCGAGCTACGACCGCGCCATCGCCCTGGACCCCGGTTACGCCGCGGCCCATTGCGAGCGCGGCCGCGTGCTGATGGAAGTCAAGCAACCGATGGAGGCCATATCCAGCTTCAGCCGGGCGGTCGCGCTACAACCTCAATTTGCCGAGGCACAGTACAACATGTCCCTGGCGCTGCTGTTGTGCGGGGACTATGCAGGCGGCTGGATGCAGCACGAGTGGCGCTGGAAGAATGCCGAGCGCTTGTCGCTGAACGAGGAGCAGGCTCGTACACAGCCCCTTTGGCTTGGCGCCGAGTCGCCGGCCGGCAAGACGGTACTGCTGTACTGCGAACAGGGCCTGGGCGACACGCTGCAGTTTTGCCGCTTCGTAAAATCCGTCGCGGCCTTGGGCGCCACCGTGATTCTCGAGGTGCAGGCACCCCTGGCGAGTCTGTTGGCGGGCCTTGAGGGTGTGTCCCGGGTGGTCGTCGCCGGCAGCCTGCCGCCCGACATCGACTACCGCTGCCCGCTCATGAGCCTGCCGTTGGCCCTCAATACCACCCTCGGCACGATACCCGCCGCATCGGGCTATTTGTGCGGCGATACGGCGCAAGTGGCCCGGTGGCGTGGACGATTGGAAAATCGGGTCGGCCCACGCATCGGACTGGCCTGGAGCGGCAACCCGAGGCACGGCAACGATCACCGCCGCAGCGTTCCGCTGGCCGACTGGGCCGGCACCCTGCCGCGGGAGTTTCAGTACATCTGCGTGCAGAAGGAGATCCGGCCCGCGGACCAGGCATTCCTCGCGGGAAATTCGTGGATCGGCAGGTTTGACGACGAACTGCAGAATTTCGGTGACACGGCCGCGTTGTGTGAATCCCTCGATCTGGTCATCAGCGTCGACACGAGCGTCGCCCACCTGTGCGGGGCTCTTGGAAGGCCGACCTGGATCATGCTGGCCTACAATCCCGACTGGCGATGGCTGCTCGACAGGGAGGACAGTCCGTGGTACGAAACCGCCCGATTGTATCGGCAACCGGCGATCGGGGCCTGGCACGAAGTATTCGGGCGGATCACCGCGGATTTGCGGAAGGCGTTTGCCTGACAGCCTGATCCCAAGCGTCGCATGCGCCGGGGGGCATCGAATTTTCACGAGTTCAACAGTAGGGCACGATGACCAAGTCGGCGTTGACAGGGTTGGCGGACATATGGGATCGGGCACGATCCCTGCATCAGCAAGGGCAGCTCCTTCCAGCTCGTGAGCTTTATCTCGAAGTCCTGGGCAAACGGCCCGACCATTTCGAGGCGCTCAATCTGCTGGGCGTGCTGTCAGGCCAGTTGAACGACCTGCCACGAGCGGTCCAATACTTCGAAAGGGCACTTGCGGTCGAGCCGAACAATCCGGCACCGTACTGCAACCGGGGCCTGGCCCTGAAGGAACTGGGCCGACTGGATGAGGCTCTCGCAAGTTTCGATCAGGCCATCGAGATCAACCCGGGCTTCATCCAGGCCCTCTTCAACCGTGGAGTCGCGCTTCAACAGTTGGGGCATTTCGACGCGGCGCTCGCCAGCTTTGACAGGATGATTGCCATTCAGCCGAACGACGCCCTGTGTCATTTGTACCGCGGCAATGCCCTGAAGGCACTCAACCGGCTCCAGGCGGCGCTCGCCAGCTATGACCGGGCGCTCGCCATCAAACCCGATTTTGCCGAGGCTTGCTCCAACCGCGGCATCGTGCTTTGCGACCTGAACGAAATCGATGCGGCGTTGGCCAGCTACGACCGGGCCATCGAGCTCCAGCCCGGCTACGCGGCGACCTATTTCAACCGCGCATCCGCACTGCGCCTCGCCAAACGGTTCGACGCCGCGGCGGCCGATTACAAGAGGGCGGCCACCCTCGCCCAGGACATCAAATTCCTTCCCGGGGCCCACCTCGAGGCCAGAATGCATACCTGCGACTGGGACGGCTTCGACGCGGAGGTTGCCCTAGTTGAAGAAGCGATCGAACGCGGTGAAGCCGCATCGCATCCGTTCAGCTGCCTGGCTTTTTCGGATTCTCCGCGCACGCAGAGAAGGGCCGCGGAGATTTGGGTGCGAGAGACGTGTCCCGCGAACCCGTTGCCCGGGACGTTGGGGGGGCGCGGGTCGCACGGAAAGACGCGTATCGGGTATTTTTCGGCGGATTTTCGCGAACACCCGGTGTCCCGCCTACTCGCGGAACTGATCGAGAACCACGATCGCTCCCGCTTCGAGGTGATCGCCTTTTCCTGGGGCCCCGCAACGCAGGACGATCTGAGGAGCCGGCTCGAGCGAGGGTTCGACCGGTTCCTCGACGTCCACGGAATGTCCGATATGGACGTCGCTTCGCTGGCCCGACGCTCGAACGTCGACATCGCCATCGACCTCGGCGGGCATACGCACGGCAGCCGGCAGAATATTTTCGCCCTGCGCGCCGCACCCCTGCAGGTCAGTTATCTGGGGTACCCTGGAACGACGGGTGCCCCCTACATGGATTACCTGATCGCGGACGCGACACTCGTCCCGCCGGACGACCAAACGCACTACTCGGAGAAGATCATTTACCTTCCGAGCTTTCAAGCCAACGACTCCAAACGACGCGTGGCGGAGCGCATGTTCACCCGGGAGGAACTCGGTCTACCGTCGGTTGGCTTCGTGTTTTGTTGCTTCAATACCAGCTACAAGATCACCCCGAGCACCATGGACGCCTGGATGCGGATTCTGGCCAGGGTACCGGGCAGCGTCCTGTTTCTGTTCGCCGAGAGCAAAGCGGCGGCGGGCAATCTCAAGAAGGAGGCCATGAAGCGCGGAATGGCGGCAGACCGGCTGCGGTTCGCGAAGCAACTGCCCGCGCCGGAATATATGGCGCGGTACCGCGTGGCCGACCTGTTCCTGGATACACGCCCCTACAACGCCGGCACCACCGCCAGCGATGCGTTGTGGGTCGGATTGCCCGTATTGACGCTTGCGGGGACGACATTTGCGGGCAGAATGGCGGCGAGCCTGCTGCAAGCCATCGGCCTGCCGGAACTCATCACGTCGACTCCCGCACAGTACGAGGACATGGCCGTTCGCTTGGCCGAGGACCCTTCGCGGCTGGCGGCGATCAGACGCAAAATATCGCACAATCGCGCCGGGAATCCCTTGTTCGACACGCGATCATTCACCGGGCATCTGGAGGCCGCCTATGCAACGATACTGGAACGATATCGGGCGGGCCTGCCGACCGAGCACGTCGTCGTGCCGCCTGCAGGCGACGAGTGAACGTGTTACATCTGCCTCCATGCGGGATGTATCACCCGTCGTGCCTGGCCCACCGTTTTTAGCCAAGTGAGATCCGGAAAATTGGAATCGACTGCGAGTCCCGCCGCGCCGTCGCCCGACCACACCCCCATGATGCAGCAGTACCTGCGCATCAAGGCACAGCATCCCGACGCGTTGTTGTTCTATCGCATGGGCGACTTTTACGAGATGTTCTACGACGATGCGCGCCGCGCGGCCCAACTCCTCGATATCGCCCTGACCCAGCGCGGCGCGTCGGCCGGGGCGCCCATTCCGATGGCGGGAGTGCCCGCGGTCACCCTCGATGCCTATCTCGCAAAACTGGTTCGCAAGGGCGAGTCGGTGGCGATTTGCGAGCAGCGGGGCGAACCCGGCAAGGGCAAGGGACCGATGGAGCGGGAAGTCGTGCGCATCGTCACGCCGGGCACCGTCACCGACGAGGCGCTGTTGGAGGAGCGGCGCGACAACGTGCTCGCCAGCCTCTGCGCGCTCGACGGCCGCTTCGGCCTCGCCTGGCTCGACCTATCGGCCGGGCGCTTCAGCGTCATGGACTTGCCCGACCTGGGCGCCCTCGAGACGGAGATCGAGCGTCTGCGGCCGGCGGAGATCCTGATTCCGGACGGCGCGCAGCCGGGGTTGGGCGACGCGGCCGGCAGCCCGGATCGGCATTGGCGCCTACGGGCACCCTGGCACTTCGACCTCGAATCGGCAACCCGTGCGCTCACGGAGCAATTTCGCACCCACGATCTCGCGGGGTTCGGGTGCGCCGACAAGCCGGCCGCCATCGCGGCGGCGGGCGCGCTGCTCGCCTATGTGCGAGAAACCCAGAAGTCCGCCCTGCCGCACCTGCTCTCGATCACCACGGAGGAACGCGACGCGGCGCTCGTCATGGACCCGGCCACGCGTCGCAACCTGGAACTCGACGAAAGTCTTGCCGGCCGGCCCGAGCTCACGCTGGCGGGCGTGTTCGACCGCACCGCGACGCCCATGGGCGGCCGGCTGCTGCGCCGCTGGTTGCATCGGCCGCTGCGCGACCATGGGCTGCTGCGGCTGCGCTATCAGGCGGTCGCGGCTCTCGTGGAGGATGCGCGGCATGGCGTCGTCGCGGAGCGGCTGCGGTCGATCGGCGACCTCGAGCGGATCCTGGCCCGGGTGGCGCTGCGTTCCGCGCGTCCGCGCGATCTGACGCAATTGCGCTCCGCTCTCGGCGCGCTGCCCGCGCTGCATGAGTCCCTGCAAGGGCTGCTCGCCAAAACCCCCTCGCCTCTGCTGCAACGGCTCTTCGGGGAGTTGGACGACCATCGCGAGGAACATGCGCTCCTCGTGCGCGCGATCGCCGAGGCGCCGCCGCACTTCCTGCGCGACGGCGGCGTCGTGGCGCCGGGCTACGACACGGATCTCGATGAGCTGCGCCTGCTCGGCACCCACACGGAACAGTTCCTGCTCGATCTCGAGCGCCGCGAACGCGAGCGCACGGGACTTTCGAGCCTGAAACTCGGGTTCAATCGGGTGCAGGGATTTTTCATCGAGGTCAGTCGCGGCCAGGCCGATCGAGTGCCCGCGGACTACCTGCGCCGCCAGACCGTGAAATCCGCCGAGCGCTTCATCACACCGGAACTCAAGTCCTTCGAGGACAAGGTGCTGGGCGCCCGCGACCGGGCGCTGGCCCGCGAGAAGGAGTTGTACGAAGCCCTGCTGGATAGGCTCACCGGGCGGCTGTCCGCGCTGCAGCGAACCACCGCCGCCGTCGCGCAACTCGACGTGCTCACGTGCTTCGCGGAGCGCGCCACGGCGCTAGACTGCGCCGAGCCCGAACTGGTGGAGCATCCGATGCTGCTCATCCGCCAGGGCCGCCATCCGGTGGTCGAACGCGCCAGCCGGGAGCCGTTCATCCCGAACGACCTGAGTTTCGACGACGGCCGGCGCATGCTCATCATCACAGGCCCGAACATGGGTGGCAAGAGCACGTACATGCGCCAGACGGCGCTCATCGTCATCCTGGCTCACATCGGCTGCTTCGTTCCCGCCAAGCGGGCGGTGTTGGGGCCGCTGGACCGCATATTCACGCGCATCGGCGCCTCCGACGATCTCGCCGGCGGTCGCTCCACGTTCATGCTCGAAATGACCGAGACGGCCAATATTCTGAACAACGCCACCGGCTCGAGTCTGGTGTTGATGGATGAGGTCGGCCGGGGCACCAGCACCTTCGACGGCCTGTCGCTCGCGTGGGCATGCGCCGCGTTCATCGCCGCCAAGCTGCGCGCCTTCACCCTGTTCGCCACGCATTACTTCGAGCTCACGAGCCTGGCCTCGGAGGCGCCGGGCGTGGTCAACGTGCACGTCGAGGCCGTCGAACACGGCGATCGCCTGGTGTTCCTGCACAGCGTGAAGGACGGCCCTGCCAATCAGAGCTACGGCCTGCAGGTGGCCGCCCTTGCGGGCATTCCAAAATCCGTCACCGCGCAGGCGCGCCGCTACCTGACCGAACTGGAGCGCGAACGGGATGCGTTGCGCACCTCCGCCTCGCCGCAAGCGGAGCTGCCGCTGTTCGCACCGCCGCCGGCCGCCGGTGCGCCGGCCGCCGGATCGCCGGCCGCCGGTTCTGCGGTTCTGAAGGCTCTGCGCGCCGTCGATCCGAATGCCGTGAGTCCGCGCGAGGCGCTCGACCTGATCTATCGACTGAAGAGCCTGGACGACGGGGCAAACGGTTAAGGCGGCCGCGCGAAACGCCCCTCGCGCAGAAACGCGGCGGTCTGGCGCGCCACCGCCCCGGAAAGCACCAGGCCGCTGTGACCCGTGCGCAACGTCACCTGCTGCGTCGCGCCCGGCAGATCGGTTTCCGCGACCAACACCGTACCGTCATTCGGCTCATCCATGCGCCCGAGCAGCCTGCCCAACCCGACCCCGGAATCGCCGGCGATGACGCCGAGTTCGCGCATGCCCTCCCAACGGGGCGTCCGTGGCGCGAGCAGCCCATCGGCCGCGGTTTTCCCCAGAATCCTCCTGCCGAACGGCAGCCGCGCCAGGCGTTGAGCCGAGAGGCTGCCGCGCACCGGAGACCCCAACAGGACCACCCGCCCGGGGGCGGGAGAAAGCCCGCTCGCCGCGCGCCCAAGGAGGTCGAACAGCGTGAGGATCACCAGACCGCCCAGGCTGTGAGCGACCAGATGCAGGGTATCGGTGCGGATCGCGGCCAGATAGCGTTCGAGCGCGGCGGCGTTGTCGATGAGATTCGAATTGACGGATGGATAGGGAAACGCGCGCGTGTCGCAATCCAGCTGCCGCGACAACCGGCGCCGCAGGAGCAGGCCCTCGCTGCCCGTCAACCACAGTCCGTGAACGTAGACGACGACCGCGTCCATGGCGGGTGCAGGGCCGGGCTAATGCCGCAGCTGCTGGATCACGGCGCGGTTGGTGCTGGAGGAGGCCGTCGCGAGCGCCTCATCGGCCGGGACCCAGCGATATTGTACGTGCTCCGTCGGACTCAAGGTGACCGGCACCTGCCGCAGCAGCTTCAATGCGAAGGCGTGCTCGAGGTTTCGCGTGACCCCCGGCGCATATTTCTTGCCGAAGGCCGGAAGGATTTCGTAGACCTGGGTCCATTGCAGATTTCGCAGCATCCCCTGGGTGATGCCGGTTTCTTCGACGACTTCGCGCCGCGCCGCGGCGTCGGCCATCTCGCCCCACTCCAGGCTTCCCGTCACCGACTGCCAGAAGCCGGGCGGCCGGCGGCGCTCGAGCAGCAGGAACTCCCCGCCGGCGGTGTAGATCACGATCAGCACGGATTCCGGGCGCCGAAATTGCTCCAACGTCTACTCGACCTTGAGCGGCGCGCGCACGCGGATGTGCAATTCCTTGAGCTGCGCCTCGCTCACCTCGGTCGGAGCGTCCATCAACGGGTCGGCCGCCGTCTGGGTTTTGGGGAAGGCGATGACGTCCCGGATGCTGTCCGCGCCGGCCATCAGCATCGCGAGACGATCCAGCCCGAACGCGATTCCGCCGTGCGGCGGGGCGCCGAATTTGAGGGCATCGAGCAAGAATCCGAATTTCACGCGCGCCTCCTCCGGCGAAATACCCAGGAGGTCGAACACCACCGACTGCAGTTCCTGATTGTGAATGCGCACCGAGCCGCCGCCGATCTCCGAGCCGTTCAGGACCATGTCATAGGCCTTGGCGATCGCCTCTCCCGGACTCGCCGCCAACGCCGCGTAATCCAGGTCTACCGGACTGGTGAACGGATGATGCATGGCGGCCCAGCGCCTCGCCTCGGGGTCGTATTCGAACATCGGGAAGTCCACCACCCACAGCGGACGCCACCCCGCCTCGACGAGCTTGAGGTCGTGACCCACCTTCAGGCGCAGCGCACCCAGGGCGTCGCTCACCACCTTGCCGGAATCGGCGCCGAAGAAGATCAGATCGCCGTCGCAGGCGCCCGTGCGGGAGAGGATGCCCGCCACCGCCCCATCGCTCAGGAACTTCAAGATCGGCGACTGCAGCCCGTCGCGTCCCTTCGACGTCTCGTTGACCTTGACGTAGGCGAGCCCCTTGGCGCCGTAGCGCGCCACGAAGGCCGTGTAATCGTCGATCTCCTTGCGCGACAGCCGGCCGCCCTGCGGGACGCGCAGCGCCGTCACGCGGCCGCGCGGATCGGCCGCGGGACCCGCAAACACCTTGAAATCGCAGCCCCTGACCAGATCGGCCACGTCGACCAATTCCAGCGGCACCCGCAAATCCGGCTTGTCAGACCCGTAGCGCCGCATCGCCTCGGCATAGGACATGCGCGGCAGCGGATCCGGCAGGTCGACGTTCAACACCTGCTTGAACAGATGCCGCACCAAGCCCTCCATCAGGGACTGAATGGCGTTCTGGTCCAGGAACGACGTCTCGATGTCGAGCTGCGTGAACTCGGGCTGCCGGTCGGCCCGCAGGTCCTCGTCGCGGAAACAGCGCACGATCTGGTAGTACCGATCGAACCCCGCGATCATCAACAGCTGCTTGTAGATCTGCGGGGATTGCGGCAACGCGAAGAACTTGCCCGCGTGGGTGCGGCTCGGCACCAGGTAATCCCGCGCGCCCTCCGGAGTCGCCTTCGACAGCATGGGTGTCTCGATGTCGACGAAGCCGGCATCATCGAGGTAGTGGCGCATGGCGCGGGTGATGCGGTGGCGCAGCAGCAATCGCTCGCGCATTTCCTCGCGGCGCAGATCGATGTAGCGAAAGCGCAGACGGACTTCCTCGCTGACGTGCTCGTCGAGTTGAAACGGCAGCGGCTCCGAGCGGTTCAAGATCGTCAGTTCCTGGGCCAGCAGCTCCACCTGGCCCGACTTCAGGTTCACGTTGGCCGTGCCGGACGGCCGCACCCGCACCACACCCGTGACCGCGAGCACATACTCGTTGCGCACCCGCTCGGCCAGCGCAAAGACCTCGGCCCGGTCCGGGTCGAACACGATCTGCAGCAGGCCCTCGCGATCGCGCAGATCGACGAAAATGACGCCGCCGTGATCGCGCCGCCGGTGCGCCCAACCGGCCACGGTGACCACCTGACCGATCAACGATTCGCCGACCTGACCGCAATAATGGGTGCGCATGGGCTTCTGCACTGCTTGAGGTGAAAGCGCGCGATGCTAAGGCCTGGGACCCGCGCGAGCAAGGCCTAATGGCCGTCCGGCCGGCCGCGGGCCGGCGCCGGACCGCCACCCCTCAGCGGCGTTTGGCCTTCGCGGGCGCCTTCTTGACCGCCTTTTTAGCCAAGGACCTGACCGGCGCGGCCGGCGCGCCGCGCTTGGAAATCCCATTGCCGGAGGCCTTCTTCGCCGGTTCCCCGGCAGCCTTCCCGGCCGGCTTGTCGGCGGCCTTCTCGGCGGGCTTGGCCGCGTCCTTCTCCTTCGTGCCGGCATCCCCGGTCTTGGCGTCCGCCGCCTTGGCATCGGCCGCGGGCTTCTTCTCGTCCTTCGCGGCGTCCGCTTCGGGTCGGTCGGCGAGATTCTTCTTGCGGTCCTGCTCGCCCTTGAAATCCGTCTCGTACCAGCCGCCGCCTTTCAGGCGAAAGACGGGCGCCGACATGAGCCGCGTCAGCTGGGACTTGCCGCAATCCGGGCACTTCTTCAATGGCGAATCATTGACCTTCTGCATGGCCTCCATCGTATGGCCGCAGCTCTTGCACTGATACTCGTAGAAAGGCATGAAATTCCTCTTAAAGACTGGCCGTCCCAGTATAAATCAATGCAGGCGTTCCTTCTCGAACACCAGCTGATCCCGCTTCAGTTTCGCGACCACCCGATCGCCGGCGACGAAGTCCCCGCGCAGAATCCGCTGCGCGAGGGGGTTTTCGATCTGCGATTGGATCGCGCGCTTCAACGGGCGGGCACCGTACACCGTGTCGAAACCGGCCTCGCCCAGTTTGTCGCGGGCATCGTGATCGAGCGTCAGCTGGATGTCGCGTTCGGCGAGACGCTGGCGCAGCCGGCCCAGTTGGATGTCCACGATGGCGCGGATCTGCTCGCGGCCGAGCGAATGGAATACCACGATGTCGTCGACCCGGTTGATGAATTCCGGCCGGAAATGCTGCGTCACCACCTGCATGACGGCGGCCTTCATGGCGGCGTAATCGGCGGCGCCGCCCATCTCCTGAATGACCTGACTGCCCAGATTCGAGGTCATGATGACCACGCAGTTGCGGAAATCGACCGTGCGGCCCTGGCCGTCCGTGAGGCGCCCATCGTCCAGGACCTGCAGCAGCACGTTGAAGACGTCGGGATGGGCCTTCTCGATTTCATCCAGCAGGATCACGCAGTAGGGCCGGCGGCGCACCGCCTCGGTCAAATAGCCGCCCTCCTCGTAGCCCACGTACCCCGGCGGGGCGCCGATCAAGCGCGCGACCGAGTGCTTCTCCATGAATTCGGACATGTCGATGCGCACCAGCGATTCCTCGGTGTCGAACATGAACTCGGCAAGCGCCTTGCACAGTTCGGTCTTGCCGACGCCTGTGGGCCCGAGGAACATGAACGAGCCGCTGGGGCGGTTCGGATCGGCCAGGCCGGCGCGCGAACGACGGATGGCATCGGCCACCGCCTTGACGGCCTCGGTCTGCCCGACCACCCGTTTGTCGAGCACTTCCTCCATGCGCAGCAGTTTGTCGCGTTCGCCTTCGAGCATGCGCGACACCGGTATTCCGGTCCATTTCGACACCACCTCGGCGATCTCGACGTCGGTCACCGAGTTGCGCAGCAGCTGATTGGGCTTGTGCTCGACCTCGAGCGCCGTCGCCAGCCTCTGTTCCAGCGCGGGAATGCGTCCGTACTGCAGTTCGGACATGCGCGCCAGATCCTGCGCACGCCGCGCCGTATCGAGATCCTGGCGCAGGCGCTCCAGTTCCTCCTTGATGTGCGCCGCCCCCTGCACCGTCGCCTTCTCGGCCTTCCAGATTTCCTCGAGATCGGAGTATTCCTTCTCGAGCGCCTTCAGCGCATCCTCGAGGGTGGAGAGCCGCTTGCGCGAAGCCTCGTCCGTCTCCTTCTTGAGCGCCTCGCGCTCGATCTTCAGCTGGATGATGCGCCGGTCGAGCTTGTCGAGAGCCTCCGGCTTCGAGTCGATTTCCATGCGGATCAGCGAACCCGCCTCGTCGATCAAATCGATCGCCTTGTCGGGCAGCTGCCGGTCGGCGATGTAGCGATGCGACAGGGTGGCCGCCGCGACGATGGCCGGATCGGTGATCTCGACGCCGTGATGCACCTCGTAGCGCTCCTTCAGTCCGCGCAGGATCGCGATGGTGTCCTCGACGGTCGGTTCGTCGACCAGCACCTTTTGAAAGCGCCGCTCGAGCGCCGCATCCTTTTCGATGTACTTGCGGTATTCATCGAGCGTGGTCGCGCCGACGCAGTGCAGTTCGCCGCGCGCCAGCGCGGGCTTCAGCATGTTGCCCGCGTCCATGGCGCCCTCCGCCTTGCCCGCGCCCACCATGGTGTGCAATTCGTCGATGAACAGGATCACCTGGCCTTCCTGCTTCGCCAGATCGTTGAGCACGGCCTTCAGGCGCTCCTCGAACTCGCCGCGGAATTTCGCACCGGCGATCAAGGCCCCCATGTCGAGGGACAGGATGCGCTTGTTGCGCAGACCCTCCGGGACTTCGCCGTTGATGATGCGCTGGGCGAGGCCCTCGACGATGGCGGTTTTGCCGACGCCGGGTTCGCCGATCAGCACGGGATTGTTCTTGGTGCGCCGCTGCAGCACCTGGATCGTGCGGCGGATCTCGTCATCGCGCCCGATCACCGGATCGAGCTTGCCCTGGCTCGCGCGCTCCGTGAGGTCGATGCTGTATTTTTCCAGCGCCTGGCGGTTCTCCTCGGCACCGGCATCCTCCACCTTCGAACCGCCGCGGACCTCCTCGATGGCCTTCTCCAGCGACGCGCGTTCGGCGCCGCAGGCCTTCAGGGTTCGGCCGAGATCGCCGCGGTCCTCGCACGCGGCGAGCACGAACAACTCGCTGGAAATGAACTGGTCGCCGCGCTTCTGCGCCAATTTGTCCGTGATGTTGAGCAGCTTGTTGAGATCATTGCCGAGCAGCACCTCGCCGCCCGCGCCTTCGACCTTCGGCAGCCGCTCCAGGGCCGCCGACAATTCCGAACGCAGCTTGGCCACGTTGCCGCCGGCCTTCTCGAGGAGGGGACGGGCCGTGCCGCCCTGTTGATCGAGCAACGCCGCCATCAGATGCACCGGCTCGATGTATTGATTGTCGCGGCCGACGGCAAGCGACTGAGCCTCCGACAGGGCTCCCTGAAATTTCGTGGTCAGCTTGTCCGTGCGCATAGATTCACCCTCGATAAGCACTCCAGAATGCTCAGTACCTGGGGATGCGGAGCGGGCAATTCAACGGGTGGACGGTGACTCCAGCCAAATGAGCGACGCCTGGCGCCCGGTACCGCCGTCGCGCCGATGCGAGAAGTACCTATCACGCTCCGTGTAAGTACAGGCCGCGCCGCCGTGGACCCGCTCGACTCCCATCCGGGCGAGCCGCCGCCGCGCCAACGCATACAGATCCGCCATGTACCGACCGCGGGCATTGACGGCGAACGCGCCCCCGGCGCCGGGGTCCTCGAGCAGCAGCGCATCGCGCACCTCGGCGCCCACTTCGAAGGCGCCGGGGCCGATCGCGGGGCCGAGCCAGGCGAGCAGACGGTCCGGCGGCGCGCCCAGGGCGTTGACGGTCGCCTCGATCACGCCGGCCGCCAACCCCCGCCAGCCGGCATGCGCCGCACCCACCCGGTCGCCCGAGTCGCTGGCCAGCAGGACGGGAAGGCAGTCGGCGCTGAGGATCGCGCAGATCCGGCCCTCGCGGCGGGTGACCGCCGCATCGGCGGGCCCCGGCGCGCCGGGGACATCGAGATCTCTGACGCCGACGCCATGCACCTGGACCAGCCAGTCGGGTTCGGCCGGCAGTCGCGCCGCCGACCGCAACGCCCGGCGGTTGGCCGCGACCGCCGCAGGCGCATCGCCGACATGGTCCCCGAGATTCAACGAGGCGTAGGGCACGGCGCTGGCGCCGCCAGCGCGCAGGGTCGACAGGGCGCGCACGGTGGCCGGCACGGGCCATTCCGGGGTGAGCCACTCCGGTGTCGGGCTGATTGGGGACGTTTCCGGCATACGCGGAGGGTTTCAGATTATTGAATTTCTATAAACCAAGATAACTTCTGTATATATCCGGCTTTCAGACGGAATTCGCCGCCGCGTCGGCGCGCAGCGCGGCGATGAGCGCCGCGTAATCCGCGGGCAGGGGACTCTGCACGCTCAGACGCTTGCCGGTTCGCGGGTGATCGAAGGCCAGCGACGCCGCATGCAGGGCCTGCCGCTTGAAACCCCGCAAGATCGCCAGCAACTCGTCCGTCGCCCCCTTCGGCTGCGCGAAGCGGCCACCGTAGACCTGATCGCCAGCGATCGGATAGCGCAGATGCGACAGGTGCAGCCGAATCTGATGGGTGCGACCGGTCTCGAGCTTCACGCTCAGGTAGGTATGGGCGCGAAATCTCTCGAGGATCCGGTAATGGGTGACTGCCGGCCTGCCGTCCTGGCGTATCGCCATGCGCAACCGGTCCGTGCGATGCCGGCCGATCGGCTCGGCCACCGTGCCGCCGCCCGTCATCGAGCCCACGCACACGGCCAGGTAGTCACGCGAGACCGTGCGGGCCAGGAGCTGGCGCGCGAGCGAGGTGTGCGCCTGCGGCGTGCGCGCGACCATCAGCAGGCCGCTGGTATCCTTGTCGAGCCGGTGGATGATGCCCGCGCGCGGCAGCGTTGCGAGCGACGGATCCATGCCCAGCAAGGCGTTTTGCAGGGTGTGGTTCGGGTTTCCCGCGCCCGGATGCACCACCAGGCCCACGGGTTTGTCGACCACCAGAACGTCCCGATCCTCGTGCAGCAGGGTCAGGGACATGGCCTCCGGCAACACCTCCGTCGCCGGCGCATCGACCGTCATCCGCACGTTGATCCGGGCACCGGCCTCGACCACGTCCCGGGGCTTGCACGGCAGCCGGCCGACCAGCACCTGGCCGGCGTCGATCCAGCCCTTGATGCGCGTGCGCGAGTGCTCGGGCATCAGGCGCGCCAGGGCGCTGTCGAGCCGCTGGCCGGCCAGTTCCGCCGGAATCTGCAAATCGACCGATTGGAACTCTGGATTCATGGGGGGACTCGAAGCTAGCGCCGGGGCACCGGGAAGCATCGGGTATACTCGCGCGACAATTTTGGACCCCCATTGTAAGGAATCGCCTGTGAGACTGCGTGATCTTGTCCGCCCTAGCCGCATTTTGCTGCTGACCATCGGAATGGCGATGTTGGCCGCCGGCTGCCGCAGCCACAAGGCAGACGACGCGAAGTCGGGCCCCGAGGTGATTTATGCACGCGCCCAGAAGGCGATGAAGAGTTCGAGCTATGCGGAGGCCATCAAGCAGCTCGAAGCCCTGCAGTCGCGCTTCCCCTTCAGCGAACCCGCGCGCCAGGCGCAGCTGGACCTGATCTACGTGTACTACCGCAGCCGGCAGGTCGATCCGGCAATCGATGCGGCCGACACCTTCATTCGCGAGAATCCGACCAATCCCCGGGTCGACTATGCCTACTACATGAAGGGTCTGGTGTACTTCGAGCGGCAGGCCAACTTCCTGGAGCGGTATTTCAACGTCGACCTGTCGCAACGGCCGCCGGTCAATGCGCGCAAATCGTTCGAGGCGTTCGACGAACTCATCAAGAAATACCCGCACAGCGAGTATGCCGGCGACTCCCGGCAACGCATGATCTTCCTGCGCAATCGCCTGGCGGATTTCGAACTGCACGTCGCGCTCTACTACATGCGCCGCGGCGCCTACGTGGGGGCCCTCAACCGCGCCAAGTATTGCGTCGAGAACTACGACGGCGCTCCCGCCGTGCGCGGCTCGCTGAAAGTGCTGGTGGACGCCTACCGCCAGCTCGGCATGACCGACCTGGCGGCCAATGCCGAGCGCGTCTACGACGCGAATTACCCGGACAGTGCCAAGGACGTCGCGCCGAAAAAGGTCTGGTGGAAACGGCTCCTGTAGGATTCCGGGCCGTCGCCCGCGGCCGTGCGCCCGGCGCGTCGGTCAATGCGCCTTGTAGCCGCTGGTGATCGGATAGCGCCAGTCGCGGCCGAAGGCGCGGCCGCTCACGCGCACGCCGGGCGGCGCCTGGCGCCGCTTGTACTCGTTGCGCTTCACGAGATCGAGGATGCGGCCGACCGTCTTGCGGTCGAAGCCCCGGGCCGCGATCTGGTCCACCGAGAGATCCTCCTCGATGAAGGCCTCGAGGATCGGGTCCAGCACATCGTACGGCGGCAGGCTGTCGGTGTCCTTCTGGTCGTGGCGCAGCTCCGCCGACGGCGGACGCTCGATGACCCGCGGCGGAATCACCCGTGATTGGGCATTGCGCCAGGCACACAGGCGATACACCAGCAGCTTGCTGCAATCCTTGATGGGCGCAAAGCCGCCCGCCATGTCGCCGTACAGGGTCGCATAACCCACCGCCATCTCGCTCTTGTTGCCCGTGGTGAGCAGCATGCGGCCGGTCTTGTTGGAAATGCCCATCAACAACACGCCCCGGCAGCGGGATTGTATGTTTTCCTCCGCCGTGTCCGGCGGCCGGCCGGCGAACTCCTCGTGCAGCGCGGCGAGGGTCGCCTCGAACATGCCCTCGATGGAGATTTCACTGTGCTTCACGCGCAGCCACGCGGCCTGCAGGGCGGCATCGTCCTTGCTCATCTGGGAGGTGTAACGCGACGGCATCGCCACCGAGTGCACGCGATCCGCACCGAGCGCATCGACCGCGATGCACAAGGTCAGCGCCGAATCGACGCCGCCCGAGAGCCCGAGCACGGCGCCCGGAAAGCGGTGCTTGTCGACATAGTCGCGGGTGCCCTGTACCAGCGCGCCGTAAACGCTCTCTTCCTGGCCCTGGAGAGGCACGATGTCGCCCGGCACCGGCGTGACGGCACCCCCCGACCCGAGGGCCAGGTCGACCACGTACATCCCTTCGGTGAAGGCCGGCGCCCGCAGGGTCACCTCGCCGCGGGCATCCATCACGAAGGAGTTGCCGTCGAACACCAGTTCGTCCTGGCCGCCGATGAGATTGACGAACACCAGCGGGATGCCGGTTTCGGTCACCCGGGCCCGGCCCACCTCGCGCTCGCGCTGGGTCTGCTTGTCGACCTCGTAGGGCGACGCGTTGATGACCAGCAGCACCTGCGCCCCGGCCGCGCGCGCGGCGCGCGCCGGCGCCGGATCCCACACGTCCTCACAGACCAGGATGCCGGCTTTGACGCCCTTCAGGTCGAGAACCGTGGCCTCGGTTCCCGGCGTGAAGTAACGCTTCTCGTCGAAGACCCGATAGTTCGGCAGACAGGCCTTGCGATGGTTCGCGAGCACGGCGCCGTCGCGGACCACGATCGCCGAGTTGAAAATCCGCGTGCCCTCATACTCGGGATAACCGGCCACCAAGGTGATGCCGTGGACCTCGCGCGTCAGGCGCTCGATCGAGCGGCCGACCTGGGCACGCATCCCGGAATGGAACAGCAGATCCTCCGGCGGATAGCCGGACACCGCGAGTTCCGGCAACAGCACGACATCCGCCCGGGACCGGTCGCGGGCCTCGTGCGCCGCGTCCACGATGCGCGACGTGTTGCCATCGACGTCGCCGACGACCAGGTTGAGTTGCGCCATGACACAACGCAGCTGCCGCGGGCGGGACATCCCGTTCCCTACTTCGGACGGCGCGGCGCCGGCCGGCGCGCGTTCTTCGCGACCTTCTTGACGGCCTTCCGGGCCGGCCCCTTGGCCGCCGTCTTCGCGGCCTTTTTGACGGCCTTCTTCGCCGTCCGCTTGACCGCCTTCGCGGCGGCCGGCTGCGCACGGCCGCGAGTCCCGCCCTTCAGCCGCTTGGCGATCGCCGAGCCGAGTTCCGCCGGCGAGCGCACCGTGGTGATGCCGGCCGCCTCGAGCGCCTCGAACTTGGCCGCCGCGGTCCCCTTGCCGCCGGCCACGATGGCGCCCGCATGGCCCATCCGCTTGCCCGGAGGGGCCGCCACGCCGGCGATGTAGGCGACGACGGGCTTGGTGACGTTCTTGCGAATGTAGGCCGCAGCGGCCTCCTCGTCGCTGCCGCCGATCTCCCCGACCATGACGATCCCCTCGGTCTGCGGGTCTTGTTCGAACAAGGCCAGGACGTCGATGAAGTTCATGCCGCGGACCGGGTCGCCGCCGATGCCGACGCAGGTGCTCTGGCCGAGGCCGTTGTTGGTGGTCTGGAAGACCGCCTCGTAGGTGAGCGTGCCCGACCGCGAGACGATGCCCACCCGGCCCTTCTTGTGGATGAAGCCCGGCATGATGCCGATCTTGCACTCGCCGGGGGTGATGATGCCGGGGCAATTGGGTCCGATCAGCCGCGTCTTGTAGGTCGCGAGCGTCGCCTTCACGCGCACCATGTCGTTTACCGGAATGCCCTCGGTGATGCAGACGATGAGCTCGCAGCCGGCATCGGCCGCCTCGAGAATGGCATCCGCCGCGAACGGCGCCGGGACGTAGATCATGCTCACCGTCGCGCCGGTTTTGACCACCGCCTCCTTCGCGGTGTCGAAAACCGGCAGGCCCAGATGCTTCTGGCCGCCCCGACCCGGCGTCACGCCGCCGACCACCTTCGTGCCGTAGGCCATGCACTGTTCCGAATGGAACGTTCCCTGCTTGCCGGTGAAACCCTGGCAAATGACCTTGGTGTTCTTGTTGACCAGAATGCTCATGAATGGGCTCCCGCCAATTTGACGGCTTTCGTCGCCGCGTCGGTAAGATCGCTCGCCGCCGTGATGGCAAGACCGCTTTTCGCCAGTATCTGCCGCGCCAGAGGCGCGTTCGTGCCCTCGAGCCGCACGATGACTGGAATGCTCACCCCCACCTCCTTGACGGCGGCGATGATGCCCTCGGCGATCATGTCGCAGCGGACGATGCCGCCGAAAATATTGATGAGGATCGCCGTCACCTTCGCGTTGGAGAGGATGAGTTTGAAGGCGGCGGTGACCCGCTCCTTGGTCGCGCCCCCGCCCACGTCCAGGAAGTTGGCCGGCGCACCGCCGTGCAGTTGAATGAGGTCCATGGTCGCCATGGCGAGGCCCGCGCCGTTCACCATGCAGGCGATATTGCCCTCGAGCGACACATAGTTGAGCTCATGCTCGGCCGCCTTGCGCTCCATCGCATCCTCCTGCGAGGCGTCGCGCATCGAGGCGAGATCCTTCTGACGGAACAGCGCGTTGTCCTCGATGTTGATCTTGGCGTCGAGCGCCAGAAGGTCGCCGTCGCCGGTGACGATCAACGGGTTGATCTCCACCAGCGCCGCGTCACGCTCCAGGTACAGCCGGTAGAGCGCATGGGCGATCCTGCCGAACTGCGCGATCTGCGGGCCGCTGAGGTCCAGTGCGAAGGCCAGCTGGCGGCACTGAAAATCCTGCAGGCCGGCGGTCGGGTGGACGTTGACGTGGATCAGCTTCTCCGGCGTGTGCTCCGCGACCTCCTCGATGTCCATGCCCCCCGCGGACGAGGCGACGAAGGCGATCCGTCCGGCCTCGCGGTTGAGGACCAGGCTCAGGTAGATCTCCCGAACGATCTTCGACCCGAGTTCCACGTACACCTGCTGGACCGGCAGCCCCTCGGGTCCCGTCTGATGGGTTACCAGGGTAGTCCCGAGCATGCCCTTCGTGGCGGAGCGCACCGCCTCGAGGTCCTTGGCGACCTTGACGCCGCCCGCCTTGCCGCGACCGCCGGCGTGCACCTGGGCCTTGACCACCCACAGGGACCCGCCCAATACCTTGGCGGCGGCCACGGCGGCGTCGGGGGAGGATGCCACCAGGCCCTTCGGCACCGGGATGGCATATTGGGCAAAAAGCTGTTTGGACTGATACTCGTGCAGATTCATGAATTATCCTTGAGTGCCGATCGGATCCCGTCGAGGCGCGCTATTCTGAATTAAGCTCAACGACAGCGCAAAGCGGCAATGGATGCAAAACCCTTGAATCGGCACTTCGACCGCGATACCAGCTCCAAACTCGACCTCAATTGGCGCGTCCTCGGGATCTTGAACCTCTACCGCGTGCTGGTGCCGCTGGTGCTGATCGGCCTGTATTCCCTGGGCGGCGGCCGCGGCATCGCCGTCGATGCGCCCCGGCTGTTCTTCTCGGCCGCCCTTGTCTACCTCGTTTTCGGTCTTTTCAGCATCATATTGGTGCGGCGCCAGCTGGGCAGCGCCTATGTGCAGACGATCCTGCAGGCAACGCTCGACATCGTCGTCCTGATGCTGCTCCTGCACGCCTGCGGCGGCGTGGCGAGCGGCTTGGGGCTGCTGCTCCTGGTGCCGGTGGGGAGTCTCGCCTTCCTGCTGCCCCCGCGCAGCGCGCTGTTCCTGGCGGCAGTGACCGTCATCGCCCTGCTGGCGCACACCATCTGGCAGCAGCTGACCGGCCACGTGGACATGACGACCTACGCCACGGCCGGCCTGCTCGGCATCGTCCTGTTCACCCTTGCGGCGGCCGCGAGCTTCGTGGCCGGGAATATGCGCCGCAGCGAGGATCTGGTCCGGCAGAAGGACCTGGACCTCGCCAACCTCGCCGAACTGTCGCAATACATCGTGCAGCACCTGCGCGAGAGTCTGCTGGTCGTCGACGCCGCGGACCGGATTCGCCTCATCAACGAGTCGGCCGCCGAAATCCTCGGCGAGGAGCATGCGGTCCCCGGCGCCCTGGTGGGCGAGGTGTCGCCGCGGCTGCTGTACTCCCTGACGACGTGGCGCCAGAGCGAGCCCGCCGAGGGTGAACCCTCGAGCTTCGTCGCCGCGGACGGCGCGCGCCTGATTCAGCCGCATTTTGCGCCCCTGGGCGGCGTCTCGCCCGGCCCGACGCTGATATTCCTCGAAGATACCAGCCTCATGGCCGAGCGCGTGCAACAGGGCAAGCTGGCGGCGCTCGGGCGCCTCTCGGCGAGTATCGCCCATGAGATACGCAATCCCGTCGGGGCCATGAGCCACGCCGGTCAGCTGCTGGCCGAGAGTCCGGTGATGGGCGTCGACGAGCGGCGGCTCACCGACATCATCCGCAATAACTCCGAGCGCGTCAGCACCATCATCAACAACGTGCTGCAGCTGTCGCGGCGGGAGGCGACCAAGCCCACGCGGCTGATGCTGGGCGACTGGTTGGAGGACTTTTTGGACGAGTTCTGCGACACCATGCAGGTCCCCATGACGCAGATCGCGGTCGTCGAGGAGACCGACGACCTGGAAGTGCGCATCGACCCGACCCACCTGCACCAGGTCGTGTGGAACCTGTGCGACAACGCCCTCAAATACGGGGAGCTGCGCGAAGGCCAGAGCCTCGAGATCCGGCTCGGACGGCTCGCGCCGAGCAGCCGTCCGTATCTCGAGGTCGCGGATCGCGGCCCGGGCATCGACGTCAAGGCGGTGGAGCGGATCTTCGAGCCGTTTTTCACCGGGCGCAAGGGCGGTACCGGGCTCGGCCTGTTCATCGCTCGCGAACTGTGCCAGTTGAACCGCGCGGTGCTGCTGTACGAACCGCGCGGCGGCGACGGCAGCACCTTCAGGATCGTGTTCAGCGACCCGCAGCGCTGGGAGGAATAGCGCTGATCGCACCCCGCCCGCGTTACAATGGCCGCATGCCGAAGCCCGCCGTACTCATCGTCGACGACGAACCGGATCTCTGTGAGTTATTGTCCATCACGCTGCAGCGCATGGACCTCGCCCCGAGCACGGCCGGCACCGTCGCCGCGGCACAGCGCATGCTGAAGACCGACCGCTATGACCTGTGCCTCACCGACATGCAGCTGCCGGACGGCGACGGCCTGGAGCTGGTGCAGTGGATCCAACAGTACTCCCCCAACGTGCCGGTGGCGGTGATCACGGCCCACGGCAACATGGAAACGGCGGTGCGGGCGCTGAAACTCGGTGCCTTCGATTTCGTCTCGAAACCCCTGGAACTCGCGGGCCTGCGCAAACTGGTGTCGGCCGCCGTCAAGCTGTCGGCCGACCACGACGCCGACACCAGCGTCTTCGGTCCCCGCCTGCTCGGCACGTCCGCGGTCATGCAACACCTGCGCGAAATGATCGCGCGCGTGGCGCGCAGCCAGGCGCCCGTGCATATCTTCGGCGAGTCCGGCACCGGCAAGGAACTGGTGGCCAAGCTCATCCATGAATCCGGACCCCGGCGCGAGGGACCCTTCGTGCCGGTCAACTGCGGCGCCATTCCCACCGAACTGATGGAGAGTGAGCTCTTCGGCCACAAGCGCGGCAGCTTCACGGGCGCCGTGAGCGACAAGAAGGGGCTGATCCAATCGGCGGAGGGAGGCACGCTGTTCCTCGACGAGATCGCCGATCTGCCCCTGCACATGCAGGTCAAGCTGCTGCGGGTCATCCAGGAAAAGGCCGTCCGGCCCGTCGGCGAGCAGCTCGAGGTCGGGGTCGACGTGCGCGTGCTGTCCGCCACGCACAAGAATCTCGGCACCCTGGTCGCCGTGGGCCAATTTCGCGAGGATCTCTTCTACCGCATCAACGTCATCGAACTGCGGGTGCCCGCCCTGCGCGAACGGCCGCAGGACGTGCCCGAACTGGCGGAGTCCGTGCTGCGCAGACTCGGCCGGCGCATGAAGATCACGCCACCCGTCCTGACGCGGGACGCCCTCAAGGCGCTCGAAACCTACGCCTTCCCCGGCAACGTGCGCGAACTCGAGAACATCCTCGAGCGGGCCGTCACGCTCTGCACCGGCGGCGAGGTGGCCGCCTCCGACATCCAGCTGCGGCCCACGCCGGGGGGCGGGGCGCCCGCGAACGAGGCGGCTCTGGAAGATCATCTGGAGGACATCGAGCGGGAGGCCATCGTCAAGGCCCTGGAGCAATCCCGTCACAACAAGACCGCCGCCGCCAAGGCCCTTGGTATGAGCTTTCGCACCCTCAGGTACCGCATCAAGAAGCTCGGCATCGAATAGCGGCGCAGGTGAATGCGTAGCTCATCACACATCCCGCGGCGGGTAGACGACATAATCACCCGCTGGTCCGCCGTGTCGAGCGATTGATGACGCAAATGCCTGCCTGTCACCTGACCGACCGATTCGGTCCCGGCGCAACCGCCGCGCCGACCCCATGGCAAAGAACCCTCGTCTCGATGACGTTCGCGCTCATGCTCGTCTCGCTCTGGGCACTGACCCATCGGTACAACGGCTTTGCGCGCGACGGCGAACTCTATGCGGTTCAGGCCATGGCGCGGATCCATCCCTCCCTCGCCACCGACCTGTATCTACAGAACGTGTCCCAGGACCGCTTCACGGTGTTTTCGCCGATCTATGCCGCAGTCATCGCACTGATCGGATTGCAGCCCGCCGAGCTGCTGCTTTTTTCACTGTGTACGGTGGTCTTTCTCACCGCCGCAGGGATGCTCGCCCGCGAATTGTTCAGCGTCGAGGCCGCCTGGCTATCGACGGCGCTGCTCATCGTGACCACGGGCTACTACGGCGCCTACATGATCTTCAGCTATTCCGAAAACTACTTGAGCGCACGCTCGATGGGCGAAGCCCTGGTGGTCACCGCGCTTGCCTGCCATTTTCGCGGCTGGCGAACCGCGACGTGGTTGATCGCCGTCGCCGGCATGTGCATTCATCCGCTGATGGTGCTGCCCGGCGTGTTGCTGCTGCTCTGCCTGGGGTTGCCCACCCGCCTTGCCGTCAGCGGCGCCGTGGCGGGCGTGCTGGCCACGCTCGCGTTCGCCCTCACCGCGACGTTCACCCACGGCACGATGCCCTTCATGACGCTGATGGACCCGGCCTGGTTGGAGGTGGTGCGGGAGCGCTCCCAGTTCCTGTTCCTGAAATACTGGACGGTGAACGACTGGGGCCTCGCCGCCCGGCCGGTCGTCTGCCTGACCTTCACCGCACTGGCCGTGCCCGACGAGCGGGTCCGCAAGCTCTGCATCGCCGCGCTGCTCGTGGGCGCCGCGGGCCTGGCGGTGGCGCTCATCGCCGGCACGGTGGGTCCGGTGGCGATCCTGCTCCAGGGCCAGGCATGGCGGTGGATGTGGGTGACGGGCTTCGTGAGCGTGCTGCTGGTCGTGCCCACCGCCCTCCACGTATGGCGGGCCGAGCGTTGCGGGCCGCTTTGCGCCACGCTGCTCGTGTTGGCGTGGACCTTTCAGGGCATCGATTCGCTGGCCTGCGCCGACGCCGCGCTCGCGCTGTGGTTGGTGCGGCCCTACATCACGGCCCGCACGGGACAGCACCTGCGTTGGGCGGGCGCGGCCCTCGTCGCCATCGTCGTATTGTGGACGGTCGCCAATTGCTGGACCTTTGCCTTCTCGGCCATCCCGGAATCGGGTCGCGAGCCCATCATCGTGGGCCGACTCCGGGAAATGTTCGGCCTGGGAGTGTCCGCCGTCTTGCTCGCGGGATTCGTCTGGTACGGTGCGCGACGAATTCGATCCATGCCGATGGTGGCGCTCGTCGCCGCGGCGCTGGTCGCGACGTCGGTGACGATTCTCCCAGGATCGGTGAAGCAGATGAGCGCGGTCGGCAGTCCGGCGGAAATCGCCGAATTTGCCGATTGGCGGGCCGCGATTCCTCCGACGAGCAACGTGTTGATGGTGCCGACCACGAAGTCGGCCGCCTTCGTTTGGTTCACGCTCGGTCGGCCAAGCTACCTGTCCGTCGATCAATCCGCCGGAGTGATCTTTTCCCCCGCGACGGCGCGGGAGGTCAGGCGCCGATCGGAGATTTTGGCGCCCTTGGGCGACCCGGACTGGAGAATTCTCTCCGCCATCACCAAGGACCGGCAGCGTCGCGAAGCGGGGCTGCCGTCAAAACCGGCGCCGCCACCTTTGAAGCTCACCGCCGGCATGTTGACGAGTGTCTGCAGCGACCCGGCGTTGGGCTTCGTCGTCGCCGAGCCCAACGTCGGTTTCAATCCCGTGACCCATGTCCATCCCGGCGGCTGGAACCGTTGGAACCTCTACGACTGCCGTCGCGTACGTCCGACGACGCCGGTCGCCGGACCGCCGGCCGCCGGATCGCCGGCCGCATGAAGCCCTTTGTCAGGGAGGCGCTCGGCTACGGCGCCGCGTCGATTGGCGCGCTCGGTGTCGACGTCGGAGTTCTGTGGATCCTGGTGCATTACTTTTCCTGGGGGTTCGTGACCGCCGCCACCGCCTCGTTCCTGGCGGGCGCCGTCGTCGCCTACCAGTTGTCGGTGAGGCTGGCCTTCAAGCAACATCGCCTACGCGACCGGCGAGCCGAGTTCGCGGGCTTCGTCGGCATCGGCACGGCCGGCCTCGCGGTCAATGCCGGCGTGATGTCGGTGGCGGTGCGGGTTTTCGGGTTACATTACCTGATCGCCAAGTGCGTCGCGGCGGGCTGTACCTTCACGTGCAATTTTGTTGCCCGCCGCCAGTTGCTGTTCGTCCGCCGTTCCGAGGTTCGAAAGTCTCATGCCGCCCGTTGAGAAAAGCGGAGAAATCGCGGTCATCGCCGGCGCCGGCCCCGCCGGGTTGACGGCGGCGCTCGAACTGCTGCGCCGTTCCGGAATCACGCCTCTCGTATTCGAAGCGGACGCCCAGGTCGGGGGGATCTCCAAGACCGTGAATTACCGCGGCAACCGCATGGATCTCGGCGGACACCGCTTCTTCTCGAAGTCGGACTGGGTCATGCGCTGGTGGCAGGAGATATTGCCCGTGGTCACGGACGGGCGCGACCCGGACCAGGCGTTGCGACTCACCTACCAACGACAATCGCGCGACATCGTGCCGGCGGCGTTTGGGACTGCATCGGCCGGTGCTGCATCGGCCGATGCAGTGATGTTGGTGCGTCAACGGCTCTCGAGAATTTTCTATCGGCGCCGGTTCTTCGATTATCCGTTGAAATTGAACGCGAGCACGCTCAAGAACATGGGCCTGCTCGAAACCCTGCGCATCGGTTTGAGCTACGGTCAGTCACAGCTTCTGCACCGCTCTCCGGAAGTCTCGCTCGAGGATTTTTTCGTCAACCGCTTCGGCGACCGGCTCTACCGCACCTTCTTCAAGGATTACACGGAAAAGGTCTGGGGCGTGCCGTGCCAGGAGATTTCCGCCGAATGGGGCGCCCAACGCATCAAGGGACTGTCGGTACGCAAGGCCCTGGCTCATGCGGTGTCGAGTCCATTCCGTTCCGCGGGGGACACGTCGCAAAAACAAACCGAAACCAGCCTCATCGAACGCTTTTTGTATCCCAAATTCGGCCCCGGTCAAATGTGGGAGGAGGTCGCCCGGCAGGTCGCGGAGCGCGGCGGTCTCATTCACCTCAATCAGCGCATCGTCGGCATCGAGCGCCGCAACCTCGAGATCGTCGCCGTCATGGTTCGGGACGAACTCACCGGCGCCGCGCGGCGCGTCCCCTGTGATTGCCTCGTGTCGACGCTGCCGGTGCGCGATCTCGCGGCGATGCTCGAACCGGAGGATCGCGAGGTCGTGCGAATCGCCGAGGGCCTGCCCTACCGCGACTTCATGACCGCAGGGCTGCTCCTGCGCCGCATGAAATTGCAGCGCAACGGCACCGATCGCGGCGCCGCGAACGGCATGCCGCCGGACAATTGGATCTACATCCAAGAACCGGACGTGAAGATCGGCCGGCTGCAGGTCTTCAACAACTGGAGCCCGGCGCTGGTGGCCGACCCCGAGACCATATGGCTGGGGTTGGAATACTTCTGCCGGGAGGGTGACGCGTTGTGGTCGATGGACGACGCCCGTTTCCTCGATTTCGCAGCCGCGGAGCTCGAAAAGATCGGGATGATCGATCGGCGGGATGTGCTCGACGGGACCGTGGTGCGGGTGCCGAAGGCGTACCCCGCCTATTTCGGCGAGTACGGCCGATTCGCCAAGGTCAGGGACTATCTGGAGCGCTTCTCGAACCTATATCCGGTTGGCCGCAACGGCATGCATCGCTACAACAACCAAGATCACTCGATGCTGGCGGCGAACGGCGCCGTCAACGCCATTCTCGACGGGGGCAGGGGAAAATCGGCGATCTGGCAGATCAACGCCGAAGAGGCGTATCACGAGGAGATCGAAGAAGAAGTCGCCTGACGCGACGCGTCAGGGCGGGTGACGAAAATTGTCACTATGTGACCAAAGGCGCCGGTCGGAGACGCCGATTGCCGACAGTCGCGAGCCCCAGTCTACGGACTTATCACCATATAAAGTCCATTTATTCAATAACTTATGGATATCACGGACGACCTGGCACAGCGTTTGCTTGATCCCTGTCACCGGCAAGGGCCGTTGTCCGACACACAGCAGATTTCGTTTACTCAGGAGTTCTCAATGCTCAAGCAAGTCCAAAAGGGATTCACCCTCATCGAATTGATGATCGTGATCGCGATCATCGGCATTCTGGCGGCCATCGCCATCCCGGCTTATCAGAACTACACCATCCGTGCGCAGATCACCGAAGGGTTGACGCTGGCCGACGGGTGGAAGACGGCGATTGCCGAGTACTACGCGAACACCGGCAACTGGCCCACGGTCACCATGTTGACCGGCACCAATGTCTCGGTCGGCAAGTACGAAAGCGGCGTGACGGTCACCACCGGCGGCACCATCGTGATCACCTACGGCGGTCAGGCGAACGCGAAGGTCTCCGGCCAGACCCTGTCGTTGGTCCCTTACACCAACACCAACAACGACGTGTTGTGGCAGTGCGGCAACAGCCTCGCGCCCTCAGGCGCTTCGGTTGCCTCCGGCGCTGCGGTTGCGACCACGGTCCTTCCCCAGTACCTGCCAACGTCCTGTCACTCGTAAGAGCGACTCGGCACCCACCGGCCGACAGAAGCCTCTCCCTCGGGAGAGGCTTCTTTTTTTGGCGCCCGGGTTGGCACCCCGCGGACGCGCCGCATTGCAAACTCGATACTGGGAACGAAATCACGTCGGGCACCCTCCGCGGTGTGCCACTATCGATGCCTTATTTGACAATTGATCGCCTGGCGGCAGGTTGTAAACTAGCGCTTCAACAATCCCGGGATCAGTCCTAAGTTTATGAACGATAACGTAATCGCGCCATTGGGAGGCGCCGGAAAATCGGCATTGGGCGGCCTCGCGCAGCGTCTCGTTCAGGACGGCCTGCTGGAGGAGGCCGCCATGAAGGACGCCATCGGCAAATCCAAGGAAAAGCGCATCAGCCTGGTCAGCCACTTGGTGGCCGCGAACCTGGCCACGGCGCGCGATATTGCGATCTCCGCCTCCAATGAGTTCGGCGTCCCGCTCCTCGATCTGGATGCGGTGACACCGGACTCGGATGCGGTCCGCTCGGTCAGCGAAAAATTGCTGCAAAAGCACCGCGTCCTGCCGCTCATGAAGCGCGGCAAGCGGCTGTTCCTGGCGGTCGCGGACCCGACCAACCTGCACGCGCTGGACGAAATCCGCTTCCAGACCTCGATGAGCATCGAGTTCGTGGTGGTCGAAGACGACAAATTGCAGACGGCGGTGAGCAAGGCCATCGATCAGGCCGAAGCCATCATGCCGAACCTGACGGATGACGACTTCGATCTGGAGAACCTCGAAGTCACGGGCGGTGACGACGAGGCGAATGCCGACGCCCTGGGAAGGGACGACGTCGAGGACGCGCCCATCGTGCGCTTCGTCAACAAGATCCTGCTCGACGCGATCAAGAAGGGCGCCTCGGACATCCACTTCGAACCCTATGAAAAAATCTTCCGCATCCGCACGCGCATCGACGGCGTGCTGAAGGAAGTGGCACTGCCGCCCGTGCAACTGGCGGTGAAGATCGTGGCGCGCCTCAAGGTCATGGCGCGGCTCGACATCGCCGAGCGCCGTGTACCGCAGGACGGACGCATCAAGATGCGGCTCTCCAAGAACCGCGCCATCGATTTTCGCGTCAGCACCTGTCCGACGCTGTTCGGTGAAAAGGTCGTCACGCGTATTCTCGACCCCTCCAGCGCGATGCTCGGCATCGACGCCCTGGGGTACGAGCCCCTGCAGCGGGAGACCTACCTGCGCTATCTCGCGAAGCCGCAGGGCATGATCCTTGTCACCGGCCCCACCGGCAGCGGCAAGACCGTGTCGCTCTACACCGGCCTCAACATCCTGAACACCGAGGATTGCAACATTTCGACCGCCGAGGACCCGGCCGAAATCAACCTCCCCGGCATCAACCAGGTCAACGTGAATCCGAAGGTGGGCCTGACGTTCGCGGCGGCGCTGCGCGCCTTCCTGCGCCAGGACCCCGACGTCATCATGGTCGGCGAAATCCGCGACCTGGAAACCGCCGAGATCGCGATCAAGGCCGCGCAAACCGGCCATTTGGTGCTCTCCACCCTGCACACCAACGATGCCCCGCAGACGCTGACCCGCCTCGTCGACATGGGCGTCAAGCCCTATGCCATCGCGACGTCCGTGAGCCTCATCATCGCGCAGCGTCTGGCGCGTAAATTGTGCAACAACTGCAAACAGCCCATCGACATCCCCGCCGAGGCGCTGCGCAAGGAGGGCTTCGAAGAGGCGGACATCGAGCGCGGCTTTCGCGTGTTCAAGGCGGTCGGCTGCAGCCAGTGCACGGACGGCTACAAGGGCCGCATGGGTCTGTACCAGGTCATGCCGGTCACCGAAACCATCGGCCGCATCATCATGGAGGGCGGCGGCGCCCTCGACATCGGCGACCAGGCCACCAAAGACGGCGTCTGGAACCTGCGCCGGTCCGGACTGCAGAAGGTCAAAGACGGCATGACCAGCCTCGAAGAAGTCAACAACGTCACTATCGAGTAAGCACACCTTAAGGATCGAGATATGGCTGTTTCGGCTACCGCGGGCAAGAAAGACACCCAGTTTTTGTGGGAAGGCAAGGACAAGCGCGGCAACAAGGTCAGGGGCAAGTCCCTGGCCGCGAACGAAGCGTCGCTGCGCGCCGATCTGCGGCGCCAGGGCGTGGCCGCGACGCGCGTCAAAACCCAGAGTGCGGCCTTCCGGTCGGGCGGCAAGATCACGATGGAGGACATCGCGGTATTCAGCCGCCAGCTCGCCACCATGATGTCGGCCGGCATCCCCATGGTGCAGTCGTTCGAGATCATCGGCAACGGCCACGAAAAGCCGGCGATGCAGAAGCTCGTGCTCGACATCAAGGCGAGCATCGAGGGCGGCAGCACGCTGCACGAGTCGCTGGCGAAGTTCCCGCTGTATTTCGACAGCCTGTTCGTCAATCTCGTCGAAGCCGGCGAACAGGCCGGTGCGCTCGAATCGCTGCTCGACAAGATCGCGACCTACAAGGAAAAGACCGAAGCGCTCAAGAAGAAGATCAAGAAGGCGCTGTTCTATCCCGCGGCCGTGCTCGTCGTCGCGGTCGTCGTGAGCATCATCCTGCTGATCTTCGTGATTCCGCAGTTCGAGGAGCTGTTCAAGGGTTTCGGCGCGGACCTACCCGCCTTCACGCAGATGGTCGTCAACCTGTCCCGCTACGTCCAGCACAACGGCTGGTGGATGGCGCTGGCGACGGGCGGGGGCATCTACGGTTTCGTCTACTTCCTGAAACGCTCGAAGAAGATGCAGCTGTGGTTCGACCGTGTGTTGCTCAAATTCCCGATCATCGGACCCATTCTCATCAAGGCGGCGATCGCGCGCTTCGCGCGCACCCTCTCGACCATGTTCGCCGCGGGCGTGCCCCTGGTCGAGGCCATGCAGTCGGTGGCGGGCGCCACCGGCAACATCGTCTACGAAGAGGCCACCCTGCGCATGAAGGACGAAGTCGCCACCGGTCAACGCCTGCAGCGCGCGATGGAAAACACCGGCCTGTTCCCCAACATGGTGGTGCAGATGATCGCCGTCGGCGAGGAATCGGGATCGCTGGACACGATGTCCAGCAAGGTCGCCGAATTCTACGAGGCGGAGGTCGACAACGCGGTCGACGGCATGTCGAGCCTGCTCGAGCCGCTCATCATGGCGATTCTCGGAGTCCTGGTCGGCGGCATGGTGATCGCCATGTACCTGCCTATTTTCAAACTCGGTCAAGTGGTCGGCTAGGCGGACCGGCGGCGCGGCGTTCAGCCGATTCGGCCCATGCTGAACGATCTCGCCGCACTATATGGGGAGAACCCGCTGTTGTTCGCGGGATCCGTGTTCCTGTTGGGCCTGGTGGTCGGCAGCTTTCTCAACGTCGTGATCTACCGCCTGCCCCTCATTCTCGAGCGCGAATGGCGGGCTCAGGCAGCGGAACTGCGGCCGGGCACCGCCCACGAGACGACCGTGGTCGCCATCGAGGTCCCCACCCGCCTCACCCTGAGCACGCCGCGTTCCGCCTGTCCCCGGTGCGGAGCCCCGATCAAGGCCTGGCAGAACGTGCCGGTGGTCAGCTGGCTGGTCCTGCGCGGGAAGTGCGCCGCCTGCAGGACGCCCATCTCGGCACGCTACCCCCTGGTCGAACTCACCACCGGGGGCCTGTCCGCCTGGGTTGCCTGGCACTTCGACTTTGGCGCGAGCGCCGCCTGTGCGCTTCTGCTCACGTGGACTCTGATCGCCTTGACGGGGATCGACCTGGATCACCAGATTCTGCCCGACAACATGACGTTGCCGCTGATGTGGGCGGGCCTCCTCGCCGCGGTGGTCATCGGGCCGGAACGCGGGTCGCCGCTGCCGGTCTCACCCATCGACGCCATCATCGGAGCGGCCGCCGGGTACTCGAGTCTGTGGCTGGTGTTCCACGCGTTCCGGATCGTGACCGGGAAGGAGGGCATGGGCTACGGCGACTTCAAGTTGTTCGCCGCCCTCGGTGCCTGGCTGGGCTGGAAGCTACTGCCCCTGGTCATCCTGTTGTCGGCCGGTACGGGAGCCGTGTTCGGCATCTCGATGATCGTGCTGCGCGGACGCGATCGCGCGGCGCCGATGCCCTTCGGGCCGTACCTCGCCATCGCCGGCTGGCTCGCCATGATGTACGGCGACACCTGGATCACCGGTTACCTGCGCCTGTCCGGTCTGCAGCGTTAGACCTCCTCATGGGACGATTGACGATCGGACTGACCGGCGGCATTGCCAGCGGCAAGAGCACCGCCGCTCGTCGCTTCCTCGAACTGGGCGTTCCCGTGATCGACGCCGACGAATCGGCGCGGCTCGTGGTCGCGCCCGGCAGCCCCGGCCTTGCGGCGGTGACCCAGACGTTCGGCAAGGCCGTCCTGACCGAACGCGGCGAACTCGATCGTGCCGCACTCAGACACATGATCTTCGGCGATCAGCAGCGCCGCCGCGAGCTGGAGGCGATGCTGCATCCGCTGATTCGTGCCGACATGGACCGCCGTGCCGCCGCGGCACAGGGTCCGTACGTCGTCTTTGCCATACCTCTGCTGGTCGAGAGCGGCGCCCGCGGACGGGTGGACCGCACCCTGGTCGTGGATGTGGAGGAAAGCGCACAGCTGGAGCGCGTGATGCAGAGGGATGGGGGCAGCCTCGCGGAGGCACACGCCATTCTGGCGGCACAGGCGACCCGCGAGAGCCGCCTGCAGGCGGCGGACGACGTGCTCGTGAACTCCGGCACCGTGTCCGAATTGCGACAGGCGGTCGATGGCCTGCACGCGCAGTATCTGCGGCTCGCGGCCGCCAAGGCCGCATCGGCGGATCACTTTACGTGAATCCAAGGTTTACCCTGGCCGGTGGCTTGGCTCAGAATAGGACCATGAACTCTTACCCCGAAACTCTCACCGACACCGAGTCCGAACTGGCCCCGGTGGTCTACGAACAGCCGCTGAATGAACGCATGCGGACCTTTCTGCGCCTGGAGTTCCTCTACACCCAGGCCACGTATCACAGCGAGCTGCCCAATCCCTGGAGTACCCGCGCGGCGGTGGCGAGTCTCCTCGAAATTCTCGCCATCACCGCGCGGGGCGATTCGCGCAGCGATGTGCTCAAGGAGCTCGAACGCCAGGTCAACGTCCTGAAGGAGTACCAGACCAAGAGTGGCGTCGATCCCGGCCGGTTGAAATTGCTGGTGTCGAATCTCTTGAAACTGCGCGAGGACCTGTCCGCCGTCGGCGGCAATTTCATGGGGCCCCTGCGAGATTCCGAGTTCCTGAGCGCCATCAAACATCGCAGCGCCATTCCGGGCGGCACCTGCGACTTCGACCTGCCGGATTACTCCTATTGGCTCAATCGCCCGGCCGACGTGCGCGCCGCCGAGTTCGGCAGCTGGCTCGGCCTGATCCGGCCGTTGTGCGACGGCATCGTGGAGCTGCTCTGGTTGACGCGTCAGAACACCAAGCGCAAGGCCGAGACGGCGACAGGAGGCATCTTCCAACTACAGTTCGACCGCGACAACCCCTGCCAGCTGGTGCGCGTCACGCTGCCCGCGGATACGGATCTGTTCCCCGAAATCAGCGGCAGCCAGCATCGCTGCACGATTCGCTTCCTCAACTGGCTGGACGCCACCAGCCGGCCGGCGCACGTGGAGCGAAACGTCCAGTTTCTGCTCACCTGCTGCTCTTGAGCCGGGCGGCAGCGGCGTGGCAACGACGGTCAAATGTCCCACCTGCCGGCGGCCCGTGGAGTGGTCCCCGGAGTCCCAATACCGCCCGTTCTGCAGCGATCGCTGCCGCCTCATCGACTTGGGCGCCTGGCTCACGGAACAACACAAGATTCCGGACGAGAACACCCTCCCCGATGACGAAGCGCCGGGCGACGCCTCGCCGGGCGACGCCTCGCCGGGCGACGCCTCGCACGACTTCTGAACGATGCACCCTGAATTCTGGCACGAGCGCTGGGTCCAAGGACGCGTCGGGTTCCACCAGCCAGCCGTCGAACGCTACCTGACCGACTACTGGACGGAAGTCGCGACCCCGACCGAGGGAGGCGTCTTCGTTCCCCTCTGCGGCAAGAGCCTGGACCTTGTATGGCTGCGGGATCGCGGATACGAGGTGACCGGCGTGGAACTCTCCGATATTGCGGTTCAGGCCTTCTGGATGGAACACGGGATTGCCGCACGCCGTCGGATGACCCCCAAGTTCGACGTGTACGAGGCGCCCCGCCTGAGGTTGCTGCGCGGCGATTTCTTCGATCTGACGCCGTCACACCTGGGTTCGGTGGCGGCCGTGTACGATCGGGCAGCGCTCATCTCGTGGTCGCCGGATCTGCGGCCACGCTACGCGGCCCACCTCACCGCCCTGATGCCGGCCGGCGCGAAGACCCTGTTGGTCACCCTGGAATACGAGGGACCGATGCAAGGACCGCCGTTCTCCGTGGAGCGAGGCGAAGTCGAGCGCCTATACTCTGCCGATCATGAGATCCATGAACTCGCACGCCGGGATATCCTGGCGACCGATTCCCACATGCAAGCTCGGGGAGTCTCGCGGCTGGTGGAGGTGTGCTACCGCCTCGTCCGCAGGTCCGCATGATCATCGCCACCTCCGACTCCAATGAAGGGCATCGATCTCCATGGCTGAATCTCGAACGCCACGGCGCCATTGGGCGGCCGTTCTGATGACCCTTGCAATCAGCGGAGCCGCACCGGCCGCGGAATTGACCATCGATCGGCTGTTCGACGCGCCCGCCTTGTCCGGCTCCACCATCATGGGCTTGAAGGTGTCACCGGATGGCTCCCGCGTGACGTATCTGCAGGGCAAACCTGATCAGAAGGACCGCCTCGACCTGTGGGAGTACCACATCCAAGATGCCGCGGCCCGCATCCTGGTGGACTCCGCCGCCCTGGCGCCGGCTACCGCCAAATTGTCGGACGAGGAACTCGCCCGCCGCGAGCGCCAACGGACCGCGGCATTTTCCGGCATCCTGGAATATTCGCTTGCCCCGACGGGCAATGCCGTGTTGTTTCCTTTGGACGGCGGCCTTTTCTATTACGACCTGCGCAAACCGGCCGGGACGGCAATCACCAAAATCACGGGTCACGACGCGTTTGCGACGGACGCGACGATCTCGCCGCAGGGTCGCTTCGTGGCCTATGTGCATGACCAGAATCTCCATGCCTTCGACGTGGCCTCCCACCACGATCGGGCGCTGACCACGGACGGCTCGGGGCCCATCAAGAACGGCATGGCCGAATTCGTGGCCCAGGAGGAAATGGATCGCAGCACGGGCTATTGGTGGGCGCCCGACGATGCGCACATCGCCTTCGTCCGCGTCGATGAAACGCCCGTCGCGGTGACGCAGCGGTTCGAGATCGCCGCGGACAACGTCGCCACGTTCGCGCAGCGCTACCCGGCGGCGGGAGGCGCCAACGTGATCGTGAAGCTGGGCGTACTCGACCTGCGTACCGCCGCCACGGTGTGGATCGATCTCGGATCCGACAAGGACATCTATCTCGCACGGGTCAACTGGCTGCCCGACGGCAGGACTCTCGCGATCCAGCGAGAGAGCCGCGACCAGCACCGCCTGGACCTGCTGTTCGCCGACAGCCGCACGGGCAAGACCCACCTCGTTCTGACCGAGACCAGCGCCAGTTGGATCGAATTGAACGACGAGTTGACGTTTCTGAAGAACTCCCGTGAATTCATCTGGGCCTCGACGCGGGACGGCTTCCAGCACCTGTACCTTTATGACTACGAAGGACATCCCCTGCGGCAGCTCACCGCCGGCGACTGGAGCGTCGATGATTTCCGCGGACGCGCGATCAAGGCCGTGGATGAGGCAACTCGCACGGTGTATTTCACCGCGACCGAAAAGAGTCCGGTGGAGCGGCACCTGTATCGCACGTCGTTGGATACCGCCGATCCGCACAAGGTAGAGCGCATCACGTCCGAGGAAGGGGTGCACACCATCGCCATGCCGCCCGACGCGAGCTTCTACGTCGACGCCTACAGCAGCTCCACGCAGCCCCCGCAGGTCAGTCTGCGCCGGACGGACGGCGGACTCATCGCGTATTTGCTGGAAAATCGCCTGGAAGACCGGCATCCCGACGCACCCTATGCGGCGGAGAATTCCCTGCCCGAATTCGGCACGCTCACGGCCGCCGACGGCCAGTCCCTACACTACCGGCTGTTCAAGCCGCTGCACTTCGATCCATCGAAGCGCTATCCGGCCATCGTCGACGTCTATGGCGGCCCCGGCGTGCAACGGGTGATCGACACCTGGAACGGCAATGCCTTCACGCAAATCCTCACGCGCGCGGGCTACGTCGTCTTTCAGCTGGACAACCGCGGAAGCGCCTTCCGCGGCACCGCCTTTCAATCCCCCATTCGCGGCAAGCTGGGCGAGGTCGAAGTCGCCGATCAGGTCCAGGGAGCGCGCTGGCTCGGCTCACGGCCTTTCGTCGATCCGCGGCGGCTCGGCGTGTGGGGCTGGAGCTACGGCGGCTACATGACGCTCATGTTGATGTTCAAGGCGCCGGAAGTGTTTCGTGCCGGCGTTTCCGGCGCGCCCGTCACCGACTGGACGCTCTACGATACCCATTACACCGAGCGCTACCTCGACCGGCCGCAGGTGAATGCCGCCGGCTATGCGGCGAGTTCGGCGCTCCCGTACGCCAAGAACCTGCGGGGCGACCTGCTGGTCATTCACGGCATGGCCGACGACAACGTGCTGTTCCTGCACAGCACCAAGCTGATCCGCACGCTGCAGGATCTCGGCAAGCCGTTCGACGTCATGGTGTATCCGGGCGCGAAACACGGACTGACCCGGCAGCACGACGGGCGCCACGCGTATGCGATGATTCTGAGATTCTTCAACGAGAAATTGGCGCCATGACGATGCACGCCATGAAGAACTCCGCCTTATCCGGGCAGCGTCCTGAAGAACAGGCTCGGCGGTGACAACGCGGGTCGCGTTTGTGCCAATCGGCGCCACGAACGTGCAACACATGATCGGCCACTTTCACGGTTTTCCCACTTTAAATGAAAAACCCCGGTTTAAGAGGTAACCCACGATCACGCAACCGGTCATGACGATCAATTGACTGACAAGGGGATCGACATGACACCCCTCAACCAACAGTGCGAGCCCCGCGATGCTCGCAATCAAGACGACCAGTTGCACCATGTTGAATCGAAGAAACGCCGCAAGCCAGGACGTCTTCGATCTGAACACGAAGATTCTTTGGCAGATGAAGGCATTCGTCACCGCGGCGAGATGCACGAGCAGACTGACGATCAAATAGTGAATCCGAAGGTGGAACAGACCGTACAGGGCAAAATAAGCCAGATAGGCGAATGCGGTATTCCACAGCCCGAGCACCAGGTAACGCAATCGTTCATTGCTGTTCCAGACGTTTTTCAGCCTGTCGCGGCTATTCGTGCTTGCCGGCATCAACGACTGCGTCGTCAAAATTGACACGCTCCTTCTCAGTGACCAGCGGGCGCTTGTGCACCTGCGTATGTATTGCACCGATGTACTCGCCGAGGATCCCCACGAAAAACAGCTGCACGGCCCCGAAGAAAAACACGCCGATGACCAACGGCGCAGTCCCAAGGGAAAAGCTGCTCCAGAACAGGAGTTTGGCAACCAGGTAGGACAGCGCGATGAAAAGGCTCAGCAAGGATAATGCGAATCCGCAAAACGTCGCGACACGCAGAGGCACCTTCGAGTGATTGGTGATGCCCAGCATGGCGAGATCGTACAGGGTGTAGAAATTATTCTTGGTAAGGCCGCGCTCCCGGCGCGGTTGTACGAACGGAATCTCCGCGCGCGGATAGCCAAGATCGGCAATCAATCCACGGAAATAGGGGTAGCGGTCGTCGATGGCTCGCACCGCTTCGACGACTTCCCGGTCGTAAAGTCCGAAGCCAGTGAAATTCGGAATCAGCGGCACGTCCGAGATGCGCCCGACCAGGGCGTAGTAAGACCGTCGCAAAGCGGCCATCAGCCGCGATTCCTGGCTCTTCGGTTTGACACCGATGACGACCTTATAACCCTCAAACCACTTCGCCACGTATTCAGGGATCATTTCGGGAGGATCCTGCAGATCCGAAGCCATGACGATGACCGCATCGCCGCGCACTTGATAGAACCCATGCAAAGGAGATCGAATATGGCCGAAGTTTCTGTTGTTGACGATCAATTTGACGGCTCTATCGCCTTCGGCAATCTTCTTGATGCGTTCGACGGTCCGGTCCGAGGATGCGTTGTCGATGAACACATGCTCATAACGGCATTCCGGCAAAAGCGCAAAAGCAACCTTTATCCGCGCATACAGGTTGTCGACGTTTTCCTCTTCGTTGAAACACGGAGTCATCACGGTGATGAGCGGAAGGGCTGCCCCGCCTTCCGAAGCCCCTTGTTCAGATCCTGCTTCCGGCCTCATGTCTGCACCTCCAACGGCCGGTCGGCCGGCGCCTCGTAAGGAATCGATTCCCGGCAGTCTTCGACGTGTCGGAACGTCAAAAGCCCCACATTGCCTCCGTCGGATGCACCGCAGTCGAAACCGGCGTAAATGGCACACGATGCATCCGCGCCATAGCCACCGGGTTGAGGATGCCCAAACAGCCCGCTTCGACAGAGATGACGTTGCCCGCAAGGACGACGCGATGGGCTGCTGGAGTCAACCCGGAAGTTGTATTTCCTGACACCCCATTACCTGAGTCGATGGTCATCGAACCGCGCCATTCCACATTAAATCGAGCCCAGGGTTGTCACACGCCAGCGCCCCCCCTGTCAGCGGGCGCGGCTTACGTAGGAGTCGACCGACCCACTGGCCACTCAGTCGTGCCACGTAGGTGGGAGAATACCCGCCACAGTTCGCGCCCGTCAGAGTGGCCTGCATGTTGATCGGCCACGCCGGCAGCATGACCGCCCGCGCAAATTCGGCAACCGGCGTCATCGCGCCAATGGTCAACAGCACACCGAGCACCAGTGTTTTGCGCAGGGAACGATCTGCCGGCGCGCCGTCGAAGCAGACGAGGCACGCGCTGATGACCAGCACCGTCAGGCTCGGGATCGACGCGCGCATCACGAAATCATTTCCACCACCCAGGTAAACGAAGGGCAGAACCGCAAGAACCGCAAGGGCGATGGAGACCTCCGGCGAACGGCGCATCCACAGAATTGCGGCGCCGATGAATCCCGCCTCGAGCAGAAAGAATTGCGCCTGCTGCAACAGATCGAGTGCCGCCGCTTCGGCGCTTCCGGCGACGGCCACGCCCTTCGGCACACGGCCGGCATCGAGCACCAGATAGCCGGCAACGACGATGCCGACGATGCAGGCGGGCACCCAGAGTTGCGGGCGCAGAAGGCCCCACAGTCGACCATCTCCCGCGGCACACACCATCTTCCAAAACACGAACGGCAGGATGCCTACTGCCGTGAGCGGCGACCAAAGCGCCAGTGCGACCACACACAGCGGCAATGCCGAATCGAAGGCCGTATTGTGGGCATTACGGTACAGCAATCCAATCAACAGCCAGCCGCCCAGCGCATGATTCGGCACCCAGAACAACTGAGTGGTCATCGAGGAGTACTGGTACTTGCCGGCCCACCATTCCAGGTGAGTCGTGATGTTCCAGTCGTTGCGAAACCGGGGACCGTCGTTCAACAGGTTGCCGACGATGTCGAGACCGCTGAACATCACGACGAGGGTGGATACAGCCAGCGCCACACCCAGGCGTGACGGCGTCAGGGAAAGCGCCTGCAGCAGGAACAACGCGGCTCCCAGCGCTGTCCACAACCCCATCGTGACATGCGCGGCCGACAAGCCCGCCAGCTTGCCCACAAGGGCGGCCGGCAGGTAATACGCCACCGGCGCTCGCAGCAGACTCTCCAGTCCGTCGACCACCCCATAACCGACGGGCCACGGTGAAACCACGAGGTCATGCAGCACCGCGTCCCGCACATGCCAATCGGCGTTGGCGAAGAAAATGTGATCGGCTCCGCCCAGCAGGGTCCAGGCGCCGGCCACAGTCACGGCAACCGACAGCTGCAAGCGCGTCACCGGGTGCGTCGGTGCAGAACCAGTTCGCGGCACCGCCAGGGATCTGATCGCGTACGCCGCACAGCCGACCAACGGCATCGCCACCCAGAGTTCGAGCCATCCGATCAAAAAAATCAACAGGGGCAGCACCAGATAAGCCACCGCCAAGCGATCCAACGGATCGAGTGCCGTCGCGGGTGCCCGTCCCGTGCTGATTGAACTGAACATCGGCCGAAAATTAACAGATTATGTCGTGCCGTGCCGTGCACAGGTCTCATGGGCCAATGGTCACTGGTCGGACGTGTTGACCCCCGTGGCACCCGCAGCCCACGCCGCCTCGAGGGACATCCCCCGGGCGAAGACCGGAATCGACACCGAGGCGCAAAGACGCTCGAGCGCCTCTCGCGTCGACTCTGCCTCCCGCGTCGCCTCTGGGATCAAAACCAAGAAATCGGCTCCCTTGCCCACGGCGATGGCCGCCTCGTCGGCATCCCGGCAACGGAATCCGCGCAGTTTGTCGCCACGGATGGGGTTCTCGAGAACGGCTGCTCTGTAAGCCGCCGAGGTGGCCGGAAGGTCCACCACCTCGTACCCATCACCCCGCGTATCGACCAGCCTCTCCGGCAGCCTGAGCGCCCGCACGAGGGGCCGGTCCGCCGGCAACAACTCCGCCGTCTCCAACTCGTCCTGGGTCAGCCACCGGAGTGCCTGCCCGTCCAGGCCCTGGGGCTCGCCGCCGTAGCGGGTCACCACCCACATGTCGATGAGCACGTCCCCGTACGGGTAGCCATGGCGGATACGCATGAGGGGACGCGGCTCGCGAATGACGATGCCCAGTTCCTCCCGGAGTTCGCGCGCCAGCCCGTCGGTCCGGGATTCCCCCGCTTCGAGCTTGCCGCCCGGGAACTCCCACCCGCCGGCCAGATGCTTGCCCGGCGGCCGCTGCGCGATGAGCACCCGCCCGTCGGCCGCCGTCACCGCGGCGGCGACGACGTGGAGGCAGCCGGCCGCGGGCATTCCCAGACTCCCCTAAGTTCAGCCGCTCGCTTGCTGCAGCGCCCCGTGGCAGTGCTTGTACTTCTTGCCGGACCCGCAGGGGCATAGTTCGTTGCGCCCCACCTTCGGCATCTCGCGCACGAACGGCGTGGCGATCGGGCCGGTCAGGCGCGGGTCCGCCTCGAGCGAACCGCCGCCCGGACCGAAGCCCACGGGTCCCGCAGGATCGCCGGCCGCCTGTTCGTCGAACGCGGTCGCCCCCTGGATCGGCGAGACGGCCTCGGCATGCTGCATCTGCAGGGCGCGCGCCAGGCGCTGCTGGCGCTCGAGTTCTTCCCGCTCGATCTCGTCCTGGCTGCGGACCTGGATCTTCGAGACCGTGGTAACCGTGTCGAACTTGATGCGGTCCAACATCGCCGAAAACAGCTCGAACGCCTCGCGCTTGTACTCCTGCTTCGGATTCTTCTGCGCGTAGCTGCGCAGGAAGATGCCCTGGCGCATGTAATCCATGGCGGCCAGATGTTCGCGCCAATGCTGGTCGAGGGTGCGCAGCATCACCTCTTTCTCGATGTAGCGCATCACCTGCGGTCCGACGCTGGTCTCCTTCTGGACGTAGGCCTCCTCGAGCGCCGTGCGGATCTTCGTCTTGAGGACCGTCCCGTCGCCGGCCTCCTCGGCCTTCACCCAATCGACGATGGGCAGCACCGGACCGAAATCGCGTTCGATGGCCTGCGCAAGGCCCGGGGCATCCCACTGCTCCTCGGGGGCGCCGCCGGGCACGTACTGATCGACCAGCTGCGAAACCACGTCCTCACGAATGCCCTTGACCGCCTCCGAGACGTTCTCGGCGCTCATCAGATCGGTGCGCTGCTGGTAGATCACACGCCGCTGGTCGTTCGCCACGTCGTCGTATTCCAGCAGCTGTTTGCGTGCATCGAAGTTGTGCTGCTCGACGCGCCGCTGGGCCCGCTCGATCTGCCGCGTCAGCATGCCGCTCTCGATGGCCTCGCCCGCCTTCATGCCCACCCGGGTCATGAGCGCCTTCATGCGCGTCGGGTCGCCGAAAATGCGCATCAGATTGTCCTCGAGCGACAGATAGAAGCGGCTCGACCCCGGATCGCCCTGGCGCCCGGAACGGCCGCGCAACTGATTGTCGATGCGGCGGGATTCATGGCGTTCGGTGCCGATGATGTGCAGGCCGCCGGCGGCCAGCACCGCCTCGTGCCGTTTGCGCCAGTCCTCGTGGATTTGTTTCAGCTCCGCCTCGTTCGGCGCATCGATGGCGTCGATCTGCGTCTGCGGACTGCCGCCGAGCACGATGTCGGTGCCGCGGCCGGCCATGTTGGTGGCGATCGTGATGGCGCCGGGCCGGCCCGCCTCGGCGACGATGTGGGCTTCGCGCTCGTGCTGTTTGGCGTTCAACACCTCGTGCGCGATCTTGGCCCCCGCGAGCAGTTTCGCCAGCCGCTCGGAGGTCTCGATCGAGGTGGTGCCGACCAGCACGGGCTGGCCGCGCTTCACGCAATCCTCGATGTCCTCGAGGATGGCCTGGAACTTGTCCTGTTCGGACAGAAACACGAGGTCCGA
>JBBIKV010000021.1:22783-53566 GCA_037445285.1 Nevskiaceae bacterium | reverse complement strand
CGGCAAGTCCAGCTTCCTGAAATTGCTGTACGGCGATCTGTCGCCCGCCCTCGGCGGCGTCATCGAACGGCGCGGCTCGCCCCGCGGCACGCCGATCGAGGCGTGGAAGCGGCGGGTGGGGTATGTTTCGCCGGAATTGCAATCCGACTACGCGGTGAACGTCTCCGTGCTCGACCTGGTCGCGAGCGGCCGCCATGCGAGCATCGGCCTCGTGGATCCTCCGACCCGGGCCGACAGGCGGCGTGCGCTGCGGCTGCTCAGGTACTTCGCGCTCCTGACCGTCGCAAAGCGCCAACCACACGAATTGTCGTACGGCCAGCTGCGCCGCGCGTTGATCGCGCGGGCCCTCGCGGCCGATGCCCGCATTCTGCTGCTGGACGAGCCGCTGACGGGCCTCGATCCGCGGCAGCGCGCGGCGATGAAGCGATTGTTCGAGCGGCTGATGAAACGGCGGGTCACCCTCGTCATCGCGGTTCATCATCCGGAGGACCTGCCCCGAGGCATGACGCATGGGTTGCGTTTACATAACCGGCGCATTCACGAGGTGGATTTGCATTCTGCGACCTGAGTCCGCGGCAGGATGACCCGCGACCGGCAACACTGCGGGCGGTTCGTCCAAGAGGAATCGGCTCATGTCGCGTGTCGTTGCTGCGGTCGCCCTGGTCGGCGTGATGTGCGCCGGCTGCAGTCATTCCGGTTACGCGGTGCGGACGGTCCCGCGCATCGCGGCGGAGAACGTCGGTCAACCCGTGAGCCGGCTGCAGGCCGCGTTCGGCGCGCCCCGCAAGATCGAGGCGTCCGCGACCAAGCAGGTCTACGTCTGGTTCCTGGAACAGACGCCGCCCGGCGCACCCACCGGACTGCATGGATGCGAAATGGAAGTGACGGTGGACTCGAGGTCGGAGCGGGTGCTCGGCTACTCGCTGTCGAACATCGGGTGGGCGAAATGCCCCGAGGTCGAGCGCAAGATCCGCATCGCGGCGCTCTGAGCGGAGCCGCCCGGCGCCCTGCATTACACTACACTCTCGCGGGGGTGCCCGGTGCCTTCCTTGCCGACTGGAGTGTTCTGTGTCCCTGATTTTCATCCTCACTCTCGCCCTTCAGGCCGCACTCGTCGTGCACGTCATCCGGACCGGACGCAACACGTTGTGGATCTGGGCCATTGCGCTGCTGCCGGCGGCGGGCTCGCTCGCGTATGTGGTGGTGGAAATCCTGCCGGAGCTCTTCGGCGGCGGCCGGGCGCGGCGCACCAAGGCCGGCTTGCAACGCATGCTCGACCCGAACCGGAACCTGCGGCAGGCCGCGGCCGAGGTCGAATTGTCGGGCAATGTGGATGCCCGGCGCCGGCTGGCCGAAGAGCTGCAGGCGCGCGGCCAGTACGCCGAAGCCATTTCGGTCTACGAGGCCGGTCTGAAGGGCGTCTTCGAACACGACCCGACGCTGTTGCTGGGGCTCGCCCGGGCCCAATTCGCCTCACAGGGGTTCGCCGGGGCGCGCGCGTCGCTGGAGCGTCTCATTCAGCACAACCCGGACTTCAAGTCGGCCGACGGACATCTGCTGTATGCGCGTGCGCTCGAAGCGCAGGATGCCCTCGACGAGGCGGAGCACGAATATGCGGCGGTCGCCCAGGGCTATCCCGGCGCCGAAGCGCGACTGCGGTATGCCCTGCTGCTGAAGCGGCGCGGCAAGTCCGACGAGGCGCGCCGCCTCCTCCAGGATTTGCTGGACGGTGCGAAACTCGCGCCCGCGCATTACCGCAACGCGCAGGCTGAGTGGCTGGACCAGGCGCGCCGTGAGTTGTAGCCGCGGGTTTGCGGCAACATGCTGCGCCGCGCTGATGGTCGCGGGCTGCGGCCGCCAGATTGAGCCGGCGCGCCAATCGCTGGGCGACATTCAGGCGGTGGTCATCTCGGCCTCGGCCGATGCGGCGACGTACGTTCCCGACCAGCTTGCCGCGGTGCAGCGGCAGCTGGGCGGATTGGAGTCGGACTTCGACCGGAAGGACTACGCGGCGGTGCTGCGCGGTGCCCCGGCCGTCCTGGATGCGGCGCGCGCATTGGCGGGAGCGGCCGACGCGCAGAAGGCGCAGCGGAAGAGTGAGGATGGCAGATTGTGGACCGGCCTGGCCGCGGTATTGCCCGATCGCGTCGACGCGATCCAACGGCGCATCGACCTGCTCGCCGCCAGATCCGGCGGGCGCGCGGGAGCGCGCGGGGCAACTGCGCCCGACCCCCGCCTCGATGCGGCGCGAGCGCTGCTCGGCGCGGCCGAGTCCTCGTGGTCCAAGGCCCAGGCGGCATTCGCCACCGGCAATCTGGAGGAGGCGGTCGCAACCGCGAAGGCCGTCGACGCGCAGCTCGGCGCCCTGGCCGGCCGGTTGAGTCTCAGCCTGACACCGCAGGACGCACCGGCGGCGCCGGGACCTACGGTAGGCCGAGCGTCCCCTCGCTGACGATGACGGCCTGGCCGCCGATGCGGACGGCACTCGGGCTGCCAAGTTCGAACTCCAGCGTGACGCTCACCTCGCCGGGGCGGTTCAACCGCCGTCCCTGATGTCCGATGAAGTGGGGCGACTCCGCGTCCAACTGTCCGATATCCCAGAGATAAGCGGCGAGCATGCCATGTGCATTGCCGCTGACCGGGTCCTCCGGAATGCCCAGCGCGGGACAAAACATGCGCGATTCCGTCGCTCTTTGCGGCGCGCCGCCGGCCGGCGAGAACACGAAGAACCCCTCGGTGCCGAGTTCCCGGCCGAGGGCGATCAGCGTGTCGAAATTCGGCGCCACACCGTCCAGTGCGCCGGGCGCTGCGACGGGCACCAGCAGCCGCGTGCCGCCCTTGCGAGCGATGCGCGCGGGCATGCTCTCGTGCAACTGCGTCGCCGGCAGGCGCAGGGCCTCGGCCACCCGCAGCGTCGTAGTCAACGGCAGCGGAGCGGCCAGTTCCGCCGGGGACTGACGAAATTCGATGAAGGCCCCCTCGCGCTCCTGCGCGCGCACCTCGATGATCCCGGTACCCGAATGTTGCCGCCACACGCCGGGGCCCCGGCGTCCCACGGCGAGCAGGACGGCATGGGCGGCGATGGTCGCGTGGCCGACGAACGGGGCCTCCTTGCGCGAATTGAAGAAGCGCAGGCGGACGTCGTGATCGTGCGCCGTCGGGGCGCCGACGAACGCAACCTCCGCATGGGCGAATTCTCGCGCGACAGCCGACAGGGTCGCGTCGTCGAGCGCATCGGCGTCGAGCACGACGGTGGCCGGATTGCCGGTGAAGCGGGTGCGGGTGAAGGCGTCGACCTGGAATATGCGCAAGCGTCTCTCCGCGGACCGTCGGGCGAGTTTTGCACGCCCCGGGCCGCCACGCTACACTTTGCGAAACCTTATGCGCGCAGCCGTCGAAATCAGCATGTATCCCCTGGCCGGCGATTATCGGCCGATCATTCAGGCGTTCATCGACCGCCTCAACACCCACCCGGAATTGCGGGTGCTCACCAATTCGCTGAGCACGCAGATCTGGGGTCCGCTCGACCGGATCATGGCGATCCTCGCGGAGGAAATGCGCCTCGCCGCCGCCGCCGGACCGCAGCCGGTCTTCGTCATTAAGGTGCTGCCGGGTCTGGCGCCGCCTTGATCGACGTCCTCCGGACCCAGCTCGCCGACGCATGGCAGACGACGGGTGCGGTGGAAATCACCGCCGCGGTGCTGGCCGTGCTGTATCTGCTGCTCGCGATCCGGCAGCGGCTCGCCTGTTGGGCGGCCGCGTTCATCAGTTCGTGCCTCTATGCCTGGGTGCTGTTCCGGGCGAGGCTCTACATGGAGTCGGCGCTCAACGACTTCTACGCCGCCATGGCGGCCTATGGGTATTGGCAGTGGACCCGTGGCGGGGAGGGACGAGCGCTGTCGGTCTCGCGTTGGCGCGCCGCGCGCAATGCCTGGGGGGTCGCGCTGGTCGTCGGCCTGTCGACGGTGAGCGCGTATTTTCTGCGCCGCTTCACTCCTGCGGCATGGCCGTTCCTGGATTCGATGGTGACGTGGGCCAGCGTGATCGCCACCTTTCTCGTGGCACGCAAGGTCTATGAGAACTGGTATTGGTGGCTCGTCATCGACGCGGTGAGTCTGTGCCTCTATTTCACGCGCGGACTGTACCTCACCACGCTGTTGTTCGGCCTGTATCTCGTGATGATCGTCATCGGCATGCGCGAGTGGCGCCGCAGTCTGCAACCCGCCGTCGATGCCGCACACGCCGCCTGAAGAGGCCGCCCTGCGATGGGTGCCGGGCGGTGGGCCGGTGGAGTTGAGACCCCTCTGCGAGGGCACGGTCAACCACAGCTGGCAGGTCGGGCGCGCCGGACGGCTGTATTCGCTGCGCCTCTGCCGCACGGACGGCGAAGATCTCGGTCTCGACCGCACATGGGAATGCCGCGTCCTCGGTCAGGTCTCGGCGGCGGGCCTGGCGCCCGGGATCGTTCATTGCGATCCGGTGCAGGGCATCCTGGTCGCCGAGTGGGTGGCCGGCCGGCCGTGGACGGGAGAAGAGGCGAGAATGCCGCCGAACATCCGGGCGATGGCGCAACTGCTGCGTCGAGTGCACGCCCTCCCGGTCCCGCAACCGGCGCGCAGCATGAGTCCCGCGTCGTGGGTGACGCATTATGGCGCCGCGTGCCGCCGCAGCGGCCTGCCGGCGGCGCGGCGGTCGAGCGGGCTCGGCGCCGCCGCGGCGGCACGTCTCGATCGCCTGGCTGCGCTGCCCCGGACCGCTTCGGCGCTGTGCCATGGCGATCTGCATCGGCACAACCTGGTGGTCGCGGACCGGCTCCGTCTGCTCGATTGGGAGTATGCCCATGTCGCGGATCCGTTCTGGGACCTGGCCGGATGGATATCCAACAACGATTGGCCCGCCGCGGCCGCCGCCGACCTGTTGGCAGGCTACCTGGGACGCACGGCCGCCGCCGCGGAGGCGGAGCGCCTCCGTCTGCTGGCGTGGCTCTACGACTATGTGTGTCTGGTGTGGGGCGAACTGTGCATATACCGCCGTCCGGGAAGCGACGCGCCGATCGGTTCCGGCGAGGACGCTCTGCGCGCCCGCGGGGAGTTGCTCGCGGCGCGCATGACCGGTGTCTCCGGTGGTCGCGCCGGACAAGATCCGGCACACTAGCCGGCTTGGCGACCATCCCCTGACGGGGACTACTAAACGGAGAGCTAAATGGCGCGGATGATCGTAGTGGACCGTGACGGCAAAGAGCACGAGATCGAGGCAAAGCCCGGATTGAAGCTGATGGAGATACTGCGCGAACTCGACTACGGCGTCGCCGCGATCTGCGGAGGTCTGTGCTCCTGCGCCACGTGCCACGTGTACGTCGATGCCGGATGGGCCGGCCGCCTGCCGAAGCCGCAGAGCGACGAACTGGAGCTCCTCAAGGAACTGTCCGACTACCGTGAAGCGACGTCCCGCCTGTCATGCCAGGTCGATTTCACCGAAAACCTGAGCGGCATCAAGGTCGAAATCGCGCCGGATACCTGAAATTCGTCCGTGACTGCCGGCGGCCGGCGCCGCGGCTCCGTGCGGCCGCGAATGCCGCGGCGGTTCACCTCTTTTCGGTTTGCCGCCGGACGGCCTCCTGCGCCGCCGCGAGGGCTGTCGGGTCACCGAGAAACCGCCGGCTCACCGGTTGGATCTGGGCATCGAGTTCGTACAGCATGGGAATGCCGGTGGGGATGTTGAGCTCCACGATGTCGCTTTCCGACATGAGATCCAGCATCTTGACCAGGGCGCGCAGCGAATTGCCGTGCGCCACGATCAGGACGTTCTTGCCGGCGCGCAGTTCGGGCACTATGCGCGATTCCCAATAGGGCAGAACCCGAGCCAGCGTATCCTTCAGCGATTCCGCCGCCGGCAGCAAGCCGGGATCGACGTCGGCGTAGCGGGGGTCGAAGCGGGGATGGCGCGGATCGTCCAACGACATCGGGGGCGGCGGCACGTCGTAACTGCGGCGCCAGATCTTGACCTGGGCCTCGCCGTGCTGCGCGACGGTCTGTGCCTTGTTGAGGCCCTGCAGCGCTCCATAGTGGCGCTCGTTGAGCCGCCAGCTGCGCTCCACCGGAATCCACATGCGGTCCGTCACATCGAGGATGAGCCACAGCGTGCGAATCGCGCGCTTCAGCACGGACGTGAAGGCGACATTCGGGACGATGTGCTCGGCCTGCAGCTCGAGTCCCGCCTGCGTGGCCTCCTGCCGCCCGAGATCGCTCAGATCCACGTCGTGCCAGCCGGTGAACAAATTGTCGACGTTCCAGACGCTCTGGCCGTGGCGAACCAGGATCAATTTTCCGGTCACGATGAAATCCTCCTCAGACCTGTCGTAGGGCGGCGGCGAAAACGCCTTCGAATTCGGTCGCCAGCATGTGCTCGTGGTGGATTTCCACCTTGAGGCGGATGCGTCCGCGTCCCGCACGCTGCAGCATTTTCCTGAATTTCTCAATCTGGCCGGCCGGCGGTGCGTGCAGCGTGGCCCGCAGGGCGCCTTCCACCGGCACCAGGTACCTGATGGTGGACTCCTGGATCACCGCGTCGGCGCCCAGGCCCTCGGAGGCGAGATATCGGGTCACCCACGCCCACCCGGTCAGCACGGCAACCGCAAACAGGCTTCCACCGAACGCCGATCCCTTGAAATTGGCATTGGGCGCCAGCGGTGCGCAGAGCACGACGCCCGCGTCGTCGGCGGACTCGACCACGATTCCGATGTGCCGCGCGAGCGCGAATTCGGAGCTGATGATGCCCTGCAGATAAGCCCTGCCGTAGGCCGACGCTTCACGCACTTGCACGATGTCCTCCAACACGGAATTCTCCCTCAATCCGGCGCGAGACGCCGGACCGCCTGCAGCGCGACCGACAACGTGGCGAAGTCGGGCGCCGCACCGGTGCGCAGGTCGACGACGATCCGCTTCAGGGCGTCCACCGCGGCCGCGTGACCGTCGAGCCAGCGATCGACGCGGGCCTGCGGCGTCCTTCCCTTGCAGGCGAGCACGGCCCCGGTGATCCGGCGCTGCAGGGCGTACAGGTTTTCGCCGAGCGTGCTGCGCGCGACCGCCTGCCAATGGCCTTCGGCGGGCAGCGTTTCGATCTGGTCCTTGATCCAGGTGAGCCCGATGCGCTCTCCGATGTCGAAATAGCCGCGTGCGGCGAAGCCGACCTGCAGCCGCGCCGCCGTGGCCGCCTCCACCAGATCCAGAGCGCAATGCAGCGATTCGAGCGAGGCGATGCGCGTCGCCAGTCCTTCCGGCACGCGCTCCTCGATGAGTTTCGAACGCACCACGCCCAGGCGCGCGCCTTCGGTCGGGCTGAGCGCCTCGATGAGCCGCGCCGACAGCTCCGCGACCGGTCCGGCGTACCGGCGCACGGCATGGTCGATGTCGAGCGCGTGGCGGCGGTTGTCGAGCAGCCAGTAGCTCACGTGGCGCAGCAGGCGCGTCGTCTGGAACATCGCCGCATGCTGAACCGCCGCCGGAATGCGGTTGTCGAGGTCCTCGATCTTCGACCAGATGTCGCGCACCGCGAAGACCTCCCGCGCGATGGTGTAGGCGCGCGCGATCTGGGCGGGCTCGGCGCCGGTGTCGTCCTGGGCCCGCACCGGGAACACCGGCCCCATGCGGTTGATGAGGCTGTTGGTGATGGCGGTCGCTATGATTTCGCGCCGCAGACGGTGACGCTTGATGCGCGCGGCGAAGCGGCGCTGCACGGGCGTTGGGAAATATCGCGCGAGTTCCGCGGAGAGGTAGGGGTCCTCCGGCACGTTGGAATGAATCAGCGCCTTGTAGAGCCAGATCTTGCCGTAACTCAGCGTGACCGCGAGCTCCGGCCGGGTGAGGCCTTCGCCGGCCTGGCGGCGTTCCGCGAGTTCCTCGTCGGACGGCAGGAACTCGAGCGCACGATTCAAGTCTCCGGAGCGCTCCAGCGCGCGGATGACGTAGGCGCTTTCACTCAGGCGCTCCTTGGACTGGAACTCGCCCATGCTGAGGGCCTGACCCTGCAGGTAATTGTTGCGCAGCACGAGTCCCGCGACCTCATCCGTCATCTGCACGAGCAGCCGGTCGCGGGCGGGGCGGGTCATGTCGCGGGAACGCACCGCACCGTTCAGCAGGATCTTCAGATTGACCTCGACGTCCGAGCAGTTGACGCCGGCCGAATTGTCGATGAAATCGGTGTTCAGCCGCCCCCCGCGGCGCGCGAATTCGATACGGCCGAGCTGCGACAGGCCGAGGTTGCCGCCCTCGCCGATGACCTTGCAGTTGAGTTCCCGGCCGTCGATGCGCACCGCGTCGTTGCCGCGGTCGCCCACGTCGCTGTTGCTTTCGCCGGCCGCCTTGACATAGGTGCCGATGCCGCCGTTCCACAGCAGGTCGACATGGGATTTCAGGATGGCCCTGATGACCTCGTTCGGCGTGGCCTGCGGCGCAATTTCCAGCAGGGTCTGTGCCTCGCGCGACAGATTCAGGCTCTTCGCGCTGCGGGGGTACACGCCGCCGCCCTTGGAGATGGCGGCCCGCGAATAATCCTCCCAGGAGGAGCGGGGCAGCTTGAACAGCCGTTCCCGTTCCTTGAACGAGCGCGCGGCGTCGGGCTCCGGGTCGATGAAGATGTGCTGATGGTTGAACGCGGCGACCAGCCGGATATGTGGCGACTGCAGCATGCCGTTGCCGAACACGTCCCCGGCCATGTCGCCGATGCCGGCCACCGAAAAATCCCGGGCTTGGATGTCGATGCCGAGCTCGCGGAAGTGCCGCTTCACGCACTCCCATGCGCCGCGCGCGGTGATCGCCATCTTCTTGTGGTCGTAGCCGACGGAGCCGCCGGAGGCGAACGCGTCGCCCAGCCAGAGTCCGTACTCCTGCGACAGGGCGTTTGCGATGTCCGAAAAGGTCGCGGTCCCCTTGTCCGCCGCCACCACCAGGTAGGCATCGTCGCCGTCATGCCGCACCACCTTCGCGGGCGCCACGATCTTGTCGTCGACGATGTTGTCAGTGATGTCGAGCAGGCCGCGGATCAGGGTCTGGTAGCAGACGACGACCTCCGCCTGCTGCGCTTCCCGGTCGCCCGCCAGCATGCGCCGGACGACGAATCCCCCCTTGGCGCCCACCGGCACGATCACGGTGTTCTTGACCTGCTGCGCCTTCATCAGTCCGAGGACCTCGGTCCTGAAGTCCTCGCGCCGGTCGGACCAGCGGATGCCGCCGCGCGCGACGTGGCCCATGCGCAGGTGCACGCCCTCCATGCGCGTCGAGAACACGAAGATCTCGAACAGCGGCTTCGGCAGCGGCAGTTCGCGCAGCTGCCGGCTCTCGATCTTGAACGACAGGTAATCCTTGAACTGGTCGGACGCCGTGGTTTGATAGGCGTTGGTGCGGACCGTGGCGGTCAACGTGTTCCACAGCGCGCGCAGGATGCGGTCCTCGTCGGAGCCCTTGACGTCCTCCAATGCCGCCCGAATGCGCCGCTCCAACCGCGCCAGCGCCGCGCGCCGCGCGCCCGCGGACAGCGCCGGATCGAAGCGCGCCGCGAACAGGTCCGCGAAGGCACGCGCGAGCGCCGCGTTGTTCACCAGCACCTGCGCGATATAGCCCTGGCTGAAGGGCAGTCCGGCCTGCAGCAGGTAGCGGCAGTAGGCCCGCAGCACGGTGACCGTGCGCCAGGGCACACCCGTCGTCAGGGTCAGTTGATTGAAGCCGTCGCTGTCCATCCGGCCGGTCCAGACCGCGGTGAACGCGCTCTTGATCTCGCGCTCCAGCGCATCGAACGTGATCGCCGTCGACGCCTGCATCACGAGCTCGAGGTCCTGCACCCAGGCGCGCCGGCCGCCGGCGAAGTCCAGTCCGTAAGGCCGCTCCGCGATGACCTTGAGGCCCATGTTCTCGAGCATGGGTAGCAGATCGGAGATCGGTATGGCGTCGCGGCCGCGGAAGATCTTGAGGAAGAACTTGTCCCGGCGCTGCGGATCCGGGCGATAGATGTCCAGATGCAGCCGCGCGGGCTCCTTCTCGACCGCCTCCAGGAACGACACGTCGTGCGCGGCGGCTTCGCCCGTGAAATCCTCGGTGTACGCGGCGGGGAAGGCCTGCGCGTACGCCTCGTAGAGATGCAGCGCGTAAGCTTCGTCGAAGCGCGCCAACAGGGCGCCCTTGAAGGCATCGGCCCAGGAACGCACCGCCGCGGCCACGCGCAGCTCCAACTCCTCCGTCCCGATGCGCTCCGATTCGACGGGCAGCGTGCGCGCGACCAGATGGATCCGCGCCAGATTCGACTCGGCAATCTGCACCTGGGACTCCATGCCGAGGGCGCCGAACGCGTCACCCACGACGCGCTCGATGCGCTGGCGGACCAGGGTGTTGTACTTCTCCCGGGGCACGAAGACCAGGCAGGAGTAGAACCGCCGGAACGGGTCGCGGCGCAGCAACAGCCGCACGCGGGGGCGCTCCTGCAGTCCGAAGATGCCGGTCACCACCTTGTTCAATTCCGCAACGCTCGCCTGGAACAGCTCGTCCCGCGGAAAGGATTCCAGAATGTGCTGCAGGGCCTTGCCGTCGTGGCTGTCCGGCGCCAGCGCGAAGTGCTGCACCACCTGTGCGACCTTGTGCCGCACCATCGGAATCTCGCTGGGGTTGGTGTTGTAGGCGGCCGAGGTCCACAGGCCGAGGAAGCGGCGCTCGCCGATCAGCCGGCCCTTCGGGCCGAAGTGCTTGATGCCGATGTAGTCGAGGTATCCCGGCCGGTGGACGGTGGAGGGAAAGTTGGCCTTGGTCACCAGGGCGAGGTCGCGCGAGCGGCTTTGACGCCGGATGTCGCTCGCCAGGATGCGGCCGCTGCTCTCCGGGTGCTTGTGGCCGGGGCGCAGGATGCCGAGTCCGGTGCTCTCCACCGCCTCGAGGCGTTCCTTGCCCGCGGTTCCGCGCAGCCGATATTCGCGGTAGCCGAGGAACGTGAAGTGGCGGTTCACCATCCAGGCGAGCAGCGCCTGTGTCTCACTCACGTCGCGCGGATCGAAGCGCGCATCGAGCGAATGCAGGTCGTCCGCGGCCTGGCCGGCCGCGGCCTGCATCCGGGTCCAATCGGCGCATGCCACACGCACGTCGCGCATGCTGCGTTCGATCTCCTCCTGCAGCGAGCGCAGCATGCGCGGGTCGACGATGCGGTCCACCTCGATGTGCTGGAACGATTCCAACCGCTGTCTGCGGCCGTCCTGGGCGCGCCCGCGCTCCTCCAGCGATTGCAGGTTGCCCGCGCCGTCCCGGGTCACCGCGAATATCGGGTGCGCCAGAAAGTGCAGGGTGAGAGAGCGCTGCGTCAGCGCGAGGCCGATGGAATCGACCAGGAAGGGCATGTCGTCGTTCACCATCTCGATGACCGTGTGGGCCGAGGAATATCCGTCCTCGCGCACACTGGGGTTGAACACCCTGACCAGCGCACGGCCGCGGCGCCTGGCCGCGAACCGGAGGTGCGAGAGCGCCATTGAGGCGAGCTCCCGCGGATCGCGGCCGGCGAGGTCCATGGTCTCGACGTTCGCGAAATAGGTGCGCAAGAACGCGGTGGATTGCGCCGTTCGCGACGCGGTGCGGGCCGCGCCGCGCGGGGTTGCGCGCAGCGGCAGCGCGAGCTGCGAAATTGCGAATCGTCCCGCCGCCGCGACGACCGCGGCGACGATCCTGCGATGTTGCTCCGGAAACGCCTGTTGCATGGTGTGTGCTCCCCCGCGCTAATCTGTTAGTTCCAAATCGGCGATGACGGCGGCCAGGAAACGGCACGCCTCACCGCCCGTGATGCAGCGGTGATCGAAAGTAAGCGACAGCGGCATGCGTCGATGAGCGGCGACCGCGCCGTCGACGACCACGGCGTCCTCGCGCACCCTGCCGGCGCCGAGGATCGCGACCGCCGGGGGGACCACGAGCGGAATGCCGTACCGCCCGGCGAGCGTGCCGAAGTTCGAGAGCATGAGCGTGAAGCCACGCAGATCCTCCGGGGCCGCGGCCCGCCGGTGGGCCGCGTCCTTGTGGGCGCCGATGGCCGCGCGCAGGTCCGCGGGAGGCCTTCGGCCGATGTCCCGCAGCACCGGGACCCGCAGGCCGTCCGGGGTGTCGACCGCGACGGCGAGGTCGATGTGCCGGTGCAGAATACGCCGATTTTCCGCGGCGTCGTACCACGCGTTGAGCGCCGGCTCCGCGCCGCATGCGGCGATCAGGGCGCGGATGAGCCGCAGCATGTAGTCGCCGCGCCGTGTCCACCCATGGAGGTCGGCATCGTCGCACACGGTGCTGCCGGACACCTGATCGCGGGACGCCGACATGCTCTGCGCCATCGCACGCCGCGCGCCGCGCAGCGGTTCGACCGCCGAACCCGCGGGTGCTTCCAGGCCGTTCGCGGTGCGCGCCGCGGCGGGCCCGGCGGCGGCGAGTCCGGCTGCGGCGAGCACCTCCGAGAGGCCGATGATGCCGTTCGGGCGCCCGGCCGCGACGGCGCCCAGGTCCACTCCCAGCCGCGCCGCCAGGGCGCGCGCCAAGGGCACCGCCCTGATCCGTCGCTCATCGCCGCCGCGCGGGCGGCCCTCGAGGGCCGCCGCCTCGATGAACTCCTCCTCACCCGGTGCCGGCATGGCGCCGACGACCGTGCCGGAATCGAAGTCGACGAGGGGTGCTCCGGTGGCCACGATGTCGCCGACTCCCGCGTGCAGCAGCGTCACCGTGGCCGTGAACGGCACGGGCACCTCGACGACGGCCTTCGCGGTTTCGACCGACACCATGGGTTGATCGACGAGCACGTGATCGCCGGGTTTGACGTGCCACTCGAGAATTTCGGCCTCCTGCAGCCCTTCGCCGAGATCGGGGAGCGTGAATGTGCTCATCGGGTCCGCGCCTAGGCCGCCATCGTGAGCCGCACCGCATCGACGATGCGCTCGACGCTCGGGATGTACTCCTGCTCCAGCCGGAGCAGCGGCATGATGGTGTCGAACCCGGTGACCCGCTGGATCGGGGCCTGCAGGTCGTACAGGCCGTGTTCGGCCACGATGGCCGCGATCTCCGCCCCCACGCCGACATTGCGCGCGGCTTCGTGCACGATCACGAGGCGGCCGGTCTTGGCGACGGACTCCAGGATCGTTGCGGCGTCGATCGGGCTCAGCGTGCCGAGGTCGATCACGTCCGCACCGACGCCCTGCGCCTCCAGCACGGCGACGGCACGCAGGGTCTCGAGCGTCATCGCTCCCCAGGTGACGATGGTCACGTCCTGCCCCTCGCGCAGGACGAAGCAGCGGTCGAGAGGCAGCGCGCGGCCGTCATCGACGACCTCCTGGCGCATCGCGCGGTACAGGCGCACCGGCTCCAGAAACATCACCGGATCGGGATCGCGGATCGCCGCGAGCAGCAGGCCGTAGGCGCGTGCCGGCGAGGAGGGGCACACCACGCGCAGGCCCGGGATGTGGCACAACAGCGTCTCGGTGCTTTCGGAGTGATGTTCCGGCGCGTGGATGCCGCCGCCGTGGGGCGTGCGGATCACCACCGGGCAGGTCAGGCGCCCGCGGGTGCGGTGGCGCATCCGCGACATGTGATTCACGATCTGGTCGAGGGCGGGATACAGGAACCCCATGAATTGGATTTCCGCCACCGGCTTCAGGCCGTGCGCCGCCATGCCCACCGACATGCCGGCGATCATCGCCTCGGCGAGCGGCGTGTCCTGGACGCGATCGGCGCCGAAACGGGCCTGGAGACCCGCGGTGGCGCGAAAGACCCCGCCGTTCGCCCCCACGTCCTGACCGATCACGACGACGCTCGCGTCGTGCTGCATCTCCCAGCCATGCGCGAGCGCGATGGCCTCGATCATGGTGATCTTCGCCAATTCAATGTCCGTCGGGCTTGGCCGCGGAGCCGCCGGGCTTCGCCGCATAGCGGCGGGCGGTGGCGCGCTGTCCGTCGAGATGCGGCGGCGGCACGGCGAACAGATGGTCGAACATGGAGTCCGTCGACGGCTTGTCGCGGCGCAGGTACTCGCCGACGGCGTCCTCGACGCGGGCCGCGCAGTCCTGCAGCAGAGCCTGCTCCTCGGCGTCGTTCCACACGCCCGCCGCATCCAGGAACGCCCGCGTCCGGCGCAGGGGTTCGAGGCTGCGGGCGGCCTCGACCTCGGCCGCCGCCCGGTAGCGGCCGGCATCGTCGGCGGTGGTGTGGTCGCTCAACCGGTAGGTGAGCGCTTCGATCAGGCAGGGGCCGCCTCCGCGCCGCGCCGCTTCCAGCGCCCTGCCCGCCACCTCGCGCACGGCGAGGACGTCGTTGCCATCGACCTGGATGCCGGGAATGCCGGCGGCGACCGCCTTCTGTGCCAGGGTCGCCGCGGCGGTCTGCGCGGCCACCGGCACCGAGATCGCCCAGCCGTTGTTCACGATGACGAACACCACCGGCAGGTTGCGCGCACCCGCGAGATTGAGCGCCTCGTAGAATGCGCCCTCGGAGGTGCCGCCGTCGCCGATGTATGCCAGGGCGCACCGCGGTTCGCGTTTCACCTTGAACGCCATGGCGGCTCCCGCCGCATGCAGCGTCTGCGTGGCGATGGGCACGCACCACGCGAAGTCATGTCGCGGACCGGCAAAATCGTTGCCGCGCTCATCGCCCCCCCAATAGGTGAGTATTTCGAGCATGGTGACGCCCCGCCACAGCTGCGTGCCGAATTCCCGGTAAACGGGCGCGAGCACGTCCTCCGGCCGCATCGCCGCACCGATGCCGACATGCGTGGCCTCGTGTCCCAGCGACGATGGATAGGTGCCGAGCTGGCCGGTGCGCTGCAGGTTCACCGCCTTGGCGTCGAACACCCGCACCCGCGTCATCGCCTCGTACATTTTCACCACCTCGCCGAGGTCCTCGGCGAACCGCGGCAGCGGCGCCACCAGCCGACCCTGCGGATCGAGGATGCGCGTGTACCCGATCTTGTATTCGGCGACGGTCGTCATGGGCGAATTATGCCATGAGCCGCCGCTCACGGACGGTGTTGCCCGGCGAGATAGTGCCGCGTCTGCATCTCGATCAGCCGGCTCGCGGCGCGTTCGAACTCGAAATGCAGGCGCTCTCCGCGATAGAGTGCGGCGGGCGGCGCCGCGGCGGTCACCACGATCTGCACGCCCCGGTCGTACAGTTCGTCGATCAACATGATGAAGCGCCGCGCCGCGTTCTCGTTGAAGGCGTCGAACAGCGGGATGTTCGAGATGAAAATGGTGTGATGGAGTCGCGCGAGCTCGATGTAGTCGTTCTGGCTGCGCGGACCCTCGCACAGTTCACCGAATTCGAACCACACCGTGCCGTGACCCAGCTTCACGGCGCTGAGCTTCCGCCCCTCGATCTCGAGCGTGGCGGGGCCCCCGGCGGCGGCTCCGGCCAGGGCGGCGAAGCGTTTCTGCAGCGCCGCCGCCGACCCCGGCTGCCCGGAATCCAGGTAGGTCGGCGCCAGTTCGAGCTGACGCAGGCGGTAATCGATGCCGCCGTCCAGGTGGAGCACGTCGACGTGCGCCGCGATCAGTTCGATGGCGGGCAGGAAGCGCTGGCGCTGCAGGCCGTCCTTGTACAAATCCTGCGGCGCCAGGTTGGATGTCGCCACCAGCGTCACGCCGCGGCGGAACAACCCGTCGAACAGGCCCGCGAGAATCATGGCATCGCCGATGTCGGCCACGAAGAGTTCGTCCAGACAGATGACGCGCGAGCGGGCGGCCAGCTGTTGCGCCACCAGGTCGAGGGGTTGCGCCCGTTGCTTGATGCGGCCGAGCCGCGCGTGGACGTCGCGCATGAAGTGATGGAAGTGACTGCGATGCGCCGTGGGAGGAGAGTCCGACGCATCCTGCAGCGACGCGAAGAACAGGTCGACCAGCAGGGTCTTGCCGCGCCCCACGCCTCCCCAGAGATACAGGCCCCGGGGGGCCGCGGTGCGCGCGAGCAGGCGTCCGAGGAGCGTGGGCGGCGGGGCCAGCAACTTCTCCCTCAGGGCGTCCAGCCGCTGTGCGGCGGCGTGCTGTGCACCGTCGAATTGCAGGCGCCGGGCGGCCACTTCGGCGGCCCAGCGCCCGCACACCACCGGGTTGATCGGCGCCGCCAAGTCGGGCTACAAACCTTGGTAATTCGGCCCCGATCCGCCTTCGGGCGTGGTCCAGGTGATGATCTGGTAAGGGTCCTTGATGTCGCAGGCCTTGCAATGGACGCAATTTGCCGCGTTGATCTGCAGGCGTCGGCCGCCCGTGCCGTCGTCCACCATCTCGTAGACTCCCGCCGGACAGAAGTTCTCGCAGGGATTGCCGTACTCCTGGGTGCAGCGGGTCGCGCAGATCGAGGTGTCCGCGACCTTGAGGTGAACCGGCTGGGATTCTTCGTGCGCGTTGCCCGCGAAGAAGACGAAGGAGACCCGGTCGCGCGGCGGCAGGGTGCGCTCCCCCCAATGCCGGTCGGGAGACTCGTACTCGTCGAGCCGCTCGAGGCGCGAAAAGTCCGCGGTGTTCTCGAGCGTCCAGGGGGAGCGTCCGCCGACGAGCGTCTCCCAGCCCGAGTTGACGAGCCCCCACCACATGCCGCGCTTGAAGGCCGGCTTGAAATTGCGAATGCGCTTCAGTTCGCGGCCGCCCTCGGAGCCGCGCCACTTCGCATCGAATCCCGTGCTCGCGCCGCATTCTGCGATGTGCTCCCCCGCCAGCGCACCGGAGCGGATGGCCTGGTGCACGCCCTTGATCTTGGCGAAATTCAGCGTGCCGCCCGCATCGCCGATGAGCATGGCACCGGGCATCTCGAGCGTCGGCGTCGACTGCCAGCCGCCGGCCGCCACCGTGCGGGCGCCCGCGGAGAGGATTTCGCCGCCTTCGAGCAGCGGCTTCAACATCGGGTGGTTCTTGTACTGCTGGAACGCCTCGAAGGGCTTCAGGCGCGGATCCCGATAGTCGAGTCCGACGATGTAGCCCACGTACACGCGGTCGTTGTCGAGGTGATAGAGGAAACCTCCGGCGTAGGTCTTGGTGTCCGCGGGCCAGCCGAGGGAGTGTTCGATGCGCCCGGGCTTGGTCCGCCCGGGCGGCAGTTGCCACAATTCCTTGTATCCGAGTGCGAAAGTCTGCGGACAATGACCCTCGGACAGGGCGAACTTGTTGATGAGCTGCTTGGAAATCGAGCCCCGGCAGCCTTCGGCAAGGACCGTCACCCCGGCGTGAATCTCGACGCCCGGCGCATGGTTGGGGCCGGGCGTGCCGTCGCGGTTCAATCCCATGTCGCCGATGCGGATCCCCTTGACCCTCCCCGACTCGTCGAACACCGCCTCCGCCGCGGCGAAGCCCGGGAACACATCGACGCCCAGCGCTTCCGCCTTGGCGGCCAGCCAGGGCGTGAGCTGGCCCAGGGAAATGATGTAGTTGCCGTGATTGTTGACCGGCGTGCCCGCGGTCATGGATCGCGGCAGCAGCTTGACCAGGAAGTCGGGGATGGGCTTGTACGAGCCGGTCGGCGTGAGAACGCGGAAGTCGTCCTCCCCGGCGGGAATCTTCATTCCCGGGTATTCCGCCGACCATTCCGGAAGGAGCTTCTCGAGAGGACCCGGCTCCATCACCGCACCGGAGAGCGAATGCGCGCCGATCGAAGCCGCCTTCTCCAACACACAGACGGTCTTTTGCGGCGACAGTTGCTTCAGGCGGATGGCACAGGCGAGCCCCGCGGGTCCCGCGCCGACGATGGCAACCTCGTACTCCATGACATCACGCTCAACTTGGCTCATCGACAGCACCCAATCTGACTTGGTTGGTTTCCGGGGAAAACGGCGCGGTAGTAGACCATAAACCGGCACGCCGGGGCATCAAACCACCAGGCGGACAAGGCATGAGGGGATTTCCGCAATGGTGTCGCTTAACTCCGTGGGATCACCATGTTGATAGGCCACGGACGCCGACCACCAGGATGGCCAAGGGAATTTGGGCATGGTCAAGGGCAAGGACGCCCGTCCCTCCTTACAGCAGTTCGACCGCAATGGCGGTCGCCTCGCCGCCGCCGATGCACAGACTGGCGATGCCGCGCCGCTTGCCGCGGGCGCGCAGTGCGTGGAGCAGGGTGGTCAGGATGCGGCCGCCGGTCGCGCCGATGGGATGACCCAGGGCGCACGCGCCGCCGTTGACGTTCACCGTGGCAGGATCCAGTTCCAGATCCCTGATTGCCGCCATGGCAACGACGGCAAACGCCTCGTTGACCTCGTACAAGTCGGCGTCGGAGGGCCGCCAGTGCAGCTGTTCGAGCAGTTTGGCGATTGCACCGACGGGCGCGATCGTGAACCACTCCGGGTCCGTCGCGAAGCTGGTGTAGTCCAGAATGCGGGCCAGGGGCTTCAGATTCCTGGCGGTTGCCAGCGATTCACGCGTCAGGACCAGGGCCGCAGCGCCGTCGGAGATGCTGGCGGAACTGGCGGCGGTGACGGTGCCGTCCTTCTTGAAGGCAGGCTTCAGCGTGCCGATCTTCGCGACGTCGAGAGTTCCGGGAGTCTCATCGATGCCGATCACCACGTCGCCCCTGCGGGTCTTGGCCGTCACGGGCGCCACTTCCATCTCGAAGGCCCCGGAGCTGACGGCCGCCTGCGCGCGGCACACGGATTGCGTCGCGAAATCGTCCTGCGCCCGGCGGCTGAAGGCGTACTTCGCGGCAGTCGCTTCCGCGAAGCTGCCCATGAGCTGGCCGTCCCAGGGGCTTTGCAGGCCGTCGAGGAACATGTGGTCCAACACTTCCTGGTGGCCCATGCGATAGCCGGCGCGGGCCTTCGGCAGCAGATAGGGCGAATTGGTCATCGACTCCAGGCCGCCCGCCACCATGGTCGCCGCGGAGCCCGCCAGGATCTGATCCGACGCCGACATCACGGCGCGCATCGCGGAGCCGCACATTTTGTTGAGCGTGGTGGCCGGGGTGCTGCGCGGCAGGCCGGCCCCCAGAGCGGCCTGACGGGCCGGTGCCTGGCCGAGGCCGGCCGAGAGCACGCACCCCATGATCACTTCATCGATGTCGCCCGGCGCGAGTCCCGATGCCGCGACGGCGGCCTGGATGGCCACCGCACCCAGTTGAGGCGCGCTGACGGCGGCAAACGCGCCCTGAAACGCACCGACGGGCGTGCGGCGGGCGGACAGGATGACCACGGGATCTGGTTTCATGGAGCGTATCCAGGCATGAGGGTTGTGGCCGGTCATTATAGCCGTCGATCCCGGCGCGCGACCGATCAACCCCGCGGCGGCCCGCGGGCGCGGCTCCGTCAGGGTGCCAGCGGCTCGCGCAGCGCCCGGGCGATCAGTTCACGGCTGCGGTGCCGTGCTCCGTCCGCGGCAAGAACCTCCAGAATCTCGAACCTGATCGGCCGGCGGTAGAGCATCAGGCCGCCGGGCGGGAGCAATTCGCGCGTGCCGTGAATGGCCACCGCGACCACCGGCATTCCGGAGCGCTGCGCGGTCGCGAAGGCGCCGCCCAGGAAGCGGTTGATCTGGCGCCGCTCGTCGAACGTACCCTCCGGGAAGAACACCAATGACTGCCCCGTCGCCGCGACGCGCAAGACGCGTCGGGCGTCCGCCGCGCCCTTGTGCCGGTTGAAGCGCTCCACGAATTCCGACCCCAGCCGCCGCAGCAGCAATCCGGCCAGCGGTACGCGCACCATCTCCTTCTTGATGACGAAGGCGAATTCAGGCGGCAACGCCGCGGCGGCGACGATGCCGTCGATGTAGCTCGCGTGGTTGGCGACCACCACGCACGGAACCCGGGGCAGCAGTTCGATTTGCTGGACCGTGAACGGAATGCGGGCGCACCGCAAGAAGGCGCGCGACAATGCGCCGGCCACCTGACGCCGGCGGCGCAGGGCCGGAACGAACAGATTGACGAACAGGGTGGTCATGCCGAGGGCCACGAACAGCGCGATGGCGTAGCCCGCATAGGCCCGTTCGACCGGCGATGCCGGGCGTCGCGGTGACGACGGGTCGAGTTCTGTGATCTGGTTCTCCTTATGTTAATACTTCATGGGTACTGTGAGACTGGTCACGCCGACCCGCAAGTACCGCTCGCATACTGGCCCACAAGACGCGTACGGCACCATTTCGTGCGATTACCCACGCGGGAAAATATGGCGACGGCTCTCAAACGGACGGTTTATACACGCACTTCTGGGACCGGGGAATCGGGATCCCATGATGCCGGGGACCCCGCCTTGCAGCGCTTCCTCGATGCCGTATGGATGGAGCGCGGCCTCTCGGCCAACACGCTCGCGGCGTACCGGGCCGACCTGACGGCGCTGGCGCGTTGGCTCGAGGAGCACGACAGCGCGCTGCTCCGTGCGACGCGCATCGAATTGTTGGGATTCATCGCGGCACGCGTGGAGGGCGGCTCCCGCCCCCGCTCGACCGCGCGTCAGCTGTCGAGTTTCCGGCGCTTTTTCCGGTTCATGGTGCGGGAAGGACTGATCGAAGTCGACCCGACGGCGCAGATCGCCATGCCGAAGATCGGCCGGTCCCTGCCGAAATCCTTGACGGAAGCGGAGGTCGACTCGCTGCTCGAAGCGCCGGCGGTCGGCGATCCGCTCGGCCACCGCGATCGGACCATGCTCGAAGTCCTCTATGCCACCGGTTTGCGGGTGTCGGAGCTCGTCAGCCTCAAACACGGCCAGGTGAACCTGAACCAGGGCGTGATCCGGGTCGTCGGCAAGGGCAACCGCGAGCGCTTGATTCCGCTCGGCGATGAGGCCGTCAAATGGGTCGAACAGTTCACGCAGGGTCCGCGGGTGGAGATCCTGTTGGAGCGCCAGACCGATTACCTGTTTCCGACGCGGCGGGGCGATCGGATGACCCGACAGGCGTTCTGGCACATCATCAAGCGCTATTCGAAGAAGGCCGGGGTCGACAAGGAGCTGTCGCCGCATACCCTGCGCCACGCGTTCGCGACGCATTTGCTGAATCACGGCGCGGACCTGCGCGTGGTGCAGATGCTCCTCGGACACAGCGACCTGTCCACCACGCAGATCTACACGCACGTCGCCCGCGAACGCCTGAAGGAACTGCACCAGCAGCATCATCCGCGCGGTTGATCGTCCCCTGGTAGAATTTCGTGAACCTCCCGGGTCGGCGGGGGTCGTAACGTCATTCAGTCGGAGTGTTCCATGTCGAAGATCCCCGCCGTCCTGCTCGTGCTGCTCGGTGCCGCCGGCCTCCGTGCAACCGCCGCCGCCGACCCGCCGGATCCGCGCGCCGCGCTCTTGAAGTTGCTGCCGCCCGGTTCCAAACTCGAGGATCTGCAACCGTCCCCGATTCCCGGCGTCTACGAGTTCGCCGAAGGGGCGGACGTGAACTATCTGACGGCCGACGGCAAGTATTTCATCGACGGCAATCTCTACGACATGGGGACCCGCCGGAACCTGACCGAGGAGCATCGCAACAAGGCCCGGCTCGCCCTCATCAACGCCGTTCCCGAATCGCAGATGCTGGTGTTTTCGCCGAAGAATCCCCAGTACACCATCACGGTGTTCACCGACGTCGATTGCCAGTACTGCCGCAAGCTGCACAGCGAAATGGCGGAACTCAACAGGCTGGGGGTGCGGGTGCGCTACATGTTCTATCCCCGCACCGGCCCCAACACGGAGAGCTGGCGCAAGGCCGAGGCGGTGTGGTGCTCCGCCGACCGCAACGAAGCCCTGACCCGGGCCAAGGTGGGCGCGCCGGTCGACACCTCCAAGACGTGCTCACCGAATCCGGTGGCGCGCGAATATGCGCTGGGTCAGAGCATCGGCGTGCAGGGCACCCCGGCCATCGTCACCGAGGGCGGGGATTACATCAACGGTTACCTGCCGCCGCACGATCTGGTGGAGGAGCTGAAACAGCTGCAGGCCTCCAAGACCAAGACCTGACGGGGGCGGCGGCCGAACGATCCGCCCGCGGCGCGCCCGCCCGCGGCGGACGTCCCCGCCCGGTCAGCGTTCGAGCAGCTTGAGCTTGTCCTTGACCCCTTCCCATTGTTTGGCGTCGGCCGGTGCGTCCTTCTTCTCGCTGATGACGGGCCAGTTCTTCGCCAGCTCCGCGTTCAGCTGCTTGAAGTTTTCCTGGCCGGCGGGAATTTCCTCCTCCGAGAAAATCGCCTCGACGGGACATTCGGGCTCGCAGAGCGTGCAATCGATGCACTCATCGGGATCGATCACCAGAAAGTTCGGTCCCTCGTGGAAACAGTCGACCGGGCAGACCTCCACGCAGTCCATGAATTTGCACTTGATACAGCTTTCGGTGACCACGAACGCCATGACTTACCCTTTGCACTTTGACGGTTGAACGAGGCGCTATTCTGCCACAGCCCAAGCCGCAGCCTAGGACTTCATAGGGCGGGTGAGTTCGGCGAAGTGATGATCCTCGCGCCCGGCCGCGCGGTCCGCATAGTACTTGCGCAATGTAAACTCGCCGCTCGGGAACGCCAGATCGGCCCACGGGATCTCGGCTTCGCCGTACAGGCCGACCTCGAGGCTTTCCGGTCCGGGTGCGAACTCCGGCCGCAGCAACCGGGCGCGAAACATCACGTGGACCTGGCCTGCGTGGGTCACGTTGACCACGGCCAGCAGGGAGCCCACCTCGACCTTGGCGAGCGCTTCTTCGTAGCACTCGCGGGCCGCCGCATCCTGCATGGTTTCGCCGTTTTCCATGAAGCCGGCGGGTACGGTCCAGTAGCCCAGCCGCGGTTCAATGGCGCGCCGGCACAGCAGGATCTTGTCCTCCCACTCGGGGACGCACCCCAAGACCAGCAACGGATTCTTGTAGTGAATCGTGCCGCAGTTCGTGCACACGAAGCGCGGCAGGTGATCCCCCGCGGGAACCTTCGATACGACGGGCGAGCCGCATTTGCTGCAGAAATTCAATGCACATCCAATAAATTAAGTTCTGGTGCCCGGAGAGGGAATCGAACCCACACGGTGTCACCACCACCGGATTTTGAGTCCGGCGCGTCTACCAGTTCCGCCATCCGGGCAGGCCAGATCCCGCAGTATAAGCGATTGGCGCGGGGTAGTATTGACCGTTTATGCAGCGTACCGACTTTCATTTCGACCTCCCGCAGGACCTCATCGCGCAGCACCCGACCGCGGAACGTTCCGCCAGCCGGCTTTTGGCCCTGGACGGCGCGACCGGCGAGCGGCGCGACCTGCAGTTTCGCGACCTGCCGTCCCTGCTCACGGCGAAGGATCTCCTGGTGTTCAACGACACCCGGGTGGTGCCGGCCCGCATTCATGGAGTCAAGGAGAGCGGCGGCCGGATCGAGATCCTGCTCGAGCGAGTCCTCGGGCCGCGTCTCGCCCTGGTCCATGCGCGCGCCAGTAAGGGGCTGAAGGCGCCGGCGCAGATTTTGCTGCCCGGCGGGGTCACCGCGCGCATGCTCGGCCGGCAGGGGGAGTTGTTCCGCCTGGAGTTCTCGTGCCCGGTGCTCGCGTACTTCGAGTCGCACGGCGACATTCCGCTGCCGCCGTACGTGGACCGGCCGCCCGGGAGCGAGGACCGCGAGCGCTACCAGACGATCTATGCGCGCGAGGCAGGGGCGGTCGCCGCGCCCACCGCCGGGCTGCATTTCGATGCGGGCTCGTTCGCGGAACTCGCGGCGCGCGGCGTGCGCCATGCGTTCGTCACCCTGCACGTCGGGGCGGGCACGTTCCAGCCGATCCGGGTCGATGACGTGGACCTGCACGTGATGCACGAAGAGCAGCTCGTGGTGCCGCGGGCGACGACCGATGCGATCCGGGCGACCCGTGCCGCGGGCGGCCGCGTGGTCGCCGTGGGTACGACCGTGGTGCGAAGCCTGGAAACGGCGGCCGCGTCGACCGCAGGCGCCTGCGCGGCGGCGGATGCGCCGCTGATGCCGTACGCGGGTGCAACCCTCATCTTCATCAGGCCCGGGTTTCGGTTCCGCGTGGTCGACGCCATGCTCACCAATTTTCACCTGCCTGAATCGACGCTCTTGATGCTGTGCGCGGCGTTTGTGGGGCGCGGGGCCATCCTCGAGGCCTACGCCCACGCCGTCGCGGAGCGCTACCGGTTCTTCAGCTACGGAGATGCCATGTTCCTGACCCCGAATGGCGCGTCCCTGGAGCGTCGATGAGCGCCGATCCGGCCGGACGAATGCGCTTCGAGCTTCTGGGGCGGGACGGCGCGGCCCGGCGCGGGCGGTTGGAGTTCGCGCGCGGCGTCGTCGAAACCCCGGCGTTCATGCCGGTGGGCACCTACGGCACGGTCAAGGCGATGACGCCGGAGGATCTCGAGGGCCTCGGCGCGCAAATCGTCCTCGGCAACACCTTCCATCTCTTTCTGCGTCCCGGGCTGGAGGTGATCGAGGCGCACCAGGGCCTGCATCGCTTCATGCATTGGAACCGTCCGATTCTGACCGACTCGGGCGGCTTCCAGGTGTGGAGCCTGGCCGAGATGCGCAAGATCACGGAGGAGGGGGCGCGATTCCGGTCGCCCATCGACGGGGCCAGCGTATTCCTGTCTCCCGAGGAGTCCATGCGCATCCAGCGCACGCTGCGCTCGGACGTGGCGATGAGCTTCGATGAATGCACGGCGTATCCGGCCGGCGAGACCGAGTCGCGCGCCTCGATGGAACGGTCCATGCGCTGGGCCCTGCGCGGCCATCGCACCTATCACGAGACCGAGCCGCCGGGCACGCTGTTCGGCATCGTGCAGGGCGGGGTGCACGAGAATCTGCGGCTCGCGTCGCTGGCGGCCCTCGAGGAGATCGGCTTCGAGGGGCTCGCGGTCGGCGGCCTTGCGGTCGGTGAGAGCCCCCGGGAACGCGACCGCGTGCTCGAGGGGCTGTTGCCGCAGATGCCGGTCCGCAAGCCCCGCTACCTGATGGGCGTCGGGCGGCCGGAGGACATCGTCGAGGCGGTGCGTCGCGGCATCGACATGTTCGATTGCGTCATGCCGACGCGCCATGCACGCAATGCGCACCTCTTCACCCGGACGGGGGTGGTCAACATCCGAAACGCCATGTACCGTCAGGACACCGGGCCGCTCGAGGAGGGCTGCGGCTGCTACACGTGCCGGCACTACAGCCGCAGCTACCTGCGCCACCTGGACAAATGCGGGGAGATTTTGGGATCGCACCTCAATACGATCCACAACCTATACTTCTATCAACAGCTGATGCGGGAGATCCGGGCGGCCATCGAGGCGGGGCGCTTTGCTGCGTATGCGCAGGAGTTCTACGCGCAACGTCCGCCACGTTAAGTTTGCGCCCGCCTGCTGTATACTACGCGGCTTTGCGTCACGGCGTCCGCCGTCAAAAATGGGTGTAACACTATGGATTTCTTCATCAATTCAGCCCATGCACAGGCCGCCGGCGCGACCGGCGGTCAAAGTATCCTGAGCGCCCTGATGCTGCCGGTGCTGTTGCTGGTGGTGTTCTATTTCCTGTTGATCCGGCCGCAGAACAAGCGGGCCAAGGAGCAGAAGGAGATGCTGTCGAAGGTGGCCGCCGGCGACGAAGTGGCCACCACGGGCGGCATCCTCGGCAGGGTCGTCGAGGTCGGCGATCAGTTCCTGACCCTGGAAATCGCCAGCGGCGTGAACATCAAGATGCAGAAATTCCAGATTGCGCAGGTGCTGCCCAAGGGCACGGTCAAAAGCGCATGATTTCCTACCCGCGCTGGAAGATCGTCCTGGTCGTGTTCGTGGTACTGATCGGGGTCTTGCTGGCGCTGCCCAACTTGTTCGGCGAGGAGAGCGCGCTGCAGCTCGCCCGGGATCGCGCGGTGGTGACGCCTGAGGACCGGGCCGGCGTCGAGCGGCTGCTGAAGGAGAAGGGCGTGACGCCGAGCGGCGCGTTTCTCGATCAAGGCCGCCTGACGCTGCGCTTCGCCAGCAAGCAGGACCAGCTGAAGGCGCGTGATCTGATCGGGGACGAGCGGCGCGATCAATTCACCATCGCCCTGTCGCAGGCGTCGCGCGTGCCGGAGTGGATGCGCAACCTCGGCCTGAGCCCGCTGAAGCTGGGTCTCGACCTGCGCGGCGGCGTCTATCTCGTCTATCAGGTCGACGTGCAGGGCGCCATCAAGCAGCTGCTCGATCATCATGAGCAGGACTTCCGCGCATCGCTGCGCAATGCGCACGTGCCCTATCAGGACGTGCAGGTGGACTATCCGACCAACCGCGTCCGGGTGCTGTTCCGCGATGCCGACAATTTCGCGAAGGGCAAGGCCGCGATCGTCGCGGACAACCGCGCCCTGACCTTCGCCGACGCCACGGTCGACGGCGCGCCCGCGTTGGAACTGAAGCTGACCCCCGAGGCGATCAAGGAGCGCGAGGACTACGCGGTGCAGCAGAACATCGTGATTCTGCGCAACCGGTTGAACAGCCCGGAACTCGCCGTCTCGGAGCCGCAGGTGGCGCGGCAGGGAGTGGACCGCATCGCGATCCAGCTGCCCGGGCTGCAGAATTCGGCCGAGGTGAAGAAGATCCTCGGCAAGACCGCGACGCTCGAGTTCCGCATGGTCGACGAGAACAACAATCCCCTGGAGGCGGCCGCGACCGGGCACGTGCCGCTCGGCGACAAGTTGTTCCATACGCGGGACAAGCAGCCCGTGCTACTCAAGCGCGAGGTCGTCGTGACCGGCGATCAGCTCACCGACGCGTCGTTCCAGCCCAACACCCAGGATGGGCCGGCGGTGTCCGTGGGGCTGGACAGCCGCGGCGCATCGAAAATGCTGAAGAACACCCAGGAGAACATCGGGCACCTGATGGCCGTGGTGTTCATCGACCGCTCGCGCGAAAAGAACGCGCAGGGAGTCGATGTCGACAAGACCACCGAGGAGGTCATCAACCGCGCGACGATTCGCGGCGTGTTCAGCAACAACTTTCAGATCACCGGCGTGAATCCGATCGAGGGCCGGGAACTCGCCTTGCTGCTGCGCGCCGGAGGCCTGGCGGCGCCGTTGACGCCGGTCGAGGAGCGTGCAATCGGACCCAGCCTGGGCCAGGACAACATCGACAAGGGCGTGCATGCCATGGTCTTCGGCATGCTGGCGGCGTTCCTGTTCATGGCGGTGTATTACAAGGCCTTCGGCCTGATCGCAGACGTCGTGCTGGTCGCCAATGTGGTGCTGCTCACGGCGTTCCTGTCGTTGGTCGGCGCGGCGCTCACACTGCCGGGAATCGCGGCGGTCGTGCTCACCGTCGGCATGGCCGTCGATGCCAACATCCTGATATACGAGCGCATCCGCGAGGAGCTGCGCAACGGCGTATCGCCGCGCGCGGCCATCACGGCGGGCTTCGACCGCGCCTTCTCGGCCATCGCGGACTCCAACGTCACGGCACTGATCGCGGGTCTCGTGCTGTGGCTGTTCGGTGCGGGCGCCGTGCGCGGCTTCGCGGTGGTGCTGGTCATCGGCATCGCGACGTCCATGTTCACGTCGCTGATGGGCAGCCGGGCATTGGTGCAGATCATTTATGGCGGCAAGCGCAAGGTCGAACGCCTGTCGATTTGAAGACGGCGGTCCATCCGAGGTTGATCCATGGAATTTTTTCACAAAGTAACGCGCTTCCCGTTCATGAACACCCGCAAGGTCTGGTACGGACTGTCGGCTGTGGTGATCGTGTCGTCGCTCGCGCTGGTCGCGGTGCGGGGACTGAATCTCGGCGTGGATTTCACCGGGGGCGTGACGGTCGAGACGAACTTCCCGCAGGCGCCCAACATCGACCGGCTGCGCGCCGGACTCGCGAAGGCGGGCATCCAGTCGGCGCAGGTGCAGGCCTTTGGCAGCTCACGAGACATCCTGGTCCGGCTGCCGCCGGATCCGAACGCCAAGGGCGATCAGATCGGGGCGCGGATCCTCGAGGTGTTCGGCACGGTCGATCCGGGCGTGAAGCTGCAGAGCACGGAGGTTGTCGGGCCGCAGGTCGGACAGGAGCTGTTCGTCAAGGGCGGGTGGGCGCTGGTCGCCACGCTCGTGCTGATCCTGATCTACGTGCTGCTGCGGTTCACCTTCAAACTTGCGATGGGCGCCATCTTCGCGGTGCTCCATGACCCGATCTGCGTGCTCGGGTTCTTCGCACTGAGCCAGATGACCTTCGATCTGACGGCCATTTCGGCGATTCTGGCGGTGATCGGCTACTCGCTGAACGACACGGTGATCGTGTTCGACCGGGTCCGGGAGCGTGCACGCACCGCGCGCAAGCTCAGCATCGCGCAGGTCATCGACGAATCGATCAACCAGACGCTGTCGCGGACCCTGATGACGAAATTGGTGACGCTGCTCGTGGTTGTCGCCCTGCTGATCTTCGGCGGCGAGACGCTGCACGGCTTTTCGGCCGCGCTCGTGATCGGCATCATCGCCGGCACCTACTCGTCGATCTACATTTCCGCGGCGCTGGCACTCGACTTCGGCCTGCGCACCGACGATTTGATGGAGCGCAAGTCCACCAAGCCGGAAGAGGTCGACGGCCTGCCCTGAACGGCGGAGGTTCGATGGCACTCCTCTTCGATCCGCAGGCATGGCTGTCGTTCCTGACGCTCGCGGTTCTGGAGGTCGTTCTCGGCATCGACAACATCATCTTCCTGGCGATTCTCGTCGACCGGCTGCCGCCGGTCCGGCGCAGGAGCGCGCGGCTCATGGGCCTGGGTTTCGCGATGCTGACCCGCATCGCCCTGCTGTTCTCCATCACCTGGCTCACCACCCTGCGCAATCCCCTGTTCTCGGTGCTGGGCCATGCCGCGACCGGCCGCGACCTCATCCTGTTCGGCGGCGGCGGCTTTCTGGCGGTCAAGAGCGCCGCGGAAATCCGCGACATGCTCACCGGCCGGGTGAAGCGGCGCAAGCCCGGGGCGATGAGCCGCTTCTGGCTCATCATCGTGCAGATCGGGTTGATCGACATCGTGTTCTCGCTGGACACGGTGTTCACCGCGGTGGGACTCGCCAATCACATCGAGGTCATGGTGGCGGCGATCATGGCGTCGGTCGTGGTCATGATGGTGGTCTCCTCGGCCGTCAGCGGCTTCATCGACCGGCACCCGACCATCAAGGTGCTGGCCCTCGCGTTCCTGGTGCTCATCGGCGGCGCGTTGATCGGCGAATCCCTCGACTTGGAGATTCCCAAGGGCTGTCTGTATTTTGCGATGGCGTTCTCGGTGGTCGTCGAGTGGATCAATATACGCATGCGCGGCCGGCGGACCTAGGCGACGCCGACCGAAATACTTGGATGCGGCGCGGGAAAGCCGCTACAGTCGGGACGGTCCGAACACCGGTTTTCCCGCCTTGACCTCACAGGAGACGACATGAACTGGCGCATCAAACCGCTCGACGCCATCCTGGCGAGCGCCGAAAAGAAGTCCCTCGCGCGAACCCTCGGTGCGTTCCAGTTGACGATGTTGGGCGTGGGTGCCGTGATCGGCACCGGCATCTTCGTGCTGACGGCGGAGGCGGCGCAAAAAGCCGGTCCGGGGATGATGCTGTCGTTCGTCATCGCCGGCGCGGTGTGCGCGGTGACCGCGCTCTGCTACGCCGAACTCGCCGCGATGGTTCCGGTGTCCGGATCGGCCTACACGTACTCCTACGCGGTGCTCGGGGAACTCGTCGCGTGGATCGTGGGATGGGCCCTGATCCTCGAATATGCGGTTGCCGCGAGCGCGGTCGCGGTGGGGTGGTCGAACTACTTCGTGCCGCTGATCCAGCATAGCTTCGACATCCACATTCCGATCTACCTGGCGAAGGGCTATTTCGCCGGTGGGTTCATCAATTTGCCGGCCGTCGCGATAGCGACGCTGGTCACGACGCTGCTGGTCCTCGGCACCCGCGAGAGCGCGACGGTGAACGCCGTTCTGGTCTGCATCAAGGTGGCCGCCCTGGTGCTGTTCATCGCCCTTTCGATTCCGGTCGTCAAAATGGAGAACTTCCATCCGTTCGCGCCGCTCGGAGCTCTCGGCGTCGGCGGCGCCGCGGCGTCCATCTTCTTCGCATACGTGGGCTTCGACGCCGTATCGACCGCCGCCGAGGAGACCGTCAACCCGCAGCGAAACATGCCCATCGGCCTCATCGGCAGCCTCGTCATCTGCACGGTGTTCTACCTGTTGGTGGCCGCCGGGGCGATCGGCTCCATCGGCGCTCAGCCGGTCTTTGATGCGGCGGGGCACGCATTCGAACCGGGCACGGTGCAGATTTTCGACGCCTGCAAGGCTCCGGCGAAGGCCGTGACCCTGGTGTGCAGCGAGGAGCCGCTAGCCCACGTTCTGCGGCAGCTCGGCTGGGACAAGTTGTCGAGGCTCATCGGCCTGGCCGCGTTCCTGGCCCTGCCGTCCGTCATCCTGATGATGATCTTCGGGCAGACGCGGATTTTCTTCAGCATGGCACGCGACAGGCTGCTTCCCGAGGTCCTGACCCGGATCCACGGCCGGTTCAACACGCCGCACGTCGTGACCATGATCACCGGCGGCGCCGTCGTGCTGGCGGCGGCATTCTTTCCGGTGGGCAAGCTCGCTGACTTGTCGAACGGCGGCACATTGGCCGCCTTTTTTGCGGTCGCCCTGGGAGTCATGATCCTGCGCCGGACCAACCCCGGGCGCAAACGACCCTTCAGGACGCCGTTCGTGTGGGTGGTGGGTCCGCTGGCGCTCGGCGGATGCGTGCTGCTGTTCTCGCTGCTGCTCGTGGTCGTCCCCGGTGTCGTGTTCGCGCTCATCGTGCTCGTCAGCGCCCGCAGCTCCCTTGAAGGCGCGGTGGGGCGCCAGCTCGCCGAAGTGGCACGGAACACGGCCGCCGAGATGGCGG
>JBBIKV010000021.1:0-22773 GCA_037445285.1 Nevskiaceae bacterium | reverse complement strand
CTTCGGCTGGGCCGCGTTCGGCCTGATGGTGTATGCGCTCTACGGCTACCGGCGCAGCGCCTATGCCTCGCAGGACATCAAGCCGCCGTCGGGACTCAGGCTCGGAGGGCCGCCGGAGTGAGCGGGCCGAGCGCCTCGACCAACCCCTCGTACACCTTGGGGTTGCCGGCGACGATGTTCGGCCCCAGGGCATAATCGGCGCCCGTCGGCGTGCCGACGCGGCCGCCGGCCTCCTGTATGAGCAGCACCCCGGCCGCGGTATCCCAGGGCTGCAGGCCGAACTCCCAAAACCCGTCGAGCCGCCCCGCCGCCACATACGCGAGATCGAGCGACGCCGCGCCGGGCCTGCGCACGCCCGCGGCGGTCGCCATGACCACCTTGAGCATCGCCAGGTAGTCATCGACGTGGGCCGCGTCCATGCGGTAGGGGAAGCCGGTCCCGATCAACGAGCCCTCGAGCGCACGCTGCGGGCTGACGCGGATTTTCCTGCCCTCGAGTTGCGCGCCGTCGCCGCGCGAGGCCGTGAACAGTTCCTGGCGCATCGGATCGTAGACCACCGCATGCTCCAAACGGCCCTTCTGCTCGACGGCGATCGACACCGCGAACGTGGGAAAGCCGTGCAGGAAGTTGGTCGTGCCGTCCAGGGGGTCGATGATCCAGACGAATTCGCTGTCGCCGCTGCGTCCCGACTCCTCCCCGAGCACGGCGTGCTGCGGGTGGCTGCGACGGATCGTGGCGATGATGTCGGCCTCGGCCTTGCGGTCGATGTCGGTCACGAAGTCGTTGCGGCCCTTGGAGTCGATCTTGACCGAATCGAGTCGCGAGAGGCTGCGCACGATCAGGTCGCCGGCGCGCCGGGCGGCGCGTACGCCGATATTGAGCAGTGGTTGCATAAGGTGGCGGTAGAATAACAGAGCATGACCGCTCTCGTTCGCATCGTCCTGATAGACCCCAGTCATCCCGGCAATATCGGCTCCGTGGCCCGTGCCATGAAGAACATGGCGCTCTCGGACCTGGTCCTGGTGCGGCCCCGCTCGTTTCCCCACGCGGAGTCCCACGCGCTGGCGGCGGGGGCGGACGACATCCTCGACAATGCGCGGGTCGTCTCGACCGTGTCGGAAGCGATCGCCGACTGCGGCTTCGTCGCCGGCACCACCGCCCGGCAGCGGTCCTATTACTGGGAATTCCTGACGCCGCGCGACGTGGCCGCGCGGATCGACGAACTGCCGCCGGAGAACCGTTCGGCGCTGTTGTTCGGCACGGAAAAATACGGTCTCGCCACCGACGATCTGCAGTACTGCAACGTCCTGGTGCGCATCCCGGCGAACCCCGAATACTGCTCGCTGAATCTCGCGATGTCCGTGCAGCTGCTGACCTACGAATTGTTCATGACCCGGGAAAAGCCCCGCTCCCACCTGCAGTTGGAACAGCCGCTGGCGGCGGCCGGCGACGTGGAACACTTCTACGGGCATCTGAACGAGGTGCTGAACGAGATCGACTTCGCGGATCGCACCGGACATCTGCTGGAGCGGCTGCGCCGGCTGTTCAACCGGGCGCAGATGGACCGCAACGAACTGAACATCCTGCGCGGCATCCTGAGCGCGGTGCAGGGCCGCCGCGGCCAGTCCTCGCGTCGCGGTCGAGCCTAGCGTCCGCCGATGAGGCACGCGCGGCCCGTGTACTTGGATTGTGCGGCGACCACGCCGGTCGATCCGCGGGTGGCGGCGCGCATGGCGGAGTGCCTGACGCTCGAGGGGTCGTTCGGGAATCCGGGCTCGACGAGCCACGCCTATGGCCGGGCCGCGGACGCCCTGGTCGAGACGGCGCGCGCGCAGGTCGCGGCGGCGGTGGGAGCCCACCCGACGGAGATCATCTGGACGTCGGGCGCCACGGAGGCGAACAACCTGGCGTTGTTCGGCGTCGCGAATCACCACCGGGAGTCGGGACGTCACATCGTGACGGTGCGGACCGAGCACAAGGCCGTGCTCGATCCCTGCCGGGAACTCGAGCGGCGCGGCTGGCGCGTCACGTACCTGGTGCCGGGGCCTGCGGGAGTGCTCGATCCAGCGCTGGTGGCGGCGGCCCTCGAACCGGACACCATTTTGGTCTCGGTCATGCACGTGAACAACGAAATCGGCGCCATTCAGCCGGTCGCGGCGATCGCCGGCCTGTGTGCCAGGCACGGCAGGGCCTTCCTGCACGTGGATGCGGCCCAAAGCGTCGGCAAGGCTCCTTTGGATTTCGCGGGCATGGCGGTGGACTTGATGTCCCTGTCGGCGCACAAGGCCTATGGCCCGAAAGGAATCGGTGCGCTCGTGGTCTCGCGTCGACGCGGGGTGCACCTGCAGCCGCTGTTTTTCGGCGGCGGGCAGGAGCGCCATCTTCGGCCCGGCACCCTGGCAACCCATCAAGCGGTCGGGATGGGCGCCGCCTTCGAACTCGCGGTCGCGTCCGTGGCACGCGACGCTGCGCACAGCGGACGCCTGCGGGATCGTTTGTGGCGCGGTCTGGACGCGCAGGGCGGGGTGCTGCGCAATGGGCGTGCCGACCAGACCGTACCGCAGATGCTCAACGTCTCGATCGAGGGCGTCGAGGGCGAGAGCCTCCTCGCCGAGATCCGGCCGTCCATCGCCGTCTCGACGGGTTCGGCCTGCACATCCTCCTCGCGGGAGCCCTCCTACGTGTTGCGCGCCCTCGGCCGCGATGAACGGCTCGCCGAAAGCAGCCTGCGCTTCAGCCTGGGCCGTTTCTCGACCGACGCCGACGTCGATACGGCGCTCGAGTCGGTTTCCCAGGCCGTGCGGCGGTTGCGGGGGGTGGCCGGATACCCGGGGGGCCGACCGTCGGGGGACCCGGGTCCCGCGGAGCGCTGCCGGCCCGATGACCCTTCGAAAGATTACAATGATTTAACCCGGGTTCGATTCGCGGCCGCCGCGATGGCGGGGGCGCTGGACGGCCCCGATGTGCGCCGCGGAACGGCGGGCAGCCCGGGCCGGGGCACCTGGGTGCGCTTCGATTTGCGACTGGCGGCGGACGGGAAGGTGCCGACGGTGACGGCGGCGCGGTTTCTCGCCTTCGGATGCCCGCACGTCATCGCCGTCGCGGATTGGCTCTCGCAGCTCGCCGTGGGACGGGCCGCCGAACCCGTCCTGCCGGAGAGCATCGCCTCGCTGCGCGAACGCTTCGAGGTGCCGACCGAGAAACTGGGCCGTCTGTTGATCGTCGAAGACGCCTGGATCTCGGCAATGTCGTCCCCACCTTAGAAACTGCGCACCGGTTCCGTGCATGGCAGGGGCGCACGTGTTATGTATAGCGCCGAGCCTAATCGGTAGGTGAATGCGGAGGGCGACGCGATATGGCCATTCAATTGACGGAGTCTGCGGCGGATCGGGTCCGCTCGCACTTGGCGAAGCGGGGGGCCGGCATCGGTCTGCGGGTGGGCATCAAAAAGACCGGGTGTTCCGGCTTCGCCTACGTCGTGAACTATGCCGACGAAATCCATCCGGACGATGCGGTTTTCGAGGCTCGAGGCGTCAAAGTCGTCGTCGATCCCGCCAGTCTGCCGCTGATCGACGGCACCCTGGTCGATTTCGTGAAGCAGGGGCTCAACGAGGCCTTCAAGTTCCAGAATCCCAAGGCGAAAGGCGAGTGCGGCTGCGGCGAGAGTTTCAACGTTTAGACGCCATCGGGTTCCCGGTCGGGTTTTTCCAAGCAATACAGGCACTTCGGCAGCCGTCCAGATTGCTTGAGCGGGCGCGCTCCAGTACACTTCGAGGTCTTTGTCGGCCCCTTTTGGGGCGGATTTCCCAGCAAAGCACCCGAGGTTCATCATGCCCATTGAGCGCACTCTTTCAATCGTCAAGCCGGACGGCGTCGGTCGCAATCTGATCGGCGAGGTCTATCGTCGGTTCGAAGCGGTGGGCTTGCGTGTGGTCGCGGCCCGTATGATGCAGCTGTCCCTGGCGGAGGCCGAAGGCTTCTACGCCGTCCATCGCGAACGTCCGTTCTTCAAGGACCTGGTGAAATTCATGACGTCCGGTCCGGTCATGGTGCAGGTGCTCGAAGGGGAGAACGCCATCGCCAAGAATCGCGAGGTCATGGGTGCGACGGACCCGAAAAAAGCCGACAAGGGCACGATCCGCGCGGACCTGGCGACCAGCATCGACGAGAACATCGTTCACGGTTCGGACGCTGCGGACACGGCGGCCCGGGAGATCTCGTATTTCTTCCGCGAGATTGAGCTCTGCGCGCGTACGCGCTAGCGTAGGCGGATACGAGCCAATCGGCATAGATGCACTGACGTGGCCGACGACCGCATGAACCTTCTGGGCCTGCCGCGCACCGAGCTCGAGGCCTTCGTGGCCGAGCGTCTCGGTGCGAAGCCGTTTCGTGCGCGCCAGTTGATGAAGTGGATCTACCGCCGCGGTGCCGCGGACTTCTCGGTGATGAGCGATCTGGCGCAGGATTTTCGCGCGCGTTTGGCCGAAGTGGCCAAGATTTCCGTCCCCGAGATCGTCACCGAGCAGCGCTCGTCGGACGGCACCCGCAAGTGGATGCTGCGCATGGACGAGGTGCAGGGCATCGAGACGGTGTACATCCCCGAGCCCGGTCGCGGCACCCTGTGCATCTCGAGCCAGGTGGGCTGCGCGATGGACTGTTCGTTTTGCGCCACGGCCCAGCAAGGCTTCAACCGCAATCTGAGCGTGGCGGAGATCGTGGGCCAGGTTTGGCTGGCCCAGCGCGAGCTTGCGGCCGACGATGCGTCCCGCGCCGACGGCCGCATCATCACCAACGTCGTGCTGATGGGCATGGGCGAGCCGCTGGCCAACTATCGCAATGTCGTCCCGGCCATGCGGATCTTCATGGACGATCTCGGCTACGACCTCTCGCGCCGGCGGGTGACCCTGAGCACCTCCGGCCTCGTACCGCAGATCTACAAGCTTGCCGAGGAGTGCAATGTCGCCCTCGCGGTCTCGCTGCATGCCCCCAACGATGCGCTGCGCAACGAACTCGTGCCCATCAACCGCAAACATCCCATCGAGGAATTGCTCGCCGCCTGCTGGCACTACATCGACCGGCAAAACGGCCGCAGCGTCACCTTCGAATACGTGATGTTGGAAGGCATCAACGACCGGCCGGACCATGCGCGGCAGCTGGCCCGCCTGTTGCGGGGCCGGCCGGCGAAGCTGAATCTCATCCCGTTCAACGTCTTTCCGGGAACGCGCTATCGGCGCTCGGCGGCGCCCGTGATCCTGCGCTTCCGCGACATCCTCAACGAGAACGGCGTCATTGCGACGATTCGCCGGACGCGCGGCGACGACATCGATGCCGCCTGCGGACAGCTCGCGGGGCAGGTGACCGACCGCACGCTCGTGCGACTGGGGATCCGGCTGACCCCTGCCCAGCGGTCTCAAGCGGAGGTTCTATGAAGCGGAGCGGCAGGCTGGCCATGGTCGTGTTTCTCGGGCTCGGCCTCCCGGCGTGCATGAGCACGGGCCTCGCGCCCGGCAAGTCCGCCGCGCAAGCGGCCTCGGTCAACATGCAGCTGGCGATCGAGTACATGAAGCTCGGCAAGCTGGCGCCCTCGCGCGATTTCATCGAGCGGGCGTTGAAACAGGATCCCGGCAACGCCAACGTGCAACTGACCGCCGGGTTGGTTTTCGAGCGGCTCGACGACATGCCGAAGGCGGGCAAGTACTACGCGACCGCCGCGCGGCTCGGCGCGCGGGACCCCAACATTCAGAACAACTACGCCGGCTTCCTCTGCCGCACCGGAAAAGCCGTCGAGGGTGAGAAGATCTTCAACGAGGTGGCGCGCAATCCGCTCTATCAAACCCCCGAGGTGGCGCTGGTGAACGCGGGCGTGTGCGTGAGCACCGGCGGCGATGTGGTCGACGCGGAGCGCTATTTCACCCGGGCGCTGGCGATCCGCCCCAACATGCCGGAAGCGACCCTGCAGCTGGGGAACCTCGCCATGGAGCGGGGTGACGCGACGCTCGCGCTCGATTACGTGCAGCGCTATCTCGCGGTGAATCCGGCGACTCCCGAGGTACTCTGGCTGGGATTCCGGGCGGAACGCAAACTCGGCGACAGCACCCTGGCGGCCGGTTATGCGCGCCGCGTGCAGGCCGAGTTCCCCGACTCGCAACAGGCTCAATTGATGCGGTCCGGCGCCGCTCGATGAGCCAGGCGTCGGAAGCGGTCGGGCAGCGGCTGAAGGCGGAGCGGGAACGCCGCGGCCTGAGCACCGACAAGGTGGCCGACGATCTGCATTTCGACGTGTCGATCATCGACGCGCTCGAGAGCGGCGATTTTGCACGGCTGGGGCCTCCGGTCTATGGCAAGGGACACCTGAAGCGCTATGCCGGCTTTCTCGGGCTGCCGGTGGCTGAAATGTTGGAGGCGTTCGTCGGTCCGCCGGCGGCGCCCACGCCGGCTGCCGGCGCCGAAGCCGCCTCCGCATCCGTGCTGCGAATGCGGGCCGAGGCGCCCGTGGGCGTCGAACCCGCATGGATCCCCGTGGCCGGTCTCGGTGCGGCGGCGGTGCTCGCGGCGGTCGTGCTGTGGTGGAAGCCGTGGCATGCGCATGCAGTACCGGCGGCGGACGCCCGCGCCGCCGTGGATACCGCCCCCGACGCCGCGGCCGCGGCGCCGCCGCCGCCGGCGCCATCAGATGCCCCGCAGGTTGGCGCTGCCGGCCCCGATGCCGCCGTCGCCGCGGCAGCAGTCCAACCCAGGGGTGAAGCGGAACCCATCGCGGGGCTGGGTCGGGCGCGATTGCGCCTGAGCTTTTCCGCGGATTCCTGGGTGGACGTGCATGACGCGGCGGGCGTCCGGGTGTTCGCCGGCAAGGGCCTTGCGAACAGCGTCAAGACGATTGCCGGCGCCGCGCCGATGCGGGTCTACCTCGGCTTCGCGAGCGGCGTGCAGCTCGAAGTCAACAATCGCGCGGTCGCCATCGGACCGCAATTCGTCGCCGGCGACGTCGCGCGCTTCGAGGCGGGGGCGGACGGGGTGCTGCGCCGCGACACACACGCGCACGACGTGTCCGCCCGCAACCCGCAGCCGCGCACCTAGGCGGAGGAAACCATGGGAAAGATCATCGAGCCGCTGCGTGGCGTTCACGACGTGTTGCCTTCGCACTCGGCCGCCTGGCAGCACCTGGAGCGGGTGACGCGCGACGTGTTCGCCGCGTACGGCTACGACGAGTTTCGCGTGCCCATCATCGAGCAGACGCAGCTGTTCAAGCGCTCGATCGGGGACTTCACGGACATCGTGGAGAAGGAGATGTTCAGTTTCGTCGACCAGGGCGAGGATCACATCACGCTGCGTCCGGAAGCCACCGCCGGCATCGTGCGGGCCGTGATCTCCAACGGCCTGCTTCGGGAGAACCGCCTGCGAGTCTGGTGCATGGGTCCGATGTTCAGGCGCGAGCGCCCGCAGGCGGGACGGTATCGCCAGTTTCACCAGATCGATGCGGAGGCGTTCGGCTTCGCCGGGCCCGACATCGACGCCGAAATGATTCTGTTGTCCGCGCGCCTGCTGCGGCGCCTCGGACTCACCCGCCTGAAGCTGCTGGTGAACTCGCTCGGCACGCCGGCAACCCGCGACGCGTACCGCGACCGGCTCACGGCGTATTTCAGCGCGCACGAGGCGGCGCTCGACGAGGACAGCAAGCGGCGGCTGCACGGCAATCCGCTGCGCATTCTCGACAGCAAGAATCCGCAGATGCAGGCCATCGTGGCCGGCGCGCCGCAGCTGCTCGAACACCTGGACGGCGAATCCAGGGAGCATTTCGAGGCGTTGTGCGCCCACCTCGGGAGCGCCGGCATCGAGTATCATGTCGAGCCCCATCTGGTGCGCGGGCTCGATTACTACACGCGAACCGTGTTCGAGTGGACGACGGACGCGCTCGGTTCGCAAAGCGCGGTGTGCGCCGGCGGACGCTATGACGGTCTGGTCGAACAACTGGGAGGCTCGAGCACCCCGGGCATCGGCTGGGCGATGGGTCAGGAGCGGATCGTGATGCTGCTCGAGAAACAGGGGCTCGCCCCGGTGGGCGAACGGCCCCAGGTCTACCTGGTGCTGGTCGGGGAGCGGACGCAGATTCCGGGTTTCAAATTGGCGGAGCGGCTGCGCGACGCGTGGCCGGATCTCAAATTGCAGATCAATCTCGGCGGCGGCAGCTTCAAGACGCAATTCAAGCGGGCTGACAAGAGCGGCGCGCAGTTCGCCGTCGTGCTGGGCGACGACGAGGTGGCCCGCGGCGTGGTTGCGGTGAAGGACCTGCGCCGCGACGGCGCGCAGGAGGATTGCGCCATCGATCGAATCAATGAACGCCTGGGAGCCCTGTTGGGTCTCAGGCCTGGGGTAGCGGAGTAGCCATGGCTGAAGATTATCTGACCGACGACGAGCAACTCGAGAACGTAAAACGCATCGTTGCCGAAAACTGGGTTTGGGTGGTCGGCGGGGTCGTCCTCGGCGCGGCCCTCGTGTTCGGCTATCGATTTTACGACAGCAACCGCAATGGCCGCGCGCTGCGCGCCGCCGCGCAGTTCGATGTCATGGCCGCGGCGCTCGAGGCCAACGACGCCGCCAAATCGCGGCAATTGGCGGACGGCATCATCAAGGATTTTCCCGCCTCACCGTACGCCGATCAGGCGCAGCTGGTGATCGCCCGCCTGTACGTCGACGACGGCAGGCTCGCGGATGCGGCCGCCTCCCTGACGCAGGTCATGAGCGAATCGAAGGATACGGAACTGCGGCACATCGCGCGCCTGCGGCTCGCGCGGGTCCAGATCGACCAGGGCAAGCCCGACCTGGCGCTCGGCACGCTGGCGGCCGACCTTCCGGGGGCCGCGTTCGCCGCACGCTACCATGAGGTCAGGGGCGACGCTTTTCGGGCCAAAAAGGACACGAAGAGCGCCCTGACCGAGTACCGGGCGGCGCTCGAGGGCGGCGATGCCCGCAGCGTCGACTCCGCATTGCTGCAATTGAAGATCGCCGATCTCGGTGATGTGCCCGCGCCCGCCGCGGCGGCCCCGGCAGTTTCATCGAACAAGGCCAAACCCTGATGCGCTCACTGCTTCCCCTGTGTCTCGCGGCGCTGTTTATCGCGGCGGGCTGCTCGAAGGACAAGGACGTCGAGCCACCGGCGGTGCTCACCAAGTACGCTGGCACGCTGCCGATCAAGAAGTTGTGGGGCGACAACCTGGGCGGCGGCAAGAAGCAGGTCAAGCTGCGGCTCGGCCTCGGGCCGGCGGTCGACAACGGCATCGTGTTCGGCGCGTCGCACAAGGGCGAAGTGATGGCCGTCGCGCTCGATACCGGCAGGCAGCTTTGGGTGAAGCGGCTGCGCCTCGCCTTGTCCGCCGGTCCGTCGGCGGCCAGGGGCATGGTGGTGTTGGGTTCGAGCAAGGGGACGGTGATCGCGCTGGATGCGGCAACCGGCAACCAGCGATGGCGCGCGCACGTGAATTCGGAGCTCCTCTCGCCCGCGGCGATCGGCGAGAAGGTGGTCGTGCTGCGCTCGGTGGACGGCCGGTTGCGCGGCCTGGATGCCGCCACCGGCAAGGAATTGTGGCAGGTGGAACAGCAGGTTCCGCGGCTCAGCCTGCGCGGCATCGCGACGCCGGTGATCGCCAAGGAGGTCGCCATCAGCGGCTTCGATAACGGCAAGGTGATGGCGGTGTCCCTCGCCACCGGGGACACCGTCTGGGATACGGCGCTCGCCTCGCCGCATGGACGAACCGAACTGGACCGCCTGGTCGACATCGACTCCGCGGTTCGGGTGGTGGGCGAGAACGTCTTTGCGACCGGCTTTCAAGGCCGCACGGCCATGCTGGCGCTCGACTCCGGGCAGATCTGGTGGGCCCACGACATGTCGAGCTACCGCGGACTGGCGGCCGACGACGACAACCTGTTCGTGACCCAGGCGGAAGGGGTGGTGACCGCCCTGCGGCAGAAGGATGGCTCCGAAATATGGAACAACGACCGCCTTAAGCGCCGCGGCGTCAGCGCGCCGGTCGAGACCAGCACGGCGGTGGTCGTCGCCGACTACCAGGGATATCTGCACTGGCTCGACCGGGCCACGGGAACTCTGGTCGCCCGCGAGAGGGTGTCGAAATTCCGGATCAGCAATGCGCCGGTGGCCGTGGACGATACCGTGGTGGTGATGGACGACGGCGGCATCATGATCGCGTACCGCGCCGATCCGTCGCATGCCGCGAAGCCTGCCGTCAATGCGGACGCGACGAAGCCCATCGCGCCGCCGCCGCCGCCGCCGAAGGCTTCCAAGTCGAAAAAGAAGAAGCACTAGCGTCCGCATGCTGCCCGTAGTCGCACTCATCGGTCGACCGAACGTGGGCAAATCGACGTTGTTCAACGCCATGACCGGTACGCGGGATGCGCTCGTGGCGGATTTGCCGGGTCTGACGCGCGATCGCCAGTACGGTTTCGCCCGCCGCACCGACGTCCCCTGCATCGTCGTCGACACCGGCGGCCTCGTGGAGAACGCCGACGTCATCGAGACGCTGATGATCGCGCAAACCGAGCGTGCAATCGCCGAGGCGGATCGGTTGATCGTGCTGGTGGACGGACGCGCGGGCGTGACCCCCCAGGATCAGTTCGTGGCTCAACTCGCGCGGCGCAGCGGCAAGCCGGTGTGGCTCGCGGTCAACAAGACGGAGGGCTTCGACCACGACATCGCGGTGGCTGACTTTCATCAGCTGGGTCTCGGCGAGCCGCTGCCCATCGCCGCCGCTCACGACCAGGGCGTGATCTCGCTGCTGGAAGCCGCCCTCACGGGGCTGGTGCCGGATCCCCATGACGGACCGGAAATGACCGGGATCAAGGTGGCCGTGATCGGGCGCCCCAACGTCGGCAAGAGCACGCTCATCAATCGACTCCTGGGCGAGAACCGCATGGTGGCCTTCGACCAGCCGGGCACCACCCGCGACGCCGTGCTGGTGCCGTTCGAGCGCGACGGAGAGCGCTACACCTTGATCGACACGGCCGGAATCCGGCGCCGTTCGCGCGTCGAGGAGGCGGTCGAGAAATTCAGCGTCATCAAGACCCTGCAGGCGATCGAGAGCGCGCACGTCGTCGTGGTGGTGATGGACGCCCACGACAACGTGGCGGAACAGGACGCGAGTCTGTTGGGCACGGTGATCGAGCAGGGGCGGGCGCTGGTGCTGGCCGTGAACAAATGGGACAACATTCCCACCGAGCAGCGCGATTTGATCCGCCAGCAGATCGAGCAGCGGCTGGAATTCGCGTCGTTCGCGCCGCTGCATTTCATATCCGCTCGGCATGGGAGCGGTGTGGGCGAGTTGTTCGCAACCGTCCGCAAGGTGTACGCCGCGGCGACCCGCGACATGGCGACCCCCGAATTGACCCGCGTCCTGTCGGCGGCCATCGAAAGCCATCAGCCCCCGCTCGTGAGCGGCCGGCGCATCAAGCTGCGCTACGCGCACCAGGGCGGCCGGAATCCACCCGTGATCGTCATCCACGGAAACCAAACGGATCACGTGCCGGATGCGTATCGGCGCTACCTCGTCAATGTCTATCGCAAGGCATTCGATCTCATGGGCACGCCGGTCCGGGTCATCTTCAAGGGGGAGGAGAACCCCTTCGCGGGCCGGCGCAACCCTTTGACACCGCGCCAGGTGAAGAAGCGCAAGCGGCTCATTCAGCGCAACAAGCGGTAAGCGGAGTTTTGTTAGACTAGAGGAATGTCGCGCGGGCAGACAACGGGCGGGATGTCCTCATGCTGCAGGGATTGAAGAAAAAAGCGGTCGTCATACCGGCCATCTGCGCGGCGCTGGTGGCGCTGTACGCGCTGGCCGGATTCGTCGTCGCGCCGAAAATGATCCGCTCCGCGCTGCTCGAGGACATTCCGAAGAGCCTCGGGGTCACGCCGACGGTGGGCGCGATCCGCATCAATCCGTTTCTCCTCGAGGCCACCATCGACGGGTTTGCGCTGCAGGGCCGGGACGGCGGGAAACTGGTCGGGTTCGACCGGCTGTTCGTCGATTTCGAGTGGTCGTCGGTCTGGCGGCGTGCGTTGACGTTCAACCACATCGACCTCGCATCCCCCTACGTCGATGCGACGGTGGCCAGGGACGGCAGGCTGAATCTCCTGCAACTCCAGCCGCAAACTTCGCAGCCCGCGCGCGCTCCCACGAACGAACCGCTGCCGGCGGTGCGCATCGGGTCCCTCACGGTATCCCGGGGCCTGGTCGTTTACGAGGACCACAGCCGGCCCGACGTATTCGCCGCGCGGCTCGAGCCGATCGACTTCGAGTTGCGGGATTTCACCACCGGTGTCGAGGGCGGCAAATTCACCTTCACCGGTTCCTCCAGTCTGGGCGAACGCATCGAATGGCACGGTCATGTCTCGGCGCAGCCGATGGAGTCCGATGGCGATCTGCGGATCAGCAGCCTGCGGATCCACACCCTGTGGGAGTACCTGCAAGACCGCCTCAATTTCCAGGTCAAATCCGGCACCGTCGATCTGGCGGCCGCCTACCGGTTCTCGATGGGCGGCGCCGCGGGTGGCCGCCCCGCAAATCTACGGGTCGATGTGTCGACGGTGGCCCTGAAGGATCTGGCCCTCGGCCCCAGGGACTCGGATGTCGATTGGATCACGCTGCCCTTACTGACGGTGACCGGGACGACCGTGGACCTGGGGAAACGCCAGGCGCATGCCGATCGGGTGGCCGTCAGCGGACTCGACGTGCTTGCGTGGCTCGAGTCCGATGGCCGCATCAATCTGATGCGGCTGGCGGCGCCGGGCCCCGCGACCTCCGCCCCGGCGGCGGCCCCGGGCGGTGCGGCCGATGCGATTCCGCCGTGGCGTTTCGACCTGGGTCAACTCGATCTGCAGCAGACCCGCATCGCGGCCGAGGACCGCACCGTCCATCCGGCGGTGAAACTGCTGCTGGCGCCGCTGTCCCTCAGGGTCGAGGGCTTGGGAGACGACCTGACGAAACCTCTGCGGCTGACCCTCGACACGCGCGTCAACGGCACCGGTTCGCTCCACGCCGACGGCGAGGTCACGCCGCAGCCGGCGGCGGCCACCCTCGACCTCGGGCTCGCCGGCCTCGATCTGACGGTGATCCAGCCCTACATTGCGGGACGCAGTTCGATGACCTTGGTGGGCGGGAAACTCGGGGCGGAGCTCAAGGTGCATTACGATGCCGCGAAGAAGCCGCCGGCGCTGCTGCTCTCCGGGAATATCGATCTGCAGAAGCTGCACACGGTGGACGACGTCCTGCACGACGACTTCATCAATTGGGATCGGCTGGACATTCAGGGATTGAATTATGGCCAGAGTCCGGATCGCCTGGACATCGAGCAGGTGGTCGCGCGCAAACTGTATGCGCGCGTCATCATCGAGCCGGACCTGAGCATGAACATCAAGCGCGTGCTGCTGCCCCCCGGGGCGGCTGCGGCCCCGCCGGTGTCCGCGACCCCGACGGTGCAGGAGGCGGCGACCGTCAAGGCGCCGGGCACCCGTGGGGCGGCGCCCATGCCGATGTCGATCAAGAAAATCACCATCCACTCCAGCCAGGCCAATTTCACGGATCTGTCGGTGAAACCCAATTTCTCCGCCGGCATCCAGGGTCTCGAAGGCACCGTCACCGGCTTGTCCTCCAAGGCGAATTCCCGGGCCAAGGTGGATTTGCACGGCTCCGTCGGCGAGTTTGCCCCGGTTGCCATCACCGGCAGCCTCAACGTGCTTGGTCCGCAGCTGCATACGGATATCGGCCTGAGCTTCCGCAACATGGAACTGACGATCTTCAATCCCTATTCGGGAAAATTCGCGGGCTACGACATTTCCAAGGGCAAGCTCACCACGGAGATGCATTACAAAGTCGACGACCGGAAGCTCGACGCGCAACATCACATCGTGATCGACCAGCTGGAATTCGGCGACAAGACCGCCAGCAAGGATGCCGTGTCGCTGCCCGTGAAGCTGGCCGTCTCGCTGCTCAAGGATCGCAACGGAATCATCGACTTGAGTCTGCCGGTCACCGGCTCGCTGGATGATCCGAAGTTCAAATTGAGCGGTGTGATCTGGCAGGTGCTCGTGAACCTGCTGGAAAAGGCCGTAACGGCGCCCTTCGCGTTGCTGGGTTCCTTGTTCGGCGGCGGCCCGGACGTTCAGTTCATCGATTTCCAGCCGGGTACGGGCACACTGGACCCCTCCGCGGTCGACAAGGTCAGAGCCGTGCAAAGGGCGCTGATCGGGCGGCCGCGGCTGAAGATCGATGTTCCCATCGGCGTGGTCCCGGACATCGACCGGCCCGCGTTGATCGCGGCTGAACTCGACGCGGAGTTGGACGCGGCGGCCGCGGTGAAGGGTGGCACCAAAAAGGGAGCGCCCGCCGCCCCGCCGGTGGTCTACGGGCAGCTCGATCCCGCCGGCCAGCTCGGGGTCCTCTCCCGGGTGTATGCGAAGGACTTCGGTGCGGAGCCGAAATTCCCGGACCAGTTGGCCGACCTGAAAGCGAAGCCGGAAATTGCCGCTGCCAGGATCGATTTTTTGAGCACCGCCATCCGCGATCACATTCAAGTGGGCGATCCGGAGCTGCAGAGCCTCGGCCAGCAGCGGGCGTTGGCCGTTCAGCAGGTGTTGCTCAACGACCCGCAGGTGACCGCCGATCGCGTGTTCCTGGTGGCCAACGACAAGGCGACCTCCAAGGACGGGCTGGTCCGCCTGGAACTGTCACTGAAATGAGCCCCGTCGTCGCGCGGTGCAACGTGCCTCAATTGAAGGCAGGGCGTGCATCGGCTGCGCCGCAATGGTGCAATGAATCAAGGAGCGGCTGTGACCCTATCGCCCAACCCGCTGAAAAGGCTGGAGTCTCGATCGGTGGCACATACGGTGCTTCATGCGCGGACTACGCAACGAACACGACACCGGGCGAGGGATGCACGCGATGAAGCTCATTACGGCGATAATCAAGCCATTCAAGCTCGATGACGTCCGGCAGGCCGTGAGCGATGTGGGGGTGAGGGGTGTCACCGTCACCGAGGTGCGCGGGTTCGGGCGGCAGCGAGGCCATACGGAAATCTACCGGGGCGCCGAATATTCCGTGGAATTCGTGCCGAAGACGAAAATCGAGATCGCCGTCGAGGATGCCCTGGTCGAACACGTGGTCGAGGCGATCATGAAGGCGGCGAAGACGGGTAAAGTGGGCGATGGCAAGATTTTCGTCTTCGATCTGACGCAGGTCGTGCGCATCCGGACGGGTGAGCGGGACGGCAGCGCAATTTAGAAATCCAAAGGGGATTCTTACTGATGAGCACATTGACTCGATTGGTCCTTCCAGGTCTGCTCGCCACCGGCATGCCCATGGCATCGTGGGCCGACGACGTGGCTGCGAGCGCCGCCGCCGTCCCGACCGCTCCGTTCCTGATCGGCGCGGACAAGATCAGCGGCGGCGACACGGCCTGGATGCTGGTCTCGACCGCGCTGGTGCTGATGATGTGCATACCGGGTCTGGCCCTGTTCTACGGCGGCATGGTGCGCAAGAAGAACGTGCTGGCGACCCTCATGCAGAGCTTTGCCTGCACCTGTGTGGTCACACTGCTGTGGTGGTTGATCGGCTACTCATGGGCATTCACCGCCGGCAACGGATTCATCGGCGGTGCGTCCAGGGCGTTGTTCGGCGGCATGACGTTCATCTCCAACGCGGCCGGCAACAAGCTGACGGTGTCGCATCTCGCGCCGACGATTCCGGAAACCGTGTATGCCATGTTTCAAATGACTTTTGCGATCATCACGCCGGCGCTGATCGCGGGCGCGTTCGCGGATCGAATGAAATTCTCGGCGATGCTGGTATTCCTGTCGGTCTGGTCCCTGGTGGTCTACTCGCCCATTGCGCACATGGTTTGGGAGCCCACCGGTTGGCTCAACGCGGGCGGCGTGCTCGACTATGCCGGCGGTACGGTGGTGCACATCAACGCCGGCGTTGCGGGCCTCGCAAGCTGTCTGGTGCTCGGGAAGCGGCTGGGATACGGGAGAGAGTCGATGCAGCCGCACAATCTGACCTACACCGTGATAGGCGCCTCGCTGCTGTGGGTGGGTTGGTTCGGTTTCAATGCCGGCTCCGCGCTCGCGGCGGACGGCCGCGCCGGCATGGCGATGCTGGCCACGCAGATGGCCACCGGCGCCGCCGCGCTGGCCTGGATGTTCGCCGAATGGGTGAGCAAGGGAAAGCCGAGCGTTCTGGGAATTGCCTCGGGTGCGGTGGCGGGCCTCGTGGCGATCACGCCGGCGTCGGGTTTCGTGGGCCCCACGGCGGCGGTGATCATCGGCTTGGCGGCGGGCGTCGGCTGCTTCGTCGCGGCCACGTCGCTCAAACACCTGTTCAATTACGACGACTCGCTCGATGCGTTCGGCGTGCACGGCGTCGGCGGAATCATCGGCGCGCTGCTCACGGGCGTGTTCGCGAGCAAGGAGATCAGCGGTCTGGACGGCTCCGTCCTGACGCAGGCGAAGGGCGTCGGCGTGACGGTGGTCTACGGATTCGTGGTCAGCTACATCATCCTGGTGGTCATCGACAAGACCATCGGTCTGCGGGTGACGGAGGAGCAGGAGCGCGAGGGACTCGACATTTCCCTGCACGGCGAGCGCATCGAATAGGCGGCGGTGCGGGTCGGGCTGCCCGGCACGCGAGTGGCTGCGCAGTCCGCGCACCGCCGTGGCGGGCCGTCCGCAAATGGCGACACCCGCCCGAAGAATGATCGCGAGCGGCTCATTTCGTGATGCGGTTCCCACTCAGGGATTGATTATGCCAGGTAGGCTTCCTCCGCCCGTCCGTCGTCCACGACACCTGGAGAAAACCTGAATGAGCAATCCGCCCAATAGCGCGAATGACCGCGTTTCCGTGCTCGGCCCGACCCTGTACTTCAAAGGCGACCTTTCCGCCGAGGAAGACCTTCTGATACAGGGGCGGGTCGAGGGATCCATCAACCATACGCAGCGCCTGACCGTCGGTGCGCAGGGCACCGTCAAGGCGAACATCCGCGCCCAGCTCATCGTCGTCGAGGGCACGGTGGACGGCGATCTGCAGGCGGAGAAATCGGTATTCCTGAAGGATACCGCGAAGGTTTGCGGCAACATCTACGCGCCGACCGTGAGCATCCTGGAGGGGGCGTGCTTCACCGGCAACATCGACATGGACGGCAGGAAGACCGGCCAAACCGCCATCAAGGCCGAGACCGCCGCACCGCGTCCCCTGAAAACCGCAACGAGCGCGGCCTAGATCATGGCGTGGTTCAAGAAGTTGGAAGAAGGGGAGACGCAGACGATGAACGCCAATGCGAACGGCCGCGGAGCCGCAGAGCCCGCCTCCGGGCGTCCCGAACCGCGGGAGCCGCGTGCCGAGCCCCGCACCGAACCCCGTGTGGAGCCGCGCGGCGCGGCGCCGCGACCCGTGGAAGTGAAGGCTGCGGAGCCGCGACTCGCCGCACCGCGGGCACCTGAAGCACGCGCACCGGAAGCGCCCCAACGGGCCTGCGTGTTCGGCCCCACGCTACGCTTTCGCGGAGAGTTGTCGGCCATGGAGGATCTGGTCGTCCACGGCAGCGTCGAAGGAACCATCACGCACACCCAGAGCCTCACCATCGGCGCCGACGGTTCGATGAAGGGCGACATTCGCGCGCGCACCATCGTCATCGACGGCAAGGTGGAGGGCGACCTGTACGCCACCGAGTCGCTCAGCATCCGGGCGACGGCCAGGGTCAAGGGGAATCTGTTTGCGCCGCGCGTCGCCATCATGGATGGCGCATTCTTCCAGGGCAAGATCGACATGCAGCCGTCGGGCGCCGCGGTCCAGGAGCACAGCGCGCGGTTGCGGCAGTCCGCGGCCGGCGTCCAACTGCTGGAGGCACCGGCGGTCGATCAGATGTTGGGCGGCACCTAGGGAACGGGTCCGGAGCGGCTCAGCGCACGAACAATTCCGGGTCGACCCAGGTGCGGTTGAGCGACAAAGCCCAATGCAGATGGGGACCTGTGGCGCGGCCGGTCATGCCGACCGCGCCCAGGCGTGCTCCGGCCGTCACGCGCTGGCCCGGTTTGACGTCGATGGAGCTCAAGTGGCAATACATGCTGACGAGTCCGCGCCCATGATCGACCAGCACGGTGTTTCCCGTGAAGAAAAAGGCGCCCGTATCGACCACCGTGCCCGCGATCGGCGCCAGCACCGGCGTCCCGCTGGGTGCCGCGATGTCCATGCCGGAATGCGGGTTGCGTGATTCTCCGTTGAAAATGCGCCGCAACCCGAAGGAGCTGCTGCGAGTGCCGGGCACCGGTTGGGTGAAGCGCAGCGTCTCGGGAGGCGGTTCGGAAAACTGCAGCTGGGCCTGCACGATGCGCGCGGTCTCCCGCGCCGCCCGCGCGAGATCAGCCTTCGACAGGTTGACCTGGCGCGGTGCGACCTTGAGGGACTGACTGGCGTATCGTTTGGCACCGACCGCGAATTCGATGTCGTGCGCACCGTCGGCATCCCGCACGGTCACGCGATCTTCGCCGAGCGGGGCCGCCAGAGGAATGCCGATCACGGCGAGCCACTGCGCGCCTTCTTGGATCACGAGGGCCCGGTGACCGCCGGCCTCGACGTCGGGTTGCCCGGTGCCGCCAACGCCGAGTGGAATGATCTTGACCCCCCCCGGTACCGCGCTTTCGCGCGGCAGTTCGAAGGTTCCGGCCGCGGCGCAGCCCATTCCGCCCGACGCCAGCGCGGCCGCGAGCAGCGCCGCGCGCGCCGTCGAGGTCATGACGCGTCCTCGACCCGGGCGCGTATCCGGCCGCGAGCCAAACGGGCCTCGATGATCGTGCCCGGCGCCGCCGCCGCCGCGTCCCTCAGAATTCCGCCGCCCTCGCCGCTCACGATCGCGTAGCCACGCTCCAATGTCGCGAGCGGACTCACCGCATTCAAGGTTCTCGTCAGCGGCTGCAGCCGCTCACGTGCCCGGCGCAGATTGCCGAGCGCCGCGCGCGCCAGGCGTTGTTCCAGATTCCGCAGCCGTTGCGACTGTTGCGCGAGATGTGCCGCCGGACTCACCAGCCCGGCGCGCCCCGTCAACCAAGTCAGGCGCTCCCGGATCCCCTGTAGACGGCGGCGCAGGGCGCGTATCAGAGCAGCTTCGAGTTCATCCAGGCGCTGTGCCTGCTGCGTCAAGCGCGCGGATGGGCTGACCAGCGCCGCCCGTCCGGTCAGCCACCGCAGCCGTTCACGATGTTCCGCGAGCCGGCGGCGCATGCCGCGCTGCAGCCGGGCCCCCAGGCGGGCGGTTGCCTCCAACCACTCTGCGGCGTCCGGGACCACCAGTTCCGCGGCTGCGGACGGCGTGGGCGCCCGGACGTCGGCGGCAAAGTCGGCAATGGTGAAATCCACCTCGTGACCGATGCCGGTGATGACCGGAATCGGGGAGGCGACGATCGCGCGGGCCAGTCTCTCGTCGTTGAAGGCCCAGAGGTCCTCCAGGGAGCCGCCGCCGCGGGCCAGGATGAGCACGTCGCAATCGGCACGCTGCGCGGCCATGGCCAGTGCGGCCACGATGTCCGCGGCGGCCTGAGCCCCCTGGACCGGCACGGGATAGATGAGGACGGCGACCGCCGGGAAGCGTCGGGCAAGGACGTGCAGGATGTCCCGAATCGCCGCACCGGTGGGCGAGGTGATGACCCCGATGCGGCGCGGAAGAGAGGGCAGGGGGCGTTTGCGGGCCGCGTCGAACAATCCCTCCGCGGCGAGCTTCGCGCTCAACTCCTCGAATTGGCGCTTCAGAGCGCCCTGGCCGGCGTCTTCCATGTGATCGACGATGAGCTGGTATTCGCCGCGGGGTTCGTAAAGGCCGATCCGGGCCCGGACCAGCACCTTTTGGCCGTCTTTGGCGGTAAAGCTGCAGGACATATTGCGCTGGCGAAACATCGCGCATCGAACCTGGGCGCCGGCGTCCTTCAGAGAGAAATACCAGTGACCCGAGCTCGGCCGGGCAAAGTTTGAGATTTCCGCCTCGATCCACAGTGCGCCGAAGCCGCGCTCCAACAGGGCGCGAACTTCGCGGTTCAGGCGCGAAACGGTGTAAATGTCGCGCTCCGGGCGCGCGGCAGACGGGGCATGCTGGGAGGATTCCATGCGCGGATGATACTGCGGTTTACCGCGCTGCAGTCGCAAGGTACAATGCGCCGCCTCTTAGACGACCTGTGAACGCGACCCTATGCGCATTCTTGAAGAGGCCCTCACCTTCGACGACGTTTTGCTCGTCCCGGCATACTCCGAGGTGCTGCCGCGCGAAGTGTCGCTGGCAAGCCAGCTGACCCGCGAGATCCGTGTCAATCTCCCCGTGGTATCCGCCGCCATGGATACCGTCACCGAGGCGCGTCTTGCAATCACGATCGCCCAGGAGGGCGGCATCGGCATCATCCACAAGAACATGTCGGTGGAGCATCAGGCGCGGCAGGTCGATCGCGTCAAGAAATTCGAGAGCGGCGTCATCAGCGACCCCATCAGCGTGAGGCCGGACATGACGATCAGGCAGGTCATCGAACTGACCCGCGCCAAGAACATTTCGGGCGTGCCGGTGGTGCTCGGTACCCAGGTGGTCGGCATCGTCACCCACCGCGATCTGCGCTTCGAGACCAAACTGGATGCCCCTGTGTCATCGGTGATGACGCCGAAGGAACGCCTCATCACGGTTCGCGAAAACGCCCCGAAGGACGAGGTACTCGCGCTCCTGCACAAGCACCGCATCGAGAAGGTGCTGGTGGTCGGGGTCGATCATGAGTTGAAGGGCATGATCACGGTCAAGGATTTTCAAAAGGCCACCGAATTTCCCAACGCCTGCAAGGACTCCGTGGGGAGCCTGCGGGTCGGTGCCGCCGTCGGCACTTCGCCGGACACCCTCGATCGCGTCGCGGCCCTGCGGGAGGCCGGAGTCGACGTGGTCGTGGTCGACACGTCGCACGGCCATTCGCGCGGGGTTTTGGAAACCGTCGCCAGGATCAAGAAGCAATATCCCGACATGCAGGTCATCGGCGGCAACATCGTAACCGCCGAGGCGGCGCTTGATCTGGTCAAGTACGGAGCCGATGGCGTCAAGGTCGGCATCGGACCCGGCTCGATCTGCACCACACGCGTCGTGGCCGGTGTCGGCGTTCCCCAGATCAGCGCCATTTCCCGCGTCGCGAAAGCGCTCGAGGGCACGGGCGTACCGGTCATCGGCGACGGCGGGATTCGCTATTCGGGCGACATCGCCAAGGCGCTGGCGGCCGGCGCGCACTGCGTGATGATCGGCGGCATGTTCGCGGGCACGGAAGAGTCGCCGGGCGAAGTGGAACTCTACCAGGGAGCCTCCTACAAGGCCTATAGGGGCATGGGGTCGCTTGGCGCCATGGCCCAGGCGCACGGTTCCAGCGACCGCTATTTCCAGGACACGACCACCGAACTCGAAAAACTCGTGCCCGAGGGCATCGAGGGCCGCGTGCCGTACAAGGGCAGCCTCGTCGCGATCCTGCATCAGCTGTCAGGCGGCCTGCGCGCGGCCATGGGTTACACCGGCAGCGGCAACATCGAGGAAATGCGCACCCGGCCGCAGTTCGTGCGCATCACCAGCGCAGGTGTCCGCGAGAGCCACGTGCACGACGTGACGATCACCAAAGAAGCGCCCAACTACCGGATTGGTTGATGACCGACATTCATGCCGACAGGATCCTGATACTCGATTTCGGTGCCCAATACACTCAGCTGATCGCCCGCCGCGTGCGCGAACTTGGCGTGTACTCCGAGATCTACGCCTGCGACGTCGACCCCGCCGCGATACGCCAATTTGCGCCGAAGGCAGTGATCCTGTCGGGCGGCCCTGAATCCGTCTACGATGCCAAGGGACCCGAGGCGCCCCACGTCGTGTTCGAATTGGGGGTGCCGGTGCTCGGCATATGCTACGGCATGCAGGCCATGGCGGCGCAGCTTGGCGGCCAGGTCGAGTCGTCGAGTCACCGTGAGTTCGGCGCGGCCCAGATCCGCCCGACGGGCGCTTCGCGCCTCCTGGACGGTCTGGAAGACAATCGCGACGCGGCGGGCCGCCGCGTCCTCGACGTGTGGATGAGTCACGGTGACCGCGTCGTCGCCGTGCCTCCCGGATTCGGCATCATCGCCGCGAGCGACAATGCCCCGCTCGCCGCCATGGCCGACGAGGCCCGACGGTTCTACGGTCTGCAGTTCCACCCGGAGGTGACGCACAGCCTGCAGGGCGGGGAAATCCTGCGGCGCTTCGTGCGCGAGATCGCCGGATGCGAGGCCACGTGGGCCACGGGCAACATCATCGAGGACAGCCTCGCGCGCATTCGCGCGCAGATCGGAGCGGACAAGGTGTTGTTGGGCCTGTCGGGCGGAGTCGACTCATCCGTGCTGGCGGCTCTGCTGCACCGGGCCATCGGCGATCAGCTCACCTGCGTGTTCGTCGATCACGGACTTCTCCGGCTGGGCGAGGGCGACCAGGTGATGGCGACCTTTGCCGAACACATGGGTGTGCGGGTGGTCCGCGTGGATGCCGAGCAGCGGTTCCTGGGACAACTCGCGGGCGAGACGGATCCAGAGAAAAAGCGCAAGATCATCGGCCGCGTGTTCATCGAAGTGTTCGACGAGCAGGCGGCGGCGCTCGAGGACGTGAAATGGCTCGCGCAGGGAACGATCTACCCCGACGTGATCGAGTCGGCCGGCGCGAAAACCGGCAAGGCGCACGTCATCAAGTCGCATCACA
>JBBIKV010000020.1:0-56995 GCA_037445285.1 Nevskiaceae bacterium | reverse complement strand
CACCGGAGACGGCATAGAGCACGGCGCACGCAAACAACACCTTGCGCCGCCCGAGGCGGCCCGCCAAGTGGCCAATCCACGAGGAACTGAACATGCCGACGAGATAGACGCTGAAGATCAGACCCACGGCGGATTGGCTCATGCGATACGGGGGCGCCAGCAACCGGTAGCCGATGTAGTTGTAAACCGTGATGAACGAACCCAGCAGCACGAATCCCTGCGCGAACAGCCAGGGTAGACCGGGATCGCGGAACAGGCCGGCGAAGAGCGCCAACGACGAGCGCAGGCGCAGCGGCTGCCGGGTGAAATTGCGCGAGGGGTGCAGGCTCCAGATGAACACGCAGGCGGCGATGCAGCCGACGGCTCCAACCACCGCCACGCCGGTGCGCCAGCCGAGAATCCCCGTCAGCTCGCCGGCGATCAGGCGTCCGCCGAGGCCGCCGGCCGCATTGCCGCCGATGTATAGGCCCATGCCGAGTCCGATTGATTCCGGATGCATCTCTTCGCTCAAATAGGTCATGCCCACCGACGGCAGCCCGCCGAGGGTGAGCCCCAGCAATGCCCGCAAGGCCAGAAAGCTGTGCCAGCCCGGCGCGACGGCCGACAGCAGCACGAGCATCGCGGAGGACAGCAGCGACACAGTCATCACCCGCTTGCGCCCGTAGGCGTCCGATACGGGCCCGGTAAACAGCATCGTGACCGCCAGCACGGCCGTGGTGAGCGACAGGGACAGGGCGCTCTGCGCGGCGCTCACGCCGAACTGACGGCTGAACTCCGGCAGCAGCGGCTGGACGCAATAGAGAAGCCCGAAGGTCGCGACGCCCGCCGCGAACATCGCCAGATTGGTGCGGCGAAACGCCTGCGTCCCATGTCGGATGAATTCCTGCCCGGGCCGCACGGGAGCCCTCATCCTTGCCGGCACACGCGGGCGTCGCGAGCCTGCTGCCCGAGCTTTGCGAGCTCGCGCACCCGCCCGTAAAACGCCGGCAGGTCCCCCTGCGCCGCCGCCAGCTCACGCTCGAATCCCGGCACGCAGTCGTAGTAGGTCGCAATCGACGCAAGTCGCGCGTTGTTCAAGTGCCCGTCGAACCAGGATGCGAACGGCGCATCGCCGCCCCACTGCGCGTTCAGTCCCCGATACTCCCCCCGCAGCCTGTCGAAGGCCGCGGCCTTGAGCTCGCGCATGCTCGGCGCATCGGTCCCGGACGCGTACAGGACGCCGAGCTCGGCGCGGGTGCGGCGGAGCAAGTCGACGACGCGGAGGTAGCGGCCCTGACGTTCGAGGTGGCGCTGCAAATCCGCGCCGCGACCCTGGGAAACGAGCCAGCGGCGCACGCCCTCCTCCTCGACCGTGGTGGCGAGCGCCTCGTTGAACGGCGCATCGCCGGGCAGGTACAGCAACTGATGGGTGAGCTCGTGAAACACGATGGCGGCGAGTTCGACGTCGTCCCAGCCCATCATGGTGTTCAAAATCGGGTCATCGAAATGCCCCAATGTGGAATAGGCGGCCACCCCGCTCACGCTCACGTCCCATCCACGGGTGTGCAGTTCCGCGGCGTAGGACCGGGCGCTGCGATCGTCGAAGTAGCCCCGGTAGGCGACGCAGCCCACGATCGGATAACACCATTCCTTCGGGACCACGGAGAATTCCGGCGCCGCCACGACGTTCCACACCACGAAGGGACGGCCCACGTCGGCATAGGTCCGGTAGCTGCCGTTGTCGGGCAGACCCAGCACGCGGGTCGCGAAGTCGCGGATCGCATTGACCTCCCGCAGCTGGCTTCGCAGGGCGGGCGGCGTTTGCGGGCTGTTCACGACCCGCGCGATCGGTTCGCGTTTGGACATGAGCGAGAGCTGCCCTTGCGCGCTCTGCAACAGGTAGCAGCCACCGGTCAGCCAGGAGATCAGACCAAGGACCAAGGCAGTGCGGACCCACGGAAAGTTGCTGCTATCATTCACGCATGCAAGTGTATCTGGTTGGAGGCGCGGTTCGGGACGCCTTGCTCGGGCTCCCCGTGAAGGAGCGCGACTGGGTCGTGGTGGGAGGCACGCGCGACGAGCTGCTGCGCATGCACTACCGCGAGGTCGGGCGCGATTTCCCGGTGTTCCTGCATCCCGACACCCGCGAGGAATATGCTCTGGCCCGGCTCGAACGCAAGGTCGCTCCCGGCTATCGCGGCTTCGCCGTCGAATTCGGCCCCGAAGTCACGCTCGAGCAGGATCTCGCGCGGCGTGACCTGACGATCAATGCGATCGCCCGCGCGGCGGACGGCACGCTCATCGATCCGCATGGCGGCCGGCGCGACATCGAGTCGCGCACCTTGCGCCACGTCTCCGCCGCGTTCACCGAGGATCCCGTGAGAGTGCTGCGGGTTGCGAGGTTTGCCGCCCGTTTTGGCCGCCTGGGCTTTCGCGTGGCGCCCGAGACCCTGGACTTGATGCGCAGCATGGTCGGGCGCCACGAGATCGACTCCCTGGTGCCCGAACGGGTCTGGCTGGAGACGGAAAAGGCGCTGCGGGAATCGGCGGCCGCCACGTTCTTCACGGTGCTGCGCGAGTGCGGCGCGCTCGAGGTGATCTATCCGGAGATCGACGCATTGTTCGGCGTGCCTCAGCCCCCCCGATGGCACCCGGAGATCGATACGGGCGTGCACACGCTCATGGCCCTCGATCAGGCGCTCGGCTTGTCGGACGATACGAGGGTGCGCTTTGCCGCCCTGGTACACGATCTCGGAAAGGCGCAGACGCCGCGCTCCGAATGGCCGGCCCATCGAGGGCATGAGGAGCGCAGCGCCGCCCTCATCGAGGCGCTCGCCTCGCGCCTGAAGATCCCCGGGGACTTTCGCGACCTCGCCCTGATCGTCGCACGCCATCACGGACTGGTGCACGGCGCGTTCGAATTGCGGGCCGGCACGCTGCTGGATTTCATGGAGCGTACCGACGCCTTTCGCCGCCCGGAGCGCTTTGCGCAGGCTCTTCTGGCCTGCGAGGCGGATGCGCGCGGCCGGACGGGCATGCAAAACAACGCCTACCCGCAGCGCAATTACCTGCTCGCAGTGCGGGACGCCGCCGCCGCCATCAAGCCGGCGCCGGAGGACATCGCCGGACGCAGCGGCATCGAGATCGCACAGCGGCTCCATCGGCGCCGCGCCCAGGCCATCGCGAACCTCGCGGCGCGCCCCGCGATGCCCGGCACCTAAAGCGAGTGGCCGAGATCCCGCAGGGCGAAACCTGACAACCCCGGTTGGATGCCCTTGGTCCACGCCATCACCTTGAACCGCTCGCCCATCTCTCCGGGAAGCATCAGCCGGCGGGCCTGATTCGCGAGCCGGGCAAAGCGCTGGTCGCTCCCGCCGGCGAGGTCCCGCATTTCCTCGTCGATGCCGAGACCCGCCAGGAACCAGGCCTGGGTCGTGAACCCGCCGAGTTCGCAGCCCGCGGCGACACCGGCCTCGGCCACCGCCGTGAAATCGACCCATGCCGTGATGTCCTGCAGCCCGGGCAACCGCAGCGGATCTTCAAACGCACCCTGTCGGAAATGACAGATCAGGGTTCCACCGTGCCGCTCCGGCAGATAGTACTGGGCACGCGGCAATCCATAGTCGAACCACAGCGCAGCACCGCGTCGCAACGGCCGCACCACCGCCGCCGTCCACGCCTCGAGTCGGGGACAGAACTCCGAGACATAGCCGTCGTCCCAGCCGCCTCCCGCCTCGGCCAGGCGCCGGCAGGTCTGCAGCAGGGCGGTCTCCGCGGACGGCCGCGCCGACCAGACGAACCGATCGCCCGACACGGCAACCCCCATTTCCTCACACCCCCCATGCCCCCAACGGAAGCGCCGCACGGGCAGCGCGTCGAGCACTTCGTTCGCGAGGAGGACGCCCTCGAAAGGATCGTCCGGGGGCGCATCGAGCCAGTGCAGGCGCGGCAGCAAATGCGGCAGCTGCGTTCCCAGCAGGACCTTCTGTCGTTCACGCAGATCGGCGCTGACCTCCAGGATCAGGTAGTGCACGGGCAGCCGCCCGAACCTCTCCAGACGCCGCAGCACGTCGACCGCAAGCTGGCCGCTGCCTGCCCCGACCTCCAGGATCGAGCCTCCGCCCAAGGCGTCGAAGATCTCGGCGCATTGCCGCGCGATGCAGCCGCCGAACAGGCTCGAGGTTTCCGGAGCGGTCGTAAAATCGCCGCCCGCGCCGAATTTGCGCGCGCCCGCGCTGTAATAGCCCAAACCCGGCGCATACAGCGCGAGGTCCATGTAGCGCTCGAAACCGATCCAACCTCCCATCGCCCCGATCTCGCCGGCGATACGCGCGCGGACCCGTTCCACGTGGGCAAGTTCCTCGCCGGTGAGCGCGGCTTCACTGAGCATGGGTACACGCTGCGTCGACAATCCGGTATCGTTCCGCAGCATGGGCATGAGCATCGATCCGGAACCGCTGAGACATCAGGTGCTGCTGATCACCGGCGGCGCGCGCCGCGTGGGCGCGGAAATCGTGCGCACCTTGCATGGCGCGGGAGCCGGCGTCTTGATTCATTTCCGGGCCTCCGCGGATGCCGCCGCGGCATTGGCGCAGGAACTGAACGGGATTCGTCCGCACTCGGCCGCCGTGCACCGCGCTAACCTCCTCGACCCCGGGACGGCGGACGCGTTGGTGGCCGCGGCATTGCGCGAATTCGGCAGGCTCGACATCCTCATCAACAATGCCTCCTCGTTCTACCCGACCGCGGTCGGGGAGATCACGGCCGCCGATTGGGATGAACTGATGGGCAGCAACCTCAAGGCCCCCCTCTTCCTGTCCCAGGCGGCCGCACCCAGTCTGCGTGCGCAGGGCGGCCACATCATCAACATCGTCGACATCCATGCGCTGCGGCCCCTGAAGCGGCACCCCGTTTACAGCATTGCCAAGGCCGGGCTCGCCATGCTGACCAGGTCCCTGGCCCGGGAGTTGGGCCCTGAAATCCGCGTCAACGGCATTGCCCCCGGGCCGGTGCTCTGGCCGGAGCGGGACATGGACGAGGGCCTGAAACGCGAAATCGTCTCCAAGACCGCCCTGAAACGCCACGGCACTCCCCAGGACATCGCCCGCACCGCGCTGTTCCTTGCCAAGGACGCTCCTTACATCACCGGACAAATCATCGCCGTCGACGGCGGACGCAGCATCTAGACCGCCTTCCGGACGGCCCCGCCCTGCGATCGCCGTCGTGCCCGGGGACGCTCCGGCGGCTCCGCCGTGCCGCCGGCCTCCGACTCGAAATCCACGGCCGTGGGTTGGCGGATCATCTCGCGGACGAGTTCGATGTCTCCGGCCAGCGGCCGGTCATCGCGATAGTGCGGTATCCGCCCGCGCACCGCGCGATAGACGATCTCGGTGTTCGGCGCCCGCGCCAGCGATCCGCCCTGCAGGTCATAGGCTTGAGCGGCCGCCAGCAGTTCGATGCCCAGGATGAATTCAGCATTGTCGAGAATCCGCAGCAGCTTGAGCGCCGCCGGCGTGGCATGGCTGAGATGGTCCTCCTGCAGCCCGGACGTGACGCCGCCGTCGAGGCTCGCCGGCGCGGCGAGGCGCCGGTTGTCCGCGGCCAGGGAAACGGCGGTGTACTGCGCGATCATGAATCCCGAGCCCGCGCCGCTGTCGGATGCGAGGAATGCCGGCAGACCGCTGACGAGCGGATTGACCAACCGGTCGACGCGCCGCTCCGACATGGCGGCCAGTTCCGCAATCGCCACGCCCAGGGCGTCGGCGGCCAGGCCGATGGCGGTGCCCACGGCGTTGGCCTGCGAAAGGGCCCGCGGCAACTCCACCGTGCCGACGACGATCGGATTGTCGGTGACCGCGGCCAATTCGGTGTCGACGACGCCCGCGGCATGCGCAAAGACGTCGCGCACGGCTCCATGCACCTGCGGAATCGCGCGCAGGCTCAACGGATCCTGGGTGCGCCTGCCGGCGCTCGCCGCCAGCAGTTCGCTGCCCTCGAGCATCGAAAGCAGGCGTGCGGCGACTCGGCTCAGCGCCGGGGAGGCGCGCAACGACAGTCCCGCGGCATCGAAGGCGGACAGCTGACCGTGCAGGTTTTCGAACGACATGGCCGAAATGACGTCGGCCCAGTTCAGGAGACGATCGGCACGCAGCAGCGCCAGGGCGGTCAACCCAGTGACGCAGGGCGTGCCGTTCACCAGGCTCAGTCCTTCCTTTGCCTCCAGCACGAGCGGTTGGATGCCGCAGGCGCGCAGCGCCCCGGCGGACGGACGGCGCACGCCGGCGTGCTGCACGTGGCCCTCACCGAGCAGGGCCAGCGCGACGTGTGCCATGTGCGACAGATAGCCGACGGAGCCCGCGACGGGCACTTCGGGGAGGCAGTCCTGCGCGAGCAGGGCCACCATCGCCTCGACCACCGTCAGGCGCACGCCGGAGCAGCCGTGCGCGAAATTGTTGACGGCCGCGGCGATGATGGCGCGCACCTCGCAACGTCCGAGCGCAGGCCCCACGCCGACGGCATGGCTCATGATGATGTTTCTCGACAGATGCCGCTGCTGCGAGGGCTCCACGACGACTTCGCACAGCGCGCCCACGCCCGTGTTTACCCCGTACGCACGGATGCCTCGGGCGACGATGGAGTCGACGAGATCGCGGGCGGCCTGGATGCGCGCGCGGGAGGCATCCGATATCACGAACGGTGCGCCTTCCGCGACCGCCACCACCTGCCGCCAGGTCAGGGGCCGGTCGCGAAGAATTTCGGCAGTCATGCGGCGGCCTCAACCCTTGGCGCGCAGGGCGCGCCATTCGTCCAACCGCGAGCGGTCACGCTCGATGGAAATGCCGACGTCGCGCGAACTTCGCACCGCACCCGGCTTGCTCAACACGACGCTCACCCAGGCGACGCCGAACTCCTCGAGGATCAGCATGGCGATGTGCTCGGCGAGCGCCTCCACCAGATGAAACTGCGAGGCGGCGACGAAACTCAACACGCGTTTGGCCAGCGCCTTGTAATTCAACGTATCGTCGATCGAGTCGGACAGGGCGGCCTTGCGGATGTCGGCACCCAACTCCAGGTCGATCAGCACCGTCTGCCTGACCTGCCTCTCCCAGTCGAAGATGCCGATGATGGCTTCCGTCTTGAGCGCGTGAATGAAGATTTTGTCCATCGATTACCCTGCGCTCCCATTAGATCCGGTGTCATCGAGCGGCCAGCTCGCCCTTGCGCTTAAGGACAAGCGATGCCGCTCCTCCGTCGCGCAGGCCGTGAGCCTCAAACAGCCGGCCAGTGCAATCATCGCGCCGTTGTCGGTGCAAAACTCCGCCCGCGGAAAATACAACCTCGCGCCGCTCGCGGAGGCGATCGCCGAGAGGCGTTCGCGGAGCTTCCGATTGGCTCCCACGCCTCCGGCCACGACCAGCCGGCGGTGACCCGTCGCAATGAGCGCCCTCCGGGACTTCTCGGCGAGCGTGTCGACGACCGCTTCCTGAAAGCCGCGCGCGACGTCCGCTCTCACCTGATCGTCCAAGGCGCGGCCCCGCAAGGCTACTAGGGCCGCGGTCTTCAGGCCACTGAAACTGAAATCCAGCCCCGGCCTGTCCAGCATGGGACGCGGAAACACGAAGCGGCCGTCGCGGCCGCTCTCCGCCAGGCGCGCAAGCGCCGCCCCCCCGGGATACGGCAGCCCGAGCATTTTGGCGGTTTTGTCGAAGGCCTCGCCCGCCGCATCGTCGAGCGTCTCCCCCAGTATCCGGTAGCGGCCCAAGGCCGCCACGTCGACCAGCTGCGTATGGCCCCCGGAAACCAGGAGCGCCAGAAACGGGAAGGCCGGTGCGTCAGCCTCCAGCAACGGCGCCAGCAGGTGCCCCTCCAGATGATGCACACCGACGGCAGGCCTGCCCCAGGCATACGCCAGACTGCGGGCAAACCCGACGCCCACCAGCAGCGCTCCGATGAGCCCCGGGCCGGCCGTATACGCCACGCCGTCGATGGAATCGCGGTCGCTGTCGGCCTCGGCAAGCGCCCGGCGCACCAAGGGCAGGAGCCGCCGCACATGGTCCCGGGAGGCCAGTTCGGGCACCACGCCGCCATACTCCTGGTGCATTGCAACCTGACTGTGCAGACAATGGGACAGCAGCCCGCCCTTTGCGTCGTAAACCGCGACCGCCGTCTCGTCGCAGGAGCTTTCGATTCCGATGATGCGCATGGATACCTGTTAAATCCGCTGTAAAGTGGCGCTTTGAGACCGTGCCCGCGCGCAGCCTTTGCCTTTTGCGGGTGCGCACTTTAGAATGCGCCCCCCTGTCGCCGAATGCCGGCGGCTATTTGCCTTCAAATTGAGGTCTGAATGCCCAGCGTTCGTGTTCGCGAGAACGAGTATTTCGACGCCGCCCTGCGTCGTTTCAAGCGTGCCTGTGAAAAAGCGGGCGTCCTCACCGAGCTTCGGCGCCGTGAATTCTACGAGAAGCCGACCCAGGAACGTAAGCGAAAGAAGGCGGCCGCCGTGAAACGTCATCTGAAGCGTCTTTCCCGCGAGAGCATGCGGGGAGCCGGCGGCGGCGCTTCCTCCAGCGCTCCGGCGGCGGCTCCGGCCCGGTCCTACTGACGCCGGGCGTCCCGTGCCGCTCCCGTGTCTGACCTGAAAGGGCGAATCACCGACGATATGAAAGCCGCGATGCGCTCCGGCGAGAAGGAGCGTCTCGCCGTCATCCGCATGGTGACCGCCGCCATCAAGCAACGGGAGGTCGACGAGCGCATTGCGCTCGATGATTCCCAGGTGCTGGCAGTTCTCGAGAAGATGATCAAGCAGCGCAAGGAATCCGTGGCGTCGTTCCAGGCGGGCAACCGGACCGACCTCGTCGAGAAGGAGTCCGCGGAAATCGCCCTGTTGCAGACCTACCTGCCGTCCCAACTGAGTGAAGCGGAAGTCGACTCCCTGATAGCGGATGCCATCGCGGCGACGGGGGCGGCGAGCATCAAGGACATGGGCAAGGTCATGGGCCTCATCAAGGCCAGGGCTCAGGGCCGGGCCGACATGGCGGCGGTCGGCGCGAAGATCAAAGCCAAGCTCGGCGGTTGACCGCGTCCGGTTCATGGCCGGCCGCATTCCGGAATCGTTTCTCGACGAACTCGTCGCCCGTTCGGACATAGTCGACGTCATCGGCGCGCGGGTGCCGCTCAAAAAGGCGGGCCGCGAGTACAAGGCGTGCTGCCCGTTCCATAACGAAAAGTCCCCCTCCTTCTCGGTCAGCCCCGACAAGCAGTTCTTCCACTGTTTCGGCTGCGGCGCGCATGGCACGGTCATCGGCTTCCTCATGCAGTACGAAAAGATGGAGTTCGTCGATGCCGTGGCGGATCTCGCGCAGCGCGCCGGACTCGATATGCCGCGTGAGGCGCGGCAGCCGCGGGAACCCGGGGGCGTGGACCTGCACGACATCCTCGCGCAGGCGGCGCGCTTTTTCGAACAGAACCTGGCCGACGATTCACGGGCCGACGGCTATCTCGCCAGGCGCGGCATCGACCCAAGGACCCGGGCCGCGTTCGCGCTCGGATATGCCCCTAATTCCTGGGACGTGCTGCTCAAGCGCTTCGGGACGCACGAGGACGAGCGGCGCCGGCTGTTTCAGGTGGGACTCGTGCTGGAACGCGACACCCGCGGCGGCGAGCGCGCGCCGGGGTTCTATGACCGGTTCCGCGACCGGATCATGTTCCCCATTCGCGATTCACGCGGGCGGGTCATCGGGTTCGGCGGCCGGGTCGTCGATCAGGGCGAGCCGAAGTACATGAACTCGCCGGAAACCCCGCTGTTTCACAAGGGCCGGGAATTGTACGGCCTGTACGAAGCGCGGCAGGCGCGGGCCGATTTCAAGCGGCTGCTGATCGTCGAGGGCTACATGGATGTGGTGCGGCTGCATCAGGCCGGGATCACCTACGCGGTCGCAACCCTCGGCACCGCAACCACACAGGAACACCTCAACAAGATATTCCGCATCACGAGCGAGGTGGTCTTCTGCTTCGACGGCGATCGCGCCGGACGGCAGGCGGCGTGGAGGGCGATGGAGAATTCACTGCCGCTGGCGCGGGACGGGCGCGAACTCAAGTTCATGTTCCTGCCCGACGGCCATGACCCGGACAGCCTGATCGCCGCGGAGGGACCGGAGGCGTTCGAGGAACGCCTGCGGGCCGCGCTGCCCCTGTCCGAATACCTCGTGCAGCAGTTGGCGGCGCAGGTCGACCTGGAGCACATCGACGGTCGCGCTAGGCTCAAGGCGCTCGCGGCACCCCTGTTCGCCCGCATGCCGGAGGGCATCTACCGCGAGATGCTGGCCGACCAACTCGCTCTGCGGGTGGGCATGCCGGCGACGGTGCTCAAGAAGTCCTTCGTGGCGGACGCGGGCGCGGGCGCCGGCCAACCGCGGGGTGGCGGCCCGGTGGGCGACGGGATGCCGGAGCGCCGGCCGGGGGGCCGCGTCTCGGCCGGCCGCGGCAACCTCCTGAGCCAGGCGATTCTGTTGGTGCTGCATCACCCCGGGGCGGCGCGCTGGGTGAAGAACACCGAGTTGCTCGGCCGGGTGACGACCCGTCCGGGCGTGCCGGTGCTGAAGGAACTGCTGGACCAGGCGGCCGCCCTGGAGCAGCCGAACACCGCCATGTTGCTCGAACGCTGGCGCGATCGTCCCGAATACGGCCGATTGAGCGAATTGGCGATGTCACCGCCCATGGTGGAAGCCGAGGGTGCAGCCAAGGAGCTGCAAATGGCGGTCGAGAAGCTTCTGGAAGAGTATGGCCCCGGCCACAGAATGGATGAATTGCTGCGAAAAGCAGAGGAGTTGGGCTTGAATTACGACGAAAAGACCGAATTGAGCCTGCTTCTCAAGGCCAAGGGCCGTGTGCGTGCCCCGCCCTGAGGCCGCACTCATCAGTGGCTAGAAATTGGCCATAAACGTATACTTGTCGGCTGAGCATCAAACCTCCAGTTTTCCCACGAGGCGTCCACCTTGATCAAAAAAGCGCCAGCAGGCACCGCGACTCAAATCGCGGACGAGCGTCAGTCGCAACTCAAATTGTTGATCGCTCGCGGCAAGGAGCAGGGCTACCTCACCTACGCTGAAGTGAACGACCATTTGCCGAGCGAGATCGTCGATCCCGAACAGATCGAAGACATCGTCAACATGATCAACGACATGGGAATTCCGGTGTACGAAAAGGCGCCGGATGCCGAGTCGCTGCTGCTGACGGATGCCACGGCGGCCCCCGATGAGGAGGCTGTGGAAGAGGCGACCGCCGCCCTGGCCAATCTCGACGCGGAATTCGGCCGCACCACCGATCCCGTGCGCATGTACATGCGGGAGATGGGCACCGTCGAGCTGCTGACCCGCGAGGGTGAGATTCGCATCGCGAAGCGAATCGAGGAAGGCCTGGAGGCGGTCAAGATCGCCCTCGGCAGCTACCCCGGCACGTACGATCTGTTGCTGCGCCATTACGAGACGGTGAAGGCCGGACAGATGCGGCTGGTGGACGTCATCGTCGGTTTCGTCGACCCCAATGCGCCCGATGAGATCGCGCAACCACAGAATCCGAAGATGATGGCCCTCGAACGCGAAGAGGCGGCCAACGACGAGGAAGAGGCGGACGGCGACGAGGACGAAGAGGCCATCGACACGGGCCCGGATCCCGAGGAGGCCGCGAAGCGCTTCAGTTCGATTGCCAAGACACACCATCAATTCCTGGGTTCGCTCGACAAGCTCGGCTCGAAGGACCCGAAAACCCTCAAGATCCGCAAGAAGATCTGCGGCGAGTTGATGGAGCTGAAGCTGAGCCCGAAGATATTCGATCAACTGATCGACAACCTCCGCCAGCACGTCACCGAGGTCCGCCTGCTCGAGAAGGAGATCATGTTCCTCTGCATCAAGCAGGCCGGGATGCCGCGCAAGGACTTCATATCGACCTTTCCGAAGAATGAAACCAGCACGCGCTGGCTGGACAAGCACATCAAGGCGAAGAAGCGCTACTCGGCGCCCCTCGCGAAGTTCAAGGACGAAGTTGAGCGCCGCCAGAACAAGCTGAAGGATCTCGAGGGCCTCTTCCACGTCCTAATCAGCGAGATCAAGGAGATCAACCGCGAGGTCTCGATCGGCGAGGCGAAGGCGCGCCGCGCGAAGAAGGAAATGGTAGAGGCCAACCTGCGCCTCGTGATTTCGATCGCCAAGAAGTACACGAATCGCGGACTCCAATTCCTCGATTTGATCCAGGAAGGCAACATCGGCCTGATGAAGGCGGTTGACAAGTTCGAGTATCGCCGCGGCTACAAGTTTTCCACCTACGCGACCTGGTGGATCCGCCAGGCCATCACGCGCTCGATCGCCGACCAGGCGCGCACCATCCGCATTCCGGTGCACATGATCGAGACCATCAACAAGCTGAACCGCATCTCCCGCCAGATGCTCCAGGAAATGGGCCGCGAGCCGACGCCGGAGGAGCTCGCCGTGCGGATGGAGATGCCCGAGGACAAGGTCCGCAAGGTGCTCAAGATCGCCAAGGAGCCGATCTCGATGGAGACCCCGATCGGGGACGACGAGGATTCACACCTGGGCGATTTCATCGAGGACACGTCGGTGTCCTCGCCGATCGATTCGGCCACAACCGAATCGCTTCGCGAGACCACCCATTCGGTCCTGGCGCAGTTGACCCCGCGCGAGGCCAAGGTGCTGCGCATGCGTTTCGGCATCGACATGAACACCGACCACACCCTCGAGGAGGTCGGCAAACAGTTCGACGTCACGCGCGAGCGCATCAGACAGATAGAGGCCAAGGCGCTGCGCAAGCTGCGTCATCCCAGCCGCAGCGAACAGCTGCGCAGCTTCCTGATGGACGATTGAGGCGGAATCACGGATCGGGCGGGCCGAAGAGATTGAGCTCCGGCCCGTCCTCGGCCAGGCGGATTCTCCGCTCGAACCGCAGGCCGATTTTCTTGAGAACGGCGATCGAGCCCTGATTGTCCGGGGCGGTGATCGCGACGATCCTTTGCAGACCGACGATCTCCCTTCCATGCCGCAGAACGGCCGCCGCGGATTCCGAGGCATAGCCCTTGGACCAGTGCCTCGCCAGGAATGCGAACCCCACGTCCACGTCCGCCAGTCCGTGCCGCCTGACCAGGCCGCAGATGCCGATCGGCACCCCGCACCCATGCAGCGTGGCCGCATACAACCCGAACCCGAATCTCCGATAGCTGTCGATCGGACCCTGCAGAAGATATTCGCGGGCGTCGGCGAGGCTGCGCACCCCCTTGTCGCCGATGAACCGGAGAAAGCCGGCTTCATTGAGGAGTTCCAGGATGAAGGGCGCATCATCGAGCCCGAGCTCGCGCAAGGACAACCGCTCACACTCGATGACGGTCTTGCGCTTCACGATGCATTCGATCCTCGGGCAAGGCGATGGCGCGCCTGTGGCAGCGTAATGCTTCCGTTGCTCGGACGCCACTCCGGATCGCGAAGCACCCGCGCGCGGAGCACCTGTTATCATGCCTTTTTCGAGCTTTGACAGAATATCGTGGGATCACACATCTACAACCTCGGAGCCGCCGCCGCACTGGCCCTGCTGATCGGCTCGGCCCCGCATGCCGCCCGGGCGGACGGAGTCAGCGCCTACCTGCCGCTGCACCTCGAGCCGGAAATGGAGCGGCAGATCGAGCGCGTTCTCATCCTCGCGGACGAACCGATACTCAAACGGCCGTTCGCCGTCGGCTTGGTGGAACTCGCCCTGCCCAAGGCCTGCGAGCGCGACAAGGTGCTCTGCGTCAAGGTGAAGAAGTATCTGGAGCGCTATTCGAAGGACTATGCGGTGACGCATGCGAGCCTGACGGGCTCGCTGCATGGCGGCGCGGACGGCATCGTGCCGGACCGGCACGGACTGCCGCTGCAGAGCCGTGATGAGATTTCGGCGCAGGGGTACGTCCAGCCCAACGACTACGTCCTCGCCAGCGCCGGCGTCGTTTCATACCAGGGCCGCACGGTGCCGACAGGCTCCGTGCTGAGTCTCGGGTTCAACTGGGCACAATTGGATCTGGGCTACCGCGATCACTGGTTCTCCCCCGCCACCGACACGACGATGATGATCGGCACCGAAGCGCCGACCATGCCCTCGGTGACCCTGTCGAATTACGAACCCCTGACCCGCTTCGGCTTTCAATACGAATTCTTTCTCGCCCAGATGTCACGCTCGGATCACATCCTGGGAGGGGGCCAAGGCACGCTCATTCAACGCAGCGGCAACCCCAAGCTGTTCGGCGCCCAATTCTCCATCGAACCCTTCAGCGGCTGGTCGTTCGGGGTCAACCGCCAGTTGGAGTATGGCGGAGGCGGGCTGCCGGACACTCCGACCTTCCTGCTGCGCGATTTCTTCAAGCCCGGCGGCCAGTCGCAAACCCAGGGCAACCAGGAGGCGTCCTACGTCACGCGCTTCATCTATCCCGGGAAGACGCCGTTCGCCGTCTATGCGCAATACGCCGGCGAGAACACCTTGAACGGCGGCAGCTACCTGCTGGGTGAGTCCGCGCTGACCGTCGGCATCGATTTCCCGAGACTGTGGCACTACTTCGATCTCACGTACGAGACCTCCGAGTGGCAGAACGGTTGGTACGTCAACAATCCGTTTCTGGACGGCATGACCAACGATCACCTGGTGCTCGGTGCCTGGGGCGCCGACCAGCGCATCTTCAACGACGGCGTCGGCGCGCGCAGCCAGTCGCTGCGCATCGGCTGGGAGACGCCGTTCGGCGGTTACCTCGAAGAGCGGGTGCGCACGCTCATCAACCAAACCTACGGACAGTATCCCTACCGGCACTATGTGGATGTGATGGTCCGGTATTCCCGACCCTGGAAGGACCTGACCGTCGGCGGTGAGGTGCTGGCGGGGCGCGACGTGTACGGCAAGTCGTTTTCGCGCCTGTCGGGATTCGTCCGTTACGGCGGTGACTCGCATACCCGCGAGTCGGGCGACTCCGACTCGGGCGACGACTCGGGCGACGACTCGGCGGCGGACGGCGACGACGCCCACCCGCCGCATGTCCAACTGTTCGTCGATGCCGGCGCCGGCGCCAGCCGCATCCGCACCGATCTCGAGAAGGGTCTGCCCATCACCACCTCGAGCGTGCTCTTCGGACCCCACTTCGCGGTCGGTGCGCGGCGCGAGGTCTCGGACAACAACGATTGGGGGGTGCGGCTGGAGTTCGACCAGATCAACGGCCACTCGTTGATCGGCATGCGGCCGATCGACTACCGGCATCGCTACGGCGACCAATTCGCGTTGACCTGGTTTGCCGGCGTCGACCGCTACGACCTCGCCACGCCCGCGTATTCGCTCTACGGGGGCATGGGTGCGCAGTGGCGCAACGTCCTGCCGAAATGGGATCTGGGTGCGGACTTCCGTTTTGCACAGAACATTGCGCGCAATCACGTACTGCCGAACGACGTGCAGGGGGTGCGGCCGGACAGCTTTTACAAGATACAGACCCTGGTCGGCTACATTTCAAGGCGGTTTTGAGCGTTCGCCGCCGGCGCTCCGCCTCGACGAGGGCATCAGAGACACAGCACGCTCAACACGCCCGGCCCGTACTTGGCGATGCCGATCTCGAAATCCACCCGGCCCCTCGCCGACCCGAGAATCGCGGCCGCCGGCGCGGGCAGCGCGGCGACCCGGCACAATTCGCGCAGCTTGAGATGCGGGGAATCATCGCGCAGCATCAGGCGGGTGCAGATGTTCATCACCTCGTGCAGATTGGCCAGCATCACGGGCGTCAGTTCCTTGTCCTTGGTGGCCTCCTTGGCCACGGCCGGAGGCAGCATGGACAGCGCGGCGCCGCTGTTGGCGGCGAAGGCCATGTCGCAGCCGCACAATGCCGCGGGACTGCCGTCGTCGGCCACGTAGACCGCAAAATAGCCGCCGGCCTTCGGCGACACGTCCAGCTTGGGCCCCGCCTTCACCGACAGGCCATCGAACAGCATCCCTAGGAGATCCCTGACCAGAGGGACGTCCGGCAGCGGGTAGGTGGCGCTCATTTGATGTGCGCCCCGAGTATTTCCCTGAACGATTCGGGCGAGAACGGCTTGGAGATCAGGAAGCCAGCCCCCGCGGCCGTCGCCCGCTGGCGCATGTCGGGCGTCGCCTCGGTGGTGATGAACCCGAACTTCACCTTGATCCCCTCCTTGGCGAGCGTTTCGAGCAGTTCGATGCCTGTCATGTTCGGCATGTTCCAATCCGACAGCACGAGATCGGGCGGCGCGGCCTTGATGGCCGCGAGCGCCTTGACCCCGTCGTCGGTCTCCGTGAATTCGTGGCCCTCGAATCCGGCGAGGCGCAACGTCTTGCGCACGATCATCCGCATGGCTGCCGAGTCGTCGACGATCAAAATTTTCACTGCACTACTCCAATTCGGTTTCGAAGACTGATCTAGACCGGGCCGGCACCGCCCGGGCGGGTGATGTCCATTTCGTCGGCGAGCGCCAGCACCCGGGTGTGAATCTCGCCCAGGGGCAGGACGTCCGCGGCCGCACCGACCGCCACGGCCTCTCCAGGCATGCCCCAGACGATGCTGGTCGCCTCGTCCTGGGCGACCGTCCTGCTCCCCGCGTCCCGCATTTCCTTGAGTCCCAAGGCGCCATCCTTGCCCATTCCCGTGAGGATGACCCCGATGGCGTTGCGCCCGGCCTGCTGCGCGACCGAGCGAAACAGCACGTCGACCGAGGGCTTGTGGCGGTTCACCGCCGGCCCGTCGTCCAGGCGGCAGACATACCGGGCACCGTCGCGCACCAGGAGCAGGTGCTTGTCCCCCGGCGCGACGTACGCGTGGCCGCGCAGCACCTGCTGGCCGTCCTCGGCCTCACACACGCTGAGCTGGCAGCACCCGTCCATGCGCCGGGCGAATGCCCCGCTGAACAGCTTCGGGATGTGCTGCGTGATGACGATGCCGGGCGTGTCGGGCGGCAGATGGATCAAGACCTCCTTGATCGCCTCCGTGCCCCCCGTCGACGCGCCGATCGCGATAATCCGTTCGGTGGTGCGCAGCTGGCGCTGCGGATGCCGCTTTGCGATCACCACCTCGGCGCCCGCGGACGGCATTGCGGCAATCGAGCGCACGCGCGCGGACGCCGCCGCCTTGACCTTGGCAATGAGGTCGTCCTTGTAGTCGCCGAGGGTCGCGGCCAGATCGATCTTCGGCTTCGGAAGATAATCGACCGCGCCGATCGACAGCGCATCCAGGGTCACTTCGGCGCCCTTGTCGGTGAGCGAGGAAACCATGATGACCGGCATGGGCCGCAGACGCATCAGATTGCGCAGGAAGGTGAGGCCGTCCATTCTCGGCATTTCGACGTCCAGCGTCAGCACGTCCGGATTGAGGGCCTTGATCTTCTCGCGCGCATCGTAGGCGTCGTGGGCCGCCCCGAGGACCGTGATCGACGGATCGCTGGAGAGCATCTCCGTCAGCATGCGCCGTACCAGCGCCGAATCATCGACGATGAGCACCTTGATGCGCTTCTTGGTCTGGACATTGACCATGACCGATGCGGGATTTGGCATGAATGACGTTCCTAGTCGAAGAGTTCGACGTCATTGTCGGCCGGCTTGGCCGCCAGACTGGTGAGATAGCTCGTTTCACGCTGCGCGATTTCGACCACGTCGAGCGCACGCAGCCTCTTGCACATGACGATGCCGTTCGCCGGGAAATACATGACCCGCCTCGGGCACGCGTCGCCGACGTCCTCGGCGCTGATCTTGAATCCCTCCAGTTTGAGGAATTCCTTCGCGAACAGGATGTTCTTCTTCCCCACGTCGGTCATCGACGAGAGAATCTTCCCGCCGCCGAACAGCTTGACCTCGAACCGGTCGCGGCGGGCGCCGAGTTTCATCAAATCGTTGATGAGGCTCTCCATCGCATACGATCCATAGCGGGTCGCGAGTCCGCCGGGTCCGTCTATCCAGGAGCTCTTCCCCACGGAATTGTCCTCGGGGAGCATGAAGTGGTTCATACCGCCGATCCTCACGGCCGGATCGCGGATGCACGCCGCGATGCACGAACCCAGCACGGTGGTGATGGCTTCATCGCTGCGGGTGACGAAGTATTCGCCCGGCAGTATCTTCGCCGACCACCGTTCGCAGCCCGGGTCCCAATAGCGCTTGATGTGCTCGAAGCCGCGCGCGGCGGCCGGCGGCTCGGACTTCGCTTGGCGGGCAAGCAGGGGCGCCACGATCAGCTTCGCCTGTAGATCGTTTTACCGATCAACCCGTACTGGTCGGAGACCTTGAACAGGGTCTCGCTGTGGCCGAGGAACAGCAGATCGCCGGGGCGCTGCAGCTTCGCCATCCGGGCGAACAGGTCCCGTTGCGTGTCCTTGTCGAAATAGATGACCACGTTGCGGTAGAAAATGGCGTCGAGCGGCCCCGACATGGGCAGATCGTGCATGAGATTGATCTGTTTGAAGGTGATGAGCCGGGCGAGATCGGGCACGACCGCGTAGGTGGCATCGGCGCCGCCGCCCACCTGCGTGAAGAACCGGGCGAGCCGTTTCGGATCCATTCCCTTGACCCGGTCGGCGCCGTAGGACCCGCGCTGCGCGCGGGCGAGAATGTCCGAGTCGAGATCGGTCGCGAGGATCTTGATGTCCCACTTCTGCCAGTCCGGAAGGGTCTCGATGATCGTCATCGCAATGCTGTAGGGTTCCTCGCCGGAGGAGCAGGCGGAGGACCATATCCGGATGCGCTCGCCGCGGCGGACCCCGTTCCGGCGGGGCGCGAGAAACTCGTCCCGCAGGTAGTCGAAATGATGGGACTCGCGGAAGAACGAGGTGAGATTCGTGGTCAGGGCGTTGCAGAAGGCGACCAGTTCGGAGCCGTCCCCGGACTCGAGGATGCCGCGGTAGGCACCGAAGCTCGAGAGGCCCAGGGCCCGAAGGCGTCTCGAGACCCGCCCGTAGACGAGTTCCCGCTTGGATTCGGCGAGATTGATGCCGGTGATTTCCTTCACTAGGCGCCGCAGCGCATCGAAATCTACGTCGTCGAACTGGAATTCGCGCGTGCGGCCCGCCGCTGCCGTGACGGATGTCGATTGTCTATTCATGCTGGCGATCCTGCCGGGCGTCCCCGACCGCGAGGGCGGCCGGCTTCACTCCGGCGACTTCAAAACTGCGTCCAGGCCGAATCGTCCCCGACGGCCGCCTTGGCACGGGGTGCCGCCGGCACGGACGCGGATGCGGCCTTGCTGGTGGCCTTCGCCGCGGGCCTGCCCACGGGTCGCACCGCAGCAGCAGGCGCCGCGGCCGGACTTGTGGATGCGGGGCTCCGCATCCGTTCCGCGGGCGCCATGCGGTACTTCATCAGGGTGTCGCTGAGGGCCTGCGACTGATCGGCCATCGATCTGCTGGCCGCCGTGGCCTGCTCGACCAGGGCCGCGTTCTGCTGGGTCATCTCGTCGAGCTGCATGACGGCCTTGTTCACCTGTTCGATGCCCGAGGATTGCTCCTGACTGCCGGCGGCGATTTCGGCGATGATGTCGCTCACCTTCTTCACGGCGCTGACGATCTGCTCGAGGGTCTGGCCCGACTGCGCGACCAGCGACGAGCCTTCGTCCACCTTCTGAACGCTGTCGCGGATCAGTCCCTTGATCTCCTTGGCGGCGGTGGCGCTGCGGCCCGCAAGGCTGCGCACCTCGCTCGCCACCACGGCGAATCCGCGGCCCTGTTCGCCCGCCCGGGCCGCCTCGACCGCGGCATTGAGCGCCAGAAGATTGGTCTGGAAGGCGATTTCGTCGATCACGCCGATGATGTCCGCGATCTTCTTGGATGATTGATTGATCTCGCTCATAGCCTTGACGGCGCGCGCAACCACCGCGCCGCCCTTGTCCGCCTGATCGCGGGCGGCGACGGCGAGCTGGTTTGCCTGCCCGGAATTGTCCGCATTCTGTCGGACGCTCGCCGTCATCTGCTCCATCGAGGAGGCGGTCTCCTCGAGGCTCGAGGCCTGGGACTCCGTGCGCTCGCTCAGGTCCTGGTTGCCCTGCGAGATCTCCTGCACTCCCTTGGCCACCTCGCCGGCGGCGGACTTCACGCTGCCGACGACCTGCGCGAAGCTCTCCACGAGATCGTTGATGCGCTTCGAAAGGGTCGCGCTGAAGCCCACCTTGCCATCGAGGTCGATTCGCGCCGTCAGGTCCCCGTCGATCACCGCGGAGACGATTTCCTCCAGTTCGTGCTCCGTCTGGAGAGCCTCGGTGCGATCCACCCATTCCATGACGGTGCCCAGACGGGCCCCCGATTCATCGACCATGGGGCTGCCGGTGAGGCTGAGCGTCAGTGCGCCCAGTTTCACCTCGGCGTTCATCTTGCCCTTCAACTCTCCCAGCATCGCCCGCTGATGGGCGGGACGCTTGTGGAACGCGTCGATGTTCGATCCGAGCAGCCGGTCGGCGTCGAAGTTGGGGAGCTGCTTGCGGATTTCGTTCTGCGATTTGCGCATCAGTTCGACGGCCGCCTTGTTGACGAAAACGATGTTGTAATCCTTATCCGTCGCCATGATCTGGGCCGTGACCGCGTCCAGGGAGTTCTTGAGCGCGGAATTCATCTGATCCTTCAGCTTCTGGGCGGTGACGTCGGTGGCGAATTTGATGACCTTGTACGGACGGCCGGCGGCATCGAGGATCGGGTTGTAGCTCGCCTCGAGCCATGCCTCCCTGCCGGCCTTGCCGATGCGCTTGTACTGCGCCTTGTCATATTCGCCGCGGGCCAGCTTCTCCCAGAAGCCCCGGTACTCCGCGGACTCCCGGTAGGCCGGTTCGACGAACAGGCTGTGGTGCCTGCCGGCGATCTCCTCGAGCGTGTAGCCGACGATCGCCAGGAAATTCGGGTTGGCCGTGATGATGGTGCCGTCCATCTTGAATTCGATGACGGCCTGGGAGCGGTTGATCGCCGCGATCTGGGCCGACATCTCCCTGTCGCCTGCGTCGGCGGTCCGTTCGACCGCCGATGCCGGCGCGGTCCCCATCAGGCGGGTGAACCAGGACGGACCCATGCCGCGGGCGCTCATGCGGCACCCGCGAGGGCGGGCGCCTCGCTCGGCAAAAGGTCCCTCCCCACCAGCGCATCCACGTCGAGGAGGATCAGCATGCGATCCGACACGGTGGCCAGGCACTGGATGAAGTCGGCATTCAACTTGCCGCCGAGGTTGGGTGTTTCCTTCAGGTCGTCGACACCGATGTCCACGACGTCGGAGACGCTGTCGACGACGAGACCGAATTCGCTCCGGCCGTCCGGCGTCATGATGGATAGGACGATGATGACCGTGAGCGGCGTGAACTCCGCCCGCTCCAGGCTGAAGCGCACCCGTAGATCGACGATCGGCACGATCGAGCCGCGCAGGTTCAACACGCCGAGGACGTGGGTCGGTGATTTCGGTATGCGCGTCACCGGGGTCCAGCCGCGAATCTCCTGGACACGCAGGATGTCGACGCCGTAGGTTTCCGCGCCCAGGCAGAAGGTCAGGACCTGCCTCGAGTTCGAGGGTCCCCCGGTGACCGGCTTCTTGGCTGCATTCTCTGTCATTGACCGACTCCGCTTGTGTGCTGCCGTATTACCAACCCTGCACGGGCCTGCTTCCGGCGCCTCGACGCTCGGTTTCTTATCGGCATGCCGGCGGCGTTTCTTGAGCGCATGCCTTGACAGCCATCAAAAGAGTTCGATGCTTCCGGTCGACACCGCGACGGGCTCCCCTCCGGGCTGGCCCGCAGGATCGGGTCCGAGACGGCGCTGTTCGGCACGGTTGATCTGCTCCACCTCGCGCAGGGCGAGCAGCCACTCATCGTAGGATCTGGCCGACCGGTCCTTCAGCAGCGATTGCAGACGGTTGAGTCCGGTGCGGATCAATCCGAGCCGCTGCGAGAGCCGGTCGTGGTATTGCAGTGCGGAAACCGCGGCATGCAGCGACTCGCCTATCTGCCGCGAGGAGTCCCGCAGGATTCCCCGGCCCGGCTCCGGACAGAGAATGCCGTCGAGCTTGCTTCTCGCCACGGCCATGTCGTGGAAGGATTCGCCCACGGAGACACATTCGCCGTCGGCCTCCCGCAGCGAAGCGCCGAGCTGCTCGGACAGCATGTCCAGGTGGCGCCCGAATTCCCCGATCACCGCCTTGAGGCCGGGCGTTCTCGGGGAATCCTGATCGTCGACGGGCATGCCCCGGTCAATCACGTGGGCTCGCGCCATGCAGCTTGTCGCTCAATCCCAAAGCGGTGGACGCATGCTCGAGCGGCGCCGAAACCGCGGCGAATTCGACGGCTATCCCGCGTTTCGCCGCCTCGACCTGGAACGCCAGCAGCAGCTGCACCCCGGCGGTGTCGATGGCGCCGACACGCGACAGTTCCACCGTCACTGGAATTCCAGGGGAGAGCGCCGCGAGAAGCGCCCGTCCGGCCGCCTCCACATCCTTGATCTCGAGGTTCTCGAGCTGCACGGTCGACGTCGGCGGCTGCACGGAGGCCGGCGGTTTCCTGGAGATCTTCGCTTTCGCCATGGCTCATGCCGCCTTGCTGTCACCGAGGATGCTCGAGGTCACGAGCCGCTCGATGTCCAGGATGATGAGTAGTTTGTCCTCGAGGCGGGCGAGGCCCGTCACGAACATGTGATCGATGGATCCCATCACCTCGGGGGGCGGCTGGATGCTCTGCGCCGCGACGCCGTACACGTCGGACACGGCATCGACCACGATGCCGACCACGCGTTCACCGCGGGGCCCGGCCACGTGGACCACGATGATGACGGTGGCCGGGTCGAACGCCGCACTCTCGAGGGAGAATCGCACGCGCAGATCGATCACCGGGACGATCGCGCCGCGCAGATTGATGACGCCGAGGATGTAGCCCGGCGAGTAGGGCACGCGGGTGACGGTGTCCCAGCCCTTGATTTCCTGGACGCGCAGGATGTCGGTCGCGTATTCCTGGCCGCCGAGGAAGAAGCTCAGATATTGGTGCGTGGGCCGCGCGGTGCGCGCGCCCGACGGCGCCCCTTCAGCGGCCGCGTTGACGGCAGACTCCACTGTGTTCATGCGGCCCGCCCGATGCTGGTCGAATGGCGCTCGAGAAAGGTGCGGATCAATCCCGGAACATCGAGGATGAGCGCGACCGTACCGTCGCCGTGGATGGTGGCGCCGGCGAGACCCGGCACCTGTTTGAAATTGGTCTCGAGACTCTTGATGACCACCTGTTGCTGCGCAAGGAGCTCGTCGACCAGCATGGCCACCCGGCGTCCATCGGCCTCGAGAACCACGAGCAGGCCTTCGGCGATGTCGCGGCTGTCGGGTTCGATGCCGAACAATTCGTGCAGGCGGATCACCGGCAGATAGTCGGTGCGGTGCTTGAAGAGCTCGGTCCTGCCGGCGACGCAGCTCAGATTCTCGCGCGTCGACTGCACGGTCTCGATGATCGACACCAGCGAGGCGACGTAGATTTCCTTGCCGACGCGCAGCACCTGACCTTCGAGGATCGCCAGCGTCAGGGGCAGTCGGATGCGAATCGTGCTGCCCTTGCCCTGTTCGCTGAAGATCTGGACGTGGCCGCCGAGATCGTTGATGTTCCGCCTGACAACGTCCATCCCCACGCCCCGGCCGGAGACGTCGCTCACCGCGTCCGCGGTGGAAAATCCGGCGACGAATATCAGATTGTAGATGTGCTCGTCGGACAGCAGCGCGTCGGATTCGATGAGGCCGCGCTCGCGCGCCTTGGCGAGGATTCGCTCCTTGTTCAAGCCCGCGCCGTCGTCCTTGACCTCGATGATGATGCTGCCGCCTTCATGATAGGCGTTGAGCTCGAGGGTGCCCGTGTCGCTCTTGCCGGCGGCAAGACGCTGCGCCGGAGGCTCCATGCCGTGGTCCAGGGCATTGCGCACCAGATGCACCAGCGGATCGCCGATCTTCTCGAGCACGGTCTTGTCGAGCTCGGTGTTCTCCCCGCTCAGCTTGAGTTCGACCTTCTTGCCGAGTTTTCGCGACAGGTCGTGAACCAGGCGGGGAAACCGGTTGAACGAGAAGCCGATCGGGAGCATCCGGATCTGCATCACGCTCTCCTGCAGCTCACGGGTGTTGCGCGTGAGCTGGGTGAGGCTGCGACGCAGGGACTCCAGGTCACCCGGATCGTATCGTTCGGCGAAGCGCCCCAGCATGGATTGCGTGATCACGAGTTCGCCGACCAGATTGATGAGCGCATCGACCTTCTCGGTGGCGACCCGCAGCGAGCCGGATTCACCGCTGGATTTGGCGGGCGTGGTGGGAAGCGGGTTCAAACCGGACTGCGGGACGACGGATCTCGGTGCCGGCTCCGGGGCCGGTTCCGAGGGCGCTCCGTCGGCCGCGGCCCCGCTCGCGTGCAGGGGCTCATAGACGATTTTCGAGCTCGCATCAACCCAGTCGAACACCTCGGCGATGCGGGCCTGATCGACCGGGCCGTGCAGTGTCAGTGTCCAGCTCAGGTGGCACAGCGTGGGGTCGAGTTCGCCGAGCGCCGGGATGTGCCCGGAGTCGGCCACCACCTCGAGATTCCCGAGATTCGCGAGTTCGGCGAATATGCGCAGCGGATCGTTACAGGTCTTGAAGAGGCTGACGTCGGGGGTGAATCCGATGCGCCAGCCTTCCACGACTCCCGCCGGAGACGCGGGAACCGCCTCGTGCCGCGGACTCTGGACGGCGGCCGGAGGCTCGCCCGTGGCGGCGGCCGCACCCGGGGGGGTCTTTTGGGCGAGGATGCGGCCGAGTTCTCCGCTGAGCGCATTCGCCCCGATCATGACGATCGGTTGCTTGTCCAGGGCCGACTGCGTCATCTCGCGAATGACGTCGACCGACTGCAGCAGCACCTGCAGCGCATCGGGCGTGATGCCGCGGATGCCGTTGCGCATTTCGTCGAGCAGGGTCTCCACGGAGTGCGTGAATTCCGATATCTCCATGAAGCCGAACGTGCCGGCGCCGCCCTTGATGGAATGCGCGGCGCGGAAGATGGTGTTGATGGTTTCGCGGTCGGCGCCGTCCTCGAGGGTCAGGAGTCCCGATTCCATGGCGTCGAGCCCCTCGAAACTCTCTTCGAAAAAGAGATTGAGGATCTCTTCCATTTCGAGATCGATCGACATTGGCTTACAGAACCTTGGCGATGGTGGCGAGCAGCTTTTCCGGATTAAAGGGCTTCACCAGCCAACCGGTGGCTCCCGCCTGCTTGCCCTGCATTTTTTTCTCCGGTCCGGCCTCGGTGGTGAGCACGAGCATCGGCGTGAATTTGTAGGCGGTCAGTTGGCGCAGTTCCCGCACCAGCGTGATGCCGTCCATGCGGGGCATGTTGACGTCGGTCAGGACCAGACTGACGGAGTTGACGCGGGCGTATTCGAGGGCATCGACTCCGTCGGCCGCCTCGATCACCTCGTAACCGGCATGCTTCAGGGTGAAGCTCACCATTTGCCGCATGGATGCCGAGTCGTCGACTGCCAGAATGGTCGCTGCCATAACGTTTCCTGTATCGATAAATAGTGCCCGGATCCGAGGGCCACCAAAACCTGCTCTAGGAGGCGTATCGGCGGTCGCGGTGCAAGGTTTAGCGGGTTGACGGCTAAATTATGTGACGCCGTTGGATCTAAGGGACGTTGCGGGTCGTCGGATCCCGCCGCCCCGGGGCGGCGGACGCCGTGCACCAAGGCAGGTCTTCGGAGCGCAGATGGAATACGAGGAACTCCGTCGCAGTGCTCAGGAACCAGGCGCCCGCGACCACCCAGGGCAGAAGCGCGGAAACCCGCCGCGAGGCAGCCGCCGTCCGCCGCGACGGGAGCGTCGTTTGGGGATGCATACCGCCTCGCGTCAACGGCTCGCGGTCACGCGGCCTGCCGGCCGCGCTCCGCCCTCTCGACGTCGGGCTCCACCTTGTAGCGGGCCACCACCGAATGGAGCTCCTGCACCTGGTCGACGATGGCCTGACTCGCGGCGGCGGTCTGCTCGACGAGAGCCGCGTTCTGCTGGGTGGCTTCGTCGATCTGCATCACCGCCTTGTTGACCTGTTCGATGCCGACGGACTGCTCCGCACTCGACGCGGCGATCATCGACACGATCTCCGTCACCCGGTTGACCGAGGTCAGGATGCCGGCGAGGGTCTTGCCGGAGGCGTCGACGAGCTTGCTGCCGTCAGCCACCTTGTTCACGCTGTCCTGGATGAGCGCCTTGATTTCCTTGGCCGCCGTCGCACTGCGGCCCGCCAGGCTGCGCACCTCGCTGGCCACCACGGCGAAGCCGCGACCGCCCTCGCCGGCGCGCGCCGCCTCGACGGCGGCGTTCAGCGCCAGCAGATTCGTTTGAAAGGCGATTTCGTCGATCACGCCGATGATGTCGGCCATCTTCTTCGAGGAGCTGTTGATCTCCGTCATCGCGGTGACGGCGGCACCGACGGCGATGCCGCCGGCTTCCGCCTGCTGCTTGGCGGCGAGCGAGAACTCCCGCGCCTGCGCGGCATTGTCGGCGCTGCTCTTGACGCTGGAGGTCATCTCCTCCATCGACGAGGCGGTCTCCTCCAGCGAGGCCGCCTGGCTCTCGGTCAGTTGCGACAGGCTGCCGTTGCCCCGCGAAATCTCCTCCGCGGCCGAGCGTACGTCTTCGGTCAACAGCTGGACCCGTCGGATGAGAACCATGCGGGCGTTCAGCACGCTGTTGACGTCCTCGCACAGCCGGCTGATGTCGCCGGACACGCCGCTGCAATGGACCCGTGTCACGAGATCGCCGGCGACCGACAGTTTCACGACCCGTTGGATTTCGACCATGGTGGCCTGCAGTTGGAACGACGTGATCGTTTGCTGCGTGACGTCCATGGCCAATTCGACGATCTTGATCGGCGCGCCGTCCGGCCCCCTCAGGGAGGCGTAAAACGACTGAGTCCAGACCTCGCGGCCGTTGCCGGCGGCGCGTTCGTGCAAACGTGACGCGGACTCTCCTCCGCGGAGCCGGTCCCAAAGAGCACGATACTCTGCCGACCCGCGATCGGCCGGCGCCAGCAGGTCTTCGTGTGTCCTGCCGGTGATCTCGGCGGCCGAGAACCCGAAGAGGCGCAGGAACCCCTCGTTGGCCGACAATATCCTGCCGTCCGGGCGATACTCGATCACGGCCATGGCCTGTGTGAACAGCCCGAGCTGCGCTTCCAGCTCCGCGATCCGCGCTGCCTGCGCCGCCTGGGCGGTCTGCGCCGGGGTCTGCAGAAACGGCTCCCCCGCTCCGGGAGGCACGGAGTCGGCCGGCGCCGGCGGCACGACGGCCGGGCGCTTTTGGGTGAAAAGGCGGGCGAAAGCGTTGGCAATGGAGGGCATTGTCTGATCCTTTGGATGTACTCGCGGACACGCCGGGTCCGCCGTCGGAGGGCTGTCCGGTGACAACGGCAGGGACGGCAAATTCTTGAGGAAGGAGACGACGGGCGGGCTCGAGGCCCTGGAATGCCCCTCATAATCCGGTCGCGGCGGCCGATATCCTCAGGGATGCGCAAATGCCCGAACCTACCCGGGGCGGTCCTCGTCCTGCTGCTGTGCCTGTCGGCGGGGTCGCCGGCGTTCGCTCAGCAGGCGACCTATGTGGGTTCGTCGGTGCCGACACTGAGCGGTAACGCGGTCAATTCGATCACCATTGCCGCGCCGACGGGCCTACAAACCGGCGATTTCATGATCATGTACGTGGCCCAGAACTATGCCAATCCGTACATCACCTCCGCACCGGCGGGCTGGCAGCTGTACCAGACCAGCTACACCACCTCGCTCGCCATGGGTGTCTACTACAAGCTGGCGACCTCCTCCGATGTCACCGGTACCTCCAGCTATACCTGGACACTCGGGACCTCCGGCCGGACGGCCGGCGCCATTCTGGCCTTCCGCGGATTGACGACGGGCTATCAAATTGCCGCCGCCAACATTCAAAGCAACCCGGCGAGCATCTACCGCACGGCGCCATCGGTGACGCCCAATACGCCGGATACGCTGCTGGTCACCCTGTACGCCGTCGCGAACGGCACCCCGGACGCTCTGTCCGCCCCCACGGGACTGACCCAGGCGCTCGATGCCGGCACGTCCCAGGGCTCGAACGGCGTGCTCATCGGTGCGTTCTACGGGCTCGTCACCCCGTCGACGGCCACCGGCAATTTGGTGTCGACCTCGGGCTCCTCGATCAGCGCCGTCAGCATCGGCTCCACGCTCGCCCTCATTCCCCTGGTCGGGACGCCGCTCGCCCAATGGCATTTCGACGAGAGTGCGTGGTCGGGCACCGCCGGCGAAGTCGTCGACTCCGGGGGCGGCGGCTACGGCGGAGTCGCCGAGCACGGTGCGACGCCGGCAAGCACCACGCCGGCGATCGCCGGAACCACCGGCACCTGCGGCTATGGCACCTTCAACGGCTCGACCCAGTACGTGCAGATGCCGGGCTCGCTGCCGCACGTCGGCAGCACGTTCACCGTGACCGCCTGGATCCGCCCCACCTCGTACGTCAACGGCCGAATCTGGATCGACGACGAGAACTACGACGGCTACGCGCTCAGCTTCGGCGACGGCGGCGCGGGATTGATGCGCTTTTTCAGCCGCAATCCCTACCAGACCATTCTCGATGCCTACGCGCCCATCAGCCCCAACCAATGGTACTTCGTCGCGGCCGTCATGGACGCCGTCATCAACCAGGCGATGTATCTCTACATATTCAATTCCAGCGGCGGGCTCATCAATCTCAATTCGGTGTCGCGTTCGTCGTTCTCGGCCGGCACCGGCGCGAACGCCGCAATCGGCGGCAACGCGGATGCGGCGATCGAGGGACCCATCATCCGGTTCCAGGGCAACATCGACGAGGTCACGGTCTATCCGATCGCGCTCAGCTACAACAACGTCGTCACCGCGGCCACGCTGACCCACCCCTGCAACACGGCCTCCGCGGTGGCGCCCAATCATTACGCGGTCAGCACGCCGGGGACGGCCGTGAACTGCCAGGCGGCGCCGGTGACCCTCGTCGCCCATTCCGGCACCCACGCGGCGGTGGCGACCACCAACACCGTGTCGATCAGCACCAGCACGGGTCATGGCGACTGGTCGCTCGCCACCGGGACGGGGACGCTCACAGCCGGCGCCGCGAACAGCGGCACCGCCACCTATTCCTTTGCGTCCGCGGACAACGGCACGGTGGTCCTCGCACTGCGCGACACCTATGCCGAGACCGTCATCATCAATCTCACCGATGGCAGCGCATCGACGTCCTCCGGCACCGCGCTCGCCTCCGAGGACGCTCCGCTCACCTTCGTCGCCTCCGGCTTCCGCTTCACCAACGGCGCCAACGTCGCCACGACGATCGGCACCCAGATCGCCGGAGTCGCATCGACGCAAAGTCTCGCACTGCAGGCCGTGCGTACCGACACGACGACGGGCGCCTGCACCACCGCCTTTGCGAGCGGCACCACCGTCAACGTCGGTCTCGCCTACCAATGCAACAACCCCGTCGCCTGCGTCGCCGGCCAGACGCTTTCCGTGACCAACAACGGCACGACCACCAACCTCGCCTCGAACCCCGCCACAGGGCTCGGCGCCTACACGAACGTCCCGCTGAAATTCAGCACCGCGAATGCCGAGGCGCCCATCAACCTCGTCTATTCGGATGCCGGACAGATCACCCTGGCCGCGAAATACGCCATTCCCTCGGGAAGCGGCGCGGCATCCGGCAACACCATGACCGGTGCGGGACAGTTCGTGGTGCAGCCCTATACCCTGAAACTGTCGAACATCAAGGGCTCGGTCAGCGGCACGGCGAACCCGGCGGCGGGCACGGCTTCGGGCACCGTGTTCCTCGGTGCGGGGCAGCCGTTCACCGCGGGCGTCACTGCAACCAACTTCCTGGGTAATGCCACTCCGAATTTCGGCCAGGAATTATCGCCCGCGGCGGTGACGTTGACGTCTGCGCTCGTGCTGCCGACGGCGGGGGACAACCCAAAGGTCACCGGTGCGTTCGGCCCCTTCTCGGGGGGGAGCGCGACCGGTGTCGCGTTCGCCTGGCCCGAGGTCGGCATCATCACCCTGACGCCCGGCGTCGCCAATTATCTGTCGAGCGGCGCCTTGACGGGCACCACCTCCGGAAATGTCGGGCGATTCGTGCCCAATGGATTCGCAACCTCGATCACTACGCCGGTGTTCGGCACGGCCTGCGCGGCCGGCGGATTCACCTACGTGGGTCAGCCGTTCACGTATACCGTGGCGCCGGTCATCACCGCCACCGCACAGGCGCTGGGCGGAACCACCACACAGAATTACACCGGGCCGCTGATGCGCCTGACGAACGGTGCGCTCACCGGACGTACCTACACATCCGCGTCCACGGGTCCCGCACTCACCCTGACCGGACTTCCCGCCGCCGCGGTGGACCCGGTGATCGTCGATTCGACGGGCGGACAGGTGACCCTGACGTTCAGCGCCGGCAGCGGCCTCAGCTTCGCGCGCGGCGGCGCCATTGCGCCGTTCAACGCGAACATCGCGTTGTCGGAAAACGTCATCGACCTGGACGGCGTGACCGCGGCCAATCCCGTGACCTTCGGCACCGGCACCGGCATCGGCTTCAGCACCGGAGCGGCGCAATGGTACGGACGCCTCGCGATGCGCAACGGCCTCGGATCCGAACTGCTCGACCTCCCCCTGGCGTTGACCACCCAGTACTACCTCGGCGCCACCCAAGGCTTCGTCACGAACCTCGCCGACACCTGCACCAGCGCGCCGGCGCTCGCCTTCATCGGCTTCCAGCAAAGTCTGTCGCCGGGCAAGACCTGCGTTCGCGACAGCGGCAGTCCCGGCGCTTCCGGACTCGGCTGTGCGGCGGCATCGGGCACCGCGTCGCGTTACGCCGCGACCGCCACCGCCGGCAATTTCAACCTCAATCTGGCCGCCCCGGGCAGCGGCAACGCCGGCGCCGTGACCGTCACCGCGACCGCTCCGGGCTGGCTGCAATACCTGTGGACGGCCGGTTCCGGGACCAACAGCAATCCTTCGGGACTGGCCACCTTCGGACTGTTCCCGGGTTCGCCCTCCCGCGTCTATCAGCGCGAGGTGTATTGAAATCGCCGGGCGGCCGGGTCAGGTGGCATTCGTGAAGGTGCCGCTCACGGCCCGCCGCACGTAACCCGGCTGGCCGTAGGACCCCGACGTGGCGGTGGCATGGATCACATAGGAGTTGCTGGTACCGGCGCCGTCGGTGAAGACCGTCGCCGTGCAGGTCACGACGACGGCAAAACCGTTCAGCGCTCCTTCGGTGAGGGCGAGCGTGGTGCTCGCGGCACAACTGCCGTGGAGCGCCTCATAGGCGCCCCACTCGATCCCGGAGTTGGCGGCCGAGAGCGCGCCGGCCTGCATCAACCCCATGGTCACCGTCTGCTGCTGCCCCGTGCCGACCCGGATCGCCACCAAGCCGAGGGCGCCCAGGACGACCAACAGGAACAGCGCCGGCACCAGCGCGAATCCCGCTCCGCCCCTGCGTTCACCGGAGAGGACCCTCATGGGCTGTTCACCATCTGCACTTCGTACAGCAACTGGACGGACTCACCGCTGTTCGCGAGCTTCAGGGTCAGTTCGACCAGTCCGTTGCGCTGGGCGGTCCCGGAGGTATAGGTGAATGCGCAGGCGGCCACGTCGCCGGCGACGACTGCCGCGCGGGCGCCCGCGGCCGTCAACGTTCCCGCACCCGCCGCCTGGGTGCCCGCGATCGTGTAGCCCGAGTACCGGGTGAGCGTGCCGGCGCCGGTATCGCACAGGTAGGAAACCGGCCCGCTCACGAGGTACACCCGTTTTCCGGGCGAGCCCAGCCTGAATTGAAAGGCCGGACTCAGGGTGACGAGATTCTGATTCGCCGTGGAGCCCGCGGCCACCGTGATGGCCGTGCCGGGGGGCGTGATGACGTTCGCGGCTTCGTAGGCATTCGCACCCGGGACGCCGACATGATCGATCACCAGATACGCCGACGTCGAGGACCAGGGCAGCGTCAGTTGCGTGAACGGCACGGTCGTCGAAAAGGCGCCGTCGGCGGCCGTGAAATCGAGGGTCAATGCGGCGTTCGCCAACGGGCCGGCATCCACGTAGCGCGCGGCATCGACGGTGCCGAGGAACTCGAGCGCGGTCACCGTGCCGGACGTCGTGATGCGCACGCTGTTCGGCAGGGCACCCGCGAGGTCGCGCCCCATGAAGCGCAACGCGCTGTCGGCATCGTCGACCAGGCCGGCACGCCGGGTCTGGGCGCTGTAGGCCAGCATCGGGGTCACGATGAACATGGTCATGAAGGCCACGACCACGGAACCGACGACGATGGTGATCACGAGTTCGATCAGCGTGAAGCCCCGCCGCCGCCGCGGGCTCGTCCCCCTCAAGTCGATGCGTGCGGGCCGCCGCATGTCAATAGCTCGTCCGGTAGCCGCTCAGCATGACCCGTACGTTCGGCGAAGCCGTGACCGTGACATCGATGCGTCTCGCAGCCGCCGCAGCGATTCCGCCGAGACCGCCGGATTGCACCACGCTGACGGTCACCGTGTAGCCGGAGAGCGCCGCGATCGCATTGCCGAACTGATCGTGGGCGCCGACGTCGGTGAGTCCGTTGTACTGATCGACCAGATCCCAGCTGCCGCGTCCGGTATTCGGCGGCGAGCCGTTCGGATCGACCACCCAGCGCTGCATGATCTCATCCAGATAGGCCTCGGCGATCGCGATCGCCTGCTGCTGCATCATCGAATCGGCACTGCGGCTCGTGACCGCGGCGATGGTGCCCAGCAAGGTGGTGGCGGCGATGGCGACGACGGTGATGGCGACGATGAGCTCTATGAGGGTGAAGCCCCGGTGCCGCTGCCGACTCATGGCTATTGCACCTGCACGAAGCCGGTGCCCGCCACGATGGTCAGGGTCCTGGAGCCGACGGCAAGGGTGGTACCGGGGCCGCTCGAGAGCCGGCCCTGATCGTCGAAGAGATACACGCCCGTGGGACCGGCCGTGGTGCCGGACGGGGCGGTGTTCTGAATGGCGGTACCGTCGGGCCCGAGAATCGGCGTCGACCAGGTGGCATCGGCGGGGTTGCAGGCATTGCCGGAGGCGGCCTGCTGGTTGGCGGCGTAGGAGGTCGCGGTCAGCGTGAGCCGCGCCGGACACCCCGAGATCACCGCCGCCTTTTGGGTGAACCGCAGCGCCGCGGCAAGTTCGTCGGCGTAGCCGCGCTGCGAGAACACCGACTGCGAGAAGAATCTCGGTCCCAGCGCCGCCGCCAGCACCGACGCGATGCTGATGACGATCACGAGTTCGACCAGGGTGTAGCCCGCGCGGCAACGCCGCATCAGCAGCCGCTGGTCACTGCCGTGATGGTAGGCGTGCCGCCGGCGACGGCCGGGGGCGTATAGCTCACCACGCAGGTCGTCCCGCTGGCGGCGCCGACCTTGGTCCAGGTGGCCGTGCCCGCGGCGGTGGTGCCGGGCGCGATCGTGAAGTCGGTGCCGCTGACGGTCGTATTGATGGCCGAGACGATGCCGCTGCTGGTGGCGTCGGGATAGTTGTTCAGCAGGGAGACGGTGGCGCCTTCCATGGTGACGCTGGTCGCATTTTGACTCGCCATCGACATGCCGCGCGCCAGGGCCGCGGCGCTGCGCACGCTGCCGGCGAGCCCGTTGATCGTGGCCGCGCGGGCGGTGGCGTCCAGGGTGATGAACTTCGGCACGGCGAACGCCGCAAGAATGCCGAGAATGGTGATCACGACCACCAGTTCGATGAGGGTGAAGCCGCGTTGCCGAGTGTCAGTCATGATCCGCTCCGTGAGCCAAAGTGACGTCGTGGGTCGAAATTCTTCGGCGCGATGAACGCCGTCCGTCCTGTGTCGGTCGGCGCGGTGAACTCTTGAGGTTCGGGCGGGCGGCGCCGACCGGCGATGTGCCGTACTGCGAGCCGAATCACACTCTTCAGCCTCCATGACCGACCTTGGCGATCATGTTCCACATCGGCAGGAACACCCCGAGGGCGAGGATCAGCACCAGGCCGCCCACCCCGACGATCAGGATCGGCTCGATCATGGCGGTGAGGTTGCGCAGCCGGTAGTCCACCTCGCGTTGATAAAACCCGGCGATCTCCTCCAGCAGGCGGGTCAATTCCCCGGTTTCCTCGCCGATCAGCATCATTTGCAGCACCAGCGATGGGAATATCCCCGAGGTGGTGGCGGCGCGGCTCAGCGACTCGCCGTGCTCGACGGCATCGCGCAGCCGCAACAGCCGCTCCGCCAGATATTCGTTGCCGGCCGATCGGGACAACAGCGTGAGCGCCTGAATCATCGGCAGCCCGGCCTGCAGGGAGATGGCGAGCGAGCGCGTGACCCGCGACAGGATCGACTGGCCGAGCAGCTGACCAAGCACGGGCACGTTGAGCTTGTAGCCATCCCAGCGGTAGCGACCGGCGGGAGTGCCGATGTAGCGTTTCAGCCCCGACACGGCGATCGCGAGCCCCACGAGCAGCGCCATCCCGTGGTGGACGGCAAGGCTCGACGTGCCCATGATCACGCGGGTCGGCCAGGGTATGTCGTTGCCGAGGATCTTGAACAGCGGCGCGAAATTCGGGATCACGAACACGGTGATGACCGCCACCGCCAGCGCGATCATTATCACCACGATGAGCGGATAGCGCAGCGCCGCCTTCACCCGGTCCTGGACGTCCTGGTCCTGACCCAGGTATTCGCCGAGCTGGAGGAAGGCGTTGTCGAGGGTGCCGGTGGACTCACCGACGCGGACCATGCTCAAGAACAGCGGCGAGAATATGTCCGGATGACGCGCGAGCGATGAGGCAAGGTCGCGGCCGGATTCCAGGCTCTGCAGCACGTCGTGCAGGGCGTCCCGCAGCACCGCATTGTGGGTGGATTGGGCGAGTCCGCGCAGGCCCCTCAGCAACGGCAGCCCGGATTTGGTGATCGCGTACATCTGCCGCGAGAACAGCACCATGTCGACGTTTCCCGGACGCCCGGTTCCCAGGCGGCGCAGGAGCTCCTGCACGCTGGTCCCGCCGGCCGCCGCCGGTTCTATCTGCAGCGGCGTGATGCCGAGATTCAGCAGCCGGGTGGCCACGGCGTCGACGCTGTCGGCCTCCAGCCTCCCCGTGATGAGGTCGCCGCGACCGGAACGTCCGCGATAGCGAAAATCCAACATGCATCAGGCCCGCAATTCGAGCAGGTTGTCGACTCCCGCGTCGGTCAACGGGTCGTCGACGTCGACGAATTCTTCGAGACCGCTGCCGACCGCCATGGCCTCGGCCAGCGAGGTCACGCCTCGGAGCGCCAGATCGATGGCACCTTGGGCGAGGGGAACGTAGGTATCCTTGGAGCGCGCGGTGCGGATGAATCCCTCGAGGTCGCCGCGCCGGATGCTGTCGGCGAGCGCGCGGTCGATCTCCAGGATTTCGTATACCGCGACCCGCCCGCGATAGCCGGTCAAATTGCAGAAGGTGCACCCGGCGCCCTCGGCGAACGCCAGCTTGTCCAGCTTCATACCGGGCCGGCAGGCGGCGAGCCAGGACAGCTGATTCGGCGTCGGAATGCCGGGCTGGCTGCAATCGGTGCACACGCGGCGCACCAGGCGCTGTGCCAGCACGCCGTTGACCGCGGCGGCGATCATGTAGCCCGGGGCTCCCATGTCGAGCAGCCGATTGACGGTGGCCACGGCATTGATGGTGTGCAGCGTGGAGAACACCATGTGACCGGTCATGGCGCCGCGCAGGCCGATGTCGACGGTCTCGCGGTCGCGCATTTCGCCAACCAGGATGATGTCGGGGTCCTGACGCAGGGCCGTGCGCAGGATGCGCGCGAAGTCCAGGCCGATCTTCTGCATGACCTGCACCTGGGTGATGCGATCCAGCCGGTATTCGACCGGGTCCTCCACGGTGATCACCTTCACGCCGGCCCGATTGATGTGATTCAGGGCCGCGTACAGCGTGGTGGTCTTTCCGCTGCCGGTCGGGCCCGTGACGAGGACCATGCCCGCGTTGCGCTCGATGAGGCGCCGGAAGCGCTCCTCCGTGGCCGCGGGCATGCCGAGATTCTCCAACGACAACAGGGCGGTCGATTGATTCAGCAGGCGCATCACCACCGACTCGCCGTGGGTGGTGGGCATCGTGGCGAGCCGGATATCGACGGCGTTCTCGCCCACGCGGACGCTGAACCGGCCGTCCTGCGGCAGCCGCTTCTCGGAAATGTCGAGCCCGCACATGAGTTTCAGGCGCGTGACGAGGGCGCCGGCCACCCGCCGGCCTTCGATCACCTGTTCCTGCAGCACACCGTCGACACGCAGACGCACGCGCAGTTTGTCCTCGCCGGGTTCGATGTGGATGTCCGAGGCCCGTGCCTGTACGGCGTCGCGAAACATGGTCTGCAGAAGCTTGAGCACCGGGGCATCCGGCGAGCCCTCCTCGACGGCCAACCGCTCGATATCCACGTCGCTCTGGGTCAGATCGTCGCGAACCGCCTCGGCGAGGGTCGCGATCTCGTCGGTCTGGCGATAGACCGCATCCAACGTCTTCAACAGATCCGCCTCGCCGACCAGGGCGAGCGACAGCGGCAGCTTGAGTTTCGACTGCAATTCGTCGTACGCATGCAGGTCCGACGGATCGGCCATGCCGATCAGCAATCCGCGGGAGTCCCGCTGCAACACGAGGGCGCGGTAGCGGCGCGCCAGCGGCTCGGGCAGAAGTTTGACCGCATCCCGGTCGATGTGCACCTGCTTCAGGTCGATGAACGGTACCTGCAGATGTTTGGACAACACCTCGTACAGCGCCGTCTCCGACAGGTAGCCGAGATCGGCGAGCACCCTGCCCAATTTGCGGCCGGTGCGCCGCTGCTCCACCAGGGCCTGGGCGAGTTGCTCCTCGGTGAGCGCCTTCTGCTGAACCAGCAGTTCCCCGATGCGAATTCTGCGCCTGACGTTCATCGCGGGCCGCTCAATGTGACCCGCCGGCCGTCTTCGGCACCGCGGCGAGATTCGGATCCGACGGTTCGCCGGTCAGGGATTTCCATTGCTCGTCGTTGTCGATGACGATGGGACGCAGCAGGATGACGAGTTCGGAGCGGACCTCGTTCTTCTGCTGGCTCTTGAACAGGTCGCCGAGCAACGGCAGCGCACCCAAGCCGGGAAGCGCATAGTCCTGGTTGCTGCGGGTCGTCTGCATCAGACCGCCGATCACGATGAGCTGCCCGCTCTTGGCCTTCACCACGCTGTCCGACTCGCGCACCTGGCTCAAGGCCAGCGGCAGACTGTCGGTCGTGCCGTTCACGGTCAGGACCTGGATGTTGGAGGTGACCTGGCTCACCGTCGGGTGGATGTGCAGTATGACCTCACCGGTGTCCGATATCTGCGGGGTCACGTCGAGCGCGACGCCCGAGAAGAACGGCGCGAGGTCCACGTTGAGGTTGGTGGCGGACGAGGTTCCGACGACGGTGTCGCTCGACACGCCCGTGACGAAGTACTGGTCCGATCCGGCCTTGATGACGGCCTTCTGATTGTTGAGCGTCGACACCCTCGGGCTCGACAGCACCCGGGTCGTGCCCTGTGTGCTCAGCAATTCGATGTAGGTGCTGAAATCCGCCGTGTTGATCGCGAGCGAAAACGCACCCCCCAGCGTATTCGTGATGGCGCTGGTGATCGGGTGACCGGGGCCGACGGTCACCGGATTGGAAGGCTGATTGAGCAGGGTTTCACCGCCGAAGCCGTTCTGCGGCCCCGTCTGGAAGCCGCTGTAGGTGTTGTTGCCGCTCTTGCCGATCGCCGCCCAGTTGATGCCGGCCTGGTAGGCCTTGGACAGCACGACCTCGACGATCTTCGCTTCGATCACCACCTGGCGCGTCGACACGTCCTGGAGTTTTTCCAGGAACTGCGTGGCGTCGCGCAATTCCCGCGGCGTGGCACGCACCGCCACGATGCCGGAACCGGCATTCACGGCGACGGACTTCCCCGGCTCCGTACCGATGATCTGACGCAGGCTCACCTCCAGATCGCGCCAAAAGTCGGACGACGAGCGGGTCGAGACGCTGGTGCCGGTGATTTCCTTGATGTTGCCGGATTGCTTTCCGGAACCGCCCTCGGAGAACACCGCACCCGGAGGCTCACTCAGGCCTCCCTGCGACGCATCTCCCGTCTGTTGCGACCCCTGCACTCCGGTCGGGTTCGAGCTTTGGCCGACCTGTCCCGAGGCCACCCGCGTACGCGAGGTGCCGCGGCGCTCCAGGTCGATGTAGTTCAACTGGAAGAGCCGGGTCTGCAACGACGGAGGAATCACCAGGAAACCGCTGGAGATGCGCCGATAGTCGTAGCCATAGGCGTCCCGCACCGCATCCAACACCTCGAGAACCGTGACGTTCTTGAGTTTCAGCGTGATCGGAACGACCTCGCCCGGCTGCAGCACGATGTTGTAGGGCGTGCCCTCGACCAGACCGTCGAAGAAGGCCCGCGCCGGGGCGTCGGTGACCGCCAGGTCGAAACGCGGCTCGTCGGCCCCGGCCTGCACCCCGAAGGCGCAGACCAGCAACACGGCCCCGAGGATTCTCGGCAATTTCACGTACATTTCAATGATCTCCCATCGGCGCGCGCGCCGCAGCCGTCGATGGCTTTTTGAATACAGCGAAGTGGACCAAGTGCAGTTCCTGCGAGATACCGGCGTGGCGGTAGCGCACGCCATCCTCGAACACCGCCTCGATCGTATAGGCGCCGACCGACCCGCCGCTCCGCACGAGTTGTCCGTTGAAGATGGCCAGGCGGTCGTCCTTCGAGTCGAGTATCGCGCTGAGCACGGGAGGGCGCTCGGGCGCTGCGGATGCGGCGCGTGGCGCCGCGGGCGGCCGCGTGGGATCGCGCAGGCCGTCGGCCGAGGCGAACGGCGCGATCAGCAGCCAGCAGTAGACGGGAACGAGCTTCATATGCTGATCCAATCCCTGGACAGACTGAGGGCGCCGATGACGATGCGCACGCGGTTGGTCGGGTGCACACCGGTCTTGAGCTCCAATTGCTGCCAGTGAATGCGATACGGCAGGGACTCCAGCGCCCGGAGGTAGGCCACCAGGCTGGCGTAATCGCCTTCGACCACCAGTTCGACGGGGTGCAGAAAAGGTCCCGCATCCGGGCGTTCGGCGGCCGGTCCCACCGCTCCGGCCGCCGCCTGCGCAGGCGCCGACGGGGACGCGGGCGGCGACAGACTCTCGACTGGCAGGTTCGTCAACGATACGAGTTTGAGTCCGCGCTGCTCATCGAGGATCTGGCGCAGCAGGTCGGTCATCTGTTCCGCTGCCACATAGCCCTGTGCGGCCGAGCGCAGCTCCGAGTCGAGCGCCGCGAGGCGGGCGCGCAGCGCACGATTGACGGCGGCCGCGGCGATCACCGGATCCGCGGCCACCGACGACCCGATGCCTTCAATGTCCGCCAGATGCCGCCGCGCCTCGGTGAGCCTCTGTTCCGCCTCGTGTTCACGCGCGGTCAGGGGACCCATCAACAGCGTTTGCCAGGCGATGTAGACCAAGGTCGCGCCGGCGCCGAAGATCAGTCCCCGTTCGCGCAACGTCAGGGCATCCAACCTGCCCGCAAGCGCGGCGAGTCGGCCGATGATGGGGTCGATGGCCTTCATTTGGCGAGCTCCTCTTTTTGAGGCGCAAGTCCGGGGCCGTCGGCCTCGAAGACCACCTGCGCCGGGGCTTCCTCCGGCGCCGCGTGGCGGATGGTCAAGCGGTCGAAGCGCACACCCTTCAGCGCGGGCTCGGCGGCCAGTCCGGTGAGATAGGCGGGTACGAGTGCCGGATCGCTCGCGGCGCCCCGCATCGCCAGGCGTCCGTCCCCCGAGCCCACGACGATGGCGGTCAACCAGACGCCGTCGAGTTGGCGTTGCGCCAGCGCCTCGAGCCGCGCGGCAAATCCGGTGGCGGTGGAGTCGCCGTCGCGGCGCACGATCTCGAGCACGCGCCGGCGCCCATCGATGTCCGCGCTCAAGGTTTTCGCGGCGACCTCGAGTTCGGCCATGCTCTCGGCGGGACGCACGGCCTGCCCGACGCGTTCGGCCATCGCGAGGTTCGCGATCTGCCGCTGTTCGATCTCATGCACGTCGTGCTCTATCCGTCCGATGCGACGGGAACCATAGGCGGTGAGGCCGACCAGACTGACCGCAAACACCGCCAGGGCGATGCCGATGGTCCGTGCGGAGAACAGTCGACGTTCCGCACCCAGTATCGGCTGGTACAGGTTGACCTGCTGTTCCATGGCCAGGGCGTTCATAGCGAGCGGCGCTCTTCGCGGATCGCGGCGCCCACGGCCAGCAGGCAGGCGGCCTGCGCGGCGGGAGCGAGCGGCATGTCGGCGCCGATAAGCGCGTTCAGATCGAGCGTGGCGACCTCGAAGCCGCTGTCGCGGTTCAGCGCCGCAGCGAGCGCCGCGGCGCGATCGCCGAAGGGCGATATCGCAATGCGCATGATCGGGGGTTGATCGAAGTGGCGCTCGTAGTAGTCGAGCGACCGCTGCAGTTCCAGCACGATGGCGTCGCTGTCCAACTCCGCTGGGCCGGGAGGGCCGGCGGCTCCGGACCGCCCCGGCCGCAGGTCGGTCTGCCGTGAAAAGTAGAAAGTTGTGCCGCGGACCAGAATCACCGAGGCGGTGGTCTCGCCCAGATGGAGCAATGCGGCGCCGCCGGCGGCCTCCGGCAGCCGTGAAGCAAGGTTTCGCAGGCACAATTCCGGAACGTCGACCACGTCGAACTTCGGCAGCGGGGCAAGGGCCGCGGCACAGCGCTCGACGGCCCCGCGCCGGGCTGCCACCGCATACATCATGCGGCCGGCGCCGCCGCGGCTCTGGGTCGGTACATCGAAGACGTCGATGACGGCGTCCTCGACACGGAAGTCGATGGCGTCCTTGAGACGCCAGCGCATGGCGGCGCGCAATTCGGCCGGCGGCACGTCGGGCGCTTCCACCAGCACGAGTTGATAATCCTCGGGACGCAGGACGACGCTGACCGGCAGGCGCGGCAGGCCGGCGGCCCGAATGGCGGCGGCGGCCGCGTCGGGTCCGCCCGAAGGATCAAACGCAAGGACTTCGCAGCGCTTCAATACCGCGCGATCGCCGTCGCGCACCACCACGGCGACGGCGACTCCGTCGCGCTCGAACGCGACGCCGATCCGACCCTTCGCGGCCGCGTTTTTCCTCAGCAATCCGAACACACGACACTCCATACCGCGGTGCTTGGCAGTGAAATCCTGTCATTGCGCGGGTTAACGGAATATCGGGCACAAACTTGAGGGAATTGCTGCAACTCGACCCGGGAGCGCCACGGTCGGACATGACCTACGTCACATTGTCGTCGGCATTGAACTCGGGCGGGTGCCGGGCGAGGATGCGCGCTCCATGCACGAATCCGCCGAGCCTCCGAAGCCCCTGCTGATCCTGCTGCCCGGTCTCGATGGGACCGGCAAGCTGTTCGGTGATTTCATCGAGGCGCTGGGAGCCGAAGTTGATGCACGGATCGTCACCTACCCGCTCGATCGACGCCTCGGGTATGAGGAACTCGAGCAATTGGTGAGGGCGGCATTGCCCGCCAGCCGGCGCTGCGTGATCCTGGCGGAATCCTTTTCCGGTCCCATTGCGATTCGCATCGCCGCGGATCCGCCGGCGGAACTCGAGGGCGTCGTCCTGTGCGTGACGTTCGCCAGGAACCCCTTTCCGCTGCTCGCCTGGCTCCGACCGCTAGTGAAGGCCCTGCCCGTCAAACACATGCCGCACTGGATGCGCTCGGGTTTCATGTGGGGATCGCGATCCTCGAAGCGACTACCGTCGCCGGCGAATCGCGCGACCGCGGCCGTCGACTCCGACGTCCTCAGGCATCGCATCGGCGCCATGCTCGGGGTCGACGCGACGCCGGCGCTGGCGCGCATTGCCATGCCCATGTTGGTCATGGAGGCATCGGCGGACAACGTGGTGCCCGCCGCCGCCACTCCCTACATCTTGAGTCTGCAGCCGAATGCCCGGCACGCGCGCATCGAGGGTCCGCACCTGTTGCTGCAAACCCGCCCGCGGGAATGCGCCGCCGAGGTGATTCAGTTCGTGCGCGCGGCGGTCGCGGCGCCGCTGCGCGCCGAGACCACCTCGGGCTTACGGCCAGATCCCGTCGAGGTCGCTCCACTCCTTGGCGTATCATCCGACCATGACCAGCCCCCAGCGCCGCTTCGTTCGCCGCGCTCCCATCAAGGCCGACAAGCGGCGGTTCGTCGACATCCGTATGACCGACATGACGGCGGGTGATGCGGCCTGGTGGGACGCTCGCTTGGGCCCAAAGCATGCCCGCATCCAGTCGCGCGCGGATCGCTTCTGGTCGTGGTCGGTGCTCTTGCCGATGAGCCATCTAGTGCACCTCGTCAAGCGCCGCTACTGCCGGCCGCTGGTGATTTGAGCACGCGATGACAGCGGCCGGTTCGTGCGCGTGGGCATGTCCATCCTCATCGAGGACCACCCATATCTGGACGTCGCCCTGGCCACCGAATCCTATTTCGTGTGGTACATCAGCGCGGCGGATTCAGACGTGCTGCGCGCTGATTTTCGGATGAGCGAGCCCCCGGCTCTCGGTCGTGTGCTGTTGGACAATGACATTGTGCTGGCGCAGAACGGGGGACTGGGTGGCCGGATCGGCTTGCATGCCGCGGCGGCGGGCGGCCGGGCGCTGCTCAATGTCTACGCCGCATGCGGTCTCACCCGGTTGGCCGCCACCGCGCCGCTCGCGCCGGGGGTGAAGCGCCAAAACGACGGGCGCTTCTTCGTGGCCGATGAGACACAGGCCGAAGTACTCGCAACACTTCTGGACCCCGGTCGCTAGAGCTTGCCGGAGGGCGGCGTATGATGAATCGCCGGTGATTGCTATAGAGCGAGTCATTTGTGAGTAAATTCATGCAATTAGAGGCCAGTTCACCGGCGACCCTGGGGACGTGGTGGAGGCCGTCACACGCCTGAGCACCTTCAGCGAAGCGCAGATTTTGGAACTGGTCTGCGCCGGGAAAATCCACGAGTTGTTCCCGTTCCGCCCCGCTCCTCCGGAGGCTCTCCCCGCCGATACCGTCGACGAGCATCAGTTGGTGGAAGCCTCGGCGATGCCCTTGAGTCGCAAGCGCCGCGGCGCGCTGATCTAGTCCAGCATGCCAAGCTCCGCTCCGGGCACGGCAGCGGGACCTTCACCGACTCGCAAGATCCGGTAGTCGCCTCAAGCGGTTGGGAAATGCAGACCATCCGTCACCAACCGCCAGCGGCACCCGCCGGAGTGGGATCGATTGGGAATCGTGCGGAAATCCTTCCGATGCTCGACATGCCTCCGATGCTCATGTCATCGAACGCGATGCCCGTTTTCAGCAGCGGTCCACTCGTTCGTCAAAGGCAAGAACAACGAGCCAACGAATTTTCGCTACGTGCATGGTCCAAATTGAGTGCCGGAATCGAGCCTCAGGTTTCGGGCGCCATCGCCGCCCCGAGCGCCCGGCGCGCCGGTGCGCTCACGGCAGCCGTGATGAAGGCGATGAGAGCCGCGAGCGACAGCCAGGCGCCGGGCATGGCACGATTGCCGGTCTGGTGGATCAGGAACGTGACGATGGCGGGTGTCGAACCGCCCAACGTGGTCGCCAGGCTGTAGGCCAGCGAAAAGCCCGCCGTGCGCACGTTGGCCGGAACGATTTCGGTGAGGTGCACGACCATGGCGCCGTTGTAGCCGGAGAAGATGAAGGACAACCACAGCTCGACCGTCAGCAACTTGCCGAAACTCGGGTCCGCGACCAACCAGTACATCGCGGGATAGGCGGTGACGATGGCGATTGCGGCGAAGCACAAGAGCAGCGGGCGGCGGCCGGTGCGATCAGACAAGGCGCCCATCAGGGGAAGCCAGAACAGATTCGACAGCCCGACGCACAGGGTGACCAGCAACGCATCGCTCTGACTGAGCTTCAGGACCTCCTTGCCGAAGGTCGGCGTATAGGCCGTGATGGTGTAAAACGACACGGAAGTCATGAGCACGAGCGCCACGCCCGTCAGCACGATGCGCCAATGAGTCAGCATGCTGGCGTAGATCTGGACCGGGCTCGGGTGATATTTACGGGAGGCGAATTCTTCGGTTTCTTCCAGCGTGCGACGGATCAGGTAGATGAAGGGAATGATCATGCATCCCACGATCAGCGGAATCCGCCAGCCCCAGGCCGAAAGCGCCTCCGGCGCCAGCCAGTTGGACAACGCATAGCCCAACACACCGGCGAAAACCACGGCGACCTGCTGGCTTCCTGACTGCCAGGAGACGTAAAAGCCCTTGTGACCCGGCGTTGCGATCTCGGACAGATAGACCGATACGCCGCCCAGTTCTACTCCGGCCGAGAAGCCCTGGCAGAGCCGCCCAAGCACCACCAGAATCGGCGCGAACAGACCGATGGTCCCGTAGCCCGGCACCAGCGCGATCGTCAGCGTGCCGATGGACATCAACCCCAGGGTGATCAGCAGGCCCTTGCGCCGGCCGAGGTGGTCGATATAGGCGCCCAGGAAGATCGCGCCGACGGGCCTTATCATGAACCCCACCGCGAACGTCGTCATCGAGAACATCAGAGACGCGAATTCGCTGCTCGAGGGAAAATACACCCGGCCGATGGCGGCGCTGAAATAGCCGAACACCATGAAATCGTACATCTCGAGAAAATTGCCGCTCGCGACCCTGACGACCGTTTTGATCTTGGCGGTTCGCTCTTGCCTGGTCAGCATGCACGCTCTCCCCGAAAATATTCATGCGCCGCGAGAACTGAGGAATCTTTCATGCGGCACCCATGAGATACGTCGCGCCCCACCCCTCAACGGCCTCTCCGCGCGGCGCTGCGGAATCGAGCGATGATCCGAAACTGCAGACCGCCGGCGCACGCGGGCGCCGGCAACACCTCAATTGTCGGATCTCAACTCGATTTCCGCCGATTCCCCTTTCACATCGACAACAGTGCCAAACGGCTTCGATGCATCCGCCACGCGCTGAAGAATGTAACCCGCCCTCGCACCCGTGGCCGGCGAGGGTAGACCGCGGGTATCCAGAAATTCGTTGTTGGTATGCGCGTTCTGAACGTCCGGCTGACCCTGACCCAGATTGTTCAACACAATCGGGCGCAACGAGATCGATTGCAACTTCCTTCCCTGGAACTGCACATGGGCCACCATGCTCTCCCATGCCAGGGGCTCGGAGATGTACGTCAACGTGGGGGGCACGTTGTAAATGAAGTTCCCCAGGTCATAAAAGATCGGCTTTCCCTTGTAGATCTCAACGCCATGCAGCAAAGGCGCGCCGTGCATCACGATGATGTCCGCGCCCGCGTCGATCTCCGCATGCGTCCACTTGACGAGCCATGCGTTCGGCGCAAGGCGTTCCGGCATCCCTTCGGTGAATATTGTCGAGAATGAATGATTCCCGAATACGTGATTATGCTGGTACACGACCACCAGGTCCGCATGCTGGCGCGCTTGGCGAATGCTTCCCAGGATGCGCTGAGAGTCTTCCGGATTCGGCGTATTCGCATCCGCATCGGACGGCAAATCCGCCGTCGCCTCGTTTTCCCTTCCACCCGCTTCGATGCGCAGCTCATTTACTCCCGGGCGCTCGGCGGTGGCGCGCGCATCGGAGGCCATCAGCCCGGACGCGCTGGCGATCAAGGCGATCGTACCGCCGGGGGCATGCAGATAACCCGGCGCCGACGCTTCGGTCGCGTTGTTGCCGGTTCCGGCGTGCACAATCCTGCGGTTGTCGGCCTCCCGAATCGTGTTCTGAATCCCGGTCACCTTCAAATCAAAGGCATGATTGTCGGATAGCGCCAGCAAGTTGAATCCAAAACTCGTCAGCGCATCGAGCGCCTCCGGTGGAGTCAGAAATCCCCGGCCTTCGGCCGTCGATTCCCCTTTCTCGCCGATCGCACCCTCCAAATTGGTGAAACTGACGTCTCCTTTCAGCAGGGACGTTATCGTCGATACCGCAGCGGGCGCCGTTGCGCGGATGTCCGACCGGATCATCGACTGTCCGGCCAGCGTTATCGACATCGTTTTGGACTGCGGCTGAGCCGCATCCGCCGCAATCGTGCCCGTCCAGAGAACCGCGGCTGCCGTGAAGCGCAGGCACGACCAACCCCTCGTCAATCCAGTCATTTTCGTCGCCCTCTTGTCATTCGCCAGCGCTCCACCGCGAAACAGGCGCGCTTGAATCACCTGCCCGTGGCGGGCGTGGCTCTCAGCCATTCATTGAGTAAAAGCCGGTCGGGATTTCCCGCCGCCGAACGTGACCACATGTTGCATGTGTTCCGTCGGCGGCGGGAACGATCTGCACCTCAGAGCTTGTATTTCACCGCCGCATAGAACGTCCGACCGATGACGTCATAGGTCGCCGCATCCGTGCGCAATTCCAGCGACGGAACATACGGTGGCTGTTTGTTGGCAATGTTGTTGATGCCGACGGTCAACGTCAATTGCTCGGTCGCTCTGTAATGCGCATCCATGTCGAAATAATGGAATGCGGGCACCGGTGCCGTGGGGGTGTCCAAATTGCCCATGCCGCCGATGAAGCGCCAGCGCAGCGTCGCATTGAACGGCCCGACACCGTAGCCGAAGGTCGTATTCGCCTTCCAGTGCGGATGCGAATAGAGGTTCTCGCCGTCGGCGGTGATGAGCCCATCCGTTATGCCGCCCGCATACTGGACCGACGCCGAGCCGTCGCCCGGAGCCACGGTGTAGTGATGCAGATACGAGACGATCGAGCCCAGTTTGATTTGCCCGGCGCTGGGCGAGAATCCCAATTTGTCCAGGCCGAATTGGTAATCGATTTGGGTATCGATTCCGTCAAGCTTGATCTGGTTGAAGTTGAAAGTGCCCGAGGTCAGCAATGCGATATTGCCCGAGCTCGGATCACGCGTGATCCGCTGACAGAAGGGATTGCTGTTCGACAGCGTCGGATTGGCAGTAGTACCGTAACAGTCGGCGAGGATCTGGTTCGGCGACAGGCTCGAGATCGCGCCGGTGATGCCAATGTTGTAATAGTCGACCGACAGGTCCAATCCGCTCACCGGCGAGATGACGGCACCGATCGACCAGGTCTTGGCGTCTTCCGGTTGCAGTCCGGTGTTGCCGCCGACTTTCGTCGGTACGGTGGCTACGCCGCCGCGATAGGAATAGGCCGCCGCCCCGGCCCCGGGCGATTGCGCGGCACACAGGGCCTGAATCTGCGCCGCATTGGCCCCGTTTCGATAAGCACCTTGCGTGTCACACGGATCCCCACTGATGAGAATGTCACTCACCGAATTTCCCACGTACAGATCCGATAGACTGGGGGCGCGAATCGCCACCGAATACCCGCCACGAATGCGGTATCCGGTCTGCACTTCCCAGCTCAAGTCCGCCTTCCAGGTGTTCTTCGACGAGAAGGTGTCATACTTGGAATTACGATAGCCCAGGTCCACGGACACATCCTCGGCCAGGAATTTGTCCTTCAGAATCGGCACCAGCAACTCGCCGAAGACCTCCTTCACGCTCTGGGAGCCCTGCGAAGGCGTATCGGTGCCATAACTGAACGAATCGCCGGTGACGAAAGTGGAATCCGGCTGATAATTGAACGTGGAAGTGCGGTAGTCCGCGCCCGCCGCGGCTTGCACGTCACCGCTCGGCATCGAGAACAAAGGACCGTCGACCGTCAGCTGGATGTTTCTCGAGGTCAATATGTTGGACGTGTTGTCGGTTCGGCCGGCATATTTCAGACAGGCGGCGCTGACGGGCTGAATGCCGAACGGATTGTAGGTGCAACCATTGACGCCTTCGTGGGCAAACAGATTGGTGAGCGCGGCAATACTGAACTCACCCTGCGCCTGGCTGTCGTAGTTGCTGCGGCCATAGGATGCGTACAGATCCCAGTTGAACTTGCTGCCGAAAATGTCGCCCTTCATTCCACCCAGGGCCTGCCAAACATCGTATTTGAACGTCTGAATCCGGTCCGGCCATCCGAACATGCTCTTCGAGTAATCAAAGGTCGCGCCAGGCGGAGGTGTGCCGCCGTAGGCGGAATTCAACAACGAGACCAGCGCAGGATTGGATTGCACGAACTGGTTGCTGACGGGAATCACCAGTTCCTGGGACAACGCCGCGTTGGTTTTCGAACTTCCCGGACTGGTTTGATCGAGGGCGATCGATTCCGAGAAGTTGAACTGCCCGTAGGCGGTGGCGTGACTATTGACGGCGAAATCCGCCTTCCAGAACATGTTGTACTTCGAGAGCGGCACCTGTACCGCAAAGTAGTTTCCGAGCACGAGGCCGGCCGTGGTGCAGTGGCTCAATATCTCCCCGGGGACGGAACCCACGCCCTTGTAATTCTGAGCACAGGCACTTCCGGCGCTGGTGTAGAGGGTTTGATCCGTATTCACACCAATGGCGCCCGTGTACGGACCCGAGCCGGACAACGGCGTGGTGCCGGGATAGGCCCCCAGGACTTGATTGACTGCGGCGATCGTCGGAGCGGTCGCGCCGGCACCCCAGCCGCCGGCAAAGATGATTCCCTCCGGCGGTCGGCCCAGGAATCGTACCGTCGGCTGGGTGAAGAAGGACCGGTCCGCGCCGTTGACGGTGTCGCGCTTTGAATATTCGACGTCGGCCATGAAGTGGCCGCGGTCATCGGCGAATTTTCCACCGGCTAGTGCACTGACCTGTGTCGTCGAACCGTCCCCATACGTGGACGTGCCTTCCTGGGCATTCAGTTCCAGCCCCGAAAAGTTCTGCCTTAGCCGGAAATTGGCCACACCGGCCACGGCATCGGAGCCATAGGTGGCGGACGCGCCGCCGGTGATCACGTCGACGTTCTCGATCATGGACGTCGGAATGGTGTTCAAGTCGATCGATCCATCCGGCGTGGATGGCATCAAGCGGCGGCCATCCATCAGAACCAGCGATCGGTTTCGACCGATGCCGCGCAAATCGCTGTAGGAAGCGCCGCCGCCGAATAGAACCGTGCCCTGGACGTCGCCCACCTGGGATGCGCCCTGTGCCGCCGAAAACTGCGGCATCTCGCCGATGACCCGATCGAGCGATGGCTGCCCGGCCGCTGCGATCGCCTCGTTGCTCAGAGTGGAAGTCGGACTTTCCGCCTTGTAGTCGGGTCGCTTGATGAGTGTGCCGGTGACGACAATATCGGCCAGGCCCGCGTCGGATCCTGCGGTCTCCTGCGCAAACACCGCGGCGGCCGGAGTGCCGGCGAGCGCGCCGATGAGAAGGCATTTGGCGGCGCATCCTGCGCGGTCCACGATGCGCCGTGCAGCGTGATCCGCGTCGACGTGTCCTTGTACTCTTTCCCTAACGAATGACATCATACCATCTCCCCTTTTCGGCGCTGGTTGCGCCAACTATTCTTGTTCGACGCCGCATCGCCGGTGTGCTTCCACTCGCTTCGAGCGATCGCGCTCCGGAACCGGATTGCGATGAGGAAGTCATCGGCCATTTGAGACTCGTTGAATACACTGATTCCCTGAACTCCCGAATGAGAAATCCCGCGCGTCGCGCATCATGAAATTCGCCGTGCTGTTTTCGTCATCGGCATCGTTTTATCCAGCGCCGCCGCCAAGGCGTCCACATCGAGTGCATTTTCCCAATGCGCGACGACGACGGTGGCGACGGCGTTGCCGATGAGATTGGTGAGCGCGCGACATTCGCTCAAGAATCGGTCGACGCCCAAAATGAGGGCCATTCCGGCGATGGGAATGGATGGAACCACCGACAGTGTGGCGGCCAGGATGATGAAACCCGCCCCGGTCACGCCCGCGGCTCCTTTGGAGCTGACCATCGCGACCGAGACGAGCAGAATCTGGTCACTCATCGACAGATGAATGCCCAGCGCCTGCGCAATGAAAGTGGCGGCCAGCGTCATGTATATGTTCGTGCCGGCGAGGTTGAACGAATACCCTGTCGGAATGACCAGCCCCACCACATCCTTCCGACATCCGGCCCATTCCATTTTTTCCATCAGGGCGGGCAGGGCCGCCTCGGAGGACGATGTGCCGACGGTAAGCCAAAGTTCGTCCTTCAAATAGGCAAGCATTTTCCAAATTGAAAATCCAGCCATCCGTGCGATCCCGCCCAGGACGACGAGTACGAACAGCATCGATGTCAGGTAAAAGGTCGCGACCAGCGCCGCGAGGTTGGCCAGCGTTCCAATGCCGAATACCGCGACGACATATGCCATGGCACCGAACGCACCGAATGGCGCCAGTACCATCAGCAGATGCACGAGCTTGAAAACGACGCTGGTCGCGCTGTTCAGCACCGTCATCAAAGGGGCCGATTTGGCACCCGCCATGCCGATTGCCAGGCCGGTCAGGATCGCGACCAGGAGCACCTGCAAGATTTCGCCATCGGCCAGCGCGCCAAACAGGGTTTTGGGAATGATATGGGTGAGAAAGCCGACGATCGTTTGATCGTTCGCCGCACTTGCGTATTTCGTTACCGTCGACGAATCGAGGGTTGCCGGATTGATGTGCAGTCCGGAGCCGGGGTGTACGACGTTGCCGACGACCAGACCAATGACGAGGGCCAGCGTTGAAACCACGAGAAAGTAGGCCAAGGCCTTCCCGAAAACGCTGCCCACCTTGCGCAGGTCACTCATGCCGCCTATGCCGGTGGACACCGTCAGAAATATGACCGGGGCGATGACCATTTTCACCAGGCTCACAAAGGCGTCGCCCAACGGCTGCAGCGCCGATCCCACCCTGGGAAATTCATAGCCCACGGCGATGCCGGCCACGATCGCGAGCAAAACACGCACATAGAGATGTCGATGCCACGGCGTAGCGATCAATCCCTTCGCCTCATCGGCGAGTTCACTGTCGACATCGCTCAACACGAACACTCCCCTTACTTTTTTTTTTGGCGAACCGGATTCGCGGTCCGGTATAACGGACAAGATAGTACGGATGACCGTACGCGCAAAAATTTCCCGATACTCCATCAAGTGGTTGAAAAGTGGACGGTTTATTTTTTTCCTGACGATTTCTGTGCGGATTTCCCCGGTGTGGGGCCGGCGTTATTGCGGATTTCCGCCAGCGGCGGATTTACGATGCAGGGGGTATGAGCAATGGAACGGGCCGCAAGTCCCGAGGCAGTCTCCGGGGTTGACGCACTGGCGCCCCATTGGAGGCGTCGCGCGTCAGTCGTCAGATGGCTCGTGGCCGGAGTTGCCGCCCTGGGTATTGGCATCACCTTCAAACTCTCGGATTATTTTGCCGCCAGGAGCGCCGTGCATGCGGAGGTCGCGCGGGCGCATGTGGCCGCGGAGTTGCTTGCATCCAATTTTCGTCTCGAGCTCGAGAAATTTCGTCTGGCCAGCGTAGTGCTTGCGCGAGACCCCGATGCCCAGGCGGCGCTCGCGGAAAGGGGTGTCGAAAAACTGAATGGCCTCGACCAGAAATTTGAACACCTCAGCACGGAAATGCACGCCGCCGCGATTTACCTCATGAGTGCGGACGGGGACACTCTGGCGGCGAGCAATGCGAACCTGCCGTCCACATTCGTGGGTTCGAACTACCGTGTTCGCACGTATTTTCAAGAGGCGATGCGCCAGGGGCAGTATGAGCAGTTCGCGCTGGGATTGAGCAGTCATCGTCCGGGACTGTATGTCGCCAAGCGTGTGGACTATATGGGCCGCCCCCTGGGGGTCGTGGTGATCAAGATCGAATTCGATGCTCTCGAATCCGATTGGAAGCACTCATTTAATCTGGCTTACGCGACCAATCAAAAGGGCATCATTCTTGTCACGAGTGTGCCGTCCTGGCGATTTGGCATGACGAAGCGGCTGTCGGCGGACGAACAGACGCGCATTCGACAGAGCCTGGAATTTGGCGACCGGCGGCTCACGATGAATGAGCTCTTTGCCACCGGTCAAGTCGCATCGGCCGGGTCCGGGCGGGATTGGCGCCGGCCGTACGTCGAAGTGGAGCAGCCGCTGCCATCCGGCTGGGTGGTGCACGTCTTGGTACCGACACGGGCGGCCGTCGGGACTGCCGTAACGTCGGCTCGCTTCCTGGTGCTATCGTTGATCCTGGTGCTCGGCGCGCTGGTTGGCTTTTTGGTCTACCGTCGTAAGAACGCGGCGCTTCAATCCGAACGGTTGATTGCCGAGCGCCTGCGGGTTCTCAACGATCGATTGGTGCAGGCGAACAAGCTTGCGACGATCGGCCAGATTGCGGCCGGCGTCGGCCATGAAATAAACCAACCCCTTGCGGCAATCGCCAGCTTTGCTCAAAATGGCCAGGCTTTCATCAAGGCAGGCAAGTGGGAGAACGCCGGCGAAAATCTCGCGCGGATCACGGCATTGACGGTACGAATTGGGGCCATCACCAACGAATTGCGCGGTTTCGCGCGCAAGGCCACGGGCATTTCGGCACAAGTGTCGATCATGGATGCCATCACCGGTGCGCTGCTGCTGCTGGGGGACCGAATTCGAACACTCGGTGCCACCGTTATCGTAAGCCCCAAGGCATTCGAGGCGACGGTGATCGCGGAACAGGTTCGGCTCGAGCAGGTGTTCGTCAATCTGCTGCAAAACGCACTCGACGCAAGCGGTAAAGGTGCTCGAATTCGCATCAGCCTCGCCGTTCGCGATCATATGATCGAGGTCGGTATTGCCGACAATGGTGCGGGCGTGTCCGACGCGGCGCGTGCATCCATGTTCCAACCGTTCTTTTCGTCAAAACGCGACGGTCTCGGGCTGGGCCTGGTGATATCGCGCGACATCATGACGGATTTTGGCGGTGAGTTGGCGGTGGGATCGCCCAAACAGGGGGCGCTGTTCATGGTTCGTGTGCGGTGCGCGCCATGACCGAACGTGCGGCCCCGCGGGTCATCTTCGTAGATGATGACGCCGATGTGCGCGACGCAAACCTTCAGAGCCTGACTCTCGCGGGCTTGTCCGCCGTGGCGTTCGGGACGGCGGAAGAGGCATTGCGGGCTGTCAAGGATGATTTTGCCGGAGTGATGGTGAGCGACATCCGGATGTCCGGGATGGACGGATTGGAATTGTTCCGCCGTCTATCGGCGCGCGACCCGGAATTGCCCGTCATTCTGGTGTCGGGACACAGCGACATATCAATCGCCGTGTCTGCGATGCAACGGGGGGCGTACGACTTTCTCGCGAAACCCTATTCGCCGGACTACTTGATCTCACGCGTGAAACAGGCGCTCGAAAAGCGGGCCTTGGTCATGGAGAACCGCCGGCTGGCGGCCGCTGTGGCCAGGCAACAGGTCGATGCGCTCGTGGGGGATTCCGCGGCAATCGAGAACTTGCGGCGCACGATCCGGCAAATTGCCGATACCGACATCGATATCCTCATCGAGGGAGAGTCGGGCACGGGAAAAGGCCTCATTGCATCGATGCTTCATGGCGCCAGTGCGCGTAAATCGCGTTCGATGGTGACGGTCGATTGCGGCGCGCTGCCGGATTCGCTGTTGGAGAGCGAATTGTTCGGCCACGTCAACGGCGCCTTTCCGGGCGCACATCATTCACGAACGGGGCGGATCGAATATGCCAATCGAAGTACGCTGTTCCTGGACGCGGTGGAGACGCTGAGCGACTCTGCGCAGAGAAGATTTCAATATGCCCTTGAAACGCGTGCCGTGACACCCCTGGGCGGCAATACCTCGCGTCACGTCGACATACGGGTCATTGCCTCGAGCAAGGTCGATCTGGCCGCCCAGGTGGCGGCCGGGAGATTCATCGCCCCGCTCTATTACAGCATCAATGGATTGCGGCTGCGTATCCCGCCGTTGCGAGAACGTCGCGGAGACGTGCCGCTGTTGTTCACGACGTTGCTCATTTCGGCCGCGAAGAAGCGCGGACGCGAAGAGCCCAAATTGACGCCGTCGGTCTGGCGCCGCCTAAAAAGCCATGACTGGCCCGGCAATGTCCGCGAGCTCCAGCGCTTTGCCGATCACGTCGTGCTCGGGTTGGAGAGCGACGGCAATGTGGGCCGTCCGCCCGACGAGTCGGCATCAAAGGACCTCAAGGCACAAGTCGCGGAATTCGAAACGGCGCTGATCGAGGACGCTCTCGCGCTTTCCAATGGCGATGTTCGCGCCACGATCGCGGCACTGAATCTGCCGCGCAAGACCTTTTACGACAAGGTCACCAGGCTGGGAATCGATTTGTCGCGGTTCAAGTGAAGCGTGGTGCGCTCGGTGCGGGATCATCGCGAGAGAATATACATCGGTCGACGTCGTCACCGGACGGCGGGCGAGTTGTAAGGGACTCGCGTATCGCGATGAACGCCGCTCCGCCTGGCGCTCAACTGGGTGAAATGCAGGTGACAGAGCGGAAATTCGATAGTGCCGGCCATGCTCATACGCTTCGTCGTGATAGGGGAGCGAAACCGGCGTTCGCCAATTTGATTTCGCGCCCGAAACGCGTTCCACCGCGGAGAGAATGAAGGCGATGCGCGATCGATGGCGGTCCGAAAGCGGGCTGCCAAGCAGATGGCGGGTTTGGATCGTTCGCGCGAGTCAGAGGCACTGCAATGGACGGAGTGACGGTTGCGGGCTCCGGCGACCATGGCAAGCCGCGTCCCGCGGTGAGCCTCAAAACCGATGCACTTCCGGCCGAACAAGCGTCGGTTGTGATCTGCCAGATGACCTCGGATTGCGACAATGTCACTTTGGCATTCGTCATGGGTCCGGCGAACCGGTGAAGCCATGTTGCTGTTCTAAACCGCCCCGGCGCGGCAGGTGGATATTCACGCGGCCACACTCAACCATCACCAGTTCAGCGCGGATCAGTCGCATGGCGCTTTGCCTGGCAAAACTGGCCTCCACGCGCTGAGCGAAATTCGGATCAGAGCAAAGCGTCATGGATTACCCTCAAGCGCTGAGCACTTGCGCGCTTGTGGTCCGTCGATCACTGGCGGGTTGGCAACCGTTTGCTTTCAGGTGCCTTCACGGACTTCGGAATCGAGTAAGTTCCCACCGCGTGTGCGACATGGTCCGGCAGGCCATCCGAAAACAGGGCCACCTCGCCCACGGCCAACGTTCTACCCACCTTGAGCAATTTGCACACGGCAATGATGTCTCGATCGGCCGCGGGCTTCCTGAGGAAATTGATCGTCAAGCTCGTGGTCACCGTCAGCGGCACGATGCCGATCGTTTCAAGGACGGCCACATACAATGCAAGATCGGCTGCGGTCATCAAGACCGGTCCTGACACAGTTCCCCCAGGCCTGAGTTCATTGAAGCCAACCGGATGTCGGACGGTGGCCGACAAATGTCCAACCTGCTCTACAATGCCCTTCGCTTGAGGAAATGTCGTCGCCAGAAACTCGCGCACTGCCCTCAGCATATTCTTCTGTCAGCCTCGTTCAGAATGGCTCTCCATGTTACCGCAACCGAACGTGAAGTTTCGGACCCGGCGAGGATTCCCCACGGCAGCTCACTGGAAATCGCACACCGCGCTACGACTCGATTTCGCCGGTACCGGAGCACTTGCTGAAGCACGGCGCAGACGTGAACGAATCCGCCGGTCGACAGCGGGTGCTTGATTTGATCGATTCCCTTCGTCAAAGCGGACGTAGCACCAGGTCCTGGGGTCATTGGTCCACTCACCGGGGCCGGCTGAATGTGATCGTAAGTCTGAGCTGGATCTGAAGGCTGACGAACATCCATCGAAGGGAGGCAACATCGGTCGGTCGTAAATGCCGGGCGAATCGGCGTCAGGCCATTGGGCCACCAGGCGTTTCGCCGTTGGTCCGGACTATTCGGTTGTCATTTTCCACGGGGACCCGGGGGTCGTATCGGGTATGCCGGTGTGACGAGGCAGACTCGATGGGCGCTCTGGTGACGGTGGGCGGCCGCGCAGAGTTCGCCCCCCGGGTCGGCGAGCCCGCTCTTGGCGGAGTCGAATCACGCGGCTCCGGTCGGAGCAGCAATACTGCCGTTGGCGAATGGCCTCGATGGGTCACTCGCGCCCGCGGCGGAGCGCAAGGAGCGCCTCGGACTCCGCGCCGCCAGGAGTTGACATTCGCTTGTGGTAATCTTCCTCCTTGGAACAGACTCTCGCTTCGGTTAGGCACGCGCAGCAATGTAACCGTCATTGAAAGGAAGCCCGTCATGAGCAAGCTCTTCAACGAAGCACACAGGGCGCTGCAGGACGCGTTCGACACCCGCCGTATGGCGGACAAGATCGAAGCAATTGCCTGCCATGACACCGTGGGCGAAAATGAAAAGGCGTTCATCGAAAGCCGCGACATGTTCTTCCTTGCGACGGTCAATACGGAAGGATGTCCCACGGTTTCCTACAAGGGAGGCGATCCGGGCTTCATCCGTGTCGTCGACGAAAGGACCCTGATCTTCCCGAGCTACGACGGCAACGGCATGTACCTTTCGATGGGTAACATAGCGTCCCGGGGCGAAGTCGGCCTGCTGTTCATGGATTTCGAAAGACCCAACCGGCTCCGGGTGCAGGGGAAGGCCGAACTCTCCGGCGAAAAGGCGCTTTTGGCGCAGTTCAAGGAAGCCGAACTGGTTGTCAAAGTGGCCGTGCGCGCAGTATTTGTGAACTGCCCCCGCTATGTGCACCGCTATGGGCCCGTCTCGCCCTCCCGCTATGTTCCGCGGGCGGCGATCGAAACCCCGGTGGCGGCCTGGAAGCGGGTGGATGAGATGCAGGACATGCTGCCAGCGCGGGACGCTGCCAAGGTCGCCGCAGTCGGTGGCAAGCTCCTGACATCCGAAGAATGGGTCGGCATGGTGATTGCCGGTGACCCCGAGGCATGAAGTCCCTGTGAACGGCGAAGCAAGGGCGGGTGAGCGCGAAGGCCTCCGACGAGTGGCGCCGAAGCTTGATAATGACCGTGTCGACGTCCGTTCTTGAATTTCCCTTGTCCCCCGAGCAAATCACGGACTTTTCGACGCCGAGCGAGAGGCTGTTTGTTCTCGCTCACTTGGGGG
>JBBIKV010000019.1:52095-57112 GCA_037445285.1 Nevskiaceae bacterium | reverse complement strand
ACCAGTACTAATTGCCCGTGAGGCTTGACCATATAACACCCAAGCGATTTGCCCCCAGAAATGGGATAAACGTCGGCAAATCGGGTATGGGATCGATGCAATTGATTGATCTCGATTGCGACTGATCGTCATAAACAAATTGTCCGAAATCGTGGTGGAGCCAGACATGACTGGCTCCTCTGCAACCGTTTTGCCTGGCGGCCATAGCGAGTGGGAACCACCCGATCCCTTTTCGAACTCGGAAGTGAAAACGCTCTGCGCCGATGCTAGTGTCGACTTTGTCGATGTGAAAGTAGGTCACTGCCAGGCTCTTAATTTGATGGAAATCGAACCCTCACCGGTGAAAGCCGGTGGGGGTTTTTTAGTTGGGGCCGGCCGCCGCCTCGAGCTCTCCGGCCGACCAGCCCCCGCCCAGATCGCCGATCAGCGCCACCGCGCCGAGCGCGCGGCTTTGCGCGACACCGATGGCTCCCTGTTGATCGGCGAGCTGCGCCACCTGGGCCTGCGCCACGGCGGTGTAGTCGACGGTGCCGGCCTGGAATTCGGCAAGTGCGATCTGCGTACCGAGACCGGCATCGTGTACCGCCCGTTCGAATGCCTGAGCCTGATCCGCCAGAATCCGCAGGGCGGTCAAGTCGTTCTCGACGCCCTGGAAAGCGGCGAGCACCGTGCCGCGGTAGCCGGCGACGGTGGCCTCATAGGCCGCCCTGGCGGCCTCGACCTGCGCGTGCCTCGCGCCGAAGTCGAACAGAGTCTCGGCGCCGTTCGCGCCCAGGGACCACACGTGGTTCGCGGTGTGCAGCAGACCGTTCATGGGCGATTGCGCGAACCCGTCCGCCGCCGACAGCGACAGCGTCGGAAAATAGGCCGCGACCGCGACGCCGACCGCGGCGTTTTGCGCTGCCATCTGCCGTTCGGCGGCGGCGATGTCGGGACGCCGCTGCAGCAGCGTCGAGGGAATGCCGGTCGGCACCGCCGGCAGAGCGGGCAGCGCCTCGCTGTGCGGAATGTCGAGATCCTCCGGGTTGCGCCCCACCAGCACCGCGATCGCATGGGCGTACTGGGCGCGCGCCACACCGAGGCCGATCAGGTTGGCCGCGGCGCTCTCGAGCGCCACACGCGCGGCCATCACGGCCGACGGCGGCGCGGCCGCGATGCCGGCCTCGCCCTGGTGTTCGACGATCGCCAGCGAGTCCCGGTAGGCGGCCACCGTGCGTTGCTGCAGATCGATCTGCGCATCCGCATACCTTAGATCGATCACGGTGGCGGCGAGCAACGTCTGTTCCGACAGAGTCGCGTTCGCGAGCAGGGCCCGATCGGCCTGCGCAAGGGCGGTATTCTGTTCGATCCGCCGGCGAACGGAACCCCACAGATCCAAAGTCCAGCCCGCCGTGGCCTCGAGCGCGTCGGAATTGACGACCGCGCCGGCGGGGCCGGATCCGCCGCCCGCTCCGGTCGCGACGCGCGAGCGGGTCGCCGAGCCGGCGACTCCCACCGTGGGGAACAGCGCGCTGCGCGCCAGCCCCACCTGGGCGAGTGCCTGCTGGTAGTTCGCATAGCTCTGCCGCACGTTCTGGTTGGAGACGGCGACCTGCGGCTCGAGTTCGTCGAGCAGTGGATCGTGAAATCCCGTCCACCAGTCTCCTTTGGGCGCCTCATCCGAGGGTGCGGGGGGCACCCAACCGGCAAACGGCCGGAATTGCGCGGGCACCGGCACCGGCGGGCGCCTGTAATCGGGCCCGACCGCACAACCCCCGAGCACGGCGCCGGCGGCGAGCAGGACTCCGAGGGCGGGCGGAACCAACGGCTGGGTGGTCTTCATTGTCATGGTTCGGCTCCCAGATTCGTCCGCCAGGACAGACCGGCCGTCGAGCGGCGCAGCCTGACCCGCAGACGGTCGAGATAAATGTAGATGACCGGAGTCGTATACAGCGTGAACACCTGACTGAGGATCAGTCCGCCCATCACCGTGATGCCGAGCGGCTGGCGCAGCGAGGCGCCCTGGCCGAGCCCCGCCGCGAGCGGCAGGGCGCCGAATACCGCCGCCGCGGTGGTCATCAGAATGGGGCGCAGCCGCACCAATGCGGCCTCGTGGATCGCCGTGCGCGCATCGACCCCGCGTTCACGCTGCGCGCGAATCGCGACGTCGATCATCATGATGGCGTTCTTCTTGACGATGCCGATGAGCAGGATGATGCCGATCAGGGCGATCACCGAGAACGGTGTGCCGAACAGCAGCAGGGCGAGGGTTGCGCCGATGCCGGCCGACGGCAGCGTCGACAGGATGGTGACTGGATGCACGGTGTTCTCGTACAGCACCCCGAGCACGATGTACACCGCGGCCAGCGCGGTGAGGATCAGCAACGGCATCACCGCCATGGAGCGCGAATAGACCTGGCCGGCCCCGGCAAACCGGCCGACGATGGTGGAGGGGAGACCGAGATCTCGGGACGCCGCGTCGATGGCGGCGGATGCGCGGCTCAAAGAGCCGCCCGGCGGCAGGTTGAACGAGACGGTCGCGGCCACCAGGCCGCTCTGGTGGTTGACCTGCGTCGCCGTGTGGTTGGAGACGTAGGTGGCGAAGGCCGGCAGCGGCACCAGAGTCTCGGCGGCCGTGCTGTCCGCACTGCCGGTCGAGGCGCCGCCGCGGCCATTGGCGATCCCATTGGTGACCGCGTTGGCCTGGGCGCTCGCATTGAGCGCGCTGGTGCCGCCCGGCGCGGTTCGCGCGCGCGACACCGCAGCGTACGGCACCGCGGGACTCACCGTCGCACCGGGCGCCTGGGTCTGCTGGGTGCCCGTGGGGTTCCCGGCCGCCTTGCTGAGGAAGATGCGGTTGAGCATCTGCGGGAACTGCCAATAGGGGGGGGCCACCTCCATCACCACGAAATACTGATTGTAGGGGTTGAAGATGGTGGACACGGTGCGCTGCCCGAACGCGTCGTACAGCACGTTGTCGACCTGATTGGCGAGGAAACCGTAGCGCGCGGCGCTTTGGCGGTCGATGTGCACGTAGGCCTGCAGGCCATTTTGCTGCAAGTCGGAATTGACGTCCACCAGTTCGCCGTGGTGCCTGCCGAGTTCGGTGACCAGCTTCGGCACCCACTCGTACAACGCCGCCGTGTCGTCGCTGGTGAGGGTGTACTGGTACTCCGCCGCCGACTGGCGGCCGCCGATGTGCAGATCCTGGACCGCCTGCAGGTACAGGCGGGCGCCGGAGACACGGCTCAGTTTGGGTCGCAGCCGCTGCACCACCTCGTCGGCCGAGAGTCGCCGTTCCCGGAGCGGCTTCAATCCGACGTACACGTTGGCGGTGTTGAGGGCACGGGTGCCGGTGAAGCCGATGACCGCGGCGACGGCCGGATCCGCCTGCACGATGGCCTGCAGCTGCTCGAGTTTCCGCGCCATCGCCTGGAACGATATGCTCTGATCCGCGATGATCTGCCCCATCAGCAGCCCGTCGTCCTGCTCCGGAAAGAAGGTCGACGGCAGCATGCGGAACAGCTGCACGTTGAGGGCGATCATCGCCAGCAACAGCAATCCCACCAGCAGCGCATGATCGAGCACCGCGGTGAGCGAACGCGCGTATCCCCTCTTGATGCGCGCCAGCAGCGCCTCGACCCAAATCGCCCACCGGGACGTGGAATGCAGCTCACCGCCGCGTCCGAGCAGATGGGCGCACATGCACGGTGTGATGGTCAGGGAGATCAACAGCGACAGCAGGATGGCGATCGACAGCGTCACCGCAAACTCGTGGAACAGCAGTCCGACGACGCCCGGCATCAGCAGGATGGGAATGAAAACCGCGATCAATGACACGCTCATCGAGATGACGGTGAACCCGACCTCGGCGCTGCCGCGCAGGGCCGCCTCGCGAACCTCGTCGCCCGCCTCGAGACGACGCACGATGTTCTCCAGCACCACCACCGCATCGTCCACCACGAAGCCGGTCGCGATGGTGAGGGCCATCAGCGACAGGTTGTCGACGCTGTAACCGAGCAGGTACATGGGACCGAACGTGCCGAGTATCGACAGCGGCACGACCACCGCCGGAATCAGCGTGGCGCGCGGCGACTGCAGGAACGCGTACACGACCGCGATCACCAACAGGATGGCGAGGAACAGGCTCCGCTCCGTGTCGCCGACCGCCGCGGTCACCGATTGCGACCGGTCGATGGCGACGTGGATCTGCATGTTGGGCGGCAGCGCCGCCTCCACCGCCGGCAGGACCTTCTTGATCTGCGAGACGGTGTCGATGATGTTGGCGCCCGGCAGCGGGAAGATGATCACGCCCACGGTCGGCCGGCCGTCGTACAAGCCGGCGTTGCGGATGTTCTCGTTCGAATCGACCACCTGCGCCACGTCGTGCAGGAACACCGGTGCGCCCTGGCGGTAGGCGATCACCAGGTCGCGGTAATCCTCCGCCCGCGTGGCCTGATCGTTCGAGACGACCTCGTAGCGCTGGTCGCCCTGGTCGATGTGCCCCTTGGCGCTGTCGGCATTGGCGGCCGCGACCGCCGCGCGCACGTCCTCGAGCCCGATTCCGTAGCTGTTCAGCCGGTCCGGCTGCAGTTCTATGCGCACCGAGGGCAGGGCGCTGCCGCCGAGAGTGATCTGTCCGACGCCGGAGATCTGGGACAGCTGCTGCTGAATGACGGTGCTGGCCGAATCGTACAACTGGGCGCGGGTCAGCGTCGCCGAGGTCAGGGCGAGGATGAGGATGGGGGAGTCGGCCGGGTTGTACTCCCGATAACTCGGATTGTTGCGCAGCGTCGTGGGCAGATCCGCGCGGGCCGCCTGGATGGCGGCCTCGACGTCGCGTGCCGCGCCGTTGATGTCACGGTTGATCGCGAATTGCACCGCCACCATCGAGCTGCCCACGTAGTTCGTCGAGGTGAGCTCCGTTACGCCGGCGATGGTCGCGAGGCGCCTCTCGAGCGGCTCGGCCACGGTGGTCGCCATGGTCTCCGGACTGGCCCCGGCCATGTTCGCCTGCACGATGATGACCGGAAAGGTG
>JBBIKV010000019.1:0-52085 GCA_037445285.1 Nevskiaceae bacterium | reverse complement strand
CCCCAGGAGCAGGGGCGCGACCGGCAGGTGGAAATAGGCGAGGAGCCCGGAGAGCCCGATGGCGACGGCGAGCAACCCGGTCGCGACCGGGCGCCGGATGAACAGCGCTGAGACGTTCATGCGGCCCCCTCGCCCGTCGCCGCGGCCCCCGCGGGTCGCATCCGGCGGGCGATGCGGTCGAAGAACAGATAGATCACCGGTGTGGTGAACAGCGTCAGCATCTGGCTGAGCCCCAGCCCTCCGATGATGGCGAGGCCCAGAGGGCGCCGCAGCTCGGATCCGGTACCCGTGCCGAGCAACAGAGGAAGGGCGCCTAGGAGGGCCGCGAGGGTGGTCATCAGGATGGGCCGGAAGCGCAGCAACGAAGCCTGCAGGATCGCCTCCTCGGGCCCCTTGCCGTGCACGCGCTCCTGTTCGAGTGCGAAATCGACGATCATGATCCCGTTCTTCTTGACGATGCCGATGAGCAGCACGATGCCGATGATGCCGATGACGTCCAAATCGCTGCCGGCCGCCATCAGCGCGAGCAGCGCGCCGATGCCCGCCGAGGGCAGCGTCGAGAGGATCGTCACCGGATGAATGTAGCTCTCGTAGAGCACGCCCAGCACGATGTACACCGTCACCAGGGCGGCGACCAGCAGGAACACCTCGCTCGACAGGGAATCCTTGAAGGCCTGCGCCGCGCCCTGGAACGAGCTGGTGATCGAGGGCGGCAGTCGCACCGCGCGCTCGGCCTCCTCGATCTGTTTCACCGCGGTGCTGAGCGATGCGCCGTGGGCGAGATTGAACGAAACGGTCACCGAGGGGAATTGGGCGAGGTGGGTCACCACCAGGGGCGCCTTGACCACCCTGATGTGGGCGATGGCGCCAAGCGGGACCTGGCCGGCGCTGCCCGTCTGGGTCGGCAGGTACAGCGTACCCAGGGACTCGAGGGTCGGCAGCGATTCCGGGGTCGCGACCAGGACGACTCGATACTGGGCGGACTGCGTGAACACGGTGGAGACGATGCGCTGTCCGAGCGCGTCGTAAAGCGCATTGTCGACGGTCGCCGGCGTGATGCCGTAGCGCGCGGCGAGCTGCCGGTCGATTTCCACGTCGACGCTCAAACCCTCGTTGTCGAGATCGCTGGTGACGTCCGTGATCGCGACGATCTTGCGCATCCGCGCGAGCAGCTCCGGAACGTGGTCGACGAAGTCCCCTCGATTCGGACCGCGCAGCACGAACTGGTACTGGTTGGGTGAGACCACGGTGTCGAGCGTGAGGGATTGCTCCGGCTGCGCGAACAGGCGGATGCCAGGGACCCTGGCCGTTTCCTCCTGGAGTCGCCGCGCGACCTGCCGGGCCGAGAGCGTTCGGGCGTCGTTCGGGCGGAGGTTCACCAGGAACCGGCCTGTGTTCAGCGCGGGGTTGGTGCCGTCGACGCCGATGTACGAGGTGAGCGAGGTGACGTCGGGATCCTCGAGGATGGCGGCGGCGAGCGCGTTCTGCCGCGCCGCCATCGCCTTGTAGGACACCGACGGATCGGCTACGCTGATGCCCTGGATCACTCCGATGTCCTGCACCGGAAACAGTCCCTTGGGGATGGCCGCGTACAGGACGCCCGTCAGCAGTACGGTCGCGGTCGCGACGAGCAGCGTCAGCGGTTGATGGCGCAGCACCCGGCGCAGACCCCGCTCATAGGCGGCGAGCGTGCGGTCGAAAAACCCCTCGCTCATCCGTTCGAAGCGGCTCGGCTGCCGCTCCGCCTTGCGGCGCATGATGCGCGCGCACATCATCGGCACCAGCGTCAGGGACACGACTGCGGAAATCACGATGGTGACGGCCAGCGTGACCGCGAACTCGCTGAACAGCCGCCCGATCACCCCGCCCATGAACAGCAGCGGGATCAGCACCGCGACCAGCGAGACCGTCAGCGACAGGATCGTGAATCCGATCTGGCCCGCCCCGTCGAGCGCCGCCTGCAGCGGGCTTTTGCCCTCCTCGAGATACCTCACGATGTTCTCGATCATCACGATCGAGTCGTCCACCACGAATCCGGTGGCGATGATCAGCGCCATCAGCGAGAGGTTGTCGATCGAGTAATTCAACTCGTACATCACCGCGAGCGTGCCGATCAGCGACACCGGCACGGAGATGCTCGGTATGAGGGTCGCCGGCACGTTGCGCAGGAACACGAAGATCACCAGCACCACGAGCCCGATCGCGAGCAGCAGCTCGAGGACCGCGTCCGCGACCGAAGCCCGGATGACGCCGGTGCTGTCCGCCACCACCCGCACGTGCATCGCCTGTGGCAGGCTCGAGAGCAGCTGCGGCAGCCGCCGCTTGATCTCGTCGACGGTGGCGATCACGTTGGCGCCCGGCTGACGAAGCACGTTGAGCACGATCGCCGGCGCCCGATCGTACCAGGCCCCCAACTCCACCTCCTGCGGGGCCTGGGCGACGCTGCCGACGTCGCGCAGCAGCACCGGCGCGCCGCCCTGATAGGCGATCACCGTGTCGAGATAATCCCCGGGGTCACGGATCTGGTCGTTGCCGTTGATGGTGTAATTCAGCTCCGGCCCGTCGAAGTTGCCCTTCGGCTGGCTCACATTGGTGGCGGCGATGAGCGTGCGGAGGTCGTCGATGTTCAAGCCGTAGCCCGCCAGCTTGTGCGGATCGACCGCGACCCGTACCGCGGGGACGTTGCCGCCCGAAGGGGTGACGAGACCCACGCCCGGCACCTCCGAGATCTTCGAGGCAAGCCGGTTGTTCGCGACGTCCTCGAGCTGCGTCAGCGACAGCGAGTCCGACGTGACCGCCAGGGTGAGGATCGGCTGGTCGGCGGGATTGACCTTGGCATACACCGGCGGCGCGGGCAGGCCGCCCGGCAGCAGGCTGCCGGCTGAGTTGATCGCCTGCTGCACGTTCTGTTCCGCCACGTCGAGGTTCAGCGCCAGGTTGAACTGCAGCGTGATCACCGATGCGCCGGCGGAACTTGCGGAGGTCATCTGCGAGAGGCTGGGGATCTGTCCGAGCTGGACCTCGAGCGGCGCGGTCACGGTGGTGGCCATGACCTGCGGACTCGCGCCCGGATAGAAGGTCTGCACCTGAATGGTCGGGTAGTCGACATCGGGCAGCGAGGACACCGGCAGGAATTTCACCGCCACCAGCCCGACCAGCATCAGCGCGATCATCAGCAGCGAGGTCGCCACCGGCCGCAGCACGAACAGTCGCGAGATGTTCATCGTGGGCGGATCCGCACGCCGGCAGCCGTCAGGGGCCGGTGGGCTGGTGCGTGGGTGCCGTCTGGGCGCGCGGCGCCGCGGAATCGGCCGCCGCGTCGGCCGCAGGGGCGATGCGGATCTTCGCACCGTCCGACAGCCGGTCGGTGCCGTCGATCACGACCTCATCGCCGACCGCGAGACCGGCGAGGATCGCAGTATTGCGCCCGTCTCCCGGACCCGGCGTGACCCGGCGCACCGCGACCGTGCCGTCCGCGCGCACCAGGTACACATAGTCTCCCGGTGCGCCGTTCAACAGCGCCGGCGTCGGCACCAGCACCGCGCCCTTCAGCGTATCGACCACCATCCGCACGTTCACGAATTCGTTCGGGAACAGCGCCTCTTCCTCATTGGCGAACTGGGCGCGCAGCGCGACCGTCCCGGTGCTCGTGTTCATCTGATTGCTGAGCGCGTACAGGGTGCCCGTGGCGATTTGCCGGCTGTTGTCGCTCGTGTACGCGGCCACCGGCAATTTCGCCCCGCTGTTGAAGCGGCGGATCACCCTGTCGAGGTCGTTCTGCGCCACCGTGAACTGCACGGTGGTGGGCCGGATGGTCGTGATCACCACGATGCCGGGCGAACTGGAGGCGGTCACGAAATTGCCCGGATCGACCAGGCGCAGCCCGACACGGCCGGCCACCGGCGCGGTGATGTGCGCGTACGTCAGATCGAGACGAAACTGCGCGGCGTTCGCCTCGTCGGTCCTGGTCTGGGCCTCCGCCTGCTGCACCGCGAACTCCTGGTCCGTGACGGTCTGCTCGGCAATCGCCTTCTGCGACCGCAGTTGCTGGTAGCGGGCGAGATCGGCGCGCGCCTGGCCTAGCACGGCCTGATCCTTCTGCAGTTGAGCCTGCGCCTGGGCGAGACTGATTTGGTAGGGACGCGGGTCGATTTGCGCGAGGAATTGACCCGCCTCGACGTCCTGGCCCTCGCGATAGCCGACCGCGGTCAGGTAGCCGCTCAGCTGCGACAGTACCGTGACGGTGGCCACCGGCGTGACCGTGCCGAGTTCGACCAGCGTATCGGGCATGTCGCCGGCGACGGCCCGTGCGCTGCGCACCACCTGGGGCGGCACGGTGCGCTCGGCAGGTTTCGGTGCGAGCAGGCGCGCGAGGAGCAGGGCGAGTGCCGCCACGCACAGCGCCGCGACGACCCACTTCGTCCTCGACCCGCGCGCCGCTGCGGCCGGCCGCGGATCCTCTGCCTCGGTCACGCGCACTCCTTCGTCAGGTCAGCGGGAGACAATACTGCGGTTGCCCGGGGACTGCGATCAAACGCTGCGGATCGACCGGACCTTTTCCTTGATCTGCAGGTTCCACCAGGCATCGACGCTCGCCGTCAGTCCGGCGAGGTCGAGCCCCGCGGCCGCAAGGCATGTGTCCCTCGAGCCATGTTCGATGAATTTGTCGGGAATGCCGAGCTGCAGCATGGGGATCAGCACGCCGGCGGCCGCCAGCATCTCACCCACCGCCGAACCGGCGCCGCCCATGACGGCATTCTCTTCGATGGTGGCGATCGCGCGGTGGCGCGCGGCGACGCTCAGGATCATTTCCTCGTCCAGAGGCTTGACGAAGCGCATGTTCACCAGCGTTGCATCCAGCCGCTCCGCAATTTTGCGCCCCGACTCGAGCAGGGTGCCGAAGACCAGTATCGCCAGTCCGCTGCGTCCCTCGCGGCGCATTTGCGCCCGGCCCAAGGGCAGAGCGGTCATCTCGGAGACCACGGGCACCCCGGGTCCGGTGCCGCGGGGGTAACGCACCGCTGAGGGCCCGGACAGTGTGGTTCCCGTGAAGAGCATCTGGCGGCATTCGTTCTCGTCGGACGGCGTCATCAAAACCATGTTCGGAATGCAGCGCAGAAAGGAAATGTCGTAACTTCCCTGATGCGTGGCGCCGTCGCTGCCCACGAGTCCGGCACGGTCCAGGGCGAACACGACGGGGAGGTTCTGAACGGCGACGTCGTGGATCAACTGGTCATAGGCGCGCTGCAGAAACGATGAATAAATGGCAACCACGGGCTTGAACCCTTCGCATGCGAGTCCCGCGGCGAAGGTGACGGCATGCTGCTCCGCGATCGCCACGTCGAAGTATCGATCCGGAAATCGCTTTGAAAATTCCACGAGTCCCGACCCCTCGCGCATCGCCGGCGTGATGCCGATGATGGTCGGATCGCCGGCGGCCGCGTCGCACAGCCATTGCCCGAAGATCTGCGAATAGGTCGGACCCGTGCTGACCTCCTTGAAAATCTTGCCGCTGGCGGGATCGAACGGTCCCGGGCCGTGCCATTTGATCGGATCGGCCTCGGCAGGCGCATAGCCCTTGCCCTTGCGGGTGACGACGTGCAGAAACTGCGGTCCCTTCAATTTCTTCACGTTGCTGAGCGTCGCGATCAGCGCTTTGACATCATGGCCGTCGACCGGCCCGATGTAGTTGAAGCCCATTTCCTCGAACAGGGTGCCCGGCAGAACCATGCCCTTCAAATGTTCCTCGGACCGGCGCGCCAGTTCCCAAACCGTGGGCATCTGCCGCAACACCTTCTTTCCGCCCTCGCGCAGGTGGGCGTACATCCGGCCGGACAGGGCGCGCGCGAGATAGTTGGACAGGGCGCCGACGTTCTCGGAAATCGACATGTCGTTGTCGTTGAGAATGATCAGCAGGTCGGCGGGAGCCGTACCCGCATGGTTGAGCGCCTCGAACGCCATGCCTGCCGTGAGCGCTCCATCGCCGATGATCGCGACCGCCCGGCGGTCTTCGCCGCGCTTCGCCGCCGCGATGGCCATCCCGAGGGCCGCGCTGATCGATGTGCTGGAATGTCCCACCCCGAAGGTGTCGTACTCGCTTTCGCTGCGGGTCGGAAAGGGCGCCAGGCCCCCGTCCTGCTTGATCGTATGCAGCAGCTTGCGCCGTCCGGTCAGCACCTTATGGGGATACGCCTGATGGCCCACGTCCCATACCAGCCTGTCATGGGGCGTGTTGAACACATAGTGAAGCGCGATGGTCAGTTCCACCGTGCCCAGTCCGGCGGCGAAGTGGCCGCCGCGCGTGCTGACGCTCTGGATCAGGAACTCGCGCAGTTCGGAGGCCAGTTCCGCCAGTTTGGCCGGCGGCAGGCGGCGCAGGTCGGCCGGTGTGTCGATGGATTCGAGCAGGGGGTAGGTCGAGGGTGTAGCTGACATTTGACGCAGTTTATACTGCCGCGGCCCCGGGCTGGCAACGACTGACGTCCTGTAGCAAAATTGCTACAAGGTTGCGGCTACGGTAGTGCGCCGCTATAGTCCCTGCCGGGTTTCCCGGCCGCCCGCTGGCCGGGGTACCGGGGTGATTCGCGCCACACCCGACCCGGCGAGGTGGTGCTATACCTTTCAATTTCCGAGATACTGTCCGCATGGATTCCGGCATTTCCGACGCAGTTTATCAAGACCAGATACTGCCGCACGTTTCGCGCACTTTTGCGCTGACGATACCGCAACTGCCGGCCGCGCTGCGGGTTTCGGTGACCAACGCCTATTTGCTTTGCCGGATCGCGGACACCATCGAGGACGAACCGGCGTTGTCCCCCGCCGAGACCCTGTCCTTCCTGCAGCGCTTCATGTCGGCGTTGACCGGCCGCTGCGATGGGCGGGCGCTGGCGGCGGAGATTACCGGCCGGCTCTCGAGCGGCACGCTGCCGACCGAACGCGATCTGGTGGCGAACATGCAGCGCGTCATCAACGTGACGGACGCCCTCGCTGCCGCGGAGCGCGCGGCGATCCATCGCTGCGTCGAACTGATGTGCTATGGAATGCCACGTTTTCAGGCCACGGCAAGCCTGCGCGGACTGCCGCGAATAATCGATTTGGACGACTATTGCTACTACGTCGCCGGTGTCGTGGGCGACATGCTGACCGAGCTGTTTTGTGAATATTCACCCGCAATCGCGCGCCGCCGTGCCGGGCTGCAAAACCTTTCGGTGTCGTTCGCCCAAGGCCTGCAGATGACCAACATCCTGAAGGATGTCTGGGAAGACCGCGCCCGCGGCGCCTGCTGGCTGCCCCAGGAAGTATTTTCGCGCCATGGTGTCGATCTGGCGCTCGTGGTGTCCGACCCCTACGACCCCAAATTCACCGCGGGCATGCTCGAACTCGTCGCGATCGCGCACGGGCACCTGCGCAACGCTCTCGAGTACACCCTGCTGATCCCCGGGAGGGAGACCGGCATCCGGCGCTTCTGCCTTTGGGCCGTCGGCCTGGCGGTGCTCACGTTGCAGAAAATTAATCGAAATCCGAGGTTTACCGCAGGTGTCCAGGTGAAGGTGTCACGCAGGGCGGTCGCCATGACCCGAATTTCCACTGATCTGGCGAACCGCAATGCATGGATGCTGCGTCGCCTGTTCGCCCGGGCCGCCCACGGGCTGCCGCTGGCGCGCGTGGGCGAGACGCGCCGCCCACTTCCGGTGCACCTGGTCGGCGACGACGCGGCGGCCGCTGGGCGGTCGCTCGAGCACCCGCCGGAGCGGGTCGCGCGCCGCTCCCGGGGGAGTTCGGCAACATGAGCCGGATCGCCCACAAACCCAGCAATCAGCAGCCTCCCGCTCCGCACCCGCGGGCCGACATCGTGTCGCACACCTTGGCGAAGACCCCGCTGGTCGGCGGGTTGGACTGCGGCATCACCGAGGCCCGCGATGCCCTCATCGCCCGCCAGAGTGCACAGGGGTATTGGTTGTTCGAACTCGAGGCCGACTGCACCATTCCGGCGGAGTACATCATGATGATGCACTTCCTGGATGAAATCGATGCGGGGCTCGAGAGGAAGCTCGCGGTGTATCTGCGTGCGCACCAGGCCGGGCATGGCGGATGGCCCCTGTACCACGGCGGCGACTTCAACATGAGCTGCACGGTCAAGGCCTACTATGCGCTGAAGCTCGCGGGCGACGATCCACAGGCGCTGCACATGACCCGCGCCCGGGAGGCGATACTCGAGCGCGGCGGGGCCGCGCGCTCCAACGTGTTCACCCGCATCGCCCTCGCCCTGTTCGGCCAGCTTCCCTGGCGCGGCGTGCCGTACATTCCGGTCGAGATCATGCTGCTGCCGAAATGGTTTCCTTTCCATCTCGACAAGGTCGCGTATTGGTCGCGGACGGTCATGGTGCCGCTGTTCATTCTGTGCACGCGCAAGCCGCTCGCCAGGAATCCGCGCAAGGTCGACATCCGCGAACTCTTCACTACGCCGCCGGAGGATGAACGGCATTACTTCCGTGACGCCGTGAAACAGGGGGGGATGATCGCGCGCGCCTTTCTCCTCGCCGACCGGCTCGGCCGCATGATCGATCCGTTCATACCGCGGGGCATGCGCGCGCGCGCGACGCAGCGCGCGGAGGACTGGATGCTCGAAAGGTTGAACGGCGAGGACGGTCTCGGCGCGATCTTTCCGGCGATGGTCAACGCCCTGGAGGCGATGACGATCCTGGGCTACCCGGACGATGATCCGCGGCGCGTCACCGCCAAGCGCGCCCTGGAGAAGTTGTTGGTCGTCGGTCCGTCCAGCGCGTATTGCCAGCCGTGCGTCTCTCCGGTCTGGGATACCGCGCTCGCGAGCCTCGCCATGCAGGAGGCTGCGGACACCGCTGCGAACGGTGCGGCGACGCGGGCCCTCGACTGGCTCCAGACCGAACAGGTTCTGGACGAGCCCGGCGACTGGCAGGTCAATCGGCCGGGGCTCGCCTGCGGTGGCTGGGCGTTCCAATTTGCCAACAGCTACTATCCTGACCTGGACGATACGGCGGTGGTGGCCTGGGCGATGCACCAGGCGCCCAACTCGGAGGAGTACGGTGAGAGCGTGCGCCGGGCATTGGACTGGCTGGTCGGCATGCAGAGCAGCGACGGCGGTTTCGCCGCCTTCGACGCCGACAACACCTATTACTCGCTCAACAAAATTCCGTTCGCCGATCACGGCGCGCTGCTCGATCCGCCCACCGCCGACGTGACGGCGCGCGTTGTGACGGTGTTGTCGAGGGTGGCGCGCCCGCAGGACAAGGCGGCGCTGGCACGCGCGGTGGACTATTTGCGCAAGAATCAGGAAGGCGACGGGTCGTGGTTCGGCCGCTGGGGCACGAACTACATCTATGGCACCTGGTCCGTGTTGACCGGTCTGGCGCAGGCCGGCCTCGGTGCTCAGGACCCCGCGGTGCGCAAGGCCGTGGATTGGTTCAAGCACCGGCAGAATGCCGACGGGGGTTGGGGCGAGAGCAACGATACCTATGCGCGCAGCTGCGCCCGTGCGGCCAGCACACCCTACCAGACGGCGTGGGCGCTGCTCGGCCTGCTCGCGGCGGGTGAGGCCGGCACGGACACCGTACGCCGAGGCGTCGAGCATTTGCTGCGCACCCAGCAGGCGGACGGCCTGTGGCACGACCCCACCTTCACGGCGCCCGGGTTTCCGCGCGTGTTCTATCTCAAGTATCACGGCTACAGCGGCTATTTCCCGCTTTGGGCGCTGGCTGCCTACCGAACGCTCACGCGCCGCGGAATCACTCATTGAGCGTTGCAGGTGTCGTCGCTGCGCTCGGCGCAGAGGCGCGCACCTTGGGTCACCTGTCACGCAGGGGCGATGGGCTGTTCTCGGCGCCTAATGGCACCCTGGTGGCCGTCAGCGGGATGGGCGGCATCGCGGCAGCCTCCGCGGCGCGCGCACTCATCGACTCGGGCGCCACCGGCCTCGTCAGTTGGGGGATGGCCGGCGGCCTGGACCCGGCTCTTGAGGCGGGCACCATTTGCCTTCCGCACATGATCGTCTCGCGCGGCCTCGCCGCCCTGCCCACGGCCGATCACTGGCGCGACCTGGTTCGCCGGTCGATTCCGCAGGGCCACATCGTCGCAGGAGGGAGCCTGCTCACCTGTGCGATGCCCATCGGCGATGTCGCGGGCAAGGCGGCCGCATTCCGCGACACGGGCGCGGCCGCGGTCGACATGGAAAGCCTGGCGGTGGCCGAAGTCGCTGCCGCCCGCGACCTGCCGTTCCTGGCGGTGCGGGCGATCGTGGACACGGCCGCCGATGATCTGCCCCCGGCCGTCATGCGCGCGAGCGGCGACGGCCCCCTCTGCATCCCGCGCGTCGTGCTCGGCGTCGTCCGCTCCCCGCTGCAGCTCCTGCCGCTGCTGCGGCTCGCCCGGCGATATCGCTCCGCCACCCGGGCGCTGGCGGCGGCCGCCCGCGGCGGGGCCCTGGCGTCGCGCGCATGAGGGCCCTCGTGACCGGTGCTACGGGATTCGTCGGCGCCGCGGTGGCCAGATGTCTTCTGGCCGAGGGCTGGCAGGTGCGCGTATTGGTGCGCGCCGGCTCGAATCGCGCCAATCTAGGGGGATTGCCGCTGGACGTGGCGGTCGGCGACCTGACCCTCGCCGCCTCGCTCGGCGGCGCATTGGCCGACTGCGATGCCCTGTTTCACGTGGCGGCCGACTATCGTCTGGGCGCTCCGGACCCTTCCGCGTTGTACCGCACCAACGTGGACGGCACCCGCAACCTGTTGACGGCAGCCATGCAGGCGGGAACCCGCAGGATCGTCTACACCAGCAGCGTCGCGACGATGGGGATACCCGCCGACGGCACCCCGGGGGACGAACGGACGCCGGTGTCGCTCGCCGCGATGATCGGCCATTACAAGCGCTCGAAATTTCTGGCCGAACAGGTCGTGCTCGATGCGGCGAGTGCCGGCGCGCCGGCCGTCATCGTCAATCCGTCGACGCCGGTGGGGCCGGGCGACGTGAAGCCCACGCCGACCGGCCAGCTGGTGTTGGACGCCGCCGCCGGACGCATGCCCGCGTACGTCGACACCGGTCTCAACATCGTGCACGTCGATGACGTGGCCCAAGGTCACTTGATGGCGTTCCACCGGGGCCGCACGGGTGAGCGGTACATTCTGGGCGGCGAGGATATGACGCTGCGAAACATCCTCGCCTACATTGCACAACGGGTCGGCCGCAGGCCTCCGCGCATCCGGCTGCCCTATGCGGCGGTGCTGCCGATCGCCCATGTCGCCGAACTTGTGGCCAAGGTGACCGGTCGCAGCGGCCGGGTCACTCTGGAGGGCGTGCGGATGTCGCGCAAACGCATGTTTTTCTCGAGCGCCAAGGCGGTGCAGGAGCTGGGATACCGCTGGCGGCCGCCGGCCGAGGCCTTCGACGATGCCGTGCGGTGGTTCCGCGAACGTGGCCTGCTTTGACGGCCATGGCGGGGTGGCGCAGGGGTTTGCCCCACGGCTATGATCGGCTCATGAGCCAACGTCGCCCAGGGTGCCGGGAGAGCGAGCGGGTCCGCCGTGCGTGATTCCGTCGACGGGGAGCGCGGCCAGGCGGATCGCCAGGCCCGCGACGGCGGCCCGGATCCCGATGCCCTGATCCTCGTGGACGCCGCAGACCGCGACATCGGGCGCCTCGACAAGGCCCGGTGCCACGAGGGCGGCGGCATTCTGCACCGGGCCTTTTCGCTGCTCATTTTCAACGATGCGGGTGAGTTGCTGATCCAGCAGAGGGCGGCGACGAAGCGCCTGTGGCCGCTCTACTGGTCGAACAGCTGCTGCAGTCATCCGCGCGGCGGGGAAAGCATGGAGGCCGCCGTTCGGCGCCGGTTGCGCGAGGAATTGGGCTTGAGCTGCCCGCTGCAGTTCCTCTACAAATTCGAATATCAGGCGCGGTTCGACGCCACCGGATCGGAGCACGAGTTGTGTTCGGTTTTCATCGGCGGGAGCTCCGGTCCCGTGGCCGTCGATCCGCTGGAAATCGTGGCCTGGCGGTGGGTGAGCCCGGAGGCCTTGCACGCCGAACTGGCCCTGCGAGGGGGGGCGGCGTTCACCCCGTGGTTCATGCTGGAGTGGGCTCGAATATGGCGCGACCATCGGGATGCCGTCCTCGCCCTGCATAAGCAAAATTGAGTTCCAGAAACGCCCGGTCGCGGTAAGATGGCGCATGGCCATATCCCTCCTGCAATCCTATCGAGTTGCCCGCTATCTGGCGGGCCGCAAGCTTCGCGGCGTCAAGCGCTATCCCCTGGTGCTGATGCTCGAACCCCTTTTCATGTGCAATCTCGCCTGCTCCGGGTGCGGCAAGATCGACTATCCGAAGGAAATCCTGCAAAAGCGGATGAGCGTCGAGGATGCGCTGCGCGCGGTCGACGAGTGCGGCGCGCCGATGGTGTCGATTCCGGGGGGCGAACCGCTGATCCACAAGGAGATGCCCGAAATCGTCGCGGGCATCGTCGCACGCAAGAAGTTCGTCTACCTGTGCACGAATGCCATCCTGCTGGCCAAGCACATCGACGACTACCAGCCTTCCCCCTACCTGACCTTCTCCATCCACCTGGACGGCAACCGGGAACGGCACGATGAATCGGTGTGCCAGGAAGGCGTTTACGACAAGGCGGTCGCCGCCATCAAGCTGGCGCGCGGGAAGGGATTCCGCGTCACCATCAATTGCACGCTGTTCAGCGGCGAGAACCCCCAGGACGTCGCTGAATTCTTCGATACCGCCATGCAATTGGGGATCGACGGCATCATGGTGTCGCCCGGGTACAGCTACCATCACGCACCGCGGCAGGACGTATTCCTCGGGCGCACCGCGAGCAAGCAGCTGTTCCGCGGAATTTTCAGCCGACGCAAGAACCGCCCCACGGGCATACCCTGGTCGTTCAACCATTCAGGGCTGTTCCTGGACTTCCTGGCCGGCAATCAAACCTATCAATGCACGCCGTGGAGCATGCCCACGTACAACGTATTCGGCTGGCAGCGACCGTGTTATCTGTTGTCCGACGAGGGCTATGCTGACTCCTACAAGTCCCTGATCGACGATACGGAGTGGGGCAACTACGGCGTGGGAAAGAATCCGCGCTGCGACAATTGCATGGCGCATTGCGGGTTCGAGGGCACCGCGGTCAACGACGCGTTCAGTCACCCGCTGAAGGCGCTCCTGGCGTCGCTCCGCGGCCCGCGCGTCGGGGGACCGTTGGCGCCGGAATTGCCCATCGAATACGGCGACGGGCATCGTTACCCGACGGTCGCCTCCGTTCCCGTTGCGCAGGTGCAACGGATGCGCCGGGAAGCGGAAGAAGTCGCGGCCGAGCAGCGTTGAGCCCGCGTCGGATGGGAGAATTCGTCTGAACAACGCAGCCGATCGGATTGCCGCGGCGCAGAACGGGCCGGCTGACCCGGAGGACTTCGCTGCGCAACTCGAATCCTGGCGCGTTCGCATGGAACGTGCCCTGGACGCCCGCCTGCCGCCGGCCGACGCGGTGCCGACGCGGCTGCACGAGGCCATGCGCTACAGCGTTCTCGGCGGCGGCAAGCGCATCCGTCCGGCATTGTTGTTTGCCACCGCACGTACTCTCGGATTGACAGAAGGCGAGGTCGAGGCGGCGGCGTGCGCCGTCGAACTCATCCACGTGTACTCCCTGGTGCATGACGACCTTCCCGCCATGGATGACGACGACCTGCGGCGGGGCCGGCCGACCTGTCACAAGGCCTTCGACGAGGCGACGGCGGTGCTCGTCGGGGATGCCCTGCAGCCACTCGCTTTTCAATTGCTGGCGCGCGATCCGGCGCTCCCGTCCTCGCCGGCGATCCGCCTGCGCCTGGTCGACCTGCTGTGCGAGGCCAGCGGTACCTTCGGGATGGCGGGCGGTCAGGCGATCGACCTCCAGGTCCAGGGTCAGCGGCCCGACATCGCCGAGGTCGAGGACATGCATGCGCGCAAGACCGGCGCCATCATTCGCGCGAGCGTGCTCATGGCGGCCGAATGCGCCGCACAGCTCGAGCCCCGCCGGTACGCGGCGCTCAATGAATTTGCGACGGCCATCGGCCTCGCGTTCCAGATTCAGGACGATCTGCTCGACGTGCTGGGCGATGTGTCGACGCTCGGCAAGGCCACGGGCGCGGACAGCCAACGCGACAAACCGACGCATCCCTCGATCATCGGCATCCGCGCCTCACAGGAGCGTGTAAACTTGCTTCACGATCAGGCGCTCGGTGCGCTCGACGTGTTCGGAGAGCGTGCGGCGCCGCTGCGTTCCCTGGCCAACTGGTTGTTGTCGCGCCGCTATTGAGTTCACACCGCGGAGCCGACAATTGCGTGGCTGGATGGCGACGGCGTTATTGCTTGTCATCGCGAATGCATCCCCCCGCGTTGCCGCTGCCGCTGAATCGCTCGACGTCGGCCTGCTCCGGGCCGCCGCTCCCGACGCCGCGCCGCGCTCCGTCGTTGCCGGAACCTTCGATGCGTCCCTCGAATCCTTGCCGGACCGCCGGATGCGTCCCGGGCCTCGGGCCTGTTGGTTGAAGCTCGTGCCGTTGGCCGGCGCCGGCGATGGGTCCGGCATTCCGGTCCTGGTGTTTCATGCTTCGCGGCGGACCCGCATCGAGCTGTTCTCCGCGGTCGGGCCGATTCCCGGCGCCGCCGAGTTGCCGGGCTTTCGCGGTACGCAGGACAAGGTGTTCACCGTGCCGTCCGGGGCGGCCGGCCGGCCGCTCTACGCCCACGTCGAATCGGCGGGCGGCGAATTGCGTGACCTCACCGTGTCCACCTCCACCCTGGGCGGGATTCTCGACCGCGGCGCCGGACACGCGCGCATGATAGCGCTTACCGTGGGGGCCTTGCTGTCGCTGGCCTGCGCGGCGTTGTTGATCTGGTTCCTGCTGGCGGAGCAGCTCTTCGTGCTGTACGCGAGCCTGTTCTTCCTGGAATCTTTGTACATCGTATTTTTGTCCGGCCAGGGATTCGACTGGCCGGGGCTGTCCCTCGCGCGGCCCCTGATGTCCTTCGCCTGGAACGTCCCGGTGGGCCTGAGCGGGGTGGTGTCGTGCTTGTTCACGCGCGAAATCACCGATTTGCGGCGCTATTGGCCGCGGATCTACTCGGCTTTCGGCTGGCTGGCGGTGGTCTTCGGCATCCTCACCGCCGCCAACGTCGCCAAGCTGTTCGGCTACGGAATCCTGGTGAACGCGGTCGGCAACGCGATTTTCTGCGGCCTGGCGGTGTTCACCCTGGTGGTGGCCTACCTGAGCTGGCGACGCGGCAATCGGGCGGCCGGCTGGTTTCTGATCGCATGGGCGCTGCTCGAAGGCTCCACCCTCGCCGTGGCTGCGCGGTTTCTCCTCATGGATTCGCAGAACGACGATTCGGCGCTCTACTACTACGGACTGCCGGCCTCGATGGTGGCGGCGGCGATACTCATCGCCCTGGGCGTCGCCGACCGTCTAAGGCAGCAGCGCGACGCCCTGAGCGATGCCGAGCGTCGGGCGCAGACCGACCCGCTCACGGGCGTGTTGAATCGCCGCTCGCTGATCGAGCGGGTCGACGCCGCGTGCTCCCGCGCCCGCAGCCGCGGCCTGCCGACCGCGCTGCTGTTCATCGATCTGGATCATTTCAAGCTGATCAACGACTCCTTCGGGCACCAGGCCGGCGATGCCTGTCTGCGCGCGATCATCGAGCCGATTCATGCGGAGCTTCGCCAGTCGGACGCGATCGGCCGCTATGGCGGCGAGGAGTTCGTGGTGCTGTTGAGCGGCGCGGATGCCGCCGCCGCGCTGCCGATCGCACAGCGCATTCTCGAACGGGTCGCGAACGTCCGGGTGGACGGTTACGGCAGGCCCATCCAGCTCACGTGCAGCATCGGCGTCGCCGCCAGCGATACGCTGGGCGCCTGGGGGGAAAATCTGATTGCCAGCGCGGACGCAGCGGTGTATGTAGCCAAGAGGGCGGGCAGAAACCAGGTGCATCTGGCGGTAGCGGCGGCGGCCGAACCGGAGCGGGCCTAGCCGCCCGGCCGGTTGTCGGTGGATGGCAACGCTTTGACATATCGTTGAATTGGCCGGAATCTGGGCTCAAGGAGGGATGAATGCTCAGCCATTCGATCAGTCACTCGCGGCTCATGCGGGAGTCCACCGAGCGGGTTCAGGCCGCATTGAAGAGTTCCGACGGCAACGAACAGCTGATCGCGCGCAGGATCTTCGAGAACCCCGCCACCTGGTCGCATTGGGAGAGCGAACATTCGAATCTGATGCGCCAGCTCGCCAATTGCGGCCTGCGGCGGGCCCAGGTCGCGGCGTTGAAACACGCCACCTTTCGGCTGCTGCACGGAAAGGCCCTCTTTCAGTACATGCGCCGCAGCGAAGTTCGGGGTGTCGAGCGCGCCCGGGTGATGGCGCACTTTCGTCCCGGCCGCAGCTACCCGAATGCCGTGGTGGCCGAACACAGCGTCTACCTGCGCAAGGCGTGCAGCTTCCTCTGCACCAGGCACCTTGGCAGCGACGTGGTAGAGGACCCCTCCTTCCTCGATCCGATGCAGCGCTACGAGGAGCTGTATTCGGAATACTTCAAGGTGTATTGCGGCGCACTGGTCGAATCCCCCGAGAGCCGCGCCGTATCGCAGGGCGCCTTGCTGCCGCTGCTCAAGAAGGAATTGAACGAGTACCGCTGGGCGATCCTCGATCCGCGCCGGGCCCAGCCATGGCTCAGGCGCGAAGCGGAGATTCGCCTGCCCACGGGGGACACGCAGCGGCTGCCCGCATTGAGGGACCGCCTCGGCGGCCGCGCCTAGCGCCGCTCCGACGATCGGCGGCGTCTTGCGGCCCCCGGACCGCAGCGCGCGGCGCGCTTTCTTGGTATCTTCCTCCCCCAGATAATTCAAACACGGTTGAATCCGCCCTTGCGCTTGATGCGAATATTTGATCGATGCAAGCCATGAGTTCCTCCGTACTCCAACGGATAGCTCGCGGGGATGCGGCCGCCGTGCGCGAATGCATCGACGACTACGGTGCGCTCGTGTGGAGCCTGGCGCGGCGCCTGACGCGCTCTCCGTCCGATGCCGAGGACGCGACGCAGGAAATCTTTCTGGACATTTGGCGAAGTGCGGGCCGCTTCGACGCCACACAGGGCTCGGTAAAGGTGTTCATCGCGATGATTGCCCGCCGCCGCCTGATCGACCGCCTGCGCAAGACCCGTGGCGAACCGCCCATGGACTCCGTCGATGTCCTGGATTCCATCGCCTGGTCGGACCCCGGTACGGCCTCGGAAATTTCCCTCGAGGCCGAACAGGCCGCCCGGGCGCTGCAGCATCTGCGTCCCGAACAACGCCAGGTGTTGGAACTCGGTCTGCTGCACGGCCTGAGTCAGTCCGAAATCGCCGCGCGCCTGGGGATGCCGCTCGGCACGGTGAAATCATTCATGCGGCGCGGTCTCATCACGGTGCGCGAGTATATGAACGTAGATGCCGCCGGCGTCTCTGCGAGGGTTTGATGTCCGAGACGGGTACGCAAAGCCAGCCCGACGACGCCTTGGTGGACTTGCTGGTCAAGCAAGCGACCGAGGGGTTGTCGCCGGCTGAACAGCGCGTGCTCGATGCGTCGGACAGCGCGGCCGCGACCCAGACCCTGCGCGACTTCGAACTGGCGGCGGCGGCGATCACTCTCGCGGGAAGCTCGTCCGGGGAGCCGCTGCCGGCGGCATTGCGCGCGCGGATCGAACACGCGGCGCAGGACCATTTTGCCTTCCCGGGCGTACTGTCCGCGGCGTCCGCCGGCGGCTCCCCGGCGCCCGCTCGGCGCGGCGGCACCCTGCCATGGTTCGCCGCCGCCGCCTGCCTGTTGCTGGCATTGATCGCCTGGTTGCGTCCGCCGCCCGCGCAGCCGACCCTGCAGCAGGAACGCGCGGCGCTGATGGCCCGCCCGGACACGCTCAAGGTCCCGCTGGCGGCCACCAAGGACCCCGCGGCCGCCGGAGTCACCGGCGATGCCGTTTGGGATCCGGTCACGCAGAAGGGATTCCTGCACTTCGTCGGCCTTGCCGCCAACGATCCGAAAGTTCGACAGTACCAACTCTGGATCTTCGACGGGGATCGCGACCAGCGCTACCCGGTGGACGGGGGTGTCTTCGATGTGCCTGCCAATTCCGCCGAGGTGGTGATTCCGATCCACGCCGGGCTGCCCGTGCGGTCCGCCAAAGCCTTCGCCGTCACGGTGGAACAGCCGGGCGGCGTGGTGGTGTCCGCGCGCGAGCACGTGCTCGTGCTCGGCGCCGCCGGTTGACCGGGGCGGCGTTCAGAGCAGCGCCTGCTTGCGCTCCTTCGGGGACGGCGGCGTCCATTGGTAGATCCAAGTCTCCGTCAGCGGCCGGCCATCCACCCGCAAATACAATCTCAGGTCGATGGGTTCCACGCCGTCGTCGGGCGGCCTCAAGTCGAAGAGGGCGCGGTAGCCGTTGAATTCCTGGACCAGATGGGCGGTGACGTGCTCGGTTTGCCCCCGCGACGCGGTGATCACCGCCTCGACCGGTGCGTCCTTCGCCAACGCGCCCAGCTCGCCGCCGGCGAAGTCCACCGCGAAATGCCATGAATAGTATTGCCGCTTGGTCCCGACCGTGCCGCCGATCCCGGTGCGTGTCGCGACGGTTTGCGCCAACGGCGATCCATAGGGCATTTTCGTACCCCAATACATCCGGTAGCTGAACAACAGCTCCTGGCCTGGTCTGGGTTTTTCCGAGGGATTCCAAAAGGCCACGATGTTGTCGAAGGTTTCATCGACGGTCGGAATTTCTACCAACTGCACCGCGCCCCTGCCCCAGCCGCCGTTCGGTCCGATTTTCGGCTCCACCCACAAGCTGGGGCGCTTTTCGTAATACACGCCGTCGTCCTGGTAGTGATCGAAGTTGCGGTCCCTCTGCAGCAGGCCGAAGCCGCGCGGATTGTCGTCGAGATACGAATTCAAGTGCAGCTGCGGCGGATTGACGAGCGGCCGCCAGATCCATTCCCCGGCGCCGGTCCACATCGACAGCCCGTCCGAATCGTGAATCTCCGGCCGCCAGTCGTTGGCGGCGCGGCGATCGTTTTCCCCATAGAAGAACATGCTGGTGAGCGGGGCGATCCCCAAACGCTCGATGGGCTTGCGGGGATATAGCGCGCTGTCGACGTTCATGACGAGGGTGCCCCCGGGGGAGATCTGCATCCGCAGGGCGCCTGAGATGCTGGGGCTGTCCAACAGTGCGTAAAGCGTCAAGGTCCCCGAGTCGCGCGCCGGCCGTTCGAACCAAAAGGACGTGAACCGTGGAAATTCCTCCGGGCGCGGAAACGCGGTGTCCACCGCGAGCGCCCGGGCCGACAGCCCGTATTGGCGGGTGTCGCCGCCGACGGCGCGAAAATAGCTCGCGCCAAGGAACGCCGCGACATCGGCCCGCCAGTTCGTCACGAATTGCACGCGGAATCCCGCGAACCCCGCCCGATCCTTCATCGACGCGGGGTCGACGCCGCTCTTGTCCCACTCGAACATGGCGGGGTCATAGAGGATTTCGCGGGCCTGGCCGTCGACGACCTCGAACAAATGCACCGGTTGGTTGAAGGTGCGGCCCACGTGGAAGAACTGCAGGCGGAACGCCAGTCCGGCATCCCCCCAGACGGAGCGATCGGTGCGGAAGCGGATGGATTGATATTGATCGTACCCGAGCTTCGCCATGGCGGGCGGCAGGGCGTCCTTGGTTTCCTGATAGGCGTTGCTCGCGAGATGATGCGCCTGACCCTTGAGCCAGGCATAGTCGAAGGGCTGCGGCTGTCCGCTCGCGAAGGGCGTCTGCGGAGCCGCGGCGGCGGCTTGCGGCGCCGCCGCTGGCGGTGCGGCGCAGGCGGCCTGTCCCGCAGCCCAGCCGAGTGCCGATTTCAACAGGGTGCGTCGGGCGATCATCATTTGAGTCCTTTAGATCGGAGATTCTGAGGGCTCGGCATCGGTCAACGATGCGAGCTGATTGAGCAGCCGGGCGTCGGCCGCGACTTCGACCCTTTCGACCGGCGTGAGCCATCCCAACGCCTCATCGAGCGAGCGGGCATCGGTCAGCTTCTGTGCGGCGGTGAAGGCGTTCGGGTCCGGTTTGCCGCGCGGATCCCGGGGTCGGGGCAGGTTGCCGGCGGCATGCACCAGCCGTGCTTCGCGGTTGCGCGCCAGATACCTCAGGCCGTCCTCCGGCAATTCCGGCGCGAGCGCCAGCAGTTCGCCGCGCCGCGCCACGAGGGCGGGCCGGTCCACTTCATCGGGGGTGCGCAGCAGCGCGAGGCGCGACAGTGCGGTCCCGAGCGCGACGCTGCCGCTGGCGCGCGACAAGGGGACCGCGAGGAACAACCCGAGGAGTGCGGGGGACACCCAGGCCAGCAACGACGGCGAGAGGAAATAGACGATGACGGCCGTCACGCAGGCGAGAAGCATGTGACGCTTGTGAAAAAGCCAGGCGTCGCTCCACGTGGTGCCGCCGCTGTCGCGGCGTTGCGGCTTCCAACCCGAGTCTCGGCCCATGAAAACCTCGAACACATGGCGGCTCTGAACCAGCATCAATATCGGGGCGTAAAGGGCCGACAGGATGGTTTCCAGCAGGCAGCTGGCGAGGACACCGATGACGCCGCCGCCGCCGCGGCGAATCCGGCGGGAGCAGACGGCGCGGACGAGCCCGAGCATCTTCGGGATCAACAACACGACCATGCTGAACCAGAACAGGTTCATCATCAGTTCGACGTCGAAGCGCGGCCAGGTGGGAAACAGCTGGAAGTCGTGATTGAAATATTCGGGGCGGATCAGGTGCGACTGCACGGCCAGGGCGAAGCCGATCCCCAGCATCAACAACCACAACGGCGAGGAGAGGTAACTCATGATGCCGATGCCGAGGTGCAGCCGGCTGGTGAAGCTCAGGCCGGCGGCGCCGATGATCTTCATGTGCTGCAAATTGCCCTGCGCCCAGCGGCGGTCGCGCACCGCGACGTCGATCAACGACGGCGGGGATTCCTCCCAGGATCCGCCGCAGTCGGTGACCATGCGGACCTTCCAGCCGCCGCGCCGGATGAGCGCCGCCTCGACGAAATCGTGGGACAGAACGTGCCCGCCAAAGGGCTTGCGTCCCTCGAGAAGCGGCAGGCCGCAGTTCTGCGCGAAGGCCCGCATGCGGATGACCGCGTTGTGCCCCCAATAGTTGCCGCTGTCGCCCGACCACGCGGACAGGCCGCGCGTGATCACGGGGCCGTACACACAGGCCGCGAACTGCTGCAGGCGGCCGAAGAACGTGCGTGCGCCGATGAGCTGCGGCGCCGTCTGCAGGATCCCCAGCGCCGGATCCGCGTGCATGACCCGCACCAGGCGCAGCAACGTGGGCGCATCGATCAGGCTGTCGGCGTCGAGCACGATCATGTGGTCGTAGCGCCCGCCCCAGCGGCTCACGAAATCCTCCACGTTCCCCGATTTGCGCGCGATGTTCTGCCAGCGCCGCCGGTACCAGACCGGCATCACTCCGCCCAGCGCGCCGCGCAGCCGGTCGATCGCGACGGTTTCGCGGATCCACGCGTCCGCGTTCGTCGAGTCCGACAGCAACGCGATTTCGAAGCGGTGCGCCGGCGCCGCATCCCGCGATGCACCGGCCGTGGTCGCCGCGAGCGCCTCCGCCATGGACTGCAGCGCGGCCGTCGTGCGCAACGGGTCCTCGTTGTAGATCGGCATGACGAGGGCCGTGAGGGTGTTTGCGTCCGCGCCCGCCTGGCGCCCGGTCGGATCGCGGCGCTTCGATGCGCCGGCGAGCACCGAACCGGCCGCGAACGCGATCCAGCCCAGCGACACCGCGAAGAAGAAGATCATCAGGCCCTGGAGCAGCGTCATGCTGGCGAAGCGCACGACCTGCAGCATCTGGTAGATCCCGTAGGTGGATACCGCGACGGTCGTCGTGACGAGGATGAAGCGTGCATACAGTGCGGCGGCCGTCGACCGTTCCCGCGTGCGACGCGACGGTTTGTAGCGCAGGTCCTGGGACGGCATGTCCAGGGGGGACTCGGGCGGCATGCCGCCCGAGCCTTCCGGGCGCGCAGTTGCGGCGGCGATGCTCACGTGGCGGTCCACCGGTAGAGCCAGGTCTCGGTGACCGGCTTGTCGCCGCGCATGACGCGCAACCGCAGTTCGATGAGATCGGCATCGTTCGGATCGATCTCGAAACTGGCGCGCAGCCCGTGGATCGCGGCGTTCGACATCAAAGTCGCGTTGGATATCCTGCCCGTGGACGCGGAGAGGTCGAGCCGCAGACCGTCGATTTTTTCCCCGGCACCGCCGAAATCGAGGATGAACACGCGGCGCCTTCCATCGAGGCTGGCGCCGGAACGCGTGGCGACCACCTTGCCCATGCCCTTGGGCAGCGCCGGCTCCGCCAGCCACGTGATGCGGTATTCGAAGTGCGCCGGATGGCCCGCGGTCAGACCATGGGCGGGGCGCCAGAACGCCACGATGTTGTCGTTGCTTTCACGGCCGGAGGGAATCTCCACCAACTCGACCCCGCCCGGGCCCCAATCGCCCTTGGGCTCCACCCAGGCGCTGGGCCGCCGTTCGTACTGGTTCTCGAAGTCCTGGAAGTCGCTCTGCTGCCTGGATCGCTGCACCAGACCGAAGGCCTTGGGCGGCTGGGTCGTGAAGCTCGACACCTGCAATTTGATGGGGTTGGCGAGCTGCCGGAAAATCTGTTCCCCCGAAGCCGATTCGATCATCAGCCCATCGGAGTCATGCACCTCCGGACGATAGTCGTCGAGGCGCCCGCGATTGGTCTCGTCGAACAGGAACATCGACGTCAGCGGCGCAATTCCGACGACACGCATGTCGTTGCGGGGAAAGATCGTGCAGTCGACGTCCATCACGGTCGCGGCGCCCGGGCGCACGGCAAAGCGGTACGCCCCGGTGGCGGAGTCGCTTTCGAGCAACGCGTAGATCACGATGGATTCGGCCCGCGGCGCCGGCCGTTCCACCCAAAAATGGGTGAACACCGGGAATTCCTCGCCGGAGGGTTCGGCCGTGTTGATCGCCAGACCCCTCGCCGACAGGCCGTACAAGAGATGCTGGGCCACGGCGCGAAAGTAGCTCGCGCCCTGGAACACCAGGAATTCGTCCCAGACCGGCTTCGAGTTGATCTGGCTGCGGAGGCGGAACCCCGACACGGGCAGCGACACCTTGGTGCTCAGTTGGGGCAGGGACGGACTGATCTGGAACATGGCCGGCGTCGCCACCAGATCCTGCGCCTTGCCGTCCTGCACCGTCGACACGGTCACCGCGACCGACGGCAGGTTGAACCCGGCGCGCAGCAGTTCGAGGCGGAAGGGAACCTGTTCGGCCCGCCAAATGCCGGCGTCAGGGTTGAAGTGAATGCTTCGGTACTGTTCCGGGCTCAGCTTGTCCAGGCCCGCCGGGACCGTATTTCTCTGAGGTGCATAGGGCTTCTGGGCCCGCCGTTTGGCGTCTTCCAGCAGGGTGTCGAAGGTGAAGGCATAGGTGCGGATGTCCGCGGCCGGCGCCGCGGGGGTCGGCGGTGTTCCATGGTGTCGGGATGCCGCCGGTGAGCTCGCCGCGAAGGCCATGGCCGCCAGCATCCGGAAGAGATTGGTCGTTGAAACCGGCAATGCATCCACCCCAAATTGGCACACGAGCCTGTTGCGTTGATTTGCCGGAACCGGCCCCGCGGGCAGCGTCCGGCGTTCGGGCGACCTCTCCGGGTTGTACGCCGTCGCTGCGTCGTTACCATGATGAAACTGGCGTTCCCTGTCAACGGGAAATCCGCACGGCGGCCCGGCCCGGAGTCTGGGCCTGCTATAGTCCGCGCCATGCCGCCATCGACCCCGACCACCGCGGAACCTCAGAGCGCCGCCGCCGTGCTCATGGTTCGACCGGCGCGATTCGGATTCAATCCGCAGACGGCGGCCAGCAACGGCTTCCAGTCGGCGCCCACCCCCGGGCAGGGGGGGGAGGGTTCCGTGGATGCGCAGTCATCCGCTCTGCGGGAGTTCGATCGTCTCGCGGACCAGCTGCAGCGGACCGGTGTCGAGGTGGTCATCGGGCGGGACACCCCGGAGCCGCCCAAGCCGGACGCGGTCTTTCCCAACAATTGGGTCAGCTTCCATCATGACGGCACGGTGGTCCTGTATCCGATGCTGGCGTCCAACCGGCGCCTGGAGCGTCGGGACGAGCTGTTGCGCCAGGTGGCCCTGGAAGGCGGCTTCCGGGTCGTGCGCACCGTCGATCTGACCCACCGCGAGGCGCAGGGCGCGTTTCTGGAGGGGACGGGCAGCATGGTCCTCGACCGGACCAACCGCATCGCCTATGCCTGCCTCTCGCCCCGCACCGACCTCGACGTGCTCGGGGAATTCGCGCAGCTGCTCGACTACGAACTGGTGACCTTCGAGGCGTTCGATGCCGCCGCCAATCCCATCTACCACACCAACGTGCTCATGTCGGTCGGCACCCGGTTCGCGGTGCTGTGTGCGGAGCTGGTGAGGGATCCCGGGTCGCGGGCCGCGGTCACCGAGAGGCTGCGCGCGTCGGGGCATCGGATGATCGAGATCTCCTTGGGGCAAGTGGCGCGGTTCGCCGGGAACCTGCTGGAGCTGGCGCCGCCGTCGGGGAAGGTCATCGCTCTGTCGACCGGCGCGTGGGCCAGTCTCGACCCCGCGCAGCGCAGAAGCCTGGAAGGCGAAGGCACCGTGGTGGCCGCAGACATCCCGGTCATCGAGCGCCTGGGCGGGGGAGGCGTGCGCTGCATGCTCGCGGCAATCCACTTGCCCAGACGCTGACGCCGTCTTCGATGTCATAATCCCGGACATGCTGGAACTCGGGGTCAAATCCCTCATCGCCTATCTCCTCGGCACCTTGCTCGGAAGTCTGATTCTCGGGCGCCTGCGGGGCGTGGACATCCGCAGCATGGGCAGCGGCAACGCGGGCGCCACCAACGCGCTGCGCACCCAGGGCAAGTGGTTTGGCTTGTCCGTGCTCGTCCTCGATATCGTCAAGGGCGTGGCGGCGGTCCGCTGGCTCCCGGGGTTGGCGCTGCCGGGCGTGGGGTTGGACCCGGAGATCTCGCGTCACGGCCTGGCCATCGTCTGTGGCGCGGCCGTCGTTCTGGGCCATGTGTACCCGGTGTGGTTCGGGTTTCGCGGCGGCAAGGGGGTGGCAACCGTGGTCGGCGTGGTCGGCGCACTCGACCCGCGATTGTTGGTGCCGCTGATCCTGTGCTGGGTCGGGGTCCTGCTGCTGACGGGGTACGTCAGTCTCGCCAGCATGCTGGCGGGACTCGGGCTCATCGCGGCGGTCTACGGTCTCGAGCCGCACGATGCGCCGCTCCTGGTGTTCTGCATCCTCACCACCGCCTTCGTGATCTACACGCATCGGGGCAACATCGCGCGGTTGGCCGCGGGAACCGAGCATCGCGCGCGACGCCTATGGCTGTTTCGATCGCGGGCGGCATAGATCACTCTTCCCTGTTGATGCTGCTGGCGGACGGCCGGCTGCATTCCGGCGAAGAGCTCGCGCAGCGGCTCGGCGTGAGCCGCGCCGCGATCTGGAAGGGCATCGAGCGACTGCGCATGCGCGGGATCGAGGTCAACGCGCTGCCGCGCCGGGGCTATGCACTGCCGGGACCGGTCGAGCTGTTGGCCGAGAGCCGCATCCGGGACGCGCTCTCGGCCCGGGGCGCCTCGCGGATGCGCGGCATCGAACTGCTGTTCGACGTGGACTCGACCAACACGCGCCTGCTGACCGCGGCACCGCCGCCCTACGGCTGCGCCGACGTGGTGTTGAGTGAGCTGCAGCATGCCGGCCGCGGACGGCGCGGACGTCACTGGGCGGCGCCGTTCGGCGGCAGCATAGCCCTGTCGCTGGGTTGGGCCTTCGACGATGCGTCGCGCGCCAGTCCCACCTTGAGTCTCGGCGTCGGCGTGGCGGTTGCGCGGGCGCTGGAACGGGCGGGCGCGCGGGGTATCGGCCTCAAATGGCCGAACGACCTCTGGCTCGAGGATCGAAAAGTCGGCGGCATATTGCTCGATCTGCGGGCGGAGGCGAGCGGACCGGCCTACGTGGTGATCGGCGTGGGCTTGAACGTGACCCTGGGGTCCGCCGCCCGTGCGCAAATCGAATCCTCGGGCGCACACGGGGCGGCTTACCGCGTGGCGGCGGTCGCGGATGCCTGCGCCGCGCCCCCTTCGCGTAATTTCATTGCCGGTGCGATCATCGACGAGCTTTTGAGTATGCTGGAGGCCTTCGAGCGGTCCGGATTCGTGGCGTTCCGGGACGCATGGACGGCTTTCGACGTGCTGCGCGACCGCGCGGCGCAGGTAGTGACCGGAACGACCGTGATTTCCGGGACGGCCCGCGGAGTGGACGAACAGGGCGCGCTGCGCCTGGAGCGGGACGGCCGGGTGTACGAGTTCGTGTCCGGCGAAGTGAGTCTGCGTGTGGGCGGGGGATGAGAATTGACGCCGATAAAAATACTCGTTGTGTTGCTTGCGCTGTCCAACGTCGGCTATTTCCTCTGGGCTCGCGGCATCGGACAACCCGAGGACGCGGCGTCGGCGACATCCGCCGTCCCGCCGCTCAAGCTGGCCTCCGAGGCTCCGCAGGCGGTCCGTGCGGCGTCGGACGGCACGAATGCCGGCGGCGCGCCGGATCCGGCGACGGGGCCCGCCGTCACCCGCTGCGTGTCGATCGGTCCCTTCCGCGACGTATCGGAAGCGGCCCACGCGGCGAGCACGCTGCGCGGCGGGGGATATGATCCGCGGCAGCGCGTCGTCGAGGGCGAGGTCTGGGCGGGTGTGTGGGTTTATCTGCCGCTGCCGCCCAACCGTGCGGCCGCCGATCAACTGGCCGCAAAATTGCGGGCCGGCGGCATCGACGACGCCCTGGAGATGCCGGGCCCGGCGGATGGTTCCGTGATGTCCCTCGGTCTTTATAGTGAACAGCGGCGCGCCCAGGCGCGCGTCGCCCAGGCCCAGGCCCTCGGATTCAATCCCGCAATTGCCGACCGCAAGCGCACCGGCACCCTCTACTGGATCGACATCGACCTCAAGCCGAGCGATGCATCGATCGACCCCGCCGATCTGCAGGGCGAAGCGGGACGCATCAACCGGTTGGAAGTGCAGGCCTGCGCGCAGGCCGCGGTGGTGCAGCCATGAATACGGCGCTGTTGCGGGCCGGGCGAGCGGTGGGTGCCATGGTTGCCTACGGCGGCCTCGCGGCGTTCCTGTGTCTGGTCGGCCTCCAGATCTATCGCTGGTTCAGGCACGGGGAGTGGACCCATGTGGGAGTCGGCGATGGTTTGCGCGCCGTGCTGGCGGCCTGCTGCGTCAAGGACGGCGGCGGACCGGCCGCGGCATTGGTGCACTGGATCGACGCACCGGTGGATTGGCTGGGGTTGCACAAGCTGCTGGACGTGGTGCCCGCCTCGATCGCCCTGTTCGCCTTGAGCGTCCTCGGAAACAGCCTGTTCCAGTACTGCTGCGACCGGATCGACGCCGGCGAGCAGGCGACCTGATGGACTTCAAGCGCGGCATCGCCGCGAGCTTGTCGATGTGGGTCGGTGCGGCGTGCGCGGCGCCGGCCGGCGCCGGCTACGCGGCAATCTCGCCGGCGCCGGGCATTCCCACGGTGACGTTGACCGGTCGCGACCTGCGCATCGATGAGATCGTGAGCGTCGCCCGTGACGGAGCCCGCGTCGTGCTCGGCGGGGAGGCGCGCCGGCGCGAGGCCGACAATTACGGGCTCCTGCTGGAGGCGGCCGCCGAGGGTGTCGCGGTCTATTGGTTCAACCGCGGCAGCGGCGACCAGCGCGAGACCGTGATGTTCGATGGCGACCCGATGTCCCCGAAAAATCGCGAGTTCATCGAGCGTACCCAGCTGGAGCGTTTCCGGGCCGGTGCCCTATGGGGCACCGGCCCGGAGATCAGCGACGAGGAGATCGTCCGCGCGATGATGGTGGTGCGCGCCAACGCCATGACCTACGACGCTCCGAGCGCGCCGCTGTCGCAGATGCTGCTGGATTTCCTCAACAAGCGGATCACGCCGGTCGTGCAGTCGCGCGGCACCCTGGGGGAGGGCGACCTGGCGCAGTTGGGCAACGTGGGCGCCGCGATGGTCGGCGCCGGCGAGGTGTATTACCAGGGCGTGCGCATGACCGCGGCCCGGGCGCTCGAGCGTGCCGGCCTCACGCCCATCCGGCCATTCGCCGCGGACGACAACGCATTGACCAGCAGCAACGCCTACGCCACCGGTCAGGCGGCGCTGCTGGTCCACGATGCGCGGCGGGCGCTGGAGTGGGCCGACGTGATTTACGCCATTGACCTGAATGGGATGAACAGCAGCATCACGCCCTTGAGCCTTGCCGTGCAGCGCGCCCGGCCCGAACCGTGGCTCAACTGGCATGCGACGCGGATGCTCGACATGCTGAAGGGCAGCTACCTCTTCGAGGATGACCGGCAGCGCATCATTCAGGACCCCGAGAGCCTGAGGGCGTCGTCCATCCGGCAGGCGGCCGCCTGGGAGGCTTGGTCGGCGCTGCGCGACGCCGTGGTGCTGCAGGCCAACTCCTCGGACCACAATCCGACCGTCACCGTCGATCTGGGTCCGGGGGACTCGTGGGAACTCGCGAGCCCGCAAATGCTGCGATTCCACGTGAAGGGCGGACCGTACAGCCACGGCCGGCAGGGCTACGTCGTGTCGAACGCCAACTGGGATCCGTACCCGCTGGCGAACAAGCTCGAGGCCTTCGTCATCGCCCTGGCTAACATGGATATTGCGGTGACGCTGCGCATCGAACGTTTCCGCAGCCCCTTCTTCACGGGCGTCGCCGCCCAGGACCTCATACCGGGGGCGCGTGCCGGATTCTACGATTACGCCCCCGTCGACCTGGAACAGGAAGTGCAGGGTCTGATGAACCCGGTGGCTCCGTCGGGCAGCGCCATCGTCGGCACCGTCGAAGACCTGCAGGCGCAGACGCGCATCAAGGTGCAGCGCGGCAGGCAGGCCGTGGAAGCCACGTTCGATCTGCTGGGCTTCGACCTTTTGGAGGGCGGCCTTTGGCTGGATGTCCGCCGCGCCGAGGACGCGCGCCGGACATTCGGCGCGGTGGCATCCTCGGCATGGAGCGCCTACCGCAACCGCGTTCCGCCGGTCCCCGCGGCCGCCGCGTCCGGCGCGCAGACGGCCGCGAACGTCACCGTGGATTTCCTGAAGAATACGCAGGCGGCGAGTTTCTACGGAAATCTGCCGGCGGCGGACGTCCGAATCCCGTGAGGCGGCCCGGGGCGCAGCCGGCACGCCGGATTCTCCTGGCAAGCTTGATCGGCACGACCATCGAGTTCTTCGATTTCTACATTTATGCGACCGCGGCCGTGTTGGTGTTTCCCCGGCTCTTCTTCCCCAAACAGGATCCCGCCACGGCGATGCTGCAGTCCTTGGCCACGTTTGCGCTGGCGTTCTTCGCGCGCCCGATCGGGTCCGCCCTGTTCGGGCACTTCGGCGACCGGATCGGACGCAAGGCGACTCTCGTGACCGCCTTGCTGACCATGGGCGTGTCGACGGTGCTGATCGGCCTCCTGCCGACCTATGCGTCGATCGGGGTGAGCGCAGCGGTGCTCCTCGCGCTGTGCCGGTTCGGGCAGGGGCTCGGCCTGGGCGGAGAGTGGGGTGGGGCCGTGCTGCTGGCCACCGAGAACGCACCGCCCGGCAGACAGGCCTGGTATGGAAGCTTTCCGCAACTCGGTGCACCTCTCGGTTTCATTTGCTCGACCGGCGTGTTTCTGGTCATCAGCACCCGATTGAGCGACGCCGACCTGCTCAGTTGGGGTTGGCGCGTGCCGTTCCTGGCAAGCACGCTGCTGGTGCTGGTGGGGCTCTATGTGCGTCTGCAGTTGGTCGAAACGCCGGCGTTCGAGCGCAGTCTCGCGCGCGGGGAGCGGGTGCGATTGCCGTTCTGGGTGGTCATCACCCAACACCCGCGCGAACTCATTCTCGGAACCCTGGGGGCGACCACGACCTTCGTGGTGTTCTATCTGATGACGGTGTTCGCGCTGAGTTGGGCGACCACCGCACTGAAATTCGAGCGCAGCGATTATCTCATCGTGCAGATGGTGGGAGTGCTGTTCTTCGGGTTGACGATTCCCCTGTCGGCGCTCGCCGCCGACCGCATCGGCGGGCTCAGGATGCTCATCGTCGCCACACTCGCGATCATGGCGTTCGGCTTCCTGTTCGCGCCGCTGTTCGGCGCGCACGACGGCATCCGCGTGTTCATCTTCGTCGCGGTCGGCTTCTCCGTGACCGGCCTGACGTATGGACCGCTCGGCAGCGCGCTCGCGGGCCTGTTTCCGACGCCGGTGCGGTACACCGGCACATCGCTCACATTCAACCTTGCCGGCATCCTGGGGGCTTCGCTGGCGCCGTACATCGCGACGCGGCTCGCGGCCGATCACGGCCTGCGCTTCGTCGGATACTACCTTTCGGCCGCGGGACTCGTCACGCTGGTGGCGCTGCTGCTCATCAAGGATGAGGCGTGAAGGGAGGGATCCGCCGCGGAGCCGTCATTTGGGCTCTGCGACGAGGATGACGAAGCTGTCGGGCACGAGCGCGGGCCGCGGGCGGGGTTCATCCGTGGTTGCAGGCGGGGTGGCCCCGAGACGCGCCGCGGCGAGGTAGATGCGGTGCGTGGCCGGATCGAGCGCCATGGTTCTCGCGCTCTTCTGGGTTTGGACCGTGGCGACGACGCGGTACTCGTCCGGCGTTTCCTGGTGGATGACCGTCAGCGTGCCGTCGTTGCCGTTCGAGCTGAAAACGAATCCGAGGTCGGCATCGAACGCCGCGGCATCCGGACCGTCACCGATCGCCACGCGGAACACCTGATGACCCGTCGAACCGTCGGTCACCACCATGACCTGGTTGGCGCATACGGAGAACAGGCGGCGATGTGCGGTGTCGATCGCGAGTCCGGTCGGGTTCGCGCAGCCCGGCAACGCCCAGTTGCCCTTGATCTTCAGGGTCCTGGCGTCGATCGCCACCAGCCTGCCGATGTCGCCCTCGATGTTGACGAAGACGGTTCCCGCGGCATCGGTCGCCATGAATTCCGGCGGTCCGGGCAGCGGTATCACCGCCACGAGTTGCAGCGTCATGGGATCGAGCACGTTGACGTCATTGGTCGCGCCGTCGGCGGTGAATACGTGTTGAGCGCGGGGCTCGTACAGGATGGCGTCCGGCTTCTTCCCGGCCACGGTCGATTCCTTGATGACGCGCAGCGAGTCGAGTTCGAAGGCGGTCACCGTGTTCGCGCGTCCGTTGCTCGTGTATCCACGCTTCAATTCCGGCGCAAAGGCGATGCCGTGTACGCCGGGGGTGTCGGGGATGATGCCCTGGCGCCGGCCGGTCGCCGTCTCGACCACATCCACGCGGTCGCCCCGGCTGACGAAGAGGCGCGCGCCGCTCTGCTCCAGTGCGAGATAGTCCCAGCCGCCGGTTCCCCCCAACTGCCAGATGGTCGACACGCCGTAATCGGCGTTGGGCAACGGCGATTCGTCCGCGACGGACGGGCCGATGCCCGCAAGCTGCAGCGATGCAGCCAGGACGATCAAACCGGTATACCGCAGCATTCGAACCTCTTCTGGATGGGCGCCGACACGAGGCTGCCCGGAGGTAGTCTACCCGTATTGTCGCGGGCGGAAAATTCGCTCCGCTGCGGCGTGGAGGAAGTCCTACACGCGATAGGGACGATCGCCGACCCTGCGGCAACGGCGCGCCGCGGCGCGGTATCATCGGGGCATGCTCCACGATCCTCTGGGCAATCCGGTCACCCCGATGCGCACCGCCACGTTGTGCGCCGTCGACGATTTCGTCGGCGGACTGCTGGCCTACGAGACCCGGGCGGAGGGAATCATCGGAGCGGCCGACGCCGCCCCGGAGTGCTGCCTGGCAAACGCCTATGCGGGATTTGCCTGGATGTTCCTCGAATCGCCCGAGGCTCCGCTGCGTGCGGCAAAGCATCTCGCGGCGGCGGAGACCGCGGCAGCCGGCGCGACCCGCCGCGAACGCATGAACGTCGCCATCCTGCGCGCGTGGATGGAGGATGACATCGATGCGGCGCTGCGGGTGTCCGACCAGGCATCCGACGAATTCCCGCGCGACCTCGTCGTGGTGAAGATCCACCAATATTTTGCCTTCAACCGCGGCAACCCGCCGGAAATGCTCCGCGTCGCGTTGAAGGTTGCTGCCGGCTCCGCCGACGTCCCCCACCTGCACGGGATGACCGCCTTTGCCTACGAGCAGTGCCATTTGCTGGACGAGGCCGAGAGGGCGGCGAACCATGCCCTGACGTTGCGCCGCAGGGAGCCCTGGGCGCAGCACGCCCTGGCGCACGTCATGCTCACGCGCGGCCGCATCGACGAGGGCGCCCGGTTTCTCGAGGCGGTCGAGGACACCTGGACCGGCCTCAATTCCTTCATGTTCACGCATTTGTGGTGGCACCTGGCGCTCTTTCACCTCAGTCAGGGGCGCGCGGCTCGGGTGCTCGAGATCTACGACCGATGTTGCTGGGGTGTCGCGAAGGATTACTCGCAGGATCAGATCGGTGCCGTTTCATTGCTGGCGCGCAGCGAACTGGCCGGCATCGACGTCGGCGCGCGCTGGCAGGATCTGGCGTCGCACCTCACCACGCGGGCGCGCGACACGGTCCAGCCGTTCCTGACCATGCAATACCTGTATGGCCTGGCGCGCGCCGGCCGCACCGAGGCGACGACTCTGCTGCACGCAGTCCGCAGCATCGCCGTCGACGCGCCGCCCGGCACGCGGCAGGTGTGGCGGGACGCCGCGCTGCCGGCATGTGAGGGTCTGTTCGCGCATGCGGACGGACGTTTCGAGGCGGCGTGGAGGCACCTCAGCCTGGCGGTGCCGCGCCTCATCGAAGCCGGCGGTAGTCATGCCCAGCGTGATTTGTTCGATCTCGTGTTGCTCGATGCGGCCATCCAGAGCGGTCGCCTGGTCGAGGCGCAGCAGCTGCTGGAGCGGCGGCGGTGTGGTGATCCCGACGGAGTGCCCGTCAATCTCGCCGTCGCGCGGGTCTATGACCGGTTGGGGCTCGGGGAGTTGGCCGCGCAGGCGCGCGCGCGCGCGGCCCGCACCCGATCCCGGCATCCTGCATGAGACCGGCGCTTCCCCCCGCGCCCTTTGATCTGCCCGGGCAGTTTGGTTACGATGACCGGATGGTGCGTCGGCCACACGTTCTGGTCCCGGGCGGTGATGGCGTCAGCGGTCGCGCATGAGCGCCATCGCATCGATGCGGGCCGCGACCTGGCCATCCCACCAGAGACTCGAGAAGGCGCTCGACATGGGGGAACGGTTGTCCAACGTGGACTCCTACCGTGAATATCTCGAAAGGATGTGGGGATTCTGCGCCGTGCTCGAGCAGCAGCTCGAGCCGGAATTGGTGCGGCATGCTCTTCCGGATTATGTCTCGCGCCGCAAGCTGCCTCTGCTCGGGACGGATTTGACGGCGCTCGGGGCCGATCCCCGATCCCTCACGCGGCTTGCGCGTTGCCGCGCACTGCCCGCCTGTCCGGATCTCGCAGCCGCCTTCGGTTGTGCCTACGTGCTCGAAGGTGCCACGCTCGGGGGCCGCACGATGCTGCCGCTCATCCACAAGCGCCTGGGATTGACTCCCCAGCATGGCGCGGCGTTCTTCGCCAGCTATGGCGAAAACGTATCGGCGATGTGGCGGGTCTTCGGTGCGGCGTTCGACCGGTGGTGTTCCGCTCCGCAACGCGAGGCGAGCGCCGCGGCCGCCGCCCTGGCGACGTTCGAGGCGCTGAATGCCTGGCTGTGCGGAGGCGCGGCATGAACGAGCCCGCGGTCAAGTTCGGTGAAGCCGATCTGACCACCTGCGACCGCGAACCCATACACATTCCCGGATCGATTCAGCCCCATGGCCTGCTGCTCGTCATCGACCGTCGGACCCTGGAGGTCGAGCAATTGGCCGGCGACACGGAGCGGCTCCTCGGGATCGCGCCGTCCGGTGTCCTTGGGCGGGCCGTCGGCGAGATCTTCGAGGCCGGGACCGCGGCGTTTCTCGGCGGGCAACTCGGGGTGGAGGCCGCATTCGTGGCGCCGATCGTGCGCCTGGGCGTGCGTCCCCGCGCCGATTCCCCCCCGCTCGATCTCACCTTGCACGCGCTGGACCGCACGGCGATTCTGGAGCTGGAACCGGCGAGGCGTCCGGCGACCGTCGCCGGCGATCCGATCGAACGATTGAAGAGCCTGCTCACGGCGGTTCAACACACCAGCGGCCTCGGCCATTGCTGCGCGGCAGCGGCCGTCGCGATGCGCTCCGTCACCGGTTTCGATCGCGCCATGGTGTATCGATTCCTGCCGAACGGCAGCGGAGTGGTCGTGGCCGAGGATGCGAGCGAGGGATTGGAGTCCTTTCTGGGCCTGCATTATCCGGCTTCGGACATACCAAAGCAGGCGCGCGAACTGTATCGGAGGAACTGGCTGCGCGCGATACCGAACATCGACTACGTCGCCGCCCCCCTGGTGCCGGCGACGAATCCCCGCACCCGCCAACCCATCGACATGAGCCACTGCGACCTGCGCAGCGTGTCGCCGATACACCTCGAATACCTTCGCAACATGGGAGTCTGCGCGTCCCTGTCCGCGTCGATCGTGTGTCAGGACAGGCTCTGGGGGATGCTGGTCTTGCATCACTACTCGCCGCGCCACGTCCCCGCGGATCTGCGGATCGCGTGCGAGACCTTTGCCCAGATACTGTCCATGCACGTCGAGTCCAAGATGCAGTCAGAAACCGCCGTGCTGAGGAGCGATGCGCGCCGCATCCGGGAGGAACTGGTCGTGCGCCTGACCGGAGCCGGCGACATCGGAGGCGTGCTTGCCTCCGGTGATCTGCTTCGCTATCTCGGAGCCACCGGCGCGGTCGTCCACCTGGAAGGCCGGCTGCATCGTGTCGGAGAGACGCCCGCACCGGAGGACATCATGGCGCTCATCGAATGGCTCAACGGAATCAAGCTGCCGTTGTTCGAGACGGAGCATCTTTCGTCGGTCTTCGGTCCGGCGAGCCGGTACGCGCCGATCGCCAGCGGCCTGCTGGCCGCGGGGCTGTCGCGCGAGCCGCGCGACTATGTGCTGTGGTTTCGACCGGAGATCGGACGGACCGTGCGCTGGGCGGGAGACCCGTCGAAACCGACGAAGACCGACCGCCACGGTGCCCGGCTGACTCCGCGGGGGTCCTTCGCCGAGTGGCAGGAAGTCACGCGCATGCAGTCGGCCCCCTGGTCGGAAGTCGATCTGGAAGCCGCGGAGGCCCTGCGCGTGGTGTTTCTCGAGAGCGTGCTCGAGAGCGTCGACCTGTTGCGGCGCGAGCGCGCCTTCGAGGCCGCGCAGGCCATGGCGGAGGAGCTCGAAATGCGGGTGGCGCAGCGCACCGATCAATTGCGGGCGCTGGCCGCGGACCTGGAGGCCGCCGAGGAACGCGAGCGCAGACAAATCGCGCACGACCTGCACGACGATCTCGGCCAGACTCTGGCCGCGGCGCGGATCCGGCTCAGCGGCCTGTACGATGACGCGCACGCGGAGGTCCGCTCGGTCGCGGTTGCGGTCGGTGATTTGATCGATCGCGCCAACAGCTCCATCCGTTCGCTGGCCGCCCAGTTGGCGCCCGATGTGCTGCACGAGCTGGGCCTCGCGCCGGCGATCGACTGGCTGGGCGAGGAAATCGAACGCACGTTTGGGCTCAGTGTCACCACGTTCGACGACGGGCAGTCCAAACCACTCGCCCACGCCTCCCGGTCGATGCTCTACCGGGCCGTTCGGGAGCTCTTGATCAACGTCGCAAAGCATGCCGGCACCGATTCGGCGATCGTCGAAATCGAACGGCGCGGCGCCGAAATCGTCGTCAGCGTGTCGGACGGCGGCGTCGGATTCGACCTGGAGTCGCCCGGCGCCGGTGCCCAGCGGGGACTTGGGCTCATCAGCATTCGTGAGCGCTTGTCGCTCATCGGTGGCGGCCTCGAGCTTCGCTCGGCGCCCGGGACCGGCACGGTCGCGATCCTGACGGCGGCCCTGATGCCCGATGACTCCGCAAGATCGGGCGAACACGCATGACCATCAGGGTGCTCATCGTGGAGGATCATCGCATGGTGCGCGAGGCGCTGTGCGAGCTGCTGCACAAGACGCCGGACATCGTCGTCGTCGGCGAGGCGGGCGACGCGCGCGAGGCGCTCGAGCGGATAGCCGTTCTCGCGCCCGACGTCGTCGTTCTCGACATCCGGCTGCCGGATGTGAATGGGATCGAGGTGGCGGCGCGCCTGCGCGATGCCGGCAGCGTTGCGCGGATCGTGGCTCTCTCCGCATTTTCGGACAAGCGCTTCGTGACGGCGATGCTGCGCTCCGGAGCGTCGGCCTATGTCACGAAATCGGCCGCGGGCACGGAACTCGTGCAGGCGATCCGCGCCGTGGCGGCAGGTCAGGGGTATTTCTCGCCGGAAATCGCGGGCGCATTGATATCGGAAGTTCGCGGCCGCCAGCCGGCGGGCGGGAGGGCGCCGCTGGCGCGACGCGAGTGCGAAGTGCTGCGCCTGATCGCCGAGGGCGTCCGCTCACCGGCGATTGCCGAGCAGCTTCACGTATCGGTCGGCACCGTCGAGGTGCATCGCCGCAACATCATGCGCAAACTCGGGCTGCGCACGGTCGCGGAACTCACCAAGCACGCGATTCGCGAGGGGATCGTCTCCCTCTAGAGCGCCCTCCGCGCTCTGGCAATACCGGGTAGCCGGTAGTCGGTCCTCCGGAATTCGGGGATGTGCCCGCCGCTCCGCAATCGATACGCTGGGCTCGTGTCCAAGATCACATTTGCCTTCAGTCGGAGGCTGCTCCTGCGGATGCACGGCGGCGAAGCCGGGCTGCGGGACGGGACCTACTGCCGTTCCGCCGAGCCGCATCCTCGAGCCCTCACCGCCACAGCGTCGGCAACCGCCCAGGAATTGCTGTCGTGCGATGCGCTGATGACGGCGTCGGCCTTGCCGATCTTGGTCGTGGATGCCGCAACCGGGAGGATCGAGGAGGGTAATCCGGCGGCCGCCGCGGTGTTCGGATCGAGTCGCGAAGCCTTGATGGGTTCCGGATTCCTGCAATTCTTCGACCCGGCCTGCGGCCGGTCGATTCGGGACGCGATGAACCTCGCGCGTGACACGGGATCCGCCGAGGCACCCGGTATCCGAACGGCGGCCGGCGTCGACATCAGCTTGAAATTGTCGCTGTTTCATACGGACGCGGCGGCGTACCTGCTGGCACATCCCGCGACGAAGCACGTGCAAACCGATGTCGGGACCGGTTCATCGGGCGTTTTCGAGGCGGTGCATGAATTGCCGATCGGCTTCCTCGTCACCGACATGAATTTCCGCGTCGAGTACGCGAATCGGACCTTTCTCCGCATGGTGGAGTGCCGGGCGCAGGACGTGGTTCGGGGTCAGCCGCTCGGGCGATGGTTGAAGCTCACCGAAGGGCATTGGGCGCGTCTGCGCTCCATACTCGTCAAGCGCAGGGCGGTCGAGGAATTGTCGACGACGCTACGTTGCGGGCGGCGACTCCCGCGCAACGTGAGAGTCAGCGCGATAGCGGTACCCGACGGCCGGGAAACGAGGTGGGGATTTTGTGTCAGCGATGCGACCCGGCTGAATTGAGGGGTGCCGGGCATTCCCGGGCACCCAGCGGACACGAAGGGATCTGGGTTCGATTCATCAACAACCAAGGGGGCGGGATCGTGAGCATCGGCACAGAATTCAAAGAATTTGCGATGAAGGGCAACGTGGTGGATTTGGCGGTCGGTGTCATCGTCGGCGCAGCGTTCGGCAAGATCGTCTCCTCCCTGGTCGGCGACGTCGTCATGCCGCCGCTCGGACTGTTGATCGGCGGGATCAATTTCAGCGACCTCGCCGTCACCCTCGGCAGCGATCCCAAAGGGGCCCCTGTGCTCCTGAAATATGGCGCCTTCCTGCAGACCCTTTTCGACTTCCTCATCATTGCGGCCGTGATTTTCGCCGCCGTCAGCGGGATCAACAGATTGAAGAGACCGCCGGCCCCGGCCCCCGACGCGCCCCCGCCGCGACAGGAAGTGCTGCTCGAGAAGATTCTCGAGGCGTTGACGAAGCGTTAGGCCGGCCCGTCCCAGGCCGGCGCGGCGAACAGAGCCGCGTCGGCCGAAACCGCGTGTTGCGCCATCAGGAATGCCGCTGCGTTCCAGGATTGCCCCGGCATTCCGCGGGGCGCCAGCGTCTTGCCATGCAGCCACTCGGTGAATGCCCAATTGCCGAGGGCGCACACCCGCGCGAGTTTGACGAGCTCCGCCCGCGCCTGCGCGGCGCGTCCGGCGCCCGCCAATGCCGCAATCCAGAAGCCGCCGACCATCGGCCAGATGCCGCCATTGTGGTACTGCCAGACGAAATTCTGGCGGTGTCGTGCCATGTACGGCCGCCACAGCGCGTGGTTGCGTTTGATGGGGCGCGTCACCGCCCGCACCGGGAAGGGATCGTTCACCCCTGCCTTGGTGAGCGCATCGAGCGTACGCCGTACCGCGGTCGCGTCCGCGAGCCCCGCAAGCACGGCCAGCACGTTGCCGAACACGTCGCCCTCCTCGCCAAAGAATGAAAAATTGACGAAGCTCAGGTATAGATCCCTGTCCTTCGCCCGCCGCAGCACGTAATCATTGAGGAGTCGGGCCCGGCGGTACTCCGCGATTCCCGCGGAAAACGGATGGAACAACCCGTTGAAGTTTCCGCGGGTCTGCGCGGCGCGTTCGATGCCGTACAGGCGCTTCACGGCGTACCACAGGGCGTTCGTGTACAGGACGAACCCGGAGCGCGGCATGATGTCCGCCCAGTCGCTGGCCTCATTTTGCTGCAGCAGGCAAAACCGCTGGTGTTCCTGCGCTTGCAGCCATTGCACGGCGAGCCGGATGCGCCTGGCGTACCGCCGTTTCAGGACGTTGGTCTGCGCGCGGCGGTCCAGGAATGCCAGCGCGATCAGCCACCACAGGGTCGAATCGATGCAGCCCAGATACCAGAAGTCCGCCTCCCGTTTCTGCAGGTCCACGAATTTCGCGATCTGGCCGTTCGGTGCCTGATGCTCCGCCAGGGTATGCAGTCCCGCGGCGGCCGCACGTTCGAGCCCCGCATCGCCGGACAGCGCCATGCCGATCGCACAGACGGCGGCGTCGCGCCCGAAGATCGCCGTGTAACCCCGCTTGCCGGCCTGCGGCGTGGGGGTGGCGGCGAGAATGCCGCCGGGGGTCATGTTGCGCTTCAACAGTTCGATGGACCGCACACGGCACTCGTCGATGAGCGCCTGCGGATCGATGGCCCGTCGACCTGCGAGGCCGGCGGTCATTGGGAATGATGCACCGCGCGGGCGATCGCGCGGGAGGTGCAGTCCGCCGCCGCCGATCCGATCCGGGCGATCTGGGCGGCCCGCGGTTGAGCCGCTTCTAGCGCCACGCTGCCGCCGGCGAGCGCGAAAACCGTGTCGCCGTCGTATGGCGTATGCGCCGGCCGCAGGCCGCGCGCGATGCCGTCGTGCGCCATCATGGCGAGCCGCTTGCATTCCGCCGTGGTGAGCGTCGCGCTGCAGGCGACGATCACCAGGGTGGTATTGGCGCCGGGCTGCAACCGGCCGAGTGCGAGCAGGCGGGAATCATCCGGCGCGGGATCGTCCGCCCGGGCCGGGCCCGCCGGCGGGGGCGCACCGCCGAATTCGGCGTTCAACTCGAAGGGCCACGCCCAATACGTCGTGCCGTCCGGCATCAGCGCGGAGCCGATCGAATTCAAGGCCACCAGCGATCCGACGATCATTCCGGAGCCGAGATCGATCGATGCGGAGCCGATGCCGCCCTTGAGGAGCCCCGCCATGGCGCCGCGACCCGCGCCGACCGAACCCAAGGCGAAATCCTCGCCGGCGGCCCGCAGGGCGTGCATGCCGAGATCGCGATACGGTGGATCGACCCCCCAAGCCTTGTCGCCGCCGTTGCCGAGGTCGTGCAGCACCGCCGCGGGGACGATGGGGATCGGCGGCGCACCGGCCCGCAGGCGCATGCCGACGCCGGCCGCCGACAGGGCGGCGGTCACGCCATCGGCGGCCGCAAGTCCGAACACCGAGCCGCCGGCCAGAACGATGGCGTGGGCGCGCCCGATGAGGTTCTCCGGCGCGAGCGCCTCGGTCTCCCGGGTGCCGGGGCCGCCGCCGCGCACGTCCACGGCCGCCGCCCAGTCCGCCGCGCAGAGGACCACCGTCGCACCCGACATGGTCCGCTCGTCGGTGGCGTGACCGACCGAAAGTCCGCGTATATCCGTGATGAGATTCCTGGGGCCGGGCGTATGCATGCAGGACTAGCCGTGCTGTGCGGCGACGACGGCCAATCCCCGCAGGACCAGGTCCGGAACGATCTCACCATGTGCGCGCATGGTACCCGTGATCATCCCTGCATCGCCGCCCGTGATGAACAGCCGCGGCTTGATGCCCGTGCTCTGCTCGATGACTTCGGCGGCCCGGTCGGCCATGCCGGCGAGCGCGAACACGGCGCCGCGCGATATGGCGCCGATGGTGTTGTTCGCCAGCACGCCCGCCAGGGACGGTGTGCTGTGCTCGGCCGCCTTGGCGATGTCGCTGGTGTTCCGCATGAGCGCTTCGCGCATCATGTGGATGCCGGGCGCGATCAAACCGCCCAAGTGCCGACCGTTCGCATCGACGCTGTCGACCTTGACAGCGGTTCCGGCATCCACCACGCACAGCGCCGAGCGGGCGAGGGTCCATGCGCCGATGAGCGCGAGCCATCGATCGGCACCGAGCAGCGTCGGATCGAGGTAGCCGTTGGTCAGGCCCTGAAACTCCGGGGCAGCCTTGACGAACTCCACCTTGGCGCCGAAATGCCGTTTGGCGAGTTGCGTCAGGGTCTTGGCCATCGCCTGACCGGCGACATTTGCGACCAGCACGCGCGTCGGCCTTTGTCCGGAGCCGAACAGCGCGGAGGTCCAAATCCCGGGTTTTGCGTCCCGATGGACGACGGCCTGTTGATCCGAGAGCCCGGTGCTGGTGAGCCAGGCCCATTTCAGGCGCGTGTTGCCCACGTCGATGACCAAAATCATGCGTAACCTATGACCTTCGCGAGGCTGCCGACGGCACCAAAGCGGGCAAGGATAGCATTCTCTGCGGATGCACCGGATGGCGGACGGGCGCAAATCGGCGCGCAGTGGGCGCCCGCACATATTATGATCCGCCGTTGCGCAATGACCGCCCGCCTTCAGGCCGGAGCGGTTCGGCTGTGCACGGGCCCGGTCCCCGGAAACCGTGTGCCGACTCGGTATACCTCATCGAAGGAAGTGTCAATGGACTACGGGATTCGGTCTGTGCTGCGTGTTTCACTGCTCTGTGCGCCCATGTTCGTTTCGATCGGATCGGCGGCCGAGCGCGCGTCGGGAGAGGCCCGGGACCCGAAGCCGTCCGCCGCGGTGGAGCCGACGGAGTCCCAGCGACTCCTGAAGGACGAACAGCAAACCACGCCGGGATCGGTGATGATCGGCGGCCACGCGGTCGGCTATCAGGCCGAGGCCGGCGTTCTGGTCGTGCACGTGAAGGACCCCATGGACGACGACCCACCGCCGCCCCGCGAGGACCGCAGCGGACCGCCGCCGCCGCAACCCGCCGAGGCAAGCATGTCCTATGTCGCCTATTTTCGCGGCGACAAGGAGGATGTGCACAGACCGATCACTTTTCTGTACAACGGCGGCCCGGGGTCGTCCACCGTCTGGCTGCACATGGGCGCCTTCGGCCCCAAGCGCGTGGTGACGCCGGACGACAAGCATGTTCCCGCCGCGCCGTACCGCGTGGTCGACAATGAATACAGTCTGATCGATGCCAGTGATCTGGTGTTCATCGATGCTCCGGGAACCGGCTTTGGCCATCTGCGCGGTGCCGACAAGGAAAAGACCTTCTATGGGGTCGATCAGGACGCCCACGCCTTCGCCGGCTTCATCGTCGAGTTTCTGTCGCGGCACGGCCGCTGGAATTCGCCCAAATATCTGTTCGGCGAGAGCTACGGCACGACCCGCTCCGCGGTCCTGGCGAACGTCCTGCAGGGCGAGAATTCGATCGATCTGAACGGCGTGATCCTGCTGTCGCAAATCCTGAATTTCGACACCGGCGTGGATGCGCCGCAGTTCAATCCGGGGGTCGATCTGCCGTACGTCCTGGCTCTGCCCACCTACACCGCCACGGCGTGGTATCACCACAGGCTTGCGAATCAGCCGCCCGCCCTCGAACCGCTGCTGCGCGACGTCGAGAATTTCGCGTTGTCCGAATATGCCGCGGCCCTGGCGCTGGGCAACCGGCTGCCGCCCGACCGCAAATCGGCGGTCGCCGCGAAGCTGAGCGCCTACACGGGACTTGCGCAGGACTATATCGAGAGGGCGAACCTCCGGGTCAACGGCGGACAATTCGAGAAAACTCTGCTCGGCAGCGACGTCACCACCGGACGACTGGATACGCGCTTCGCCGGACCGACCATCGATCCCATGAGCAAGGAGGCGGATTACGACCCGCAGTCGGCCGCCATTTCATCGGCATACGTCTCGGCGTTCAACGACTACGTGCGCACCACGCTGAAGTTCGGGGAGAAGAGGATCTACAAACCCGAAATCGACTTGGAAAAGAACTGGGACTTCCAGCACAAGCCGCCGGGAGCGACGCAGAAAGTGGCGGGGACGACCAACGTGCTGCCCGATCTCGCGGTGACCATGAAGCAGAACCCCAATCTCAAGGTGCAGCTCAACGGCGGCTATTACGATCTCGCGACGCCCTATTTTGCAGCGGTGTACGAATTGCAGCATCTGCCGATTCAAGCGTCGCTCGAGGAGAACATAGAGATGCATTTCTACACGTCGGGGCACATGGTCTACGCCCACGAGCCTGAATTGAAAGCCCTGCACGCCAACGTCGCGGCGTTCATCGAGAGGACGAAAAGTGGGGCCGGGGGGCGCTGACGGTGATGGACCTGAAGTCAATTGTCCGTGATGTGCCGGACTTCCCGCAGCCCGGCATCCTGTTTCGGGACATTTCACCATTGTTGCGCGACCACTTCGACGGGACGATCGCCGCGCTCGACGGGCTGCTCACGGAGTCCGAATGGTCTGCCGTCGACGTGGTCGCCGGCGTGGAGTCGCGCGGCTTCATTCTCGGATCGGCGCTCGCCCTGAGACGCGGCAAGGGATTCGTGCTGGTGCGCAAGCAGGGCAAGCTGCCGCCGCCGGTGGTGGATGTCGCGTACGATCTCGAATACGGCTCCGGAGTCCTCGAGATGCAGCGCGGCCATGGTCGCGTGCTCCTCGTCGACGACGTGCTGGCGACGGGCGGCACGCTGACGGCGTCGGCCGAGCTGTGCGTGCGGGCCGGCTACGAGGTCGGGGCGCTCGCCGTATTGATCGATTTGCGCATCATCCGGGATTATCGGTGGCGCGATGTGCCGCTGCGGACCGCGATCAGTTACTAGGATGACGCCATTGCCGCCAATCCGGGTCGTCATGGCACTGCCCGCCGAATCCGACGGGGTGTTCGAGGCGGCCGGGGTGCAGGTGCTGTATTGCGGCGTCGGCAAGATCAACGCCGCGGCCGCGCTCACCCGCGATTTATGCCGTTACGCCCATGCCGGGGAGCCGCCGCCGCTGGTGCTGAACTTCGGCACCGCGGGCAGCCGGGTGCACGACACCGGGGCACTGCTGGCCTGTCACGAGTTCGTACAGCGGGACATGGATGTGCGCGGTCTCGGGTTCGCGCTCGGCGTCACGCCCTTCGACGACGCTCCGCCGGTGCTCGAATTCGAGCCGCGCTTCGGCGAACTGGTTTCCGCCGTGTGCGGCAGCGGGGATTCGTTCGCGACCGCCGGCAGCGAGGTGCCGTGCACCGCCGTCGACATGGAGGCCTATGCGCTGGCCAAGGTGTGCTGGCGCGAGGGCGCGCAGTTCGGCTGCGTCAAATATGTGACCGACGGCGCCGATCACGCGGCCGCCATGGACTGGCGGAACAACGTGCACAAGGCGGCGGAGGCGTTCCTGCGTCTTTATCGGGCTGTGCGTGACCGCCCCGATCGCGTAATCTCACCGCCGTGAACAACTCCAACGCTCTCGATTCCTCGTGCGACCAGGTGGCGGCCGTCGATCTGGGATTCGTTCAACTTTCCTGGCTGCAGATGGCGGTGCTCGGCGTGATTCAGGGCATCACCGAGTTGCTGCCCATCAGCAGCACCGCTCACTTGCGGGTGATTCCCGGCATTCTGGGGTGGCGCGATCCGGGATCCGCCTTCTCGGCGGCCATGCAACTGGCCAGCTTCGCCGCCGTGATCGCCTATTTCCGCAAGGACATCGGCAACCTCGCCGGCGCGAGCATCCGGGCCGTCACGGCGCGCGACTTTCAGTCCCATGATTTCCGCCTCCTGCTCGGCATCCTGCTGGGCACGATTCCGGTGGGGGTGGCGGGCTTGCTGCTCAAACCGGTGTTGAACGGGTGTCATTCCCCGCTGCGCGGCCTGCTGGTGGTCGGGTGTGCGTCGATCGTCATGTCCCTGCTGCTGGGAATCGCCGAAAAATTTGCGCGGCACCGGCGCACCTTCGGCGAAGTCACGCTGGGGGACGGCCTGATCGTCGGTCTCGCCCAGACGTTCGCGCTGATTCCCGGCGTCTCGCGGTCGGGCGCGACGCTGACCGCGGGCCTGTTTTGCGGCATGGAGCGGGAAACGGCCGCCCGCTTTTCCTTCCTGCTGGGACTCCCCGCGGTGACTCTGGCGGGCCTGTTCGAACTGCGTGTGTTGTTCAAAGCCGGGTTGAATTCGGACGGCTGGATCACCCTGCTCATCGGCTTGACGGTCGCGAGCATCACCGCATTCCTGGCCATTTATGGCTTGCTGCGGTATCTGGAGCGGCGCAGCACCTGGATTTTCGTCTGGTACCGGTTGCTCTTCGGCGCAGGGATCGTCCTTGCGGTGCTCACCGGTCACCTGCAGAACTAGCATGCACACAGTGTCCCCGATTCGACGCAGGCTTCCCGCGCTGCTGCTCCTCGTTCTGGGCGTGTGCGCCGCCGCCGCGCCGGTCATCGCCGCCACGCCCCGGCGGACCTCGTTCGTCCTGTTGGTCTCCGTCGACGGTTTGAAGCCCGAGGCGGTCCTCGAGGCGCAACGCCATGGATTGAAGGTGCCCAACCTGCGCGCCTTGGTGACGGACGGTGCCTATGCCGCCGGAGTGCGCGGCGTTCTGCCCACCCTGACCTACCCCAGTCACATGACGCTCATGACCGGCGCCTCTCCGGCCCGGCATGGAATCCTCGCCAACACCACCTTCGATCCCTACGACCGCAACGAGAAGGGCTGGTACTGGTACGCGGAAGACGCCCGCGCCGAGACCCTGTGGGATGCCGCTGCCGCCGCGCACCTGACGACGGCGAATGTGTACTGGCCCACGAGCGTCGGGGCGCATGTCACGTGGAACCTGCCGCAGATCTGGCGCACCGGCACCGCCGACGATCTGAAACTGCAGCGGGCCTTGAGCACGCCCGGTCTGGAACCCGAATTGTCGGCCTCCTTGGGACGCTATCCCGGCGGGATGGAGGAAACGGTGGCGGAGGATCGGATCAGGACGCGCTTCGCCGTCCGCTTGATCGAGACCAAGCACCCGGGCTTCATGACCGTGTACCTCACCGGTCTCGATACGGAGCAGCACAAATCCGGGCCGTTCAGTCCCGAGTCCAACCGGGTCCTCGAAAAGATCGACTCCCTCATCGGTGAGTTGCGGGCCGCCGCGGACAAGGCCGCGCCGGGCCGCGACGTCTTTTGCGTGGTCTCCGATCACGGCTTTGCGGCCGTCGAGCACGACGTCAACCTGCACTCCGCGTTTCTGGAGGCTGGGCTGTTCAGCGTCGACGGGGATCATGGCATCGTTTCCTGGAAGGCCATGCCTTGGCTGGCCGGAGGGATGGCGGCAATCATGTTGGCGGACCCCACCGACGCCGCGGTTCGCAAACAGGTGGGCGAATTGCTCGCGCAACTGGCGGCTGATCCGCGAAACGGCATCGAGCGCATCGTGCCGCACGATGGCATCGTGCCCGGCAGCGGCTTCCCGGATGCGGCATTTTTGGTGCTGCTCAAGATCGGCTATGAAGTCGGGCCGGGCAGGGTGCCGCCGCTGATTTCCAGCCCGTCCAATCTGGGGATGCACGGCTATTCACCGGATCATGCGGAAATGCGGTCCTCTTTTTTCCTGGTGGGGCCGCGCGTTCCCGCCGGGCATTCGCTGGGGGTGATCGACATGCGCCAGATCGCGCCGACGTTGGCACGGTTCATGGGTACATCGCTGACGCAGGCCGAGCTCGCTCCGCTGCCGTTGAATTGAATGGCGGGGCCGATGCGGTTACTCGCGCAACTCTCCGCGCGGCCGTCTTCGGCGTGCCGGGTTCAGGTCTGGCGTTCCCAGGTCTGAGAGCGGCCCAGCAATGAGAACCCGATGTAGCCTCGGACCCGCAGGCGTGTGCCGTTCTCTTCCAGGTGCATCTTGGAGCGATAGATGGATCCCGTCTCCGGGTCGAGGATATCGCCGCCGTCGTACTCATCGCCGTCCTGCTTCATGTTGCGAATGATGACGAGGCCGATGATCGGTTGGTCCTTGCGTTCGTCGGTGCACGGGACGCACACGCGTGTCTGTGAGCCGGGCTTGAAGCTTTGCACGATCTTGCCGAACAGCCTGCCGTTGCTTTCGTAAATCCGCACGACGGCCTTTTCCTTGCCGGTCTTCTCATCGAAGGTTTTCCAAACGCCCACGGGCGACGTGCCGGCGTCCGCGGAGAACACCGTGGGGGGCACCATGGCGGCGCCCATGATGAGGGTCGCGAGGGCGATGCGGATGGCCACGGTCATGACATGAATATACCCCGATCGGCCGGGACCCGGGCAACCCATGATGGGCGTGCAGGCATTCTCCCATGCGAGCGATAATTGCTCTGAAAATTAGCATAATCAGCAAGTTAGCGGCTATTTAGTCAAGTCTTTCTGACAAATGGCGGGTTGACTGGGTCGGCAGCGGTGCTATAAATCCCGGCAGGCCCGCGGTTGACTGGGATGGATGAAACAACAATGGCGACACCATGATGGCCACCGGCAATGAAGGCAGCTCCGACGGGGCGAAGGACGCCCACCGTGAGGCGTTTCACGACGCCGGGCGCAGCGCGTTCGTCGCGGATCTGACGCGCAGGGTCGTCCACAAGCACGAGTTGGCCACGCGGCACGAGCGCGTCTTGCGGCTCCTGGGCCGCGCGCGCGCGCGGCGTCATTGATTTCAAGGGTGCCGTGACCCGACTCGATGCCGGCTGACGCGGCGATTCGGGTCAGAACCGGGAAAAATACTCCCAGGTATCCTCGGCCCAGTTCGGCGGCAGCGTGTGACCGATCCGGGTGTCGAAGGCGCACTCCACATACTCGGCCGCACAGGCGTCATACAATACGCACGACATCACGCCGCTGCTCGACTTGACGGGCTTCGCGTGGGTGCTGCAGGCGTTGAGATATCGCAGCAGCTGCGACGTGGTCGCGAAGTCGGGCGCAGGATACTGTGGGTCGCCCCCGACTGCATGTCCGAAGCGGATCGCCGGGTGCTCGCGCGCTGTGCAAGGCAGGCCCTGGTAGGTCATGAATCGGGCATTGTCCTTGAATTCGTCGTCGGTGGAATTCGCAGCGATGGCGCGGATGCTGTCGCCGCGCTGGCATGCGAGCGCAATCGCGAAATCTCCACCCCACGAAAACCCTGCGATGAAGACACGTTTGGAATCGACGCAATGGCGGGCGCTGACGTCGCGGCTCATGTCGTCGAAAAATGCCAAATCGTAGCCGTTGGCCGAGTCGTCCCAGCCCACTCCGTACTTCTGGAACTCGATGCCGTCGGGAAACACGAATATGGTGCCTTCGGTGGCGCCTTTGGCCCGCTGCAGGCCCACAGGAGTAGCTGTCCCGGGAACTCCCGCCGGCACCGGGAAACACGAACACCAACGGATACGCCCTTGTCGCCGAATATGCCATCGGGACCTGAATGAGGTAGGTTCATGCCCGGTGGTTACCGTCCGTCGCCCGGAGAGTGAACGCGCCGGTGCGCGCTCGAGGCTGTCCGTAGCCCGCCGACGGCGTGACCGGCAGACTAACGGCCTCCGCCGGTTGCGCGCAAGGTGCGCTCAGCGCGGACATAAGCCCCATGATCGAGCCTACGATCAGCGAGTCGAACGGGGCGGCGCGCCAACCGCGCAGCGCGCGCGGTCTGTGCCCCTGGCCATCGCCGACTGGATGATGTCGTGAGCGAAGGCTCACAAGCTGATGGCGAGCATCAACGGACCATCGGTGGCCCCCGCATGCTGGCATCGTGGATTGGACTCGATATCGTGAGAAAAAAGTAAAAATAATGAAGAAATTCATGGGCATATTACATGCATGCACAGTCCGTCGCCTCGACCTGTGCCGCCTCGAAGCGCTCGCACAGTACCCGCATGGCCCGCCGACTGAAGAGGGCGCTCACCGGCGCGGGTTTGGGTGATTCATTGAACTATAATTGACGTCTTCATTGCGCATCGGTTCGCGGCCTCCCGCTGCGGGATCGCGCTCATCGGTGAATTTGTGCAATTCAGGGTCTCATTGACGGAGGGGTCGATTCCGCGCGCTTTGCTGGCGTTCTCGCTGCCCATTCTCCTGGGGAATGTGCTGCAGTCGCTCAACGGGTCGGTCAATGCGGTCTGGGTCGGCAAGTTTTTGGGTGAGGCGGCCTTTGCCGCCGTCGGAAACTGCAATGTGGTGCTGTTCTTGTTGTTCGGCGTGCTGTTCGGTTTTTCCATGGCGTCCACCGTTTTCGTGGCGCAGTGCGTCGGCGCGAAGAACGTGGTCGAAGCCAAGCGGGTCGTCGGTACCAGTGCGGTGTTCTTTCTCGGTCTGTCCCTGACCGTGAGCATGCTGGGCTTCGGGTTGTCGCGGCCGCTGCTGGCCTGGCTGGGGACCCCGCCGGATGCGCTGCCCTTCGCGCTCTCGTACCTGCGGATCATCTTTCTGGCCTTCCCCTTCATGGGGGGGCTCTTTTTTCTCATGGCGGTGCTGCGGGGCGCGGGGGATTCACGGACGCCTTTCATCTACCTCTGCCTGTCGGTGGCCATGGACATCGCCTTGAATCCGATGCTGATCTTCGGGTGGGGTCCCTTTCCGCGAATGGGCATCGCAGGTTCGGCGACGGCGACGCTGATCGCCCAGGGCACGAGCTTCCTCGCCCTGGTGGTGCACCTGTATCGGACGCGGAATTTTTTGTGCATCCGCCAGCATGAACTGTCCCTGTTCGCCGTGGACTGGTCGCTGGTGCGGCTCCTCGTGACCAAGGGAATCCCGATGGGCCTGCAGATGTTCGTCGTCTCGTCGAGCATGATCGCGCTCACGTCCCTGGTGAATCGCTTCGGGTCGCTGGAGTCCGCGGCGTTCAATGCCGCGATGCAGCTTTGGAACTATGTGCAGATGCCGGCCTTGGCGATTTCGGGGGCCGTCTCGTCCATGGCCGCTCAGAACGTGGGTGCGCAGAAGTGGGACCGCGTGGGCAAGGTAGCGATGACCGGCGTGACCTTCAACTTTTTCCTCGGCGGAGCGCTGATCGGGATCATCTACGCGCTCAACCGAGCCGCCCTCGGTCTTTTCCTGCCCGCGGACGGGGCGGCGATCGGTATTGCGGTCCACCTGAACGATGTCGTCCTCTGGTCGTTCACATTCTTCGGAATGTCCATGGTTCTGTTCGGCGTGGTACGCGCCACCGGCGCCGTCATGCCGCCGCTGTTCATGCTGATCTGCGCCCTGTGGTGCGTACGTGTGCCGTTCGCCTATCTCATGGTGAACACTTGGGCGGCGGAGGCGATCTGGTGGAGCTTTCCGCTGGCGTCGCTCACCTCGCTCATCATGGCGGCCGGCTATTACCGCTTCGGAGGCTGGCGCAAGCTCCGTTTGGGCGTGGCAGAGGCGGACGCCGCGGCGGTGCCCGGTGTTTGATGGTGCCGACCGGCGCAGCATGCCGAGGAGCGGCGTGCAGCGGCGCGCACCGCGGGCCAAACGCCCGCTCATCGTGCGGTGCGGGGCCATGGGCGACATGGTGCTCATCACCGCGATGATCCGGGCGCTCGCAAACCGCTTTGGTTGCGAGGTGGACGTCCTGACCTCGGGTCCTTGGAGCGAGCCGCTGCTGCGCGGCCAGCCGGGCGTCGGCGAGATCTTCAGCGTCCAAAGCCGCAAGACGCCCTACTGGTTCAGCGCGGACCAGCGGCGAGTGGTGGGCCGGCTGCGGGCGCGGGGTGCGGGTCCCACGTGGTATTGCGACGGCAACGACGCCGCGCGCCCCATGCTGCGGCGGGCCGGCATCGGCGAACACCTGATCGTCGACGTGAAGGACCACGCGCTGCTGCCCGGCGAGCACGCCACGCAGCAGTGGCGGCGGCTCGCCCGGCAGCTGCCGGCGGCCGTCCGACGATGGGAAATGCCGGCTGCGGACGACGGCGCCAGCGCCGCAGGAGGCTGCCGGCTGGAGATCAACGAGCGGCAGCGGGCGGACGTCAAAGCCTGGTTGCGGGTGCGCGAGTTGCAGTCCGTGCCGCTCATCGCGGTCCAGGTGGGCAACAAGCGCACCATGCGCCGGGGTCTGAAGCGCCTCGCGACCAATCACAAGTACTGGCCGGAGGAGCGCTGGGCGGCCGTGCTCCGTCATGTGCGGGCGCGTCATCCGCTGCATGCGGTCGTGATGTTGGGCACCGGTCCGGAACATCGCCTGAACGACGAGATCAGGGCGCTCGCGGGAGTCGACCGGCTGTTCAACGTCGCGGACGATCTGCCCGTCCCGCGCCTGATGGCGCTGCTGGAGCGCGTCGAGGGTCTCATCTCAGTGGACTCGGGTCCCGCGCACGTCGCCGCCGCCGTCGGTTGTCCCCAGGTGGTGCTGTTCGGGAAGGCCTCGACGTCGTTGTACCGGCCCTGGGGGGAGGCCGGCGCCGACGTGAAGGTGCTGACCGGCCGGTTGGAGGGCGGGCCCAGCATGCTCGGCATCGCGGTGGAGGAGGTCGCCGCCGCGTGGGACACTCTGCGGCTGCGTCATCTTTGAGCCGCTAGGCGATGGTGCGCAGCATGTCCGGCGTCACCAACACGACGCCGCGTTTCGTGACGAAGAAGCGTTTCTTGTCCAGCTCCGGATCGTGACCGATTTCCATGTCGTCGGGGACCACGCAGTTCTCGTCCAAAATGCAGCGACTGATCCGGACCCTGCGGCCGATCGTCACCGAGGGCAGCAGCACCGAGCTTTCGATGACGCTGCTGTCCTCGATGCGCACGTCGCTCGACAGCAGCGATTGCCGCACATAGGCTCCCGAGATGATGCATCCGCCGGCCACCATCGAATCCACCGCCATGCCGCGGCGGCCATCGTCGTCGAGCACGAACTTCGCCGGCGGTTGCTGGGCCTGGTACGTCCAGATCGGCCATTGATGATCGTAGATGTTGAGTTCGGGGTTGAGCGCCACCAGCTCCATGTTGGCCTCGTACAGGGCGTCGACGTTGCCGACGTCCCGCCAATAGTTTTGCGCCCGGGTTTCAACGTCCTCGAACGGATACGCAAACACGCGCAACCGGTCGATCGACGGGGGGATGATGTTCTTGCCGAAGTCGTGGCTGCTGTTCTCGGCGGCCGCATCGTCGGTCAGCAGCTTCTCGAGCCGGTCCATCGCGATCACGTAGATTCCCATGGACGCCCGCGCCAGATCGCTCCGGCCGATGATGTGGTCCGGGTTCTGGGGCTTCTCCGCGAATTTCACGACCCGGTTGGAGTCGTCCGTGGTCAGGATGCCGAATTCGTTGGCACGCTCGAGGGGCACGTCGACCACGCCCACCGTGATGTCCGCCTCGCATTGTTCGTGGTAGGCGATCATCGG
>JBBIKV010000018.1:34935-58288 GCA_037445285.1 Nevskiaceae bacterium | reverse complement strand
AGATCGCCCTTGGCAATGGCGAAAAAGCTGGCGAGCCGCGCTTCAGAGGCCAGCAGGTCGTAGCAGCTCGGGTCCTGGGTCCGCGCCGCCATCTGGAAACTGATGCACAGGAGCTGCCGCTCGGGTTCCACCAGAAAGCCGAATTCCATCGCCAGGGCAAAGCCGCGCGCCCGGCGCCCGAGGCTCGCGGCCCGCTCGTCCAGCCGGGTCCGGCCGGCTTCCTCCGCCACGTCGCGGGCGTGGGTCGCGACGTTGCCGATGAGCATTGCGGACCACCGGCGCAGCGGCGCCTCGGGTCCCTCACCGCGCTCGTTCGAGAGCGCGAGCGACGCCAGCCTTACGGCCGGGCTCGAGCCCTCGTTCGACTGCAGTGAGCTGCGAAATTGCGCGACGACGGCCGCCAGCTGCCGCGGCGACACGCCATAGTTGCGGCGTTCGTCGTCCTGCGCGCGCGCGACGCGCTGCAGGTGTTCGAGCGTGTCCTCGATGCCCCGCATGCGTTCCCGCGGGGAGGGCGGATTCGCGGTCCATGCGCGGCAGGCGCTCTCGAGAGCCAGGAGGTGGCCTGCCAAATTGCCGCTGTCGACCGTCGAGATGTAGGCGGGATCCAACGGCCGCAGGTCGTGCGTGTCGTACCAGTTGAAGAAGTGTCCGCGAAAGCGCTGCATCTTGTCGATGCGTCGCGAACGTCGCCTCCAGCCGGTCCATCGCCTCGAGCGTGCCGATCCACGCAAAGTCCCGGGCACACAGGATGGACAGCAGGTACAGGCCGATGTTGGTGGGCGAGGTGCGATTCGCGATCACCGCGTTCGGCATCTCCTGAAAATTATCCGGCGGCAGCATGTTTTGCGTCGCGGTCACGAAGGTGTCGAAAAAGCTCCACGTCTGTCGTCCCATCAGGCGAAGCTCCCGCCGGTCCGCCCCGGTCAGAGCCTCCACGCGGACGGCGGGCGCGGACCGGCTCACGTAACGGGCGACGGCCGGGGCGCACAGCCAGGCCAGCAGGAACGGTGCCGCGATCCAGGGGAATCCCTGCGGCGAGACGGCCAGGAACACGGCCACGCCCGTGCACAGAAGGACGCCGCCGGCCATGCGGCGATGGAACCGGCCCGCACCCGACGCCGCGTCCACCTTCGACTGCGCCGCCGTGGTCCATTCCAGCAGATGCCGATGCGAGATGCCCATGCGGTATAGGGCACGCGTGACGGCATCGATCGTGCTCCAGGCCTGATCCGCCCAGAAGACCAGTCTCAATGCCAGCAGCGACAGGGAGTCGAAGAGTTCACCCTGGGCCGTGCGGTAATAGCTGCGGCTTCCCAGGTCGTCGAAGCGGGGCCGCAGGGCCATCGCGAGCGGCAGGAGCACCGGCAGGGTCATCGTGCCGAGCAGGAACAACGTCCAGGCGGGCGGGGCGGCGCCGGCCCAGCAGAGGATCAAGGCGATCAGGCACGGCCGGGCCCGCTGCGGAGCGCCCCAGGGCCGGAACCCCGCCGCGCAGGCCGATCAGCCACGGCAGCAGCTGCCAGTCGCCGCGCGTCCAGCGGTGCTGACGGGCGGCAGCGACGTCATAGCGCGAGGGGTATTCCTCCACCACCTCGACGTCCGACGCCAGGCCGCATCGGGCGTGGATGCCTTCGAACAGATCGTGGCTGAGCAGCTGATTCTCGCCGACCCGGCCGTCCAGCGTGGCTTCGAAAGCGGCCACGTCGTAGATGCCCTTGCCGGTGTAGGAACCCTCCTCGAACAGATCCTGGTAGACGTCCGACACGGCGAAGGCATAGGGGTCGATGCCGCTCGGCCCCGAGAAAACCCCCTGGAAGATCGACGAGTCGAGCCCCGCGGCGAGTGCGGGCGTGACGCGCGGCTGCAGGATTCCATAGCCGGCGACGACGCGGCGTACCGCCGGATCCACGATCGGGCGGTTCAGCGGGTGCCCCATCTTGCCGATGAGCGCCAGCGCGGCGCCGCGCGGCAACCGGGTATCCGCATCGAGACTGATGACGTAGCGGACGTCGCGGGGCACCGTCGGTGCCCGGCCGTCGATCTCGATGAAACTCGTCTCTCCTGCGCCCAGCAGGAGGCGGTTCAATTCGTGCAGCTTGCCGCGCTTGCGCTCCCACCCCATCCACCTGCCTTCGGCTTGATTCCAGCGGCGCCGTCGATGCAGCAGCAGGAACCGTTCGTCGCCGGCCATGCTTCCGTGGATGCGGTTGAGCCTGGCGATGCCGGCCGCCGCCGCCGCGAGCAGCGCATCGTCACCCGTAACCGCCTCGACATCCGCGTCCATCCAATCGGACAGCAGCGCGTAATGTATCTCGCCATCGTGGGTGGCGAGGTAATGGACCTCGAGGCTGTTGACCTGGGCGTCGATGTCCGCGGCACCGGTCAGCAGCACCGGCAGCGGGCGGCAGCGATGTGTCACCCACAGGTTGACGAGGGTGGCTGCGGTGTCGGAGGCCGCGACGATCGCGAGACCGGCGATCAAGGGGCCAACGCCTGCCGTCATATGGGGCGCGCCGGCGTAATGCCAGCACAGTCCGACCGCAGCCGCGCTCGTGAAGGCGATGCCGCCTTCCAGCTCCGCCCGCCCGCCCGCCGGCGACCAGGTAGTATCCGGGCTCGCTCTCGGCGGAGTCGGGGACGGTGGCGCGCCGGGCCGCGTCGAGCGCCTTGCGGGCCGCCTCTATCTCGGAATGTCCCGAGCCCCGGGACAGATCCTCGATGGCGTGACGGTACAGGTCGCGCGTGGCGAAGTCGAACGTGCCGAACGGGCTCTCGTCCCGCAGGAGTCCGTCGACGAGGCTCACGCTCTCGAAGAATTTCGCCCAATCGACCGCGGAAATCAGCCGGAGGCTCGTGATGATGTTGCGCACGCTGACGTTGACGGCCCCCTGACGCTGGTGCTCGGCGTGCACGATCTCGTCGGGACTGGTGTTTTGCGCCGCGATCCGCGCCAGCAGCCAGGCCAGCGCCGGCGTCGTGGCGGGATCTTGATCGCGCAGTCGCTGAAAAAGCTGGGACGAGAACGCCTTCGGCAGAGGGTCGGCCTCGAACCCTTCAAAATCCGCCGGTGCGGCATCGGATGCGGGGTCGGTGGGCGCCAGATCGTCGGCCAGCGCATCGGCCCGGTCGCACAGCGCCAGCCGATGCACGATCCCCGCGGCAAGGCGGCTCAGATTGTCGAGCAGCACGATGCGCAGCGTGATGGCGATGGCCCACAACTCGCCGATGGTCAGTGGCTGGACGAGTTGATAGGCCCGGCAGAATCGCGACAGGGTGTCCAGCTCGAAGCGGTTGTCGCTGTGCGCGACGATCGTCCAGGCGAGTCCATAGACCCGGGGATATCCCTGCAATGCGCCACGGGCGAGCTTGGGGAGCTGCTTGTAGAACTCCACGGGAAGGTCGCGGCGCACGGCCTTGACGTGCTGATCGACGACGTAATAATTGTCCACGAGCCATTCGGCGGCGGGCGTGACGCCGCGCGCGCGGTGCATGGCGCCGCGCAGCGATTGGTGCGCGGAGCGCAGGACCGCCGAATTCTCGCGCAGGCGTGCGTGCAGCGATATGGCCGAGGCATTGGTCGGCGAGATCTCCTGGCTCTGCGCCAGCGTGGCCGCGTACCGTTCCAGCCTCTCGATGCTGAACATCTCGGCGGACGTGGGCTCCTCGGGGACACAACCGCGCGAACCGAAATATTTCAGGGGTTTCAGGACGGCCGCCGGTGGGGCGGGTGGCTCGGCGGGGTGGGCATCCGCGACTACTCGGCCGTGACTTCCACGCCGACCTCCAAGGCGAGGAAGTCGGTCGGGGTGCCGGTGAACGATCCGACCAGCGGCGCGGCCTGCGCCGCCTCGCGCGCCACCGCCACGCGGATCAGATTCCGTCCGCCCACCAGCGCATTGGTGGGATCGAACTCGACCCAGCCGACTCCGGGCAGATAGACCTGTATCCACGCATGGGTCGCGCCGCCGCCCACGAGTCCGCCGCCCGCGTCGATCAATTTTTCGTCGTACAGATAGCCGGAGACGAATTGCGCGGCGAGGCCGATGCAGCGCACGGCGTCCATCATGAACACCGCGAAATCGCGACAGCTGCCGCCGCCCAGGTCCAGGGTCTCGACCGGTGTCTGCACACCGACCTCCTCGCGCCGCCGGTAGGCGAAGTCGGCCCTGATCGCGCCGTTCATGGCCATGAGCACCTCGAGCGTTCCGCCGCCCGAGACCCTGCCGAGCAGTGTCTTCACCCAGGCGTCGAGCCGGTGGTCGGGGTCGGCGTAGCGGCGCGCCTTCAAGGAGGCCAGATCCACGTCCTCGGAGGCGGAGTAGCCGAACGGCAGCGTCGCCGCGTACTCGTCGATGACGATGGTGCGCGGCGGCAGGGGGAAGTGCTCCGCCCGGAAGGTCGACTCGAACACCAGCTCTGCGGCCTTCTCCGCAAACGTCGCGATCGCCAGGGAGTTGCCGAAGACGTCGTGCATCCAGCGCAGCCCCGCGGGCTGCGGCGTGATGATGAGGCCGGTGTCGAGCAGCCGCAAATCGTGGCTGTCGCGCGGCCGGCTCATGAGCACGTGCTGTCCGAGGACCACGGGGCGCTGATAGCGGTAGACGGTGCGGTGGGTCACCTTGAGAACGGTCAAATGGATTCCGGGGCGCTGACGATTACCCTGCAGCTTGCGCCATTTTCCGCCCCGCCAGGGGCCATTGCGAGGCGGGGCCGCCCCGTGCCGGCGTCAGCGTCCGCCTACACGGAACCGATGGCGCAGAATCACCACGGCCAGCGCGGCGCAGAGCTGTAGCCAGCCGAACCACGGATACCGTGCGCCGAGCGCCAGCCACAGGAGTCCCGACAGCCAGAGCACCGCCGCCATGATCGCGCTCTCGCGGCGGCCGTTGACCCGGCGCAACTCCTCGCGCAGTTCCTGCAGGCCGGCATTCTCCACGCGGATTTTCGCGCGCCCCTCCGCGGCTTCGCGCACGGCCGCCTGAAACAGCTGGGGCACCTGTTTGAACGCCTCGATGGTATCCGGGAGCTGTTTGCGCATCCGGCGCAGCACCGCACGGGGACTCATCCGTTCGTGCATCCACTTGCGCAGGATCGGCTGCGCCGTTTTCCACAAATCGAGCTCCGGGTACAGTTCGCGGCCCAACCCCTCGATGTTGAGCAGCGTCTTCTGCAGCAGGATCAACTGGGGCTGGATCGTCATGTCGAAACGGCGCGCGGTCTCGAACAGGCGCAGCAGCACCTGGGCGAACGAGATCTCCTTCAACGGCTTGTTGAATATGGGTTCGCAGACGGTGCGCACGGCCGATTCCAGCTCATCGACGCGGGTTCCGGCGGGAACCCAGCCGGATTCGACGTGCAGTGCGGCGACGCGGGCATAGTCGCGGTCGAAGAAGGCCATGAAATTCTCGGCCAGGTAGTGCTGATCGCGCGGCTGGAGCGTGCCGACGATCCCGAAGTCGACCGCGGCGTAGCGCGGATTCTGCGGATCGTCGACCTGCACGAAGATGTTCCCGGGGTGCATGTCGGCATGGAAGAAGTTGTGGCGGAACACCTGGGTGAAAAAGATTTCCACGCCGTTTTCGGCGAGTCTTGCGATGTTCGTCCCGCCCGCCCGCAGTTCGTCCATGCGGCTGACGATGATGCCGTGAATACGTTCCATCACCATGACGTTGCTGCGGCAGTAGTCCCAGTACACCGCGGGCACATAGAGCAGCGAGGATCCGGCGAAATTCCGCTTCAGCTGGGCGGCGTTGGCGGCCTCGCGCATCAAGTCCAGTTCGTCCAGGATGGTCTTGCGGTACTCGTGCACGACCTCGACCGGCCGCAGCCGGCGGGCGTCCTCCCAGTACTCGTCCGCCAGCGCGGCCAGCGTGTCGAGGACGGCGAGATCGAGATCGATGACGGTGTGCATCCCGGGGCGCAACAGCTTGACGACCACCTCCTGACCGGTCTTGAGGGTGGCCGCGTGGACCTGGGCGATGGATGCCGCGGCGAGCGGGGTGCTGTCGAAACTGCCGAAGGTGTCCGCGAGTTTTGCGCCCAGGGACGCTTCGATCGTCGCGATCGCCACGTCGCTGCCGAAAGGCGGCACCCGGTCCTGCAGCTTGGCGAGTTCGTCGGCGATGTCGACCGGGATCAGGTCGCGGCGCGTGGACAGAGCCTGTCCGAATTTGATGAAGATCGGACCGAGCTCCTCGAGTGCGAGGCGCAGGCGTTCGCCGCGGGTGACTCCGGCGCTGCGCTGGAACCAGGTCCACGGCGACAGAAAAAACAGGAAGCGAAATGGCCGGTACAGATGCGTGGCACGGATGAAATCGTCCAAGCCGTGCCTGACCAGAGCCCGCTGAATCGTCAGCAGGCGGACGACGACGCGCAGGCGCATCAGGCCGGACCCTTCGACCGATGCTCAAGCCGGGCCAGGCGGGCCTCGATGCGATCGGCGGTTTCGCGCGCCGCATCGACGCCGTGCAGGAACTCGTCGAGTTCGGTCCGGTTGACCAGGTCGCGCCCCTCTTCCTGCAGATACTCGGCGATGTTCTCGCCGGCGATGCGGCGGGTCCTCTGCATCCACTCCCCCGTCCGCCGGGCGAATTGCGCCAGGCGCCGCGCGGGCAGGTCGCCCAACAGGCGCGACAACTCCTCCTCCAGGTCCGGCCGCGCCAGAGCGAGGAGTTCCCGGTAGGCATTCGCGATCTCCGCGTCGCCGCGAACCTGCACGGAGGGCTCGGCGCCGCGTCCCCTCGGCGTGCGGGCGCCCTGCGCCCGCGCCAGATTGAAAAGCGCGAGGGGCGGTCCCGCCAGGGTGGCCTGCGGGGCATCGACGGCACCGGCCTGCGCCGCGGTGAGGGCGAGACGGCCGCCCGTCACGGCGGCGCGAATCGAGGTCATGCCCTCGATGTCGACCCGGATCGAGGTCGCTTCGAGTCGACGCGCGAGCGCGGCGCCCTTGGCCGACGCGCCGATGCCGCGGTTCCACATCGCCTCGACGGCGGCGAGCCATGCCGGTGTCGAGGCCATGTCAGATCTTGTATCCGCGATGCAGGGCGACGATGCCGCCGGTCAGGTTGTGGTAGCGCGCCTGTGCGAACCCCGCGGTACGCAGCATCTCGAGCAGGGTCTCCTGGTTCGGATGCATGCGAATGGATTCCGCCAGATAACGGTAGCTCGCGGCATCCTGGGCGACCAGGCGCCCCAAGACGGGCAGCACGTTGAACGAGTAGGCGTCGTAGACCGGCTTCAATCCCGGTGCCACAGGGGTGGAGAACTCCAGCACCAGCAACTGGCCCCCCGGCTTCAGGACGCGATGCATCGAGCGCAGTGCGGCCGGCTTGTCGGTGACGTTGCGCAAGCCGAAACCGATGGTGACGCAGTCGAAGGAGTCGTCGGCGAACGGCAGGCGCTCCGCATCGGCCACCATGCATTCGACGTTGCCCACGAAACCGCTGTCGAGCAGCCGGTCCCGGCCGATGGCGAGCATGTCCGGATTGATGTCGGACAGCACGACCCGGCCGTGCTTGCCCACCTGGCGCAGCATCCCCAGGGCAAGATCTCCCGTGCCCCCCGCCACATCCAACGCCTGCTGGCCTTCCCGCAGACCGGTTAGCGAGAGGGCGAAACGCTTCCACAGCCGGTGCACGCCGAACGACATGAGGTCGTTCATGACGTCGTATTTGCCCGCGACCGAGGCGAAGACCGAGCGGACGCGCCCGGCCTTGGCGTCCCAGGCGACCTTTTCGAATCCGAAATCGACCGTGCGGTCCGGCTTGCTCATGACGATCCTCTCGAGGGGGGATGCGGCATTGTAGCCGACTGCGGCACCGTCACTCTGCCGGCGATCGCTGGATCCCGGCGGCTGCGCACCTGTCGAGGTAGCGCGACCAGTTGGACGCCGCGTCCCGGCCCAGCCCGTACAGGAACGCCCAGGAGTACAGGCCGGTGTCGTGGCCGTCGTCGAACACCAGGCGCACCGCGTAATTGCCGATGGGATCGACGCGCGTGATCCGCACGTTCTGCTTGCCGGTCTGCAAAACGCCTTCGCCGCCGCCATGTCCCCTGACCTCCGCGGACGGCGAGAAGACCCGCAGGTACTCGAAACCCAGTTCGAAGCGCGAATCGTCGTCGAAACTCACCTCGAGCACGCGCGACCCGGTGCGCAGCTTGACTTCGAGGGGCTGGGGCGTGCCGTTCATGGAGGGCTACAATATATAGCGCGACAGGTCCTGGTCGCGCGCCAACTCGCCGAGATTGCCCTCGACGTATTCGCGATTCACGACGACCCTCGAGCCGCCGCGGTCGGCCGCATCGAACGACACGGATTCCAGCAAACGCTCCATGACCGTGTGCAGCCGACGGGCGCCGATGTTCTCCGTCCGTTCGTTCACCTCGAACGCCACTTCGGCCAGCCGCTGCACGCCGGACGCCTCGAAATCGAGTTCCACCCCCTCGGTGGCGAGCAGCGCCGAATATTGGCGGCACAGCGAGGCGTCGGGCTCGGTCAGGATGCGCACGAAATCCTGGACCACCAGGGGTTCCAACTCGACCCGTATCGGCAGGCGCCCCTGCAGTTCGGGGATCAGGTCGGAGGGTTTCGACATGTGGAAGGCGCCCGATGCGATGAACAGCACATGATCGGTCTTGACCGTGCCGTACTTGGTGTTCACGGTGCAGCCCTCGACGAGCGGCAGGAGGTCCCGCTGCACGCCCTCGCGCGACACGTCGGCGCCCGAGGTCTCCTGCCGCCGGGCAATCTTGTCGATTTCGTCGATGAACACGATGCCGTTCTGCTCGGCGTTCTCGACGGCCCGCGCCTTCAACTCTTCCTCGTTGATCATTTTCGACGCTTCTTCGTCCACGAGCAGTTTCAGCGCCTCCTTGATCCTGAGTTTGCGCGGGCGGCTGCGGCCGCCGCCGAGGTTCTGGAACATGCCCTGCAGTTGCTGCGTCATTTCCTCCATGCCCGGAGGCGACATGATCTCCACGCCGACGGGCAGCGCACGCACTTCGATCTCGATCTCGCGGTCGTCGATCTCTCCCTCGCGCAGCATTTTCCGGAAGCGCTGGCGGGTGTCGGTGTCGCGTGGCGCCGCCTCGCCGGTGAAACCGGCCGTCGCCCGCGGCAGCAGCGCATCGAGAACCCGGTCCTCGGCGGCGTCGGCGGCGCGATGACGCACTTTCGCGATCTCGTCCTCGCGGGTCATTTTGACGGAGATTTCCACCAGATCGCGGACGATGGAGTCCACTTCGCGTCCGACATAGCCGACCTCGGTGAACTTCGTGGCCTCCACCTTGATGAAGGGAGCCTTCGCGAGCCGGGCGAGACGCCTGGCGATCTCGGTCTTGCCGACGCCGGTGGGCCCGATCATGAGGATGTTCTTCGGCGTGATCTCCGCCCGCAGCGGGCCGGCCACCTGTTGCCGCCGCCAGCGGTTGCGCAGCGCGATGGCGACGGCGCGCTTCGCCGCCTTCTGCCCCACGATGTGCTTGTCCAACTCCTCCACGATCTCCCGGGGCGTCATCTGCGACATCGGCTCCTACAGCTCCTCGATCGTCAAATTGCGGTTGGTGTAGATGCAGATGTCCGCGGCGATGTTGAGCGAACGCTCGACGATCTCCCGGGCGGGGAGGTCGGTTCCCTGCATGAAAGCGAGGGCTGCGGCCTGCGCGTAGCTGCCGCCGGAGCCGATCGCGATCAGGTCGTGTTCCGGCTCGATCACGTCGCCGTTGCCGGAGATGACGTAGGTGCTGTCCGCGTCGGCGACGCATAGCAACGCCTCGAGCCGGCGCAGACTGCGGTCGCTGCGCCAGTCCTTGGCGAGCTCGATCGCGGCCCGGGTCAGATTGCCGTATTTCTCCAGCTTGCCCTCGAAGCGCTCGAACAGCGTGAACGCATCCGCCGTCCCGCCCGCGAATCCGGCCAGCACCTTGCCGCCGAACAGGCGCCGCACCTTCTTCGCATTCCCCTTCATCACGCTCTGTCCCAGCGTCACCTGGCCGTCGCCGCCGACCGCGACGCGCCCGGCGCGCCGGACGGCGAGAATGGTGGTTCCGTAGATGCGTTCGGGATCATGGTCCATGGGATCCCTCCCATCTGGGGCCGCGGGCCGCCGTTTCAAGCATGCACCCTCAGGCGCCGCGCGGGCGGCGCCGGGCCCGCGGATGGGCCGCGTCGTAGACCTTGGCGAGGTGCTGAAAGTCCAGATGGGTGTAGATCTGGGTTGTGCTGATATCGGCGTGCCCCAGCAATTCCTGAACGCCGCGCAGATCCGTGCTGGACTCGAGCAGGTGGCTCGCAAACGAGTGGCGGAACATGTGCGGATGCACGTGCGATTCCATGCCCGTGCGGCGGGCCCACATCGCGACGCGCAGCTGCACGGCGCGCGGCGTGAGGCGCCGCCCGCGCCGCCCGACGAACACGGCTGCGTCCGGCAGGTCGGGCAGGGTCGCGCGCTCGCTCAGCCACGCCGCGAGGGCGGCCGCCGCGAAACGCCCGACCGGTACGATCCGGGTCTTTCCGCCCTTGCCATCGACGCGCACGGTGCGATCTTCGAGATCGAGGGACGGAAGATCCAATCCGACGAGTTCGCCCAGGCGCAGTCCGGACGAGTAGAACAATTCCAGGATCGCCTTGTCCCGGGTCGACAGCGTGTCGTCCGCCCGAAATGCCAACAGTCTGCCCATTTGATCGACATCCAGGGTGGCGGGCAGCCGTTTTCCCGCCTTCGGCGCCCGTACCTCGTTGCCCGGATTGAGGGCGCAGCACCCTTCGCGCATCAGGAATTCGAAAAAGGTCCGCACGGCCGACAGGCGTCGCCGCACGCTGCGCGGCGCGAGGCCCTGGGAATGTTCGGCGCCGGCAAAGGCGCGCACCTGGGCGTTGTCGAGCGCACCCCATTCGCGGATCGCGCGGCGCCCGCAGAATTCCATCAACCGCGTGAGATCCCGCCGATAGGCCCCCCGCGTGTGGACGCTCAGGCGGCGCTCGTGCGTCAAGTGCACCAGAAATCGGTCGACCCACGCGCTCTGGTCCGGGTCCACGGCGCGTCCGCTCCGTATCAGCGGATCAGCGCATAGGTGACGAGTTCGCCGATGCGCGACAGGAATTCGGTGCTCATCGCGGGATGGAAGCGCTCGGAGTCGCTGGCGCCGATCGCCAGAATGCCCAACGCGCCCTTCGGTCCCAGCGGCGTGAGCGCCACCGAGCCGATCTCGATCGAATCCTTGCCGAACAGGTAGTCGCGCTGGGTGTCGCGAATCTGTCCGCAGCGCGGCTTGCCGCCCTGGAGGAGCGACTCGAAACTCTTGATGTCGGCTGCGGCGGGGTCATCGGCGCGCAGGAACCGGCCGGCGGCCGACTCCAGCGGGCGGGCCTCCTCCAGGAACAGCACCAGCACCGAATGCATGGCATCGAAATCCTCGCGCAGCGAGGTTTCCACCGCATTGACGGTTTCGAGCAGCGTGTGCGCGCGGATCAACCGCTGGCTCAGCCGATGGATGCGGTCGGCCAGCACGTCATTGGCGCGCGCCACGTCGACCAGTTCCTTCAGCTTGCGCTCGAGGGACTGGTTCCGCTCGCGCAGCACCTCCACCTGCCGCTCGACCAGGCTCACGGTGGCGCCGGCGTCGCGCAGATGCGGCAGCCGCAGCTTGGCGAGCAAGGGTCCGTTGCGTTCGAAAAAATCCGGAGAGGACTGCAGATATTCCGCGACGCTCGAGTCGTTGAGTCCGTCCTGCTTGATCCCGCGCGCTTGAATCGTCGTCATGTTTTCATCTCCCAATCATCCGTTAAATATCGATCGAGCCGGTGAAGACCCGCGCCGCCGGGCCGGTCAGCCACAGGGGTTGCCCGGGACCCGCCCAGGCGACTTCGGCCGTCCCGCCGGGCAATTCCACCCGCACCCGCGAATCCAGCAGGCCGCGCCTGAACCCGACCGCCACGGCGGCGCAGGCGCCGGTGCCGCAGGCCCGGGTCTCCCCGACACCGCGCTCGAAGACACGCAACCGAATGCTGTCGCGGGTCACGATCTGCATGAAGCCCACGTTCGTGCGGTTGGGAAAGCGCGGGTGCCGCTCGATGGCCGGCCCCCATGTTCCGACCGGTGCGATCCGCACGTCGGGCACGCACAGCACCGCGTGCGGGTTGCCCATCGATACCGCGCCGTAGTCGATCCCGGCGCCGTCGATGTCGAGCGTGTACACCGTCGCCTCCGCCGGTGCGTGCATCGGCAGCGAGTTGGGGTCGAAGTCGGGTATGCCCATGTTCACCGAGACCGAGCCGTCGGCGCGCACCTCGGCATGCACGACGCCACCGACGCTCTGCAGTGTCAGGGCACGGCCCAGTTCGGGATGGCGTGCATACATCAAGGCGGCGACGCAGCGGGCGCCGTTGCCGCACTGTTCCACCTCGCTGCCGTCGGCGTTGAAGATCCGGTAGAACACGCTCGCGCGGCTGTCGCGGGGCGCCTCGAGCATCAGCGCCTGATCGAAGCCGACGCCGGTGTGTCGATCGGCGAGGGCCCGGAGCGTCTCCGGATCGAGGCGCGTAACCGCGGCGGCAGGCGGGGCATCGAACACCAGGAAATCGTTGCCCAGGCCCTGCATCTTCGAGAACTCGATGCGCATGGGCGCGGAGCATATCACTATCGCCGCCCGTTCATTTCGTTGCGGGGGTTGCGCAACGCACGTGCGAGTTTTACCTTACGGAAAACAACAATCCTGGGGGTTTATGCGCCACGTCATGGTATTGAATGCGAAGGGCGGCTGCGGCAAGAGCACGCTCGCCACCAACATCGCGGTGCTGTTCGCCAAAAGCGGCCGCCAGGTTTGCATCGCCGACTACGATCCGCAGCGTTCCAGCCTCGACTGGCTCGCCCAGCGTCCGGAAGACCTGCCCAAGATCGACGGCGTTCCGGCCTTCGATGAAGGCCTGCGCAACGTGGCGCGCTCGACCGAGATACTCGTCATCGATGCGCCGGCCCGGGTCCATGGCACCGAGCTCAACGAGCTGGTGCGGCGCGCGGAAACCATCATCGTGCCGGTGCTTCCGTCCAGCATCGACATGAAGGCCTCCGCACATTTCCTCGCGGAATTGCTGGAGATCGGCAAGGTGTCCCGCAAACAGGCCCGGCTCGCCCTGGTCGCCAACCGGGTGCGCGAGTACACGCTGATCTACGAGGAACTGGATCAGTATCTGTCCAAGCTCAAGATCCCCTACCTGGGCTGTCTGCGCGAGGCGCAGAACTACGTGCGCGCCTACGCCCGCGGCATGGGCGTGCTCGAATTGCCGGAATATCTGGCGTCGCCGGATTGGAAACAGTGGGAACCCATCGGCGAGTGGCTGGACAGCAGGCGCAGTCAGCCCTAGCCCGGATCCGGCGGCGCGATCCGCCCACTGCGCCACGCCTTCACAGGCTCGCGCGGATCCCCGCGTCCAAGTCCTGGAACGCCGGCTCGACGCCGAGCTCCTCGCGCATGCGCCGGTTCTCCACGCGCCGCGACTCGCTCAAGAACGACCGGGACGTCGGGGACGCGAGGCGCATCGCGTCCGCGCGGCCGACGAGGGGCGGCGCGGGCAGTCCGCAGACGCGGGCCACGCGCTGCAGGAATGCCGTCGCACTGTCGCTGGTGCCGTCGGTCACGTTGTAGATCCGCCGGTGCGCCTGCGGCGCAGCCCCCGCCGCCGCGCACGCGCTCACCAGATCCTCCACGTGTATGCGGTTGGCGGGCGCGGCCTCGCGCGGATCGATGGCCGGGTCGCCGCCGCGCAACCGTTCCAGCGGCAGCCGGCCGGGGCCGTAGATGCCGGGAACGCGCAGGATGCACCAGGAAACGCCCCGCGGGTCGGCCCAATCCCGCAGGGCGGCTTCCGCGGCGAGCCGGCGGACGGCGCGCTCCGTCTGCGGGGCGGGCGGCGTGTCCTCGTTCACGAGCGCCCCCCGGGCGTCGCCGTAGACTCCGGTCGTGCTCAGATAGACGATGCGCCGCGGGCGGCCATCCACGTGTTCGAGCCACCGCTGCAGCCTGTCGTCCCGAGGGCCTTGGGCGGCGGGCGGTACGCTGTAATAGACGCACTGGCCGTCGAAGTCGGCGCGCGGCGGCGTCTCATCGAGGTTCAGGAGCGTAGGCAGTGCGCCCGCCGAGACAATTCCGGCGAGGCTCGTGGAACGGCCGGCAAAGCCGCGGATGCGCACATCCGCCCCGCGCAGACGCCGGACCAGGCGCACGCCCGTGTAGCCGCAGCCGACGATCGATACCGAGTCCATGATAGGGTGCCCGACGAGGAATAGCGTGCGAGTCAGTGTATCCAAGTCGAATCGCGGTTTCAGCGTTGCACCGGACGAGCCGCTGCTCGACGCGGCCCTGAACGCCGGATTGCACCTGCCGCACAGCTGCAAGGGCGGCAACTGCGGCGCGTGCCGCGCCCGTCTCTTGCGCGGTGAGGTGGATTATCCCAACGGGCCGCCGCTTGGCTTGTCGAAGGCCGAGGCGGCGGAGGGCTTCGTGCTCCTCTGCCAGGCGCGGGCCCGGTGCGATCTGTGCATCGAGATCGTGGAGGTCGGTACGCCCGATCAGGCGGTCGTCAAGCGCCTGCCCTGCCGCATCGAGCGGGGGGAGATCTGGTCGCCGGATGTGATGGGCGTTTTTCTGCGGCTGCCGGCCGCCGAGGCGTTTCTTTTCGAGCCGGGACAGTACGTCGACATCCTGCTGCCGGGCGGGCGGCGGCGCAGTTTCTCGCTCGCCTCGCCGCCGCACGATTCCCGGCCGCTCGAATTGCACGTACGCCGCGTGGCCGGCGGCGAGTTCACGGAACGGCTGTTTGCCGCCGAGCCCCGCAACACCCTCCTGACCCTCGAGGGTCCGTTCGGTCAGTTCGTGTACCGGCCGGCACGCGAGCCCCTGCTGCTCATCGGCGGCGGGACGGGTCTGGCGCCGCTCAAGGCCATGCTCCGGCACGTGATCGAGACGGGCATACGGCGGGAGATCACCTTGTATTGGGGGGTGCGCGGCGAGGTGGACCTGTACGCCCACCGGGAACTCGAGGCCCTGGCGCGGAGCACGGCCGGTTTCCGGTACGAGGCGGTGCTGTCGGACGCGGCTGCCGGATGGACGGGCCGGCGGGGCCTGGTGCACGACGCCGTCCTGCGGGACGCGGAGCGGTTTGGCGTTGCCGACATCTATGTCAGCGGGCCGCCGGCGATGGTCGAGACGGTCAGGCGGGAATTCGTGCTGCACGGCGCCGACCCCGCCCGATTGTTCTTCGAAGCGTTCGACTATGCCCCTGACACGCTCGCGCGCCAGCGTACGATGGCGGATACCAAGTCCTGATCCAGCGCACCGTCCGCCTGAATGAGCGGCGCCGCCACCCCATATCCGCGAACGGCGGCCGCCACCCGGGCACCGGGCACCAGCCAATGCACGCGGTCGAAGGCGCGGCGCAGCGCGGGCGTGGCCAGTGCGATCAGGCTCGAGGCGATCTCGCCGCTGGTCGCCGTCATCACCTGGACACTCCCCGCCGACAACCTCGCCTCCAGGGCCGCCAGCGTCGCGGCGTCCGGATGCGCGGGCACGCGTCGATAGACCGCCGCGACCGTGACCTCCGCGCCGCGCTCGGCCATCTGCTCCCTCAGGAGCTCGCGGCCATGCAGACCTTTGACGAGCAACACCCGCCGTCCCCGCAAGTGCGCGAGCCGATCTTCGCGCAGCAGGCTTTCGGAGTCGAAGCCGACCGCAGGCGTCACGGTGACCGGATGGCCCGCTGCCTCGAGGGCGCGCGCGGTGGCGGGGCCGATCGCGGCCAGCAGCGCATGCCCCCGGGCGGCGAGCAGCCCTCCGGCGCAACGCACGGCGTTCGCGCTGGTGAAAACGATGAGGTCGAAATCGGCGTCGGCCCGGGGCATCGGGCGCGCGCCCGATGCCGGCATGTATTGCAGCGGCTCGATCGCGATGGCGGGCAGCCGGTAGACGGCCGCTCCGGCGGATTCCAGGAGCGCGCACAAGGGCGTCGCCTGCTGCTCGGGCCGGGTGACCAGGACTCCGACGCCGTGCAATGCCGCCACGGTCAGTCGCTGCGCAGGCGTTCCAGCAGCGTGCCCGCTCCGGCCGCCAGCACCCGGTCGGCCAACCGCTCACCCAGCGAACGGGGCTGGTCGGCGCTGCCCGTCATCGTGTCGCGCAAGAGGCGCGTACCGTCCGGTTCCGCCACCAGTCCGTCCAATGTCAGACGACTCCCGTCCAGCGTTGCGTAGGCGGCGATCGGCGACTGACAGCTGCCGCCGAGCCTGCCGGAGAAGGCGCGTTCGGCGTCCAGCACGGTGCGGGTGGGCGCATCGTTCAGCACCTCGAGAAGCGAACGGGTGCGTGCATCGTCGCTGCGGCATTCGATCCCGATGACGCCCTGGCCGACGGCGGGCACGAACGCGCTGGGCGCCAAACGGCCGGTGATGCGCGACTCCCAGCCCATGCGGATCAGGCCGGCGCAGGCCAGGATGATGGCATCCAGTTCGCCGCTGTCCAGGCGGCCGATGCGGGTGTTCACGTTGCCGCGCAGCGCTTCGATGCGCAGGTCCGGCCGCATCGCCAGCAGTTGCGCCTGCCGGCGCAGGCTGGAAGTGCCGACCCGCGCGCCGTGCGGGAGGTCCTGGACCCGCTCCGCGGTCGATGCGACCAGGGCATCGCGAGGGTCGGCACGCTCGAGCACCGCGGCGATCGAGAATCCCCGGGGCAGCTCCCCCGGGACGTCCTTCATGGAATGCACGGCGATGTCGGCATGTCCTTCCTCGAGGGCGATCTCCAATTCCTTGATGAAGAGCCCCTTGCCGCCGATGGCCGCGAGGCTGCGATCGAGTATCCGATCTCCCTTGGTCGACATCGGCATCAGTTCGACGCGCAAGCCGGCATGGGCGCCGCGCAACAGCGCCGCCACGTGTTCCGCCTGCCACAGGGCCAGTTGGCTCTTGCGTGTGGCGATACGCAGGGTCGAGGCGCCCACGCTCATGGGGCTTTCGCCGGGGTGGCGGGAAACAGGGCCGATTTCAGGCGATAGATGGCCGAGATGTCCTCATCGCCGAAGCCCGCCTCGATCAGCCGGGCGTACTCCTGCAAGGTCGACTCGACCACGGGCAGCCGTGCACCGCGTTGCGCCGCCATGTCGCGGCAGATGCGCAGGTCCTTGTCGTGCAGCCGCACGCGGAACCCCGCGGGAAAGCTGTTCTTCGCCATGAAGGGGGCGCGATTCACGAAATACCAGCTCGTACCGGCGCCCTTGCCCAGCGTCTCGATCAGCCGATCGAGCGGCAGCCCTTCCGCGTGCGCGAACGCCATCGCCTCACCGACCGCCTGAATGATGCCGGCGCACATGATCTGGTTGGTGGCCTTGGCCGCCTGACCCGCGCCGCTGGCGCCGAAATACGTGATGGTCTTGCCCAGTGCCGCGAGGATCGGCTGGGCGCGCTCGAACACCGATTCGTCGCCGCCGGCCATGATGGCGAGACCGGCATTGCGCGCACCCTCGACGCCGCCGCTCACCGGGCAATCCAGGAACCCCACGCCGAGCGCATCGAGATGGGCGTGCATGTCGCGGGCGGTCCCGGCACCCACCGTGGAGCAGTCGATGACGATCATGTGGGGGCTGAGGCCGGCATCGAGACCGGCGATTACCGAGCGCAGATCCGCATCCGCCGAGACACAGATGACCACGGCCTCGCAATTACCGGCCAGTTCCGCAAGGCTCGTGAAGGCGTGACAGCCGAGTTCCGCCGCCAGCGCCGTCGCCTTCTCCGCGGTGCGGTTCCAGACGCCGGTCAAGAGGCCCGAGCGATGAAGATTACGGGCCATGTGGATGCCCATGGCGCCCAGCCCGACGAAGCCCGTTTGCATACGCGATCCAGTGGTTTGTTGCGAGGACCGCAACTGTACGGCTTTGCGCTCCGAGCGCAAAGGGCAACGCGATCCGGGCGCAGGTTCGCCGGGCGCCTAGGTGGGGCTGTTGCAGATCGTGTCGATGTCCCGCTTGGCGTTGACCCGCTCGGCATCGATTTCTTCCGAGCTCAGATACTGACGCTCGCCGTCGGCTCCGGTCTTGAACAGCCTCCTGCCCTCGATCAACTTTTTGTAGCGATCCTGGGCGTCCGCGCATTCCTTGTCGCGGCTTTGGGCGACATCCTCCTGCACGGCCTTCTTCGCGGCGTCATCCTGGGCGGCAGCCGCGGCGGTCACGCCCGCGACCCTGGCCGACCGCGCGGCCGCGGCGGGGGCCGGGGCGGGCACCCGGGGAGCGTGGCTGCCCAAGAGTTCCACCAGTTCCGCATGCACGCCGTCGGGCGGGTGGTCACCGTATTGAATCTTGCCCTGTGCGTCGGCCCATTTGTACACGGCGGCCGACGCGATGCCGGACCAGGCGAGCAAGGCTGCGCAGAATAGAACGCGTTTCATGGGCGGATCCTACAGAGCGCGTGACCCCGCTTCTCCGGTGCGAATTCGCACCGCGTGGCCGAGCTCAGAGACAAATATTTTGCCGTCACCGATTTTTCCTGTGCGCGCGGTTTCAATGATCGCTTCGACTACGCGGTCCACCTGTTCGTCGTCGACGGCCAATTCAAGTTTTACCTTGGGCAGGAAATCGACCACATACTCGGCTCCTCGATAGAGTTCAGTGTGGCCCTTTTGACGGCCAAAGCCCTTGACCTCTGTCACGGTAATGCCCTGAACTCCCACCTCGGCCAGTGCGGAGCGCACATCGTCGAGTTTGAAAGGTTTGATGATGGCAACGACCATTTTCATGCGCACAAACTCCTGATATCGGAAAAGTTTAGCAGTCCGCCGGGGCCGCGAATACGATTTGCTGCGTCGCAGCATGGAGTATTCGTAATTTCTGATGTATAAACGCGTAGCGTCTTGCGTCGGGCGCGCGAATATAAAAAACGGCACGGGTTCTTTTGAGGGAACCCGCGCCGCCGGGATATCGCACCGACGGGGGAGTTGGCTGGCTTGCCGGCGCGAGATGCTCCTAAAACGTCAGAAGTTTGGGCCCCGCCCGATTGCGGGCGGGGCCGCTGAAACCCCCTGCAAAATCTGGCTGCGTGTCCACCGCGTACCCGTCCTCATCGCAATCCTCCTGGCCTAAATGGCATCCGGACCGGTCTCGCCCGTGCGGACCCGCAGTGCCTGCTCGAGTTCGAGAATCCAGACCTTGCCGTCGCCGGTCTTGCCGGTCCTCGCCACATTACAAACCGCCTCCATGACCTGTTCCGCGATCGAATCGTCCACGGCGAGTTCGATCTTCGCCTTGGGCAGGAAGTCGACGTGGTATTCCGCCCCCCGATAGGATTCCGTATGACCATGTTGCCGTCCGTAGCCGTGCACCTCGGTCACCGTCACGCCCTGAATGCCGATATCGGCGACCGCCTGCCTGACCTCGTCCACCTTGAACGGCTTGATGACTGCGGTGATGAGTTTCATGCATCGATCCTCATGCGATCATCGATTGATCCCGCCGCCGTCGACACCGTTTACCCGTACAATTGCCTTGGACCGATGCAGCTTCCATGCCAGTTCGATATGACAGAGAAATCAGCGCGTTGCGCATGGCGGGCGGGGCGTTGCGCACCAATTGCGCGCAGCGGGCGTATTCTGGTGCGTTATCGAAGTGCGGCCCGGTGGGGCGGCCCGAACAGCGACAATTTCTGGAGGACGATCATGAGTTTCATCAATGCGAACGGACTGGATGACCTTGCCCGGCGCCTGGCGGAAACCGTTCCGGAGTCCGTGCGCAGCTTCGGTCGGGATTTGGAGGGCAACTTCAAGGCCGTGTTGCAGGCGCAGCTGGCCAGGCTCGATCTGGTGAGCCGGCAGGAGTTTGACGTTCAAGCGGCCGTGTTGGCCCGCACCCAGGCGACGCTGGCGACGCTGGAAGCGCGCGTGAAGGAGCTGGAGGCGAAGCTGACGCCGCCCTAGCGCGCGCCCGGTATTTCTCGGTGCTCGCACCCGTTCTGCGACGTGCTTCGGCGCGGCCGCCGCGTACCATTCATCGCGATGACAAAGTCCTTGGACGTGAGTACGGTGCTGAGCCGCGCGCCGGCGGGGCTCGCCGCCCCGCTGGTGCGCGTCGAGGTCCATTTGGGACCGGGCCTGCCGGCGTTTTTCCTGGTCGGACTTCCGGAGGCCGTCGTCCGGGAGAGTCGTGAGCGCGTCCGATCCGCTCTGGTGACGTCAGGCTTCATTTTCCCTGCCGGCCGCATCACGGTGAATCTGTCCCCGGCCGATTTGCCGAAGGAGGGCGGGCGCTTCGATCTTCCGATCGCGGTCGGCATTCTCGCGGCCAGCGGGCAACTCGGGGCACAGGCGCTCCAGCGCCGCGAGTTTTATGGCGAATTGGCCCTGAGCGGCGAGTTGCGCGAGACGCCGAAGCTCCTGCCCGCGCTCATCGCCGGCTGCCGGGAGGGCGCCGAGGTGATCCTGCCGGCCGCGAATGCGCTGGAGGCGAGCTGGGTGGCCGGCCGGATCAAGCTGGCGCATCGTTTGGTCGACGTGTGCCGGGCCCTGCAAGGGGGACCGCCGTTGGCGGGCGCACCGGACCAGGCGGCCGGGCCGCCCGCGCTGCCGCCCGACCTCGCCGAGGTGCGCGGACAGTTCGGGGCGAAGCGGGCGCTGGAGATTGCCGCCGCCGGCGGTCACGGCCTGCTGATGATCGGCCCGCCAGGGTCGGGGAAGACCATGCTGGCGCAGCGGCTCAACGGATTGCTGCCGCCCCTCGCGCCGCCGGAAGCGCTCGAAGTCGCCAGCCTCGAGTCGGCCGCCGGTCGCCGCCCCCGCCTCGGGCCGGCGCGGCCGTTTCGCAGCCCCCAACACACCGCCTCGGCAGCGGCACTGATCGGCGGCGGCGCCTGGCGGCCGGGGGAGCTGTCGCTGGCCCACCTGGGCGTGCTGTTCCTCGATGAACTGCCTGAATTCGCCCGCAATGCGCTCGAGGCGCTGCGCGAGCCGCTCGAGAGCGGAGTAGTGGTGCTGTCGCGGGCGAAGCGCACGTACGAGTTCCCAGCCCGATTCCAACTGGTGGCGGCGATGAATCCCTGTCCCTGCGGGTATGCCGGCGATCCCCACGGCCGCTGCCGTTGCACGGCCGACCAGGTCGCCCGCTATCGAGGCCGCGTGTCGGGACCCCTGCTCGATCGTATCGACATGCATCTGGAATTGAGCGCCTTGCCGGTGGAACACCTGATCGCGGATGCCGTACCCGACCGCCACGATCGGCCGGCGGCCGAGACCTCCGCCGTCGTAGCGCTGCGGGTCGCGGCGGCCCGGGAACGGCAACTGCGGCGTCAGGGCAAGCTGAATTCGCGGCTCACGCCGGCGGAGGTGATGCGTACCTGCCCGCTCGGACGCGATTCCCGAGCCCTGGCCGGCACGGCGATCGCCCGGTTGGGCCTATCCGCGAGGGGGTTCCATCGAGTCCTGAAACTCGCGCGCACCTGCGCGGATCTGGCGGATGAATCCGCGATCCGCAGGCGCGATGTGTCCGAAGCGGTCGGCCTGCGGTCGCTGGACCGGCTTACTTGTTGAGGGACACCATGTAATCCACGGCCATACGGACGGTCGCGTCAGGCCAGGTCGTGCCGCCCTTCGCCGGCATGTTGCCCTTGCCCGCGAGGGCATGCGCGTAGAGCGTGTCCTTTCCCTGGGCGATGCGGGGTCCCCAAGCCGCGTGGTCCCCCACTTTCGGCGCGCCGTTGACTCCCGAGCCATGGCATGCCGAACACACCTTCGTGTAGGCCGCCTCGCCGCTGGCCGGCAAATCGGCTGCGCCGCCGTCCGCCTTCGGCGCGGAGAGGGCTGCCAGCGCGCTGTTGTCCTGGCCGGCGACCGCCTCATGCGCAAAGGGCGCGACGTTTTGCGCCACCTCCTTGACGTGCATGGGATCCTGCATCTCATTCTCGCTCTGCGTCGCCTCGCCCACATTGCGTGCGACGCCGAAGATCACGATCGCCACGAAAATGAGCCCTCCGAGTACCAAACTGAAGGTGTTGAAGAACTGCGTATCTGAGGATTCGGACTTGGACACGATAACTCACTGAAAATAGATGAAAAAGAGGACGTCGACGCGAGAGTATAGCGAGACGCGGCGATTCACGGAATAGCTGCCACCGGCCGGCGCGCATGAAACCGACCCTGACGAGGACTATTTATGGACGACGAAGTCGAATTGGCGGCGGAGCGTGACAGGTTTCGCTATCCCCTGCATTTCGGCGTGCTGACCGGTCTCACGGTGTGGGTGACGGCGGTGACTCGCTGGCTTCCCGTGCACGGTCCGGTGGCCCGGTTCGGGTTGTACGGCGCACTGTACTCCTGCTCCCTTGCGGTGGCCGTGCGGGGGACCGTGCCGCTGCGGCACAGACTCGAATTCATCGCGGGGGGTGCCTTGCTCGGTGCGGTCAACGTGATCGCCGGGATCCAAGCGAGCCGCATGCTGAACGGACTGCCGGGCACCATCGGGCCCTCGCTCATCCTGGCGTCGTGTGCGGGTCTGGGTGCCGCGGGCTACGCGGTACTCGTACGCACGGTTTGGCACGCGGCGCTGCCGCCGCGGGCCCTCGTGTCGATGGCTCTCGGATGCATGCTCGCGGCCCTCGGGATTCTGGCCCTGCATTTGACGCTGCGGGCGGACGGACTCTGGGTCGCGGTCTCCTGGTGGTTCGCGTTTTCGATCGGCCTCTGGTATCACGATGGCCTGCGAAGGGCCGGCCGTTCCGGCAGGCCCTCGGGCGTTGACGGAGGATAGGTCGCGTGTTCGGAACCCATGATTTATGGCTGTTCGTCGTCTCGGGGTTGATGCTCAATGTGACGCCGGGACCGGACACGCTCTACATCGTCGGCCGCAGTTCGAGTCAGGGCTGGCGCGCCGGCGCCGTGGCCGCGCTGGGCATCGGCGCCGGCGCCCTCGTGCACATAATGGCCGCCTCCCTGGGTTTGTCGGCCATTCTCGCCGCCTCCGCAACCGCCTTTCTCGCCGTGAAGTGGGTCGGCGCCGTCTATCTGGTGTACGTCGGCGTGTCGTTGATACGGGAATCGGCGCGCACCGAGGGCGCGGCCCGCGTCGCGTCCCCGTCCGCGCCGATGCCAAAGGTCTTACTGCAGGGATTCTTCACGAATGTCCTCAATCCCAAGGTCGCCCTGTTCTTCCTCGCGTTTCTGCCGCAATTCGTCGCCGTCGATGCGCCCTCGAAGCCGCTCGCGCTGCTGTTCCTCGGCGTGGTCTTCGATGTGAACGGCACCCTCTGGAACCTGACGGTGGCGTGGTCAGCGGCGAAGTTAAGCGGTCGGATATCCCGTGGCGGCGCATCCAAGGCCGCGTTCGGCCGGG
>JBBIKV010000018.1:0-34835 GCA_037445285.1 Nevskiaceae bacterium | reverse complement strand
GGCCGCGTTCGGCCGGGTCGCGCTCGACCGGGTGGTCGGAGGTCTGTTGGTCGCCGTGGGCTTCAAGTTGATGTTCGGCCGGGATCATTAGCGCGCCAAATCCATTAAGATGACGCTCGGGACGAGTTCGGCCATCGATTGGAGTGGGAAGGATGCAATTCCGATGATCTCGGCGAGGGCCTCGCTTGCCAGGTTGAGGTCGGGCAATCTGCGTTTCGTGGCCGAGGTCAGAAATCATGACGCGCCGCCCAGTCGTGACCGGCGCATCGAACTGGCCGCTGGCCAGGCGCCATTCGCGGCGATTCTCGGGTGTTCGGATTCGCGCGTTCCGGTGGAGATCGTCTTCGACCAGGGATTGGGGGATCTGTTCGTGATCCGCGTGGCCGGCAACATCGTCGCGCCTTCGCAGGTCGGCAGCGTTGAATTCGCCGCGGAGCAGTTCGGTACGCGCCTGGTCGTGGTGCTGGGTCATTCGAAGTGCGGCGCCATTGGTGCGACGCTCGAACAGCTGCAGCGTCCGAAGGAAAATCAGTCCCGCAACCTGCATTCCATCGTCGACCTGATACGGCCGTCGGTCGAGGGGTTGTTGGCGAGCGACCTCAAACACGACATGGACGAACTGGTGAAGCAGGCGGTTCGCGCCAACATCCGCGCGTCTGTCAATCACCTGCGGCATGGGTCGGAGATCATCGAACAACTGATCCGCAGCCGAGGGTTGCTGGTGGTGGGCGCCGAGTATTCGCTCGAGACGGGGATCGTCGATTTTTTCGACGGTGTTCCGGAGAATGACTGACCGCGTCACGGGTGTGCTTCCCGACGTGCTGGCGCCGGATCTCGACATTGTGTTCTGTGGCACTGCGGCGGGGACGGCTTCCGCCTCCAAGGGCGCCTATTACGCGGGACCGGGCAATGCGTTCTGGTCCACGCTTTTCGAGGTCGGGCTCGTTCCGACCGTGCTGCGGCCGCAGGACTTCGCCCGCTGCCCGGAATGGGGGATCGGATTCACGGACCTGGCGAAGCACGTGTCCGGCAGCGACGGCATCTTGAAAAAGCCGCATTTCGATGTCCCCCGCCTGCGCCGCGTGATCGCGGAATTCCGCCCGCGGATCGTGGCCTTTACCGGCAAGAGGGCGGCCGCCGAGTTCCTCGGCCACCGTGTGGACTACGGCCTGCAGGCCGAAAGCTCGGGCGCCAGCCGCCTTTTCGTTCTGACGTCGCCGTCGGGGGCCGCCCGACGGCATTGGAATGCCGAGCCGTGGGTGCAACTGGCCCGCCTGCGCCGAGGCTGGACTCGACTCGGTCGCGGCGAGTAGTATCGCGACCCCAACCCAAGCGCCTGTAGCTCAGCTGGATAGAGTGTCGGCCTCCGAAGCCGAAGGTCCCGCGTTCGAATCGCGGCAGGCGCACCATTTCACCCGACTTTGCCGCCACCACCCCGGCGTCAACCGGGCGTCGCCACCCGCGTTGTACTCCCGCGTGTGGGATGGTCAGTGCTCGTTACTTGAGGTTTGCCCATGTTCACGTGTCGTCCCCTCGCCCTTGTCATCTGCGTGTTGGGTTATGTGGCGTGCGCCCCAGCCTCGGCCGTGGACGTGCTCGGCCTCTACGCCGGCGGAGCCGTCGGTCAGGCACGCGTCGAAGCCGGCAACCTCCTCGATCCGGGCGCCGCATTCGGCACCACGCCCACGAGCGGAAATTTCAAGCGGAATCACTCGGCCTTCAAGGTCATGGTGGGCGTGCGCCCGATATCCTTGGTGGGGGCCGAAGTCGCGTATCTGGATCTCGGCCACCCCGGCGGAATCACGGGCACGATACCGATCGGCGGCGCCGTGCCCATATCGACCGACGTGACGATGAAGGGCTCGGCGGCATTCGGGGTCCTGTATCTGCCGGTGCCCATCGTCGACGTTTACGTGAAGGCCGGCATCGCCCGGTTGCAGACCATCGAGAATTCCACGTTCACGCTGTCCGCGCCGTACGGCACCTGCGTCATCGGCGGCGGGCCCCATTGTCAGTTCTCGTCGCGCCAGGACGTGACCAACACGGGGTTTGCCGGGGGTGCGGGAGCGCAGTTCAAGTTCGGTTCGCTGGCGGTGCGCGGGGAGTATGAGCGCTTTGGCGCGGCCGGCGGCCATCCGAGCCTGTTCTCGCTCGGCCTCACGTGGACCTTTTTCTAGCGCGCTGAACGATTCTACGGACTCGCGCCGCCCTGCGCGGGTCGCTCCGACCGGGATGCCGCGTGCTCCGCATGCTTCACCAGGGCGCCGACGGATTTCGACAACACTCCGTCGAGAATGCCGTGAGTGGCGCTGCCGCGGCTCATCGACCGGCTGGTCCATTGCAGCGAGGGATTGCCCCTCCTGCCGGCCTGCAGCGACACGCTGCTGCCGCCGGTTTCCCACAGCGTCAGGACCCTCACCCGGTCGTGGGTGCGATACTGCGACAAGCGCTCCCATACGGTGGTGTTGCTGATGAGAGGAGCCCCGGCCGGTCCGCCGAAGGGATCCACCGTGTCGTCGAGTATCGAGGGGCCGCGCGGCCGAAATGTCGCGGTGGGGGAGATCGGGGGCATCGACAGATCGAGGGCTCGATGGCTGCCCGGAATGGCCGCCGCCGCGGACGAGAGCGGCGCCGGAAGGATATCGGGCTCGAGCGCCTCGCCTGGCATCGCCCATTTTTCCGCGGCGAGCGCCTCGCCGGCCGGCACCAGGGCGAGCATCATCAATCCCACCAGCAGGCCATCGCGGGGAGCGCACGTCCGTGCCCCGCGGCCGGGGGCGGGCGTGTCGCGGCAGGAGCCATTTTCCGGCGTCGTGTGGCACATGGGGGACATCCGCCGCTGAGTGACCCGAACGATACGGTCAGCATCCGGCAAGACCGATGCGGAGGAGTGGCGAGTGCGTCACAAAATCGGGCCGGGACCCGGGTTCCGGGCACCGGTGTTTGCCGGAATCGTCGCCGTATCGCGACGCACGAGGCGTTATGTTGTCTCGGGTCCGCGCAGTGTGCTGCGGGCGCTTTCCCAGCGTGCCCCGTCGAACGGCGTCACCGTCATCGATTCGACGGTGCCGGCGTCGAGGCAGCGCGCGTTGACGCTCACGCCGTCCGGGTGCGAGCGGGGAACGTAAAAGGACTTGACGCCGCAGTTCGAGCAGAAGTGGTGCTTCGCAACGCCGGTGTTGAAGGTGTAGGTGGTCAGGGCGTCGCCGCCCGCGAGCAGCCTGAAGTCCGCGGCGCTCACGATCAGGTGCAGGTAGCCCGACTTGTTGCAGATCGAACAGTTGCAATCCGCGACGTCGATGCGCGCCGGTGCGGTCACCTCAAAGCGGACGCGGCCGCAGTGACATCCGCCCCGATGCGTCACGAGGGCGGCTGCCCTCATCGCGGCCGCCGAACTCTCAATGCTTGTGTTCCAACGCCGCGAGGTCGTCGACCAGTGCCAACAGACGCTCCGGACTGCCGGCGGTGCGCACATCCGCGACGTACTTGCCGTTGATGACGAAGGTCGGCACGGCGTCGATGTGGTAGCGCTGCACGAGTTCGTCGGCCCGCTGCAGCGAGGTCTCGACGCCGATCGAGTGGTAGGCCTTCTTGAACTCGTCGGCGGACACGCCGGACTTCACCACGAACTGGGTTTGGATCCGTTCGGCTCCCGCCGCGTCGTTGGGGTCCGGCGCGATCAGCAGGTCATTGTTGACGTGGATCTCCTTGAAGATATCCTCGTGCAGCTGTTCGATCTTCCCCATGCTCTTCAGGGTGTAGAAGAGGCGCGCCGTCGAGCGGTGCCCCTCGCTCCACATCACGGGCACGCGCGAGAAGTTGATATAGGCCGGCTTGGTCTTGCGCCAGGACTCGACCTGCGGGTCGATGGCATAGCAATGCGGGCAGCCGTACCAGAAGAACTCGAGCACCTCGACCTGCCCCTGGGACACGTCGGTCGGCTGCGCCGGCACCAGGCGGGTGTAATTGACCCCTTCCTGCCACAGGGTGGGGGCCGTGGTCGCTCCGGCGGCCGAGGCGGTGGAGGTGGCGGCCGCCATCGTGGAGGCCACGGCCGTCAGCAGCGTGTTGTGGGTGCCGCTGTCGCCGTTGGTCGCCTCGACGGTTTCCGAGCCGTCTTCGTTCAGATGCGCGGCTTTGCCGGGCGGGGTCGGCGCGGGGCCGGCCATCCGGCGCTCCGTCGCGGCGGTCGGGGCCGTCGCCGCCTGGCCGGCTCGTTCGGCGCCGTGCTGTCTGCCGCAGGCGCCGAGCGCGAGCGCGCCGAGCAACAGCAGGGAGACGCCCGCGGCGCGCAGCCTCGCTCCGGCGCGCATGGTCAGCGCAGACCTTGAACGTACGAGGCGACGTTGCGCATGTCGTCCGGCGACAGGCGCTTCGCGATGGTCTGCATGATGCCGTTCGGTCCGGTGGTGCGCGCCCCGGATGCATAATCGGTCAGCTGTTTGACGACGTAGACCGAATGCTGGCCGCGCAGGGCGGGAAATTTCGCAGGCTCGTTACCGTAGCCCGTCGGACCGTGACAGGCCGCACAGGCCGGGACCGCCTGGTCCTTCGATCCGGCGCGATACAGCTTTTCTCCCGCCTTCCAATACGTGGGATCGGCCTCGAGGCCGGTATTCACCTGGGAGCCGAAGTACGCGCCGAGATCCGCCATGTCGTCCGCACTCAACGCCATCGCATTGGGCATCATGATGGGGTTGGCGCGCTTGCCTTCCTTGAAGTTCTTGAGCTGTTCGGCGATGTAGTCCGCCCCCAGGCCCGCCAGGCTCGGCCACTCCGGGTTGACGCTGTTGCCGTTCGCCCCGTGGCATGCCTGGCACACGACGGCCTTGGTCGCCCCGGCCTCTGCGTTGCCGGCTGCCATGACGGCGGTGCTGGCGATGGCGCCGGAAATTGTTGCTGCAAGAATCCAAAGCCGCTTCATGATCGCCTTTAACCCCATTCTAAAGTGAACCGCCGAACGCGCTAAATTGTACACTACGATCAAGAATTTGCTCCTAGCGCCAGCCATGTCGTCCTATCCCCACGTGAAGTTTCTGACGAGCGCTGCCGAGGCGGACCAACTCGCCCCGGATATCGGCCGTGAAATCGCCTTCGCGGGCCGCTCCAATGCCGGCAAATCGACCGCCATCAACGCCATCACGCAGCGCTCCGGACTCGCGCGGGTGAGCCGCACGCCGGGAAGGACCCAGCTCATCAACTTCTTCGAACTGGGTCCGGAGCGGCGCCTGGTCGACCTGCCGGGATACGGCTTTGCGAAGGTGCCGGAACGGGTGCGCATCAAGTGGCTGCAGCTGATGGAGCATTACTTCAACGTACGCGAGTCGCTGGTCGGCTTGGTGCTCATCGTCGACAGCCGCCGCGGCCTGGGTGCGCAGGACGCCGCCATGCTCGAATGGGTGCTGGCGCGCGACCGGCACGCGCACGTGTTGCTGACCAAGGCGGACAAACTCAACCGCCGGGATTCCGAGCGGGTGTTGCGGGAAACCAAAACTTCCTGCGAGGATACGGCGGTGACCGCACAGCTGTTCTCCGCGCATGCGAAACAAGGGATGGAGGAGGCGCGGCGAGTAATGGACGGGTGGCTCGGGGAACCTTAAAAAAAGGCCCCGGTGGTTGTTTTGCGACAGCCACCGAGGCTAGACCAACCCGGCATGGGGATGACAAACCGGGTCTCGCCCGCTCAGGGAGAAGAGCGGGGAGCGTCTTTCACGCTCTTGGGATTAGATGGGGACACGGGGTGAAAGTTCCAGGGGTTTGCAGCGAATTTCCTAATAATCTGCATATCGCGCATCCGGGGCTCCAAATGGGCGAAATACCTCGAATTCACCGGCGAACTTCATATTTCCCGCCGGCGTGCGGCTGCCGACCCGGTCTTAATGAGCCTCGTCCCAATTGTGGCCGATTCCCACGTCGACCTTGAGGGGCACCGACAGGGCGGCGGCTCGCGACATGTGCTGCCGGAGTTGCTCCACGATCGGCCCCGTGGCCGCTTCCGCGACCTCCAGCACGAGTTCATCGTGGACCTGCATGATGAGCCGGGCGGGCGCGCAAGACGTCCTCAGCCACGCATCGACGTCGATCATCGCGCGCTTGATGATATCGGCGGCCGTCCCCTGCATGGGCGCATTGATCGCGCTGCGCTCCGCGTACTGGCGCAGCGCCTGGTTGCGTGATTGGATTTCCGGCAGATACAGGCGCCGGCCGAACAGCGTTTCGACGAAGCCGGCATCGCGTGCGCGTTGCTTGGTCTCGTCCATGTAGCGCTTCACCCCGGGATAGCGCTCGAAATACAGGTCCACGTATTTCTGCGCCTCGCCCCTGCCGATGCCGAGCTGTCGCGCCAGCCCGAAGGCCGACATGCCGTAGATCAAACCGAAGTTGATCGCCTTGGCCGATCGGCGCTGGTCCGGCGTCACCGCCGACAGCGGCACGCCGAAGACCTCGGCGGCGGTCGCCTGATGCACGTCACGATCCTCGGCAAATGCCGCGAGCAGGCTCGAGTCGCCGGACAGATGGGCCATGATGCGCAGTTCGATCTGCGAATAGTCGGCGGCCACCAGGCGATATCCCGGCGGTGCGACGAAGGCCTGGCGAATGCGTCGTCCCTCCGGCGTGCGGATCGGGATGTTCTGCAGGTTGGGATCGGACGAGGACAACCTGCCGGTCGCCGCGACCGCCTGATGATAGGACGTATGAATCCGGCCGGTGATCGGGTCGATCTGCTCCGGCAGTTTGTCCGTGTAGGTCGATTTGAGCTTGGCCACGCCGCGGTATTCGAGGATCAGCTTCGGCAGCGGGTACGATGCCGCCAGTTCCTCGAGCACGTCCTCCGCCGTGGACGGCTGCCCGGTCGGCGTCTTGCGGATGACCGGGATGCCCAGTTTGCCGAACAGGATCTCCTGCAGCTGTTTCGGTGAATCCACGTTGAAGGTGCCGCCGGCTTCGGCGTGCGCCTGCGTCTGCAGCTCCAGCATGCGCGCCGCGAGCTCCATGCTCTGCTTCCTCAGCAGCTCCCGGTCCACCAGCACGCCGACCCGTTCCATGCGATACAGGACCGCCACCAGGGGTTGTTCGATGGTCTCGTACAGGGCCTGCAGACGCGGCAGCGCCGCGAGCTGCGGCCACAGCGCCAGATGCAGCTGCAGCGTGACGTCGGCATCCTCTGCGGCGTAGCCGGTGGCGCGGTCGAGATCGACCTGATTGAAGGTGATCTGCTTGGCGCCCTTGCCGCAGACGTCTTCGAAATGGATGGTCTTGATGCCGAGGTACTTCGCGACCGTGGAGTCCATGTCGTGCCGCGTGGCGACGCTGTTGAGCACATAGGACTCGAGCATGGAATCGTAGCGCTGACCCGCGAGCGAGATGCCGTAGTTGGCAAGAATGTGGCGGTCGAACTTCAGGTGATGGCCGAGCTTCGGCCGCGTCTCGTCCTCGAGGATCGGCCGCAACGCCGCCAGTACCGCTGCGCGCTCGAGTTGCGGCGGTGCACCTGGGTAGTCGTGCGACAGCGGGACGTACGCGGCTTCACCCGGCGACACCGCGAACGACAGGCCGACCAGATTCGCCCGCATGTAGTCGAGGCCGTCGGTCTCCGTGTCGAACGAGATGAGCGGGGCCGCCGCGAGTTTCTCCAGCCAGCGGTCGAGCGCCTCCCGGGAGACGACCTGGTCGTAGACCCGCGGGGGCGCGGCATCGGTCGGCGCGGCGCCCGGGCGCGTGGCGCCGGGGTCCGGGGCGGTGTCCGCATTCGCGGCTTCGGCGTCCGCCGCGCCCGCCTCGGGCGACTGCTCGAGCGCCCGCAACAGGGCACGCAGCTCCAGGCGGGTGTACAAGTCGCGCAGGCGCGGCAGATCGGGCGGGGCGGGCTTCAGGGCATCGGCATCCACGGGCAGGGCCACGCGGGTGTCGATCGTCGCCAGCTTGCGCGACAGCTCGAGCGTCGGGAGCTCGTTGCGCAAATTCTCGCCCACCCGGCCGGTGATCGCATCGGCGCTGCCCACCAGCGAGTCCAACGTGTGATATTGATTCAGCCACTTGGCGGCGGTCTTCGGTCCCACGCCGGTCACGCCGGGTATGTTGTCCGAGCTGTCGCCCACTAGCGCGAGGTAGTCGACGATCTGTTCCGGAAACACGTCGAACTTCGCCTTCACGCCGGCGCGATCGAGCCGGGTGTTGCTCATCGTGTTGACGAGTCCGACGTGGGGTCCGACGAGTTGCGCCATGTCCTTGTCGCCGGTCGAGATCACGACCTCGTACCCGGCCGCCGCCGCCTTCACGGCCAGCGTGCCGATCACATCGTCCGCCTCGACTCCGGCGATGCGCAACAAGGGCAGGCCCATTCCGGCCACCGCATCCAACAGCGGCTCGACCTGCGACCGCAGGTCGTCGGGCATGGGGGGGCGGTGCGCTTTGTATTGATCGAAAAGATCGTCCCTGAAGGTTCTGCCCGGGGCATCGAAGACCACCGCGATGCGGGCCGGCGCCTCTTCCTTGATGAGCTTGTTGAGCATGTTGAGCACGCCGAGGACCGCGCCGGTGGGTTCGCCCTTGGAATTGGCGAGCGGCGGCAGGGCGTGAAACGCCCGATACAGGTAGGACGAGCCGTCGACCAGGAGAAGTTTGGGGGCGCTCATGAACTCGCTTCAGCGCGGCGGCGGCGCGGATGACGCCGCCCCGCCGGTCGCGGGCGCAGCCGGCGCAGGCGCGGAAGACCGGTCGGTGGGTGGCTGCGGGACGCCGACCCCTATTTTCTTGTGCGAACGCTGGGTGTCGGGCAGCACCAAGGGTCCTTTCTGGCCGCACGCGGACAGGCACAGCGTGAGTGCGAGGGCGATGACCGTCAGGGGGGGTGAGCACATGGCCGGCAGTATAACGCGCGCGCTCGAGCCGCCGCGGCGCCGCGCCCGGCGTCGTATACTCTGCAGCATGAAACAAGTCCCCTCGACGCGCCGGCCCCGGCTGCCGGCCGCCGCGATCGTGATCGCGGCCGCCGCGTGCCTTGCCGCCTGCGTATCCGCCACTCGAACGACACCGCACGGCGCCGCCGATGCGACCACGCTGGCATTGCGCTCCCGGGTGCAGACCATCGTCGTGATCTATGCGGAAAACCGCGCCTTCGACACCCTGTACGGCAATTTTCCGGGCGCCGACGGACTGGGCGGCGTGGTCGACGCCGGCGGGCGGCCGCTGCCCGCGTATGTGCCTCAGCGCGACCGCGACGGATCGCCGTTGCCGATGCTGCCGCCCACGTGGGGGGGAGTGACCGCCCCCGGCTACTCGCCCGTCGTGACGCAGGCGCAAAGCACGAATTTGCCCAATGCGCCGTTCTCGATCGAGCATGGGTTCACCGCCCGATCGGGCATCACGCTGCCATCGTCCGTCGTGACGCGCGACCTCTATCACCGCTTCTTCGAACATCAGATGCAGATCGACGGGGGTACGAACGCGGGGTATGCCGCCTGGTCGGACGCGGGGGGGCTTGCCATGGGCCATTATGATTACAGTGGTTCCGCGCTGTACTCCCTGGCCCGCCAATATGTCCTCGCGGATCACTTTTTCCAGGGTGCCTTCGGCGGATCCTTCCTCAATCATCAATATTTGATCTGTGCGTGCGCGCCGGAATATCCGGGCGCCGACACCTCGCCCGCGAAGCCGAGCGTCGCCGCGCTCGAGACCGGCGCGGATGGCCGTCCGTTGCCGCGTCTCAGGGTGGCGCCGGATGCACCCGCATCCTCATTGGACGGGCCGCCCAAGTTCGTCAAGAGCGGCAACCTCGCGCCCGCCGCGTACTTCGGCGACGGCAAGTTCCACGCGGTCAACACCATGCAGCCCCCGTATCAGCCGAGCGGCAATCCCCCGGCGCGCGACGATGCGGATGGACTGTACGCCGCCACCGACGCCCCGACGACGTTGCCGCCGCAGACCGCCGCCACGATCGGCGATCGATTGAGCGGCCGGCACCTCGGCTGGGCCTGGTACTCGGGCGCGTGGAATGCGGCGATCGCCGACGGCGAACAGCCCGCCGCACGGGAGCGCCGCGTGATCTACGCGCCGGAGACCCCTGCCGGCAGTCCCGATTTCCAGCCGCACCATCAGCCGTTCAACTACTACGCGCGATTCGATCCGCGATCCCATGCCGATCAGCGTGCCCTGCACCTCAAGGACTACGACGATCTGCTGGCCGACGTCGCCGCCGGCCGGCTGCCGCCGGTCGTCTTTTACAAGCCCCAGGGCAATCTCAACCAGCATCCCGGGTACGCCAGCATCACCGAGGGCGATGCCCACATTGCCTCGTTGGTGGCGAAACTGCAGGCCTCGCCGCAATGGCCGGGCATGGTGATCGTGATCACGTACGATGAGTATGGGGGTGCCTGGGATCACGTCGCTCCGCCCACGGGAGACCTGCTGGGTCCCGGTGCGCGCATACCGGCGATCGTGATCTCGCCGCTGGCGCGCAGGGACACGGTCGACCATACACCCTACGACACCGGTTCCATCCTGCGGCTGATTACCCGGCGCTTCGATCTCGACCCGTTGCCGGGGATCGCCGCGCGCGACCGGGAACTCGCGGCGCACGGGGCCTCCCCCATGGGCGACTTGACCGGCGCCCTCGACCTCGGGCGCTGACGGCGGCGTCGCTTCTGCGCGCTGCCGCGATCCGGCGAAGGGATCAGTTGGTCGGATCGGTCGCGGTTGCCGCCGGCTTCAGAGGCCGCACCGCCTTGTGGGAAGCCGGCGGCGTCCGCAGAGCGGCATCGCCCGGAGCGGGATCGCCGGCACCGGCCGACGGTGCGCCGGCCGCCGGTTTGACGCTGAGCAGTTCCACGTCGAAGATCAGCAATGAACCGGCGGGTATCCCCGGCCGCGGGCTGGCGTCATAGGCGAGTTCCGGCGGGATGAACAGCTGCCATTTCGCGCCCGGCCTCATCAGCGGGATCGCTTCCTGCCAGCCCTTGATGACCCCGTTGACCCTGAACGTGGCCGGGGTGCCGCGGCTGTAGCTGCTGTCGAATTCGCTGCCGTCGAGCAATTTCCCGCGGTAATTGACGGTCACCTCGTCGTTGAGGGCGGCCGTTGCGGCCTTGGTATCGCCCGGGATGAGCACCTTGTACTGCAGGCCGTCGGCCGTGGTGGTGACGCCCTTTTCGCGGCCGTTCTTGGCCAGGAATTCCTGCGCCGCCGACTTGTTGTGAGCCAGCTGCGAGGCCATGACCGACTGCACGAAGGATTGAATCTGCTGCTGGTCGGCGCGGGTCGACTTCTTGCCGGCCAGGCCGTCCTTGACGCCGCGGGCGATCGCGTCGGTGTCGACTTGATTGGAGATGCCGACCGAATGCATCTGTTCGCCGAAGGTCAGGCCGAACAGATAACTGGTGTCCGCACCGGAGGGATCTGCGGCCGGAGCGGAGGCGGGCGGCGCGCCCACGGTCGGACTCTGGGCGCCGGCCAGGGGTGCCGCCGCCATCAATACCCATAAGCCGCAGGTGCGTCCCACCATACGGTTCCGATTCCAATCAGTAGCGTTGCTCATGGCGCGCACGATACGCCTCTGTGCGTGACAAAGGCTAGCCCGGCTTCGTGGATCCCAGCGGGCCCTTCTTGATGACCGCCATCGTCAGGCGCGCGATGCAGACCAGTGCCAGCGATGCATCGACGATGTCGATCGACCAAACGTGGGTGCGCCCCCCCAGGTGCACGGGGCGGGCCGTGGCGGTGACGCGCCCGTCGCGGGCGGATCGCACGTGATTGGCGTTGATCTCCTGACCCACGCAGGAGTACAGGGAGGGATCCAAGCACAGGGTCGCGCCGGTGCTGCCCACGGTTTCCGCCAGCGCCACCGAGGCGCCGCCGTGCAGCAGCCCGTGGGGCTGGCGCGTGCGCGCATCCACGGGCATGGTGGCGCGCACGAAGTCGTCCCCAAGTTCGGTGAAGACGATGTCCAGGTGCCGGGCGAGGGTCCCCGCGTTCAAGGCATTCAGGGCCTCAAGGGTAATGGGGTTGCGCCAGATGCTCACTTCGGCTCCTTGAGCGCGGCCGCCACCCGCTGGTACGCCTCGCGGAACGGAAGGTTTTCCCGGGACACCAGCGCGTTGGCGGCGGCGGCGGCGTGGATGCCGGAGTCCATGCGGATGGCTTCCGGTTTGAAGCGGACGCCGGCCAGGGCGCCCGGCAGAATGTCCAGGGTTTGCCGGCAGGAGTCGATGGCGCGGAACAAGGGCGGCTTGATGAGCTGCAGGTCCCGGTGATAGCCCGACGTCAGTTTTTCGGTGATGCCGAGCACCTCGTTGAGGGCGGCGTGGGCCACGGCGCTGCGGCCGCGCATCAATTCGAAGACGTCGGGATTGCGTTTCTGCGGCATGATCGAAGAGCCGGTGGTGAAACCGTCGGGCAGGCTGACGAACCCGAACTCCTGGGTGTAGAAGAGCATCAGGTCGGCCGCGAGCCGGCCCATGTCCTGGGTGAGCAGCGTGATCTCGAACAGGAGCTGCGCCTCGGCCTTGCCGCGCGAGAGCTGCACCGCGGTGACGGGCTCGTGGGTCACCGCGAACCCGAGCCGTTGACGGGTCGATTCCCGGTCGATGTCGAGGTTCGGCGTGCCGTAGCCCGCGGCCGAGCCCAGCGGGTTCTTCGAACTGCGCCGCTGCGCCAGATGCAGCCCCTCGGCGTCGTCGCGGATTTCCGACGCGAAGCCCTGCGCCCATAATCCGACCGTGCTCGGCATCGCCTGCTGCATGTGCGTATAGCCGGGCAGCGCGATCGTTCCGTCGCGGGCCGCCAGTTCCTCGAGGGCTTGCGCCACCGCGATCGCGCCGGTCTGCAGATCCGCGGCGGCATCGAGCAGATACAGCCGCAGCGCCGCCAGCACCTGGTCGTTGCGCGAACGGCCCGCATGCAGGCGTCCGCCGGTGGCGCCGATGCGGGCCGTGAGCAGATTCTCGATCGCGGTCTGACAGTCCTCCTGCTCGAGGCCGATGTGCCACAGGCCGAGGGCGTGCTCCGCGCCGATGTCGGTCAGCGCCCCGCGGATGGCGGCGAGATCTTCCGAGGACAACAAGCCCTGTCCGCCGAGCATCTCCGCGTGCGCGATGGACGCGCGCACGTCGTACTCGACCAGCCGCTCATCCAGCATGTGGTCGTCGCCGGCCGTATACGCCAGCACCCGAGCATCGAGCGGCGTTCCCTTGTCCCAGAGGCGGCTCATCGCGGGGCGCGTCAGGCGGCCGAAGCGCCCAGCTGCTCCGCCGGGCTCAGGGCTTTCAGATCGGCGACCACGAGCGTGCCCGTGCCCTCGTTCGTGAAGATCTCGGCGAGCAGGCTGTCCGACGATTTGTAGGTGATCACGTGCACGCGGCGCACGCCGGCGCGGATCGCCGCCTCGATGGCGCTCGCCTTCGGCAGCATGCCGTCCTTGAGCTTGCCCGCCTCGCGCAGGTGCTTGAGCCCCTTGATGTCCGTGTACGAGATGATGCTGCCGGGATCCTCGACTTTTTCGAGGATGCCGGGCGCGCCGGTGCAGAGCACCAGCTTTTCGGCCGAGAGCGCGCCGCCAATGGCGGCCGCGACGGTGTCGGCGTTTATGTTGAGCAGGATGCCGTTGCCGTCGGCCGACAGCGGGCTGACCACCGGCATCAAGCCGTCCTCGAGCAGCTTTTCGATCACCGTCGCATTGACCGAGTCGATGTCGCCGACGAAGCCGTAATCGACGGTCTCGCTCGAGCCGTGCGAGACCGGCACGGGCGCCCGCTTGTGCGCCCGGATCAATCCCGCATCGACGCCCGAGAGCCCGATGGCCTCGATGCCGAGTTCTCGGCAGATCGCGAGGATGCGGGTGTTGATGAGGCCGTTCAACACCATCGAGGTCACGTCGATCGATTTCTGATCGGTGACCCGGCGTCCGTTCACCATGCGCGTCTCGATGCCGAGCGTCGCCTGCACACTGTCGAGCTGCGGTCCGCCGCCATGCACCAGCACGGTCTTGATGCCCACCTGGTGCAGGATGGCCACCTGTTCGATCAGGGCGCGCGTGGACACTTCGTCGCTGAAGACCGCGCCGCCGGCCTTGATCACGAACACCTTGTTCTTGTACATGCGGATATAGGGCGCGGCGCTCTTGAGCGCCAATACGGCCACGGAAGGGTCAGGTCGGCTCATCATCGTTGAATACTCCGAAACAGCAGCCGTTAGGCCAACATGCGGTGCAAGACAGCCATCTGCACCGCCAATCGATTGAAGGCCTCGCGCTTGACGACAGCGCGCGGCCCGTCCAGGACCTCATCGGCGACCGCGACATTGCGGCGCACCGGCAGGCAATGCATGAGTTTGGCTCCGGGAAGCGCGCCGGCGAACCAGCTCTCCCTCACGCACCAGTCGGTCAGATCACCCCGCAGCCGCGCGTCGGCCGCGGCGTCGCCGTAATGGAGCGTGCTGCCCCACTCCTTGGCGTACAGCACGCTGGCGCCCTCGAGCGCCGCGTACCGATCGGACGTCTCGACGACGCTGCCGCCGCTCGAGGCGGCCGCGGCGCGTGCCTTGCCCATGATCTCGGGGGGCAGGGCGAACCCCTCGGGCCGCGCCACGACGACCTCCATGCCGCGCATGGCGGCCATGTGCAGCACCGCCGAGGGCACGGCCAGCGGCAGCGCCTTCGGATGATAGACCCAGGACAGGACGAATCTCGCGCGGCGCGGCACGTGGAGTTCGTCCAGGGTGCGCCAATCGGCCAGTGCCTGGCACGGGTGGTTCATGGCGGATTCCAGGTTGACGAGCGGCTTGTCGCCGCAGAGGCCGCCGATCATCCGGAAGAAGGTCTCGTCGATGTCGTTGCCGAGATCTTTGCCGTCGGCAAATGCACGCACGCCGAGCGCGTCGCAGTAAGACGCCAATACCGGAATGCCTTCGCGGACATGCTCCGCGGCGGCGCCGTTCATGACGGCGTTCAGGCGGGTCTCCAGCTGCCACGTTCCCTGACCGGGGGTGATGACGAAGGAGCTGCCGCCGAGACGCGCCATTCCCGCCTGGAACGAGGCCAGGGTGCGCAGCGAATTGTTGAAAAAGACCAGGCCCAGGATCCTGCCGGCGAGCGCCTGCGGCTGGGGCGCGTCCTGCAGGGATTGGGCGAGCGCGAGCAGCTCCACGACCTGCTCGCGGCTGAAATCGGCGAGGTCCATGAAGCGCTTCATGCGGGGATCTGCGCCAGCGCGTCGTGCAGCTGATCGACGTGGCCTTCGTTCAGGATGTAGGCGGGCAGCAGGCGCAGCACGTGCGCATCACCGCTCGTACCCGTCAGGATGTTCTTCGCCAGCAGCGCCGCCTGAACCTCCCGGGCCGGACGCGAGGTCCTGAGACCCAGCAGGAAGCCGGCCCCCTGGATCCCGGTCACCGGACCGATGACGCAGTTGGAGCGGATGTAGGTCGACACCTGGCGGACATTCGCGAGCAGCGACTCGGACTCGATCGCGTCGATCACGGCCTCCGCCACGGCGCAGGCCATCGGTCCGCCGCCGAAGGTCGTCCCCATGTCGTCATATTGGATCTGCGCCGCCACCCCCGGCGCGAGCAGCAGCGCCGACACCGGGAACCCGTTGCCCAGGGCCTTCGCGGCCGTGAGCATGTCGGGGGTGACGCCGTAGTGGTTCGCCGCGAACGGCGATCCGGTGCGTCCCACCCCGCACTGGACTTCGTCGAATATCAGCAACGCGCCCACGTCGTCGCAACGCCGGCGCAGCGCCTGCAACATGGGTATGCCCACGTCGTAGGCGCCGCCGACCCCCTGCACCGGCTCGACGATGACGGCTGCCGTGTCGGTGTCGACGAACCGCTCGACGGCGGAGGGGTCGTCGCGCGGCGTGAAGCTCACATCGAAGGGCGTGCGCGGAAAGCCGTACCACTTTCCCTCCGCGCCCCAGGTCACCGCGCCGGCCGCGGCGGTGCGGCCGTGCCAGCCCTGTTCCAGGGCCACGGCCTTGGGTCTGCCCGTGATCTTGAAGGCGAGCTTGAGCGCGTTTTCGTTGGCTTCCGCGCCGCTGTTGATCCAGAAAACCGTGTCCAACCCGAGGCCGGCGAATTTCACCAGCCGGGCCGCGGCGCGCTCGCGGACCGCCATCGGCAGCGCGTTCGTCTGAAACGCCATCTGCCGCGCTTGACGCTCCAGGGCCGCCAGCCAGCGCGGATGCCCGTACCCCAGGCCGGCGACGGCATGACCGCCGTAGAAATCCAGGATTTTGCGTCCGTCGCGCGCATGCAGCCACACACCCTCGCCGTGCGCGACCTCGATGGGATATTGCGCGAAGACCTTCGCGAGGTGGCTCTTCAGCACCTGCGTCGTCGAAGAGATCACTGTCCGTGGTGTTGCCATGGGATTGCCCTCGTGCCCGCTTTCAAGTCCACGCCGGCGCCGGGGCGAGCAGTCCCAGGCTTTCCTCGAAGCCCAGAAGGCGGTTCATCCATTGCACGGCGCCCCCTGCGGCGCCCTTGTTCAGGTTGTCCAGCACCGACATGACGGCGATGGACGAGCCGTTGGTCACCGCACTCAGATGCGAATAGTTGCTGGTGGCCACCTCCTTGACCCGCGGGGCCGTCTCGAGCACCCGGACGAAGGGAGACCCCCGGTAGAACTCCGTCAGGGCGGCCAGCGCCGCGGACGTGCTCGTCGGCCGCTGGAGAGCCGCCTGCACGGTCACGTGGATGCCGCGGGCGAACGGTCCCGAATGCGGCACGAAGTTGAACTCCGCGGCGACACCGGTCGCCGCTTCCGCGCACGCGACAATTTCCGGCACGTGGCGGTGGCCCAAGGCGCCGTAGCTGTAAAGGTCGCCGTGGCGTTGGGGGTGGTGTGTGCCGTCGCTCGGTTTGCGGCCCGACCCGGTGCTGCCGGTGATGCCGGTGACGAAGAACCGCGGTTCCGTCAGTCCGAGGGCGAGGAGCGGCACGGTGGCCAGCAGGATCGCGGTCGCGAAACACCCCGGATGCGCGACGTGGCGCGTCGGCGTCTGCGCCAGGTGCTCCGGGACCGCACAGGTGAACTCCCGGATGCGCGCCGGCGCTCCGTGGGAATGCTTGTACACGGCCTCGTAGGAGGCCGCGTCGCGGTAGCGAAAATCGGCCGAAATGTCGACGCAGTGAATCCGGGTGCCCGCCTGTTCGGCCGCCGTGAGCAGGCGGTCCACGATGCCGGCGGCCGCGCCGTGCGGGGCGGCGCAGAACAGCGCGGTCCGCGGCGTCCGCCGGATCAGGTCATCGAGGGCGTCGATCCCGCTGAATTGCAGCTGCGGATACACGCTGCGCAGGTGCGGGAATGCCGCCGCGATGCCGGTCCCGGGCTGGCTGTCGGACAGGACGGCGGCCACCTCGAGACGCGGATGCCCGGCGATGAGCCGCAGCAGCTCCCCGGCCACATAACCGGTGCCGCCGAGGACGATCGCCGGCAGCCGCTCGGTCACGCGCCGACCACCTTCGATTCGCCGGCGTGGCTGATGCCCAGTTTGGCGATGAGGTAGTCGCCGAGGGCGGCCGGATTGCTGATGGCGTTGAAGGCGGCGACGTTCAGCTGGTCCCGGATGATGTCCACGCCGACGCTGTTGTCGGTCGCGGGACCGGTGACCACCGACGGCTCGATGCCGAAGCGTTCGCGCAACAGCTTGATTCCGCCCCACGCGGCGACCGGATCATTGGCGGACAGCACGACGGCGGTCAGCGCCGCCTTGATCGCCGGATCGAGCAGAATCGACTGGACTCCGTAGGTGCCCAGCAGCCCGTCGCCGAGTTCGAACACGATGACGTCCGGCTGTCCGCCGGCCATTTCCGTGAGCATGGTGCGGGTCAGCGCCGGGCCGCATTTCTCCGTCGTGGTGACGATCCCGAGGTCGGTGAAGATCATGGTGCGCCGGGCGCCGGAATCCTCGAAGGCGAGAATGTCGCGGCGCAGGGAGACTCCCGTGGCCTTGAAGGCGTCCACGGTCAGGCCCCGGTGGCGCATCCGCGCGATGATGGCGGACGCCGCGGCCGTCTTGCCGGCCTCCATGCAGGTGCCGGCGAGCGCCACCACGGGCACACCCCGCGTGTTGAGTTCCGCGGCATAGTCGAGCGGTTTGTAGCCCACCCGGGCGGGAACGCCGATGCGCTCGCCAAGATACGGGAAGGTGAGCACGGCGCCCAGCACCTTGCAGTCGAACGGTTTGCCCTTGTCGGGGTTCGCGGAGTCGCAGATGCCGAGCACGCCGCCGATGTTGAGCATCTGGATGATGTCGCCCGGCTTCAGCGCCTCCGGGATGTGGCCGGAGTAGCCGAACAGGGCCTTGCGATGCCCCAGGGCGCCGACCACGACGTCGCCGCGCGACACCTTGGCCATGCGGCCGCTGGTCAGTTCCAGGGTGTTGTAGGTGGACTTGCTGTTCAGGATCTCGACCACCACGACGACGCCCTCCTCGCAGGGGATGTCCGCCGCAATGCGGACCTCGTGGGAGAAGCCGCAGGCCTGGGTGACCGATGCGATCTTGTCGACGACCACTGTGCGCATGCCGCTCATGTCTTGTTCGCTCCGGCCCGTTTGTGAAAGATTCCCGTCAATGCCAGCATCTTCGAATAACCGAGCGCGTCCGTCGGCGTCCACTCGCCCGCCGCCTCGCCGTAGACGCCCTTCGAGGCCGCCATCAGGGAATAGGGTGAGGTCACTCCCTCGATGAAGGCCGACCCGGGGCGCATCAACACCGTCACCGTGCCCGTGACCCGCTGCTGGGACGAGACGAGCAGGGCCTCGATGTCCCGGCACACCGGATCCAGGTGCTGGCCCTCGTGGACCAGATCGCCGTAGGGCTGCGCGACGGTTTCCTTGATGCGCGCCTGTCTGCCCGTCAATACCAGCTTCTCGAGTTCCCGATGCGCCGTGAGGAGCACGTCAGCGGCCGGCGCCTCGAACGCGACCCGGCCCTTGGTGCCGATCACGGTGTCGCCCAGGTGGATGCCGCGACCGATGCCGAACGGGCCTGCGAGCGCCTCCAGCGCCTCGATGATGGCCACCGGCGATTGCCGCACGCCGTCGAGGCTGTCGGGAACGCCGGCGAGGAAGCCGATCGTGTGCCGCTCGGGCGCGCGCGGCGCCGTGAAGGCGTCCTTGGACAGCACCCAGGCCTCGTCCGGAATGCTGCCGTCCGAGGTCAATGTCTCCCTGCCGCCGATGGTGACGCCCCAGAGGCCGCGGTTCACCGAATAGGCGGCGCCGAACGGCGGAATCGGCAGCCGGTGATCCTCCAGGTACTTGAGCTGTTCCGGGCGCTTGAAGGCGCGATCACGCACGGGCGCGATGATCTCAAGGTCCGGCGCCAGCGTCCGCAGCGCCACTTCGAAGCGCACCTGGTCGTTGCCGGCCGCGGTGCAGCCGTGCGCGACCATCGTCGTCTTCAGGGTCAACGCCATCTGGGCGATGGTCTGAGCCTGCAGCACGCGCTCCGCACCGACGCACAGCGGATACAGCCCGCCGCGGCGTATGTTGCCCATGACGAGAAATTTCAGCACCTGGTCGAAATACGCGGTGCGGGCGTCGATCAGATGATGTTCGATCGCTCCGAGTCGGGCGGAGCGCTGCGCCAGGCCTGCCGCGGCCGCGGCGTCGATTCCGCCGGTATCGACGGTCACGGTGATGACCGGCCGGCCGTAGGTGTCCTTCAGCCAGGGCACGCAGAACGAGGTGTCCAAACCGCCGGAAAATGCCAGGAGAATGGGCTCCGCGCCCTTGCTGGGAATCGTTGTCATGGGTGTCAGCGTCCGAAAATGGCGCGCAAGCGCTGCCCGAGCTTGCGTTGTTCGCGCGCTCCGGCGGTTGCGATGAAAATGGTGTCGTCACCGGAAATCGTGCCCACCACCTCGGGCCAGCGGGCGGTATCGATGGCCACCGCCACGCTCTGGGCGGAGCCGACGGTGGTCTTCAGCACGGTGAGGTTGGTGCCGGCCGTCAGCTGCGCGCTGACGAATTGTCGCAGGGTCGAGAAATCGTTCTTCGGCGGCACGGGCACGTCCGGCAGGACGTAGCGGTCGCCGAGCTTCGCCACCCCGAGCTCGCGCAGGTCGCGGCTCACGCTCGACTGGGTCGCCGCGTGGCCGTGTTTGCGCAGCATGGCCACGAGCTCCGACTGGCGGCCGACGGTCTGCTCGCGGATGATCTTCGCGAGCGCGCTGCGGCGCGCCGGGGCGCTGGTGTGACCGGTGTCGGAGGACATCATCGGGGCGTTCGGGTGTCGTGTGGCCGCATAAATTTGCACGCAGTCTGCATATAAATGCAGGCTCTGTCAACGCCCGGGCCGGCGACTCCGCGACCGGGTCCTGCTATCCTTGGCCTAATGCCGCTCGAAACCGTTCAGATCGAAACTGCGCCGAAGCCCGATGCGGCCGTCATCTGGCTGCACGGACTCGGTGCCGATGGCCACGATTTCGCGCCGGTCGTGCCCGAAATCATCCATGGCGCCGAGCGGGCCGTGCGTTTCGTCTTTCCCCACGCCGAAGTCCGCCCCGTCACGATCAACGGCGGCATGCGCATGCGGGCGTGGTACGACATCCTCGGCCTGGATGCCCAGTCCCGCGAGGACGAGGCGGGATTTCGCGCCACCGACGCGGCGGTACGCGAGCTGATCGCCGGGCAGGTGGCGGCCGGGATCCCGGCCCGGCGCATCGTCCTCGCCGGCTTTTCCCAGGGCGGAGCCGTGTCGCTCTATACCGCGCCCCGGTTCCCGGAGCGGCTGGCCGGCGTGATGGCCCTGTCCACCTACCTGCCGCTGGCGCAGCGCCTCCCCGCCGAACGCCGGTCCGCCAACGATGCCACGCCGATATTCATGGCGCACGGCCTCGCCGACGCGATGCTGCCCCTGTCCATGGGCCTCGACTCGCGCGAGGAGTTGAAGCGCGCCGGCTATGCCGTCGAGTGGCACCAATACCCCATGGCGCACGCGGTCTGCCCGGCGGAAATCGCCGACATCCGCAGCTTTCTCCTGCGCGTGCTTCCCAGTCTCGGGTAGCCGCCCCCATATCGTGACAGCGCGGCCGGCCGAGCTTAAGCTTAAAGGGTCGGGTATATGAATGAGGTTCCCATCGTGGCAAAGCAATCCAAATCGGTTCGACCGCAAGCGACCGGCACGGCGCAAGGCTGGGCGGCCGCGGTCCGGCGGGCCGAGGACGCCGTCGAAGCCGCCAAGCTGCGGGTGCGGACCGCGAAGGCTGAGTTGAAGAAGGCGCGCAAGGCCGCGAAGACCGCGAAGAAGGCCGCCAAACTGGCCCGGAAGAAGCGCGAGCCCGTGAAGCCGGCGGACAAGCCGCCCAAGGTCCGCAAGACGGCGAAACCGTCCAAGGCGCCCCGCGCCCCCAAGGCCACGGCCAAGGCCAAGGCAACGGCCACGGCCAAGGCGACGCCGCCTCGCGCCTCCGCGCATCTCTCGGCGGCGGAAGTAGCGCGCTCCGTCATCAAGCGGTTCGCCGCGAGGACTCCCGGACCGACGAAATCCAGAACGGCAGCGCGGGCAAAATCGGTGGTGGTTGCACCTGCAGGGACGGCTCCGGCTGCCGATGCGCCTGCCGTCGCGATGCCGCCGGCCGGCGCCAACGGTGCGCCGGGTGCCGGAACCTCCTCCGCCGGCTAGGCGGTCGTCAGCCGGGCACCGCGTTCGGGAACAGGGTGGCGATCAGGATCAGCAGGAATAGCAGCGCCAGAAAACCGATGACCTGGCCCAGCACCCAAAGCCCCAAGGCTTTGCGGGTGGCCACGCCCTGGATCTCGCTCAATCCCATGACCTGGATGACCACGCTCCACAGCGTGAGCAGCACATAGGCGATGAACTGCAGCTGCAGCAGCAGCGCGACGAAGCCCTCGACGTCCGGATGAGGCACCTGCTCGAAGGTCGCCTCGCCGGCCAACAGCGCGGTGAACACCCACACGATCAACGAGGCCGACATCGGCACGCCGCCGTAGGCCAGCACGTGAAAAACCTGGTTGCGGGCCGCGGCGGCGCCGGCACGGGAACCGAGGCGGGCATAGATGGTGCCCATGAAGAACAGGCTGGCGATTCCCGCGAGCGAGCCGATCAAGAGCGCCTTGCCGAAGATTTCCGCGATGCCGCTGGTCGCCCCCGCGTTCTGGGCGCGGCTCAATGCGAGCCATCCGGCAACGCCCTGTCCTGCGCCGAGCAGGTAATCGATCGCTCCGACGGGCTGATTCGCCAGCTCGCGAAACACCCGACGCGGGCGCAGCCATACATCATGCAGGGGGCGGATGGGTTCTGAGGATGGCACCACGGCAGCGTACGCAATCCGCGCGGACGACTCCAGCCTCACGCGCAGATGACAGCAGACTTTTTCGGGGCTACTCTCGCAGCGAGCAGCCTTTAGACCGCGAGGAGAAAACCGATCATGGCAAAGAAGAAGAGCAAAGCGAAGAAGCGTCCTGTGGCGAAAGCGAAGCCCACGGCCGCCAAGAGCAAGGTGATGAAGAAGAAGGTCCGCCCGGCGAAGCCGTCGGCCAAGGCCGGGAAGGTCGCCAGGAAGACCGCGAAGAAGACCGCGAAGAAGTCCGCGCAAAAGCCTGCGAAGAAGGCGGCCAAGCCCGTCCGCAGGCAGGCCGCGGCCAAACCGGTCCCGGTGGCGAAAAAGGCGGCGAAGAGAAAACCCGCGCCGCCGAAGAGCGTGGCTCCGGCGCCGATGCCGCCGGTCTCCGAGCCACCCGCTGCGGCGGGCTATGAACTCACCCCGCCGCCGAGCACGACGTCCAACGTCGAAACGGGGTCGTAGGGTTCGATGCCCCACGGCTGCGCCAGGGGCCTGTCCGTGGACAGGCTCCTCGGCGGCGGCCGGCCGCATGGTCCGCATCCCGTAGCGCCGCTTCTCAGCCGGCGCTATCCTGATGCCAGAAATGCATTCGCACACACGTCGTCGGGTTTTGAACCTCGTGGCAATCGTCCTGCTGGGCGGTTGCGTCGTCGTTCCCGACCAGCGTCATTATGCCGGCGGCGTCGTCATGGTCGCGCCGCCGCCGCCGCGCGAAGAAGTGCCCGGCATGGCGCCGGTCCCGGGATACGTCTGGTTGAGCGGCTATTGGGGGTGGGTCGGAAACCGCCATGAATGGGTGCCCGGCCATTGGGAGGCGCCGCGCGCGGGCAGACACTGGGTTGCGCATGCGTGGGTGAGGCAGGGCGACGGTTGGGTGTTGCGTCCCGGACACTGGCAGCGGGGAGATTAGCGAACCGCATCCCAGGCCGTTTTGGCAATCAGGGCGACGACCACGCCGATGAACAGGGTCCTGACGAAGTGCGCGCCGTGTTTGCGTGCCGCCCGGGTCCCCATGACGCTCCCGGCCGCGTTGCAGGCACCGAGCCCCAAGCCCAGAAGCCAATGGATGTCGCCGTGGACGCCGAAGAAGAGCAGCGCGCCGGCGTTGGTGGCGACATTGATGAACCTTGCCGCCGCGGAAGCATGCAGGAAGTCAAATCCATGCACCCGGATGAACAGCAGCATCAGGAAGCTGCCGGTTCCCGGGCCGAAGAAACCGTCGTACAGGCCGATGCCGGCGATTCCGGCCAATGCCTGGGCGCCGCGGCGGCGTGAGAGCACGCGCGGCGCGTGCAGGACCCCCAGGTTTTTGTGCCACAGCACGTAGGCCAGTACGAGGGCCAGCATGAGCGGCACGAGCGGGCGAAACAGATGCGACGGTACGCGGCTGACCCAACTCGCCCCGACGAGCGAGGTCAAGCACGCCAGGGCGGCGCCCGGCAGCAACGACTTCCAGGGCAGGCGGACGAAGCGCGCATAGCGGGCCACGGCGCTCGTCGTTCCGCAGATGCTGCCCAGCTTGTTGGTGCCGAGCAGCTGGGGCGGAGGGACATCGGGATAGCCGGCCAACAGGGTGGGCACCTGGATCAAGCCGCCGCCGCCGACGATCGAATCCACGAACCCCGCCAGAAACGCGGCGCCGAGCACCAGGGTCAGGGTGATGAGACTGCCGCTCAGAGGAATCCTACCGCGTTTGTGGCCAGGGGACCCCGCCATGCAGGTCGCGCAGCCGGGGTCCGCCTCCGGCATCGAACCAATGCTCGATCAGGCTGAATGAAATCGAGGTGCCGGGCGGCAGGAGCGGATTGCCGCCGGCGATCTCGGCGCGCGTGAACCACCGCGCGTCCTCGAGCTCGTCATCGCGCCGGTGCACCGTGTGCGTCAGCGCGTGGGCGGTGAAGCCCAGCATCAAGGAGGCCGGAAAGGGCCAGGGCTGCGAGGAGTGATATTCGATCCGGTCGACCTCCACGCCGGTCTCCTCGAGGACCTCCCGCGCCACGGCATCCTCGAGCGACTCACCGGGTTCGACGAACCCGGCGATGGTGGAGTAGCGGCCCGCCGGCCACGAGGCTTGGCGGCCGAGCAGTGCCCGATCGCCGTCACTCACCAGGACGATGATCGCCGGATCGAGACGGGGGAACTGTTGATGGCGGCAGGCGGGGTTGGTGCAGACGAGCACGTGTCCGGCCTTGGCCGGCACCGTGGGCGTGCCGCAGGCTCCGCAGAAGCGATGTTTTCGGCGCCACGAAATGAGCGCCCGCGCATAGCCGAGCAGCCCGGCCTCCGCCGACGGCAGCAGCGAGGCGACCAGACGCAGATCCTCGAAGCGCGCTCCGGGAAAGGGCGCCGGAGGGTCGATGGAATCGATCTCGTAGGCAAAGAAACTCGCCTCTCCGACCCGCCCCAGCAGAATCAGGTCGCCCGGATTGCGGCGTTCCTCGGGCATGTCGTCGAGCGTCAGAAACGCCGCCCGCGATTCCCGGCCGTCGGCGATGAGGCTGCGCGAATTCCACACGGGAACCACGCGGCTGCGGGGATCCGCGAGAGCGCTCGAGAACCACGCACCATCCTCTCGCAGGTGAGCGGCGCGATCCAGATACGGACCCGCGAATACGTTCCTTGTCCTCATGGGCCGATTCTAGCAGGGCGCGTATGCGTGCTCGAAGGAGGATCTATCGGGCAGCAACCAGGTCCGTCAGCGCGAACGTTTTTCCTTTGAACAGCAGGGGTTCCCGCGTCGCCTTGGCAAGGGCGTACGCAAAGCAGTCCCCATAATTCAGGCCGGCGGGGTGCCGCCCTTTGCCGAAATCCAGGAACGCCTGGCGCGCCAGGGTTGCCTGCTCTTCGGTGACGGACGCGATCCCGATGGATGCTCGCCGGATGAATGCATCGAGCTGGCGGCCGCCGTTGTTCCCGGTCTGCGTCTCGACGACGATCGCGGTTTCAACGAACGTCGCGGCCGAGATGCGGCATGCATCGGCCCGTGTGATCGCCTCGGCGTAGACCTGCGCATCGTCCTCGTCGAAGAGCACCGCGATGATCGCGGAGGTGTCGACGATCACTTTGGCAATCCACGCTCGTCATGGAGCAGGGAAGCGCGATCGACGGGCCTGCCTTTCAGCGTCGCGGCGCAACGGCGTCCGATGGCCAGCAGATCCTCCGCCGTGGTTTCCGGCTTCTGGGCGCGGGTGAGCCGTGCAAGGCGCTCGCGCAGCGCTTCGGTGACCGCCCGAGTCAGGGTCTCACCGGTCTGCTCCGCGAGCTTGCGGGCGAACTGGTGGGCTTCGGGGTCCTTGATATTCAGGGTCATTTATCTACCTCGGTAGAAATATTTCTACCATGGAGTATGTGCCGCGTCTATGGACCAGCGTCGGTCCCGACGGACCCGCTGCAGTTGACGCACGGGTACCGGCGCCGCGCGAGCAAGTCGCAGAGCTTCATGCCGCCGCAGAACTCGCAGCGCGACAGCGCGAGTTCGTCATGGCGCGCGAGGGCGAGCAGCAGGAACCAGGCATGCTCGAACGAGATGCGCGCCGGTGCGTGCAGCTCCAGGTAGGCCTCATAGGCTTCGCAGAGCAGCGCCCCGGATTCCAGCGATCCGACTCGATAACGGGATTCGACGCCGATGAAGTTGCCGCACAACAGGCCGTAGAGCAGGTACAGGCTGGACAGCTGGGCGGCGTGGAAATGGTGGTCCGGACTGCGGAAGAAGAACGCGGCCTGCCGCGGGGACTTGCCGCGATGCCGGCGCACCGGCCGGACTTCCTGGTCATGGACGTAGCTGCGATACAGCTTGCGAATTCGATCGTCGCTGAGTCCGGTCCACTGGCGAATGGTGCGCGTCCGTGCCTCGTGATGGATCAAACGCATTGCCAGATCGAAGCGCTGGCGGTCGCGGGTATACCGGTCGTCTGACACTCTCATGGTCGGCTCCTTCCCTGGGTGCAATTCGCGTGTTTTAGGACAGAAAATAATTTGACAGAAATTAATCACAAAGTTAGCGTAAAGGCCAGGTCGCCGGCGCCTCGATTGCCGCTGTATTCGCAGGGAAATGCGCCAAATCCAAGCCCGACGGAGCGTCGGTCAACCCAGGGAGCCGGTCATGCGGGATTTGCAGGGGTCGGGCTGGATCCGGGAAGCCCGAGTGTCCGCCGAAATGCTCGATGCGGTGCGCTGCCTGAACAGCCGCTTTCTCGATCTCGCCGCCAATCAGCCGCGACACCCGCCCTCGGGGGGATGGGACAGCGCGGTGCAAGCGGGGATATCCGCCGATGTGTCGGCGCAGGTAGCGCCCCTCTCGGCGGCACAGAAGGCGGCGGCCGCGAAATGTCCCTATGCCCTGTTCGACCTGCGCTTCCGCGATGACGGTCATTGGCGTGCCCGGATCGCCGGCGGCGTCACCTGGAGCGTGGCCGACGCGGCACCGGTGAATGCCGATACCCTTGAATTCGTCCGCCTCGCGCTGTTCTTCGCCTGGCACGTCGCCTCCGCGGGCAAGGTCGCCGCGCAATTGCTCCTCGGCATGCACGAGGGCACGTTGGACGCCTTCCGGGCGGCGCCGCTCGACAGCCTCCCCTCGCTTGCCGCGACGGAGGCGATTCACCTGGCCGCACGATGGAACGATTGTCCGGTATTTTGGTGCGCCCTGGCCGACGCGGCCGCGCGGCCGAATGCCGCCGGACTGCGCAAGATCCAGCTTTACGGGCTGCAACTCGCCGCGGCGGCCCGCCTGACCTGAAGTGACCCCCGGCCGCGGGCGGGTTTCCCGGGTTGCGGGCGGAGCCTCGCGAGGTTTAGTCTAGGCGGCTCCTATGCAAGCCCTCACCCTGCGACAGCTCACCAAGACTTACAAGAACGGCATCAAGGCGCTCAAGGGCATCGACCTCGAGGTGGCGGAAGGGGATTTCTTCGCGCTGCTCGGTCCGAACGGCGCCGGGAAGACCACCGCGATCGGCATCGTCACGTCCCTGGTCAACAAGACCGGCGGGGTGGTGGAGGTTTTCGGGCACGACATGGACCGCGAACTCGAAGCCGCCAAGTCGTGCATCGGGGTCGTGCCCCAGGAGATCAACTTCAACATGTTCGAGACCTTGTTCACGATCGTCGTGAACCAGGCCGGCTTCTACGGGATTCCGCGCTCGCTCGCCAAGGAGCGGGCGGAGAAGTATCTCAAGCAGCTGCAGCTGTGGGATCGCCGAAACTCGATCGCGCGCTCCCTCTCCGGGGGAATGAAACGGCGGTTGATGATCGCGCGCGCCCTGATGCACGAGCCGCGGCTGCTGATATTGGATGAGCCCACCGCCGGCGTGGACATCGAGATCCGCCGCTCGATGTGGGAGTTCCTGCGGGGCATCAACGATGCGGGCACGACCATCATCCTGACCACGCACTATCTCGAAGAAGCCGAGAACCTGTGCCGCAACGTCGCCATCATCGAGGGCGGCCGCATCATCGAACGCGATTCCATGGCGAACGTGCTGCGCAAGCTGCAGACGGAGAGTTTCGTGTTCAATTTGAGCGAGGCGTTGAGCGTGCCGCCGCAGATGCCCGGATTCCGGACCGCCCTGGCGGACGACCACACGCTCGAGATCGAAGTCTCGAAGGGACAGAGTTTGAACGACATATTCGCGCGGTTGACCGCGCAGGGCATTCAGGTCCACAGCATGCGCAACAAGGTGAACCGGCTCGAGGAGCTGTTCATCCGCCTGGTCGACGACAGCGCCCGCGCTGCCGTCACGGGGGCGTGAGGGTGGCCGGGGCGGGGCGCGCGCGCGCGGAGTGGGTGGGCTTCACGACCATCATCATCCGCGAATTCAACCGCATCGTGCGCATCTGGGGCCAGACCATCGTGCCGCCGGTCGTGACCGCGACGTTGTATTTCGTGATCTTCGGCAGCCTGATCGGCCGGCGGGTGGGGCAGGTCGGCGGCTTCGACTACATGCAGTTCATCGCCCCAGGCCTCATCATGATGACGGTCATCACGAATTCCTACGGCAATGTCGTGTCGTCGTTCTTCGGCGCGAAGTTCGGCAAACATCTCGAGGAGCTGCTCGTCTCGCCCATGCCCAACTGGCTGATCCTCGCAGGCTACGTCGCCGGCGGCGTCATGCGCGGGCTGCTGGTGGGCTCCGTGGTCACGGTGGTCGCGTTCTGCTTCACGCGGTTCAGCGTGCCCCACGTATTTGCGATCATTTCGGCCGTTCTGTTGACGAGCGTGGTGTTCTCCCTCGGCGGATTCATCAACGCGTTGTTCGCCAAGAACTTCGACCAGATCTCGTGGTTTCCGACCTTCGTGCTGGCGCCGCTCACGTATCTCGGCGGGGTGTTCTACTCCATCCAAATGCTGCCGCCCTGGGCGCTGGCCGTCTCCCACGCCAATCCCATCCTGTACATGGTGAGCGCCTTTCGTTACGGGTTTCTCGGCACGACCGACGTCGATCTGCGGCTGGCCTATGCGATCATGATCAGCGCCGTCGTCGGCATGTTCACGCTGGCGGTCACGCTGCTGAACCGGGGCACGGGCATCCGCGATTGAGGGAGTTGTCATGAAATTCGACGTGCTGCGATGGGTGGGCGGGTTGCTGGCGGGCGCGGCGCTGCCGCTCATCACCGCGGCGGCGGGTGCGGCCCCCTCCCTGGAAGGGTTTTCGCCGCAGGCCGCCGGCGCCGAGGAACTGCTCGAGCGTCGCTTCGATGCGGATCTGTCGCCCGCGGATCTGAGCTCCTGGCTGGAGCGCCTCTCCGAGGCGCCCAACCACGTCGGCAGCCCGCACGACAAGGCGAACGCGGAGTTCCTGCTCGCGAAGTTCCGCGAATGGGGCTGGGATGCGTCGATCGAGCGCTTTTCCGTCCTCTATCCCACACCGCGCGAGGAGCTGGTGGAGCTGGTCGCACCCGGTCATTTCCGCGCCCTGTTGCGGGAGCCGCCGGTCGAGGGCGACCGCACTTCGGTGCAGACCTCGGACGAACTGCCGGCCTACAACGTCTACGGAGCCGACGGCGACGTGACCGCGGAACTCGTTTACGTCAACCAAGGAATGCCGGACGACTACCGGGAACTCGAGCGTCAGGGGATCAGCGTCAAGGGACGCATCGTCTTGGTGCGCTACGGCGGCGGCTGGCGCGGACTCAAGCCCAAGCTCGCCTACGAGCACGGCGCGGTGGGCTGTCTGATCTACTCGGACCCGCGTGACGACGGCTATGGTGCCGGCGACACCTACCCGACGGGCGGCTACCGGCCGCGCGAGGGAGTACAACGCGGCTCGGTGCAGGATCTGACGCTGTACAGCGGCGATCCGTTGACGCCGGGCATCGGCGCGACCCCGGACGCCAGGCGGCTCGCGGTGGCCGACGCCAAGACCGTCCTGAAGATACCCGTTCTGCCGCTGTCCTACGCCGACGCGCAACCTCTGCTCATGGCCCTTCGCGGCCCGGTGGCGCCGGCCGCGTGGCGCGGCGGACTGCCGCTCACCTACCACCTCGGTCCGGGCCCGGCGCAGGTCCATTTGAAGGTGGTGTCCGACTGGAAGCAGGCCACCCTCTACGACGTCATCGCAAAAATTCGCGGTTCGGTGGAACCCGATCGCTGGATCGTCCGCGGCAATCATCACGATGCCTGGGTGTTCGGCGCCGCCGACCCGTTCTCGGGGCACGTGGCGTTGATGGCCGAGGCGAAGGCCATCGGCGGCCTGGTCAAACATGGATGGAGACCGCGGCGCACGCTGGTTTATGCCAGTTGGGACGGGGAGGAACCCGGGTTGTTGGGGTCGACCGAGTGGGTCGAGACACACGCCGCCGAGCTCAAGTCGAAGGCCGTGCTCTACATCAACTCCGACATGAACAGCCGAGGCATGCTGGATGCCGAAGGCAGCCGCGGTCTGCAGCGCTTCGTCAGCGAGGCGGCGGGGGAGGTCATCGATCCGGAGACGGACGCATCGGTGCTGGCGCGCGCACTCGCCTGGCGCAGGACCGCCGCGCACGATGCCGGCCGCCCGGCCGAGGCGGGGGAGGATCTGACGCTCGGGGCACTGGGTTCGGGGTCCGACTACACGCCGTTCCTGCAACATCTCGGGATCAATTCCGTGAACGTCGAATTTCACGGGGAAGCCGACTATGGCGTGTATCACTCCGCCTACGATTCCTTCGATCACTTCCGGCGCTTCGTGGATCCGACTTTCCGCTACGGCATCGCGCTCGCGCAGGTGACCGGCAGGCTGGTCCTGCGAGCCGCGCAGGCCGACGTCATCCCGGGCCGGCAGACCGACTTCGCGGGCTCCATCGCGGGATACCGCGACGAGCTGCGCACGCTCGTCGACGGCATGCGGACGAAGAACCGGGAGCTCGACAAGCTTTTGGACGAGGGCGCCTACCGGCTCGCGGCCGATCCACAAAAGCCGCGCGCCCCCCCGCCGCGAGCGGCGGACGTCCCTGCGTTGAATTTCGGCGAACTCGATGCTGCGGTGAAGCGGCTGCAGTCGAGCGCGGCCGCCTTCGACGCTGAATACGAGCGTGCCGTGGCCGGCGGCGCCGCGGATTCGAAGGCGGCGCGGGCGCGGCTCAATTCGGTGCTTGCCGGCCTCGAACAGACGCTCACGGAGCCGAACGGTCTGCCCGGACGCGAATGGTATCAGCACATGATCTATGCGCCGGGAGCGCAGACCGGTTACGGCGTGAAGACGCTGCCCGGCATCCGCGAAGCGATCGAGGACGGCCGCTGGGATGACGCGAACCATTACATGGGGGTGGTCGCACACGTCCTGAACGCCTACAGTGCACGCCTGGACGGCGCTTCCGGCACTCCATGGACGGACCGGCAGTCGGGGTCCTCATCGCGGCCGTAGTCGTGTATCGTGCGGGTCCTGAGTATGAAGCCAATGCAAGGAGTCGACCAATGACCGATGACAAGCAGCAGAAATTTACGGCCAAGGTGCGCCGGGGGTTGGTGTGGGTTCACACGGTCGCCGCGGCGGAACTCGCGAAGAAGAAGGCGGAGGCCACCGGAGTCAGGATCGAAGGCTTCACGGCCAGCGAACTGGCCGATGTCGAGTCCGCGCTGACCTGGATCGCGCAGAACAAAGAGTCGAAGGCCGCGGAGCCCGCCTGAACGGCGAGGAGGAGCGCGTGACCCGCACCGCGTCGCGGCGGGACGCGTCCGCGGGCGCATCCCCGGCTCCTCGAGATTCGATACCCACGTAGGCATTTGACTCCGGACGGACACGGAATGGCCCGCAAACGCGCACTAGTCGTCGATGACTCGAAATCCGCCCGGGTGATCTTGAGCCGCATGCTCGAGAAATACGACATCGAAGTCGACATGGCCGAGTCCGCGGAGCAGGCCATCGACTATCTGAACGGCAACCGGCCCGACGCCATTTTCATGGACCATCTCATGCCGGGGATGGATGGCTTGCAGGCCGTGCAGGCGATCAAGGCGAATCCGCAGACCGCGATGATTCCCATCATGATGTACACCTCGCAGGAGGGGGAATTGTACGTGGGCCAGGCGCGTGCCCTGGGTGCCATGGGCGTGCTGCCAAAGCAGGTTCGTCCGGTCGACGTGTCGAAGGTGCTGTACGAGCTTCATCTCCTGCCGGAGCGGCGCGACATGGCCGAGCCGGCGCTGCAACCGGTGGAACTCGGCGGCGTGGCCGGCGCCGTTGGCGTCGAGCGCGGCGTCGCCGCACCGGACGGCGCCGGGCATTCCACCGAGGCCGCACTCGGGCGCCGGGTCGAGGCTGCCGTGAAGGAACAGTCCGGCGAACTGCGCCGCTTCATCGTCGCGAGCCTGGACAGCTTCGCCTCCCGGATCGTCGCCGAAGTGCGCGTTACGGCTTCCGCCGCCGCGGGCGATGCGCCGCCGCCGTCCTCGGCGCCGAAAAGAAACGCGTCATGGCCCTGGACCGTGGCCGTGATCGCGGCCTGCGCGATCGCCGCCGGCTGTGGCGTGATGTGGGCGCTGGCCCGGGAAGATCTCGCGAAACTGCGCGGTGAAATGAGCGCGCTGGCATCGGCCAACGCCGAATTGCAGCGTGCGCACCAGGAACTCACGGGAACGGTCAAGGATCTGTCGGCGGCGCTCGCCGCGAGCGCGGCATCGCAGTTGCCGCCGCCGGCCGCCGGCGGCACGGTCTTGTCGCGGGTGGAGCCGGTACCCTACGGCGAGATCCCCTTCGATCGCACCCGTCTCGACGTGCTGCGCGACTTCCTGGCAAAACTCGAAGCCCAGGGATTTCACGGCGTCGTCAAAGTCACCAGCGCCGAAGGGATGTTCTGCCTGAGCGGCAACGCGAACGACGGGTACGTTCCGGCGAACCCGGGCACCCCCGTCAGCAAGTGCGACCTCGTCGGCAATCCATACGACGAGGCACTGTCCGCCCAGCAGCGCCAGTCCCTGGCCTTCGCCAATCTCGTCGCGGCTGCACGCCAGCGGTCGTCCGGCGCCATCAACGTCGTGCTCGAGAACGCCGGTTCGGGGCGCGCGGCCGCGGTCTATCCGCCGCGAAGCGAGACGCTGACCGCGGGCGAATGGAATCGGGTCGCCGCTGCCAACAACCGGGTCGAGTTCGCGGCGGACCCCTCCCCTACCACCCCTTGAGATGCCCCCCGGTCAAAAGGCGACCCTGAAAAACATCTCGGGTCCGTGGGTGTTGAAGTTGAACAGTCCCGCCTCCGACGCGCGAGTGGAGGAAAGTTTGGCCACCACCGCCGTATACCCCAAGCCGAACGACACGTTGGGGCGGTAGCGATACAGCGCGTCGAGTTCGTAGATGCCCAGCGAGCCCGCCAAGTTGCTGAGGTGCACATTGAAGTACTGTGCGCGGCCGTCGAAATAGAATCGCCGGCTTGCCACCCAGGTGGCGTCGATGCCCACCGTCGGTACCGGGCCGGCCAGGTTGTCGCTCTCAATCGTGTGCCGGGTTTGGGTCTGCACCTTGGCCATCGCGGAGACGTCCGTTGCATGCACCCCCAGCGTGCCGGCGATTTCGAGCGTTTCGCTGTGCCAGAAGGAATACCCGTACGTGATTCCGAGCGTTCTCAGGCTGAGGTTGGTCTGCAGCGGATCCCCTGAACTGAACGTCACGTTGTGGAACACGATCGGCGTTTGTGCGACCGCATTGCCGCTGCGGTCGAGGGTGAAGTAATCGAAGCTCACGCGGTTCCGCGTGTCGATCCGCACCATGGCCTGGAATTTCGGCTCGAAGTCCGACTTGTCGAGACCGAACGAACCTTCGCCCGAGAGCGTGGTGCCCGGCAGGCCGGTGCTGGGATCGGCACGCAGGGTCGTCTTGGACGACACGTGCATGGCGCCCAGGGAGATGCGCACCCGCTCGTCGGTCGGACTGATGTAGTCGTCGGCGTGTGCACGCGGTGCGGCCAGTCCGACGGCGAGCGAACCCAGCAGCGTCGCCTGCAGGGCGGCCCGCCGCGCGCGCGATGCGCTCCGGCGCACGGCCGCGCCGGGGACGTCACCGTGAATTGTCATGATCATTCCGCTCTCCGTATTCTCTCATTTGTTCTTTAGAATGCTCGAGTTGGCGCCGGCGCCCGAGTTGCCGCTAGGATGCGGGATTGCGCGCGAACACACAAAAATTCGTGGGCTGTCGCCATTCGCGTACAGCCGCCGCCGCGCGGCGTCCTGCCTAGCCGTCCTGGCGCTTTTCCTCGAATTGGACGACCGGCTTTCCGGAGGTCACCTCGATCTCGCCGTCCACGATGGCCCCCGTTGCAATGGCGATGGACCGGGCAGAGACCCGGCCGGTGATCACGGCCGTACGTGCTATTTCCAATGTGTGCTCGACGAGGAGCGCGCCGACGATGCGGCCGGCGACGATGGCCTGCCGCACGCGAACCGTGCCGTGCCATTGGCCGGTAACCGAAAGACTCAAGGCCCCCGCCAGGTGGCCGTCGCCGTGGACGGCGCCCGACACCACGAAATGACCGCTGCCGCGGATGTCGCCGATTACCACCGTATCGGTGCCGACGAATGTGGGGGAAACCCCTTCCGGCAACCCCGCGCGCTCGAAAAATCGTCGCTTCTGTCCGCTCATGCGGCTTCTTATCGCATTCCACCCCTGCCGTGATGTGACGAGCTTGGCGTCGCCGACATACGGCTCGAATCGAAGTAGAATGCCGGCTGGCATGTTATCCGACGGTTGGGCTCGAACAATGATGATCAAAAAGACGGCATTGGTCTGGTGCTGTGTGGCGGCTTTGGCGCTGTCCGCCTGCAGCCGGCAGCAAAGCGACTGGCAGAAGACCCGCGAAAGCAACACCGCGGAGGCCTACGAGGCGTTCCTCAAGAAATATCCGAGCGGCGAATTCGCCGCCCAGGCGCAGGCTCGCGTCAAGGAGCTCTACGAGGAGCGGGACTGGCAGAAGGCGCGCGACACCGACACGCCGGAAGCCTACCAGGCGTTCTTGAAGCAGTATCCGGACGGCAAATGGATGGAGGAGGCGCGGATTCGGATCGAGAATTTCACGTTGGCCCAAGCCCCGTCGGGACCTGCCGCGGCGTCGGGCGCCCCATCGAC
>JBBIKV010000017.1:23051-59122 GCA_037445285.1 Nevskiaceae bacterium | reverse complement strand
CCGTGTCCTCGATGATGCTGATCCTCGAGCTCGAAGGCCACGTTCAGGCCGCCCCCGGGGGCCGCTACTCCCGAGTCGCCCACAGGAGAGCCGGAGGTGAAAGATAACGTTCTCGATTTGCTCATCTATCTTTTCGAGAATTACATGAGTGCGGACGATGAACCCCGGCCCGATCGGAATACCTTGAAGGTGGAGCTGGACAAGGCGGGTTTTGCCGAACCGGACATCGAGCGGGCGCTCGAATGGCTGGATGGTTTGTCCGGCGAACAGCTCGGCAAGGTCGCCGAGGCGACCGCGCGCGCGGTGCGCATCTTCAACGGCCAGGAGCTGCTCCGGCTGGACACCGACGTGCGCGGCTATCTGATGTACCTGGAGAACGTGCGCATCCTGTCGGCCACCCAGCGCGAACTGGTCATCGACCGCCTGATGGCGCTCGAGGCCGACGAAATCGACATTGAACAGGTCAAATGGGTGGTGCTGATGGTGCTTTTCAGCCAGCCCGGCCAAGAATCCGCCTACGCGCAGATGGAAGACCTGGTCTTCGAAGAGCGCTCAGACGCGCTGCACTAGACGACTTTGAGCACCAATCTCGTCATCGTCGAATCGCCGGCCAAGGCGAAGACCATCAAGAAGTATCTGGGCAAGGACTTCGAGGTCCTGGCCTCCTATGGCCACGTCCGGGATCTCGTGCCCAAGGAAGGCGCGGTGGACACGGAACACCACTTCGCGATGAAGTACCAGGTCGTCGAACGCAATCAAAAGCACGTCGACGCCATTTCCCGCGCCCTGAAGAAGGCCAGCGCGTTGTTCCTGGCGACCGACCCCGACCGCGAGGGGGAGGCGATCTCCTGGCATCTCTACGAGCTGCTGAAGGCCGGTGGCGAACTCGACGGCAAGTCGGTGCAGCGGGTGGTCTTCTACGAGATCACCAAGTCCTCGGTCAGGGAGGCCATGGCCCGGCCGCGTGAGTTGTCCGTCGACCTTGTGAACGCGCAACAGGCGCGTCGCGCCCTCGATTTCCTGGTCGGCTTCAACCTGTCGCCGCTGTTGTGGAAGAAGGTCCGCCCGGGCCTGTCGGCGGGCCGCGTGCAGAGTCCCGCGCTGCGGATGATCTGCGAGCGTGAGGACGAAATCGCGGCCTTCGTGGCACGTGAATATTGGACCATCGACGCCGAACTGGAACATGCAGACCAGAAGTTTCCGGGCAAGTTGGTCGAATATGCCGGCGCCAAGGTGGAACAATTCAGCTTCACCAGCGAAGCGCAGGCGCTCGACGTCGAGCGCACGCTGCGCGACGCCGCCCGGGGGGTGCTCACGGTGCTCGGCGTCGAACGCAAGCAGCGGCGCCGCAATCCGGCTCCGCCCTTCACGACATCCACTCTGCAGCAGGAGGCCGCCCGCAAACTCGGCTTCAGCGCTCAAAAGACCATGCGGGTCGCGCAGCAGCTGTACGAAGGCGTCGACATCGGCGAAGGCGCGGTGGGACTCATCACCTACATGCGCACCGATTCGCTCAATCTCGCCCAGGAGGCCATCGGCCAGATTCGCGACGTGATCGTGCAGCTGTACGGCAAGGAGGGCCTTGCCGACGAGATCCGCGTCTACAAGACCAAGTCGAAGAACGCGCAGGAAGCCCACGAGGCGATCCGGCCGACGGCCGCGAACATCGTGCCGTCCGACATCGAGAAGCACCTGGAATCCGATCAATTCCGCCTGTACTCGCTGATCTGGAAGCGCACCGTCGCCTGCCAGATGGCACCGGCCATCTTCGACACGGTGGCGGTCGAACTGCTGGCCGGCGCCGGCGGACCCGCCATCGGCCCGGATGCGGCCAAAAGGACCGTGCTGCGCGCGAACGGCTCCACGCTCGTCAAACCAGGCTACATTTCGGTCTATCAAGAAGGCATGGACGACGTCGTGCAGGACGATTCCGACCATGTGTTGCCCCCGATGCAGAAGGGCGACCGGGTGAAGCTCGCGGGCGTCGTGCCGACGCAGCATTTCACCGAACCGCCGCCGCGCTTTTCGGAAGCATCGCTGGTCAAGGCGCTCGAGGAGTACGGCATCGGCCGTCCCTCGACCTATGCCTCGATCATATCGACGCTGCGCGACCGCCAATACGTGGACATCGAAAGCCGCCGTTTCACGGCGACTGACATCGGCAAGATCGTCAGCCGCTTCCTGACGCAGTATTTCACGACCTACGTCGACTATGACTTCACGGCAAAAATGGAGGACTCGCTCGATGCGGTGGCTTCCGGCGAGCAGGAGTGGGTGCCGCTGCTCGAGAAGTTCTGGAAGCCGTTCATCGATCTCGTGAATCACACGGAGACGTCGGTCAGCCGCGAAGAAGTCGCGCAGGCGCGGGACCTCGGGATCGATCCGGCGAGCGGCAAACCCATGAGCGTTCGCATGGGCCGGTTCGGACCGTTCGTGCAGATCGGCACGAAGGACGACGCGGACAAGCCGCGCTTCGCCGGGCTGCGGCCCGGCCAGAAAATGGATGCGATCACCCACGCGGAGGCGATCGAGCTGTTCAAGCTGCCGCGCAAACTGGGGCTGACCGCGACCGGCGAGGAAATCACGACCAATGTCGGAAGATTCGGGCCGTACGTGAAATACGGGGCGAAATACGTTTCCCTCAAGACGGATGACCCGTACGAGATCACGGCGGAGCGCGCGCTCGAGGTCATCCGGGAAAAGGAGATCGCGGACGCCAACCGCCTCATCCTCGATTTTCCGGACGCGGGCATCCAGGTGTTGAACGGCCGATACGGTCCCTACATCACGGACAAGCAGCGCAATGCGAAGATACCGAAGGACAAGGAGCCGAAGAGCCTGAGCCTCGAGGAGTGTCAGGCGCTGCTGGCCGCCGCGCCGGTGCGCACATTCGGCAAGTGGGGTCGCAAGAGCGCGAACGCCAAGAACGTCAAGAAACCGGGCAAGCCGGCCGCCGACGCCCCGAAGAAGCGCCCGCCGGCGGAGCCCGCGCCGCTCAAGCTGGCGGCGAAGGCCTCCAAGGCGCCGGCCAACAAGAAGGCTCCGTTGCCGCCCGGGCGGACGGCTGCGAGGCCGGCCTCGAAGGCCAAGCCACGCAAGGGTCCCGCAAAGAAGAAGGTTTGAGGACGGATGGCAGACTCAACCGCGACGGCATCGGCCTTGCCGGGCGACGGCGCCCCGTCGGTCAAGCGATATCTGCAGGCCCTGCACGACCGCATCACCGCGGCCGTGGAAGCGATCGAGACGGTGAAATTCCGGCGGGACGGCTGGCAGCGTCCCGAGGGCGGCGGCGGCGAGAGCCGGGTGTTGAGCGAGGGCACCGTGTTCGAGCGCGCCGGGGTGTCGTTCTCGCACGTCTTCGGCGACAGGCTTCCGGAGTCGGCGTCGAACGCCCGCCCGGAAATCGCCGGCGCACCCTTCGAAGCCATGGGCATCTCCCTGGTGTTTCATCCGCGCAACCCCTATGCGCCGACCACTCACTGCAATGTGCGCTTCCTGGTCGCGACACCGGCGGGCGCCGCGCCGGTCTGGTGGTTCGGGGGCGGTTTCGACCTCACCCCGTACTATCCGTTCGACGCGGATGTCCTGCACTGGCATCGCACGGCATACGCCGCCTGCGAGCCGTTCGGCCCCGGGATGTACGAGAAATACAAGGCCTGGTGCGACCGCTATTTCTTCCTGCCCCATCGCAATGAAACCCGCGGCGTGGGCGGCCTGTTCTTCGACGACCACCACGAAAGGGACTTCGCGCATTCGTTCGGCTTCATGCAGAGCGTCGGCGACCATTTCCTGCCGGCCTACATGCCGATCGTGGAGCGCCGGATGGATCACCCGTGGGGGAGCCGCGAACGCGACTTCCAGCTCTATCGACGCGGACGGTACGTCGAATTCAACCTGGTCTACGACCGGGGCACCCTGTTCGGCCTGCAATCCCGCGGCCGCACCGAATCGATCCTCATGTCCCTGCCGCCCCTGGTCCGCTGGGACTACGACTGGCACCCGGCACCGGGCACCCCCGAGGCGCGTCTGTACGAGGAATTCCTGCGGCCCCGGGCCTTCCTGACGGAACTGGACGGACGAAACGCGTCGAACGCGCCAAATTGATCAGGTGACCGCGCCGATGGGGATCCGCCGTATGAGGGTCGTGAGCGTGCTTTCCCCGATCGAGAGATAGGCGTTTCGGTCCGCCAGAGTGAGCGAGAAACTCATGCGCCGCTCCAGTCTCGCGCCGAGTTCGGCGAGCCATGCCGGATCGAAGGCATGGATCTCCAACGCCTCCAGCCGGTGAATGCGCTCGCCGGCAAGCCGCGCGGCCAGCTGTTCAGGATTCTTGTGGGTGTAAACGGCCACACGCGGCGCAGCCTTGCCGGCGCGGTGCAGCCGCGCCGCCTCCGGAGATCCCACATCGATCCATGCCAGCAGGGTTCCGGTGAGATCGCGAATCGAGAGGGAGGGTTCATCGGGCTCCGACAGGCCCTTCGAGAACGTGATTCCCTCGGCATATTCACAGCAGTAGGCGAGCACTCGGGTCAGCAGATAGGGTTCGCTCTCCGACGGATGGCGCGCCAGCCGCAGTTCCAGCGCCTGGTAGACGCCGCGATCCGAGTCCGCGAGGTCGATGTGGAAGGAGTAGATCGTCGCGCCGAGCGCCATGGTGCACCTTGCAGCCCGCGCGCAAACGCGGCCCGCGGACGAGCGGCGTAATGTAACAGACCCGGCCTCGCGTGCGGCGGCGCGTGGCACAATGCACGACCCGATGAATTACCGTCACATCTACCACGCAGGAAATTTTGCCGACATCGCCAAGCACGTCGGACTGCTTTACTGCCTCGACGCCGTGAAGCGCAAGGAAGCGGCCTTCTTCGCGCTCGACAGCCATGCGGGACGCGGCTTCTACGACCTGCAGGCGCCGGAGGCGCACAAATCGGGGGAGGCGGAGCGCGGCATCCAGCGCCTGATCGAGACGGCGATCGGCAGTCCGGCGTTGGCGGGCTATTTCGCCGCCATCGGCGCCCGACGCGGCAAGCGCCTGGCTCGCTATCCCGGCTCGCCGGCGTTGATCGCCGCCGCACTGCGGCCGCAGGACCGCGCGCTGTTCGTCGAATTGATGCCGGCGGAGGCGCGGGCCGCGGAACGGGAGTTGGCCTCGTCGGGGCGCGTCCGGACCGAGATCGGCGACGGCTATGCGGCGCTCAAGGCATTTCTGCCGCCCGAGGAGCGACGGGGCCTGGTGCTCATCGACCCTCCTTACGAGAGCCTGGACGAATTGAAGTCCATGCTGCACGCGTTTGCGGACGCCCATCGACGCTGGCCGACCGGCACGTACTTGATGTGGTACCCCATCCGCAGCGCCATGCAGCGCGTCATGGTTCACTCGCGATTCGAGGCGCTGCGCATCCCCAAGGTGCTGTTCGCGGATCTCGCCATCCATCCCGACGACGCGGGGGTCGGTCTCGCCGGCAGCGGACTCATGATCGCCAATCCTCCCTACGGGGCCGACGACTTCCTCCGGCAGGCCTACTCCGCGGTGCACGGCGCCATCGCGGCGCGCGGATCCGGTTACGTGGAAGTGGACCGCCTGACCCCCGAGCGAATGCCGCAATGAACGACCGTTTTCGCCTTGACCGATAGGAGTCGAACCATGGATCCGAACAACCTACGCGACCAACTTGAGAAGCTGCACCAGGAACTCGGCAGTCTTCGCCAGGTCGACCCCGGCTCGAACCTACTGCTGGCCGAGATCATGCAGGACATCAAGCGGCTGCTGGCGCAGACGCCGGCCGGATCGCTTGCGGCGGAACATCCATCGCTGCCCGATCGCCTGGAAAAATTCGCCGTCCAATTCGAGGTCGATCATCCGACGCTCGCGGCGAGCTCCCGCCGCCTGGTCGATCTGCTCGGCAAGGCCGGCCTGTAGGGGCGGGCGCTCAGGCAGTCCAGTCGATCGCGCCGTGTACGCGGGAAGCGATGGCATCGATGGTCCTGCCGTCCATTGAGTCTCCCCGCTCGAGCACGGCCAGACTGCCGTGGCCCGGCACCGGCACGATGACGCCGCGGTAGCCGTGCTCGTCGAAGTGCACGGAACGCCTCACGGACTCGCGCGCGAGCACCATCACGGTGACCGGACCGCCCGCGGTCTGAACGACCAGGTGCGGCACGAGGTGGCCCCGAAACAGGCAACTGTTGGCATAACTGACCATCCCGGCCGCCGCCCTCAGGCGTACGTGGGAATGGCCCAGGACCCGGTCGAGTCGGGGTTGGGGGACGGGCACGTCCGTGCGTGCCCAGGCCTCCGGTTCCTCCGACATGTGATCGACCACGGCCGCCGCGAGGCTGCGGCCGGGAACCACCAACCACAGTCCCCCGGCAACCACCACGGCCGCCAGCAGGCTCGCGACCGCAGCCAGCGAGCGATTGCGCCGGCGCACCCGCCTGCGCAGGGGCGCGGCGGCCCCGCGCGGCGCACCGGATTGCGCGGCGTGGGACGCGGGCCGGGGGATCACCGTCACGCGCAGCGCACGCTCCACGCGGCCTTCGAAGCGCAGCAATTGCCCGGTGTAACGGGTGCACTCGGCACACCCCGCTAGGTGCTCGCGCATCTCCGCACTGGGATTTTGCGGATCCGCCATGAGCATCCGCCTGTAGTCCATGCACGGCATCATTCGACCGGATCCAGCCGGGTGTCCTCGCCGCACAACTCGCGCAATTGCCGGCGAGCCCGGAACAGCCGCGTCAGCACCGCGGCGCTCGACAAATCTAGTTCGGCGGCGATTTCGGCCGTCGAATAGCCCATCAAGACCTGGAGCACGAGCGGCTCACGGTACTCGTCCGGCAATTTGAACATGGCGGCCCGCAATTCGACGAGATCCTGATCGTCCGCCGCCGCGAGCGTCGGCGCCTCCTGCGCGATGAGGTCCTCGACGTCCAGCGTCACGAACCGCTTGCGCTCGAAGGTGCGGGCATACTCGCGGCGGATGATGGTCAGCAGCCATGGTTTGGCGGCACGCTCGTCCAACAGGGCGTCCTGGGCCTTCCAGGCGCGCAGCATGGTCTCCTGCACGACGTCCTCCGCCAATGCCCGGTCGCGCGACAGCCAGAACGCGAAACGCAGGAGGTCGGGGCGCAGCTTGTGGCACAGCGCCTCGAACCGGGAGCTTCCTGCTTTTTCGCCGGCGACGTCCTTCATGAGTGAATCAGCACCCGATTTGCGATATCTTCTTTTCGATATTAACGCGTTATCACGCAGCAAACCGCGCGAAAGGTGCCGCGGACGGGAATGGGGCGCCCATCGCACCTCGGGAACCGGCCGCCACGCGGATGCCGTAGAATTGTGGTCGAAGTCAGGAGTCATATAGAGATGACCGGAGTTTCCAGGAATTCATTTCCGCACACCCGGATGCGGCGCATGCGGCGCGACGACTTCTCCCGCCGCCTGATGCGCGAGACGCAGCTCACGGTCGACGCGCTGATCTACCCGGTTTTCGTGGTCGAGGGCAGCGCCCAGCGCCAGCCGATCGCCTCGATGCCGGGCATAGAGCGCCTGTCGGTGGATGAATTGCTGCGCGAATGCGAATCCCTGATGCGTCTGCGGGTCCCGGCGATCGCGCTGTTCCCGGTCACTCCCCTGGCGAGGAAGACCCTGGACGCGCGCGAGGCCTGGAATCCCGAGGGAATCGCACAACGGGCGGTTCGGGCCGTCAAGAAGGAGTTTCCAACCCTGGGCGTGATCACCGATGTCGCCCTGGATCCCTTCACGACCCATGGCCAGGATGGCCTGATCGACGCCTCGGGTTATGTTCAAAACGACCTCACCGTGGAGACCCTGGTCCGGCAGGCCAGGTCTCACGCGGACGCGGGCGCGGATGTCGTGGCGCCGTCGGACATGATGGACGGACGCATTGCGGCGATTCGCGGCGCGTTCGAAACCGCAGGATTGGTCCATACGCGCATCCTCGCGTATGCGGCGAAGTATGCGTCCAGCTTCTACGGGCCGTTTCGCGAGGCGGTGGGCTCCGCGGGGCAGCTCGGCGCGGGCGGCAAGCACACTTATCAAATGGATCCTGCCAACTCCGACGAGGCGTTGCGTGAAGTCGCGCTCGACATCGCGGAAGGTGCGGACATGGTCATGGTGAAGCCGGGATTGCCGTACCTGGACATCATCCGCCGGGTCAAGGACGAGTTTGGCATGCCGACCTTTGCCTACCAGGTCAGCGGCGAGTATTCGATGATCATGGCCGCCGCGCGCAACGGCTGGATGGACGAGCGGGCGGTCGCGCTCGAGGCTCTGGTGGCCATCAAGCGCGCCGGCGCCGACGGCATTCTGACCTATTTCGCCCTGCGGGCGGCGGAGTGGCTCGCCCAGTGAATTCCACGCGCGCAGCGGGCGGCCCCGGCGCGGGCGCCCCCGATCAATACGGCCTGGTGGGTCATCCGGTCGTCCACAGCTGGTCGCCCTTCATTCACGGCATGTTCGCGAAGGCGGCGGCGCAGGATCTGGTCTACCGGCTGTTCGATTTCAGTCCCGAGGACTTCCGCCGCGAGACCTTGAAGCTCTTCGCCGGCGGCGTGCGCGGCCTGAACGTGACGGTGCCGCACAAACAGGCCGCGGCTGAGATGGTGAACGAGCTCACGCCGCGCGCCGCGCGGGCGCAGGCGGTCAACACCATCGCCTTCTTCGAGGACACCACGCTGCTCGGCGACAACACGGACGGCCTGGGGCTGGTCTGCGACCTGGAGCGCAACCTGAAAATCGATCTCGCCGACAAGCGGGTGCTGATTCTCGGCGCCGGCGGCGCCGTGCGCGGCGTGCTCGGCCCGTTGTTGGAGCGCGAACTGCGCGAGTTGGCGATCGCCAACCGGACGCCGGCCAAGGCGCAGAAGCTCGCGATCGAATTTTCGGACATGGGCAAGGTCACGGCGTGCACGTTTGCGGACCTGGGCGGCCCGCCCTACGACCTCATCATCAACGCGACGTCGGCCAGCATCCAGGGGGAGGTGCCGGTCCTGCCGGAAGGCCTCGTCGGCGAAGAGACGGTCTGCTACGACATGGCCTATGGCAGGGGCCATACGCCCTTCACCCTGTGGGCGAAGTCGCAGCATCCCCGCCGCGCATCCAAGGGATGGGGAATGCTGGTCGAGCAGGCGGCCGAATCGTTCTTTCTCTGGCGCGGAATCCGCCCCGACACGAAACCCGTTCTCGAGGCGCTGGCCCACCACACCTGACGCCAACGCCTTCACGGGGCCCGGTAGGTGTCCTTGAGCTTCACGTAGTGCTCGGCGCTGTAGAGCAGGCGGTCGATCTCGACACGGGACAGCTCGCGCGCGCGTTTGGCCGGATTTCCAAGATACAGTCCATGCGACGCCAGGCGTTTGCCGGGCGGCACGACGCTGCCGGCCGCGAGAACAACCTCGTCCTCGATCACGGCGCCGTCCAGCACCACCGCCGACATCCCGATCAGGCATCGATGCCCGATGCGGGCGGCGTGCAGCATGGCCTTGTGGCCCACCGTCACGTCGTCGCCGATGACGAGCGGAAGCCCCCCGGGCGAGGCCGGCCCGTCGTGCACCACGTGCAGCACGCTGCCGTCCTGGATGTTGGTGCGGGCACCGATCTCGATGCGGTTGACGTCGCCCCGGATCACCACGAACGGCCAGACGGATGCGTCGTCCCCCAAGACGACGCGGCCGATCACCACCGCGCACTCGTCGACGTAGACGCGGGCGCCCAGCACCGGGCTCACTCCTCGATGGTCGCGCAGCGCCATCCCCCGGCTCAGCGCATGGTGACGAGTTCTTCGGAACTCGTCGGATGGATGGCGACCGTGTCGTCGAAATCGCGCTTCGTGGCGCCCATGCGGATCGCCACGGCGAAACCCTGGAGCATCTCGTCGGCGCCGGCGCCGATCACGTGGCAGCCGATGACCCTCTCCTCGGGCCCAACGCAGACCAGTTTCATGTCCGTCCGCGATTTGCGGGTGGTCATGGCGTGGTACATCGGCGTGAAGTCGGCGACGTAGATCTTGACGGCATCGCCGTGCCGGGCCCGCGCCTCGATCTCGCCCATGCCGACCGTGCCGATGGGCGGATGGGTGAACACCACCGTCGGAATCATCCCGTAGTCGAGCCGCCGGTCGGTCTTGCCGCCGAACAGCCGGTCGCTCAGGCGCCGGCCGGCCGCGATCGCCACCGGCGTCAGGGCGGCGCGGCCCGTGACGTCGCCGATCGCATAAACACCGGGGACGTTGGTGTTCTGAAATTCGTCCGTCATGATGTAGTCGTCGGCGTCGACGATGATGCCGGCCGATGGCAAGGAGAGCGGCGCCACGTTGGCGGAGCGGCCGATGGCCCACAGCACGACGTCGAAGCCGGCGAACTCCCGGCCATCGGCGGCGACTAGCGTTTTCAGGCCGGCATGCCCGGTCACGGACGCGGGCACCACCCGCCCGTGCAGGACGATGCCTTGGGCAAGCATCTCGCGCATCAGGGACTTGCCGAGCATGGCGTCGAAATGATTCAACACCTTGTCCTTGCGGATGAACAGTTCCACCTCGCTGCCGAGTTCGTGAAAGGCGCCGGCGAGTTCGCAGGCGATGTAGCCGCTGCCGACCACGGCGACGCGCCGAGGACGCCGTTCGAGGGCGAAAAACCCGTCCGAGGTGATGCCGAGGGTGGCGCCGGGTAGGTCCGGCACCGTCGGCACGCCGCCGGTGGCGATCACGATGTGCGGCGCCGTCAGGCGCCGCCCGTCGACTTCGACCGTGTGCGCATCGACGAACCGCGCCAGGCCCTGCACGTGGGTGACGCCCTTGGCCGCGAGATTGCGGGCGTAGATGCCGTTGAGGCGTTCGATGTACGCATCGCGCTTGCGCTTGAGTCCCGGCCAATCGTTGTCGCCGACCTGGACGTCGAAACCGTAGTCACCGGCATCCTCGAGGGCCAGACCGACGCTCGCGGCGTTCCACATGACCTTCTTCGGCACGCAGCCGACGTTGACGCAGGTGCCCCCCAGACGATGCGACTCGATGACGGCCGCCTTGGCCCCGTATTCCGCGGCCCGCTGCGCCGAGGCGAGACCCCCGCTGCCGCCGCCGATGCTGATGAGATCGAAGGGTGTCGCCACATTGAACTCCGTCGGAAGGGCCGTTTGAATTCCGATGATATACCGGGGAACCGCAGAACTCCCGGCGCGGCCGGCCTCACGGACCATTCGTTATATCCCCGCCGCCGCGATAGAATCCCCGGGTGAACAATCCACTGCTGCAAATCGATCCCCTCCCCGCCTTCGATCGAATCGAGGCATCTCTGGCACGGCCTGCGCTGGAAACCGTGCTGGCCCAGAACCGCGCCCGGCTGGAGGAGTTGACGGCGCAGGCCGAGCCTACATTTGCTTCCCTCGTGGTGCCCGTGGAGGAGCTCGGTTACCGCCTGAGCCGGGTGTGGAGTCCGATCGGACATCTGAACGCCGTGGCGAACTCGCCCGAAATGCGCGAGGCGTACAACGAATGCATCCCGCTGCTCACGGCCTATTCGTCGGAGCTGGGACAGAACGCGACCCTTCAGGCGGGCTACGCGTACGTGTTGCGGCACGAGGGCGGACGCCTCGAACCCGCCCAGGTCAAGCTGCTGGAGAATGCCCTGCGTGACTTCCGCCTGGCGGGAGCCGATCTGTCGCCCGACCGCAAGGTTCGTTTCCGCGAGGTCGTGCAGAATCTCGCCCGGTTGGGCACGAAGTTTTCCGAGAACGTGCTCGACGCGGGTCGCGCCTATACCCGGAGCGTGACCGACACGTCGGAACTCGCCGGCCTGCCGGCAAACGCCGTCGACCGGGCGGCCGCCGACGCGAAGGAGGCCGGCAAAGCCGGTTGGCTGTTCAAACTGGATCAGCCCACCTACATGACGGTCATGGCCAGCGCCGAGAGCGTGCAGTTGCGGCACGATCTGTACGAGGCCTGGGTCACGCGCTCCTCCGATCTCGGCCCGAGCGCCGGGCGCTTCGACAACGGCCCGATCATCGAGGAATTGCTGCCCCTGCGGCACGAACTCGCGTGTCTGCTGGAATTCGACAGCTACGCGGATTACGCGCTGGCCACCCGGATGGCGAAGACCACGGCGCAGGTGCTCGGCTTCCTCGAGGATCTCGCCCGCCGCTGCCTGCCGGCGGCGGCCCGGGAGTTCGCCGATCTGGAGGAGTTCGCGGGCCGCAAGCTCGATGCCTGGGACATCGGCTTCTACAGCGAAAAGCTGCAGGAGAGCCGCTTCAAGGTTTCCCAGGAGGCGCTCAGGCCCTATTTCCCGCTGCCGAAGGTGCTCGCGGGCCTGTTCGCCCTCACGCAGCGGCTGTACGGCATCACCGTGCGTGAACGGGCCGGGGTGAGCGTCTGGCATCCCAGCGTCCGGTATTACGACCTGCTGGATTCCCGCGGCGAAATCGTCGCCGGCTTCTATCTCGACCCGTACTCGCGCGCGGAGAAGCGCAGCGGCGCCTGGATGGATGAGTGCGTCGTGGCGAAGTCACTGCCCTCCGGTACCGCGCTCCCGATCGCGCAGCTGGTGTGCAATTTCACGGCCCCCGTGGGATCGGCACCCTCGCTCCTGACGCACGACGAGGTCACGACGCTGTTTCACGAGTTCGGTCACGGGCTGCATCACATGCTCACCCGCGTGGCTTATCCGAGCATCGCCGGCATCAATGGCGTCGCCTGGGATGCGGTCGAGCTGCCCAGCCAGTTCATGGAGAATTTCGCATGGCGGCGCGAGGTGCTGCCCCTCATCAGCGCGCACGTCGAAACGGGGGAGCCCTTGCCGGTCGACATGCTGCAGCGCCTGGTCGGCACGCGCACCTTCAATGCCGCACTCGACACGCTGCGGCAGATCGAACTCGCGACCTTCGATTTCGAACTGCACGCGAAGTTCGATCCCGCCTTGGGCGCACGCGTGGCCGACACGCTGGCCGGGGTTCGCGCGCGGGTGGCGGTCGTGCCGGCCGCGCCTTTCAACAGGATGCCGTCGAGCTTCGCCCACATCTTTGCCGGCGGCTATGCGGCCGGCTATTACAGCTACAAGTGGGCCGAGGTTCTGGCGGCCGACGCCTTCGAGGCGTTCGACGCCGCGGGCGTGTTCGACGGCGCGACGGCCGAGCGCTTCCGGGATTCGATCCTGGCCCGCGGCGGCAGCCTCGATGCCATGGAGGCGTTCGTACGGTTTCGCGGACGCCAGCCGGACGTAAGGCCCCTCCTCAAACAGACGGGCATTGCCGCGTGAAGGCGGCGGCGGCGCTGCTGCTGGCGTTGCCCGCGCTGCACGGATGGGCCGCCACCGCATACGTCACGGACGAACTCGTCCTCGGCGTCTACGCCTCGCAGAGCGGACAGGGACAGCGTCTCACCACGCTGCACTCCGGCGCAACCGTGGAGACGCTGGCCGTGAACGGCGACTCCACCCAGGTGCGTCTCGCCGACGGCGTCGTGGGCTGGGTCAAGAGCGCCTATTTGGTCACCAGCGCGCCGGCAATCGTGCGGATCAAGCAGCTTCAGGATGAATTGGACCGCAATCATGCGACCACGCCGGAACTGGCCGAGGCGGCGGAGCGCAGTGAAGTCGACCGCTTGACCCGTGAGTTGGAAGCGGCGCGATCCGCGGCGGGTGCGCGGCCGCCGCCCGCCACGGGCGGGGCGCCGGCCCACGGGCCTTCCGACGCCGGCGCCCATCGCGGTCCGACCCCCCGCGTGGGTCTGTGGGTGGCGGCCGTCGCCGCCGCGGCGGGCGGCGGTTTTTGGCTCGGCTATGCGTCGCTGGCGCGGCGCCTTCGCCGGAAGTTCGGCGGTCTCAAGGTGTACTGAGGCGCAGCCGGCGCCGCGGACCTTTGACATATCGATCGGCGCAGCGTCCAGCTCCCCGCGAAAGGAGAACCAGGCACGTGGCGCCGGCGAAGCCAAGGGCATAGACTCCCCCCCGATGGACGACCTTCGCCGCAACGACTACGACGTCACGAATTCCGTTCAAGTCAGTTCCACCGCCGCCGTTGCCGAGGCGGTCGGTGACCTGTTCGCGCACCAATGGCCCGGCGAGTCGTTCGCGCGCGTGGGAATTGCCTTCGATGCCTTCGACAAGTTGTTCACCGGCCGGATGCCCGGGTATCACGGCGTCGACACGGTCTATCACGATCGACAGCACTCGCTGGACATGACTCTGGCCATGGCGAGGCTCATGGTCGGCTACGAAAGCGTCGCCCTGCCGGCCGCGCGCTTCGGTGCCGAGCGGGCGGTCATGGCGCTGGTCACATCCCTGTTCCACGATGCCGGATACATCCGGGAATTCGATGACCGGCAGCACCGCAACGGCGCCGAATTCACCCTGTATCACGTCACCCGCGGCGCGCGTTTCCTGGCGCGCTTCCTGCCGACCATCGGCATGGAGGGCTGGGTGCCGACGTCGACGCGAGTGGTGCATTTCACCGGCTACGAGGTCGACTTGAGCCAGTTGCACCTGCCGGATCCCCGGGACCGCAAGCTCGGGCATCTGCTCGGAACCGCCGACCTGATCGCCCAGATGGCCGATCGCTGCTACCTGGAAAAGTGCCGCGACCGGCTGTATCCGGAGTTCGTTTTGGGTGGAATCGCGGCGGTGCATGGGGCCGACGGCGCGCTGCAGGTGCGCTACAGCTCCGGCCTGGACCTGCTGCGTCAGACTCCGCGTTTCGTCCGGGAGACCCGGATCAAGCGTCTCGAGGGCGAGTTTCAGCACGCCTATCGGTATCTGGAGCCGCTGTTCGACGGCAGAAACCCCTACATCGAGGCGATCGACCGCAACCTCGCGTTTTTGGACCGCGTGCTGCGCACCGAGCGCTGGCCGCTGCTGCGGCGCAATCCACCGCTGTTCACGTCCGAGGGCAATCAGCTGGGCCAGGTGCGCGGCCTGATGTTGAACCGCCTGAAGGTGCTCTGGGCCTAGGGTTCGGTCCTCAGGGCCAGTCGATGGCGGCCACATAGCGCGCGTGCAGTTCGTCCAGGCACGACAGGACCTCCGCCTTTCCCTCGAGCGGCGCGTCGGCCAGGGCCGACGCCACGACCTCCCGCGTCAGGGCGCGCCGCGCCGGCTCGGCCACCGGCGCGAAGCTGAAATGCCAGGGCTCGGGCTGGACGCCGGATAGCACTCCCCGGAAGGGCCGGAAAAAGCCGAATCTCGACGCATTGACTTCCAGCCATTCCGACAGGGGGCCGAAAGGGCCGCCGGCGCAGAATTCGTCGGCGGTCAGGCGCACGCGGTAGCCCGGTGGGATCGCGCGGGCATCGACGAGATCGAGATCGGTTCCCCAGTGATGCCGGCTGGCACCGGGCAGGGCGGACCACACGAGAATGGCCGCCACCCGTTCCGGGGCGGACATCTGCGTGACGTCCAGCGCCTCTCCGGCCGCATCCAGCAAGGGCCGTGCCCCCGTAAATTTGCCGTTCCATATCGACAGCTGACGGTCGAAATCGCGAAACCCACTCACCGGGGTGAGCTCGAACCCCTGAGTGCGCGCCGCGTCGCACAACCTGGCGAAGGGGCCGGCGGCGTGCTTGTGCAGCGCCACTCCCGGCACGGACGGCTCGCGCAGGTGCGTACGAGCCCGGCCGGTCAGTTCCAGGACGTTCATGACGCGGCGTCGCGCGCCGCCGCGAGGTCGATCACCTGGTCCAGAATCAAGGCGAAAGCGGCCGGCTCCTGGGCTCCGGACAGAGTGTACTGGCCGTCGAAGACGAAGGTCGGAACGGCGGAAATGCCGAGGGCGCCCGCATGACGCTCCGCAGCAACCACGCCGTCCTGGCCTTCGCGCAGCACCAGGGCGGACCGAGTCTCACGTTCCGACAGCCCGCCTTCGACTCCCAGGCGAACCAATTCGTCGACGTCTCCGATGTCCACCCCCTCCTGGAAATAGGCCTGCATGACGCGATCATTGACCCGGGACTGCAGCCCATGGCGGGCCGCGTGGGCCAGCAAGAGGTGGGACCTTCGGCTGTTCGGCACGCGCTCGATCAGGTCGAAGCGAAACTGCACGCCGATGGCCTCGCCGTGGCGCATCAGGGTGTCCTCCAGGGCGGCCAACCGGGCCGGATCGCCGATCTTGGAGGCCAGGAAGGGCGCGCGCTCCACCCCCTCCCAGGGCATGTCGGGATTGACTTCGAACGGCCGCCAGGTCACCCGGGGGTCGTAATGCGGGCGCTCCGCCAGGGCGAGCTGAAAGCGCCTCTTCCCCAGATAGCACCACGGACACACCGTGTCGGAATAGATATCGATTCGCATCTTCACGGGCATGGCCTCGGCATAAGTCGCATTGTACCCGGCCCCTTATCGGCTTTGGCGCGAGCGAGTATCATTCCGCAATGAAGCACTCGGGTTGGCAGGCGTTGACCGCGACGGCGCGCAGCCTCAAAACCAAATATCTGCTGCTGGCACTCGGGGTCGGAGTGCTGCTGTTCCTGGTTCTCGGCGTCCTCTCATACTATGAGCACCGCGTCGACACCGACGACATCAACCGGCTCACGCATACCGCCATCGAACAGAAACTCGAGGCCGACCTTGAGGCCCGGGCCGACAGTCTCAGCAAAATTACGGGAACGCTGCTGGCGCCCGCGCTCGGTTCGGGGAACAAGGCGGCGGTCGCCTCCATCGCGGCGCGGTTGCTGGAGGAACGCGACATCGAACGGGTGGAGGTCCGGGACGCCCGCGGCACGGTGATCTTCGCGGACGCCAATTCGGCCGATGATTCCCCGGGGCGCGCGCCGTTCGTCCTCAAGAGCGACGTGCCCCCCAGGGACGCGGGTTCGGCAAGACCGAACGGCACTCTGCAGATCTGGCTGAACCGCGGCAAGATGCACGATACCCTGGTCAGCATCCAGTCGCAGATGGAGAGCCGGCAGGGACACCAGGTCGAGCGCATGCGGGAACTGCTGGCGGGAGTCGCCCTGCCGCTGATCCTGTTGGGGCTGCTCGGCGCATGGTACATCGCGCGGCAGCTGTCACGGCCCATCTCGGCTCTGGTGAAGTCGGCCGACCGGATCGGCGAAGGTGATTACACCAGGCCGCTGGTGGTGGTGCGCCGGGACGAGCTCGGCGAGCTGCAGTACGCACTGGAGCGCATGCGCCAGAACCTGGCCGAAACCACGATCACCAAGAACTATCTGAACACGGTGCTCAACAGCCTGAGCGACGCGGTGCTGGTCACCTCGCCCGACGGCGTCGTCAAGAGCTGCAACGAGGCGACGCAGCGACTGCTCGGCTACGCGGAGTCCGATCTCGTCGGCAAGCCGCTCACCAGCTTCATCGACGATGCCCACCGCAACGCCTTCGATCCCGCGAGTTCGGCGACGGAGGCGCGCGAGACGGTGCTGCGGACCGCCAGCGGACAGACGATCCCGGTGTCCATGGCGAACTCGACGATCACCTCCGAGGATCCGCAATTCCAGGGCAACATCTACGTTGCGCGCAACATCACCGAACGCAAGCGTGCCGAACGCCGCATCCGCTATCTGGCGCGCTACGACACCCTCACGAAGATGCCGAACCGCATGCAATTTCAGCACCTGCTGCAGCAGGCGATCGCCCGCACGCGGCGCAGCCAGCGCTCGCTCGCCCTGCTCTACCTGGATTTGGACAGATTCAAGGAGGTCAACGACACCTTCGGTCATGCGGCCGGCGACCGCACGCTCGAGATCCTGAGCGAGCGGCTCACGCGAAACCTGACCAAGGACACCGTCATCGGACGGCTGGCCGGCGACGAGTTCGCGATGTTCATCGACGACCTGCCCATCGACGCCGACAACCGGCCCTCCCTCGCGACGCTGGCGCGCACGCTGCTGGACGAGATCAGCCGCCCGTTCTACGTCAACCAGCAGGAGGTCTATCTGACCGCGAGCGTGGGCGTCGCCATCTGCCCTTATGACGCCGAGAACGTGATCGATCTGATCCGCAACGCCGACGCGGCCATGTATCACTCGAAGCAGAACGGCGGCAACTCCAGCGCCTTCTACATCCCCGAGATGAATGCGGCCGCGGTCGAACGCCTGATGTTGAAGAGCAAGCTGCGTCGTGCGTTGGAGCGCGACGAGCTGGTGATCCTGTACCAGCCCAAGGTGGACCTGCGCGACGGACGCGTGGTGGGCGCGGAGGCGCTGCTGCGCTGGCGCCTGCCCGGCCACGGGGACATTTCACCCTCGCAGTTCATCCCGCTGGCCGAGGAGACCAGCCTGATCCTGGACATCGGCGAGTGGGTGATGAACCGGGTGTGCTCGGACTATCGCGAGTGGCAGAAGACGGTGCCGGAGCCCGGCCGCGTCGCCATCAATCTGTCGCTGCGACAGCTGAAACAGGCGAGCTTCATCGCCCGGTGCCGCAGCGTCTTCCGGCGCAACGAGGTGTCGCCCACGTGCTTCGAGCTCGAGGTGACGGAAACCACGTTGATGACGGACCCGAAGCGGACCATCGGCCTGCTGAACGAGCTGTATGCGATGGGGCTGCATCTGGCCATCGATGATTTCGGCACGGGCTACTCGTCGCTGTCCGCCCTGCAGCAGTTTCCCATCGGTACCCTGAAGATCGACCAATCTTTCGTGCGCGACGTCGCCGTCGATTCCGACGACGCGGCCATCGTCCGCACCATCATCGACATGGGACGAAGCCTCAACCTGGAGGTCATCGCGGAGGGGGTCGAGGCCGCGGAGCAGCTGGAATTCCTGCGCAGGCATGGCTGCTATTTTGCGCAGGGCCGCCTTTTCGGCGACGCGATGGAGGCCCGGAAGCTCCTGGCCATTCTCGCCGGCCAGGCGCACGGTGTTCCGCACCATGCGCCCCTGTGCGGCCCCACCGTGCTCCGGCCCGTCGCCGCCCGCCCGCTCGCCTCCTGATGGCCCGGCCTCGCGCGCCGGGTTAGACTCTTTCCATATGCTATCTGCTCGGGATCTCACCCTGCGGCGCGGTCCGGAGCCGCTGTTCGAAGGGGTCTACTTCACCCTCTTTCGCGGCAACAAGGTCGGGCTTACCGGCGCCAACGGCGCGGGCAAGTCCAGTTTGTTCGCCGCCATTCGCGGCGAACTGGGCCCCGATCGGGGCGATGTCGATCGTCCGGCGGGACTGAAGATCGCCCATGTCGAACAGGAGGTCACGGCGACCGACCGGGCGGCGATCGAATTCGTGCTGGATGGCGACGTCGAGCTGCGCAGCGTGATGGCGGCCATCGCGGACGCGGAGGGCCGGGACGCGCCCATGGAACTGGCCGAGCTGTATGCGTCGCTGCAGGCCATCGACGGCTATCGGGCGCGGGCGCGGGCGGCCGCCCTCATGCACGGCCTCGGATTCAAGGCAACGGATCTCGAGCGCAAGGTGGCGGAATTCTCCGGCGGCTGGCGGGTGAGGCTCGCGATGGCCCGCGCGCTGGGGTCGCGGGCCGATCTGTTGCTGCTCGACGAGCCGACCAACCACCTGGACTTGGACGCCATCGTGTGGCTCGAGGAATGGCTCACCGCCTTTCCCGGCACGCTGCTGATGATTTCGCATGACCGCGAATTCCTCGACGCCATCATCGACCGAGTGCTGCACATCGAGAACCGGACGATTCGCGCCTATTCAGGCAATTATTCGCAGTTCGAGCAGAAGCGGGTCGAGGAGCTTGCCTTGCAGCAGACCCTGCAGACGCGCCAAATGCGCCGCGTCGCGCAGATCACGTCCTTCGTCAACCGCTTCCGCGCGAGCGCGACCAAGTCCCGCCAGGCACAGAGCCGCATCAAGATGCTGGAACGCATGGAGCGCATCGTTCCGGCGCACGTCGACAGCCCTTTCGAGTTCGAATTCGCATCGCCCCTGAAGACGCCGCGTCCGCTGCTCACGGTCGAAAACGGCGCCTGCGGCTACCCGGGTCGGCGCATCGTCGCCGGCATCAACGTCTCGATCGGGCCGCAGGACCGCATCGCGCTGCTGGGACCGAACGGCGCGGGCAAGTCGACGTTGACGAGAATGCTGGCCGGCGTGACGGATGCCGCGCCCCACGGCGTCGAATCGGGGCGACGCGTGCCGGCCGCGGATCTGGCCATCGGCTACTTCGCGCAACAGCAGATGGAACAGCTGAAGCCCGACTGCGATGCCTTCTGGCACGTACGCAATCTCGGCGGCCCGGAATACGCGGCCGGCGACGAACAGCGGGTCCGCGATCACCTGGGAAAATTCGGCTTCCAGGGCGATCGTGCATTCGAGCCCGTCGCCCGGTTCTCGGGCGGCGAAAAAGCGCGGCTCACGCTCGCCCTGCTGGTGGCGCGGCGGCCCAACCTGTTGCTGCTGGACGAGCCGACCAACCACCTCGACATCGACATGCGGCACGCCCTCACGGTCGCCTTGCAGAGTTTCGAGGGGGGTCTCGTGGTCGTCTCGCACGACCGCCATCTCATCAAGACGGTCGCCGACACACTGTGGCTGGTCGCCGACGGCAAACTCACCGTGTTCGACGGCGATCTCGATGATTATCAGAAGTGGTTGAAGACCCGGGCCAGGGCGGCGCAGGCGGCGGCGGACAAGGCGCGGGCGCCGAAGAAGCCGCCACGGGATGCGCTCGCGCAAGGGCGCCGCGAATTGGAGCAGATCGAGCGTCGAATCGCGGCCGTTGCCGCGGAACAGGCGTCGTTGCAGGCTGAACTCGGCGGGTCCGGCGTCAATGAGGCCCGTGTCGCCGAGAAGCTCGCGCGCCTGACCAGGGATGCGGTCTCGCTCGAGGCGCGCTGGATGGAAGTGGGCACGTCGCTCGAAGCGGCGGAGGCACAAGCCTCGAACGGGGGCTAGAAATGACGGACAGCCCCGCCGGCGGACCCATCGCGGGATGCGCAGGCCGCACCGGCCTGTTGAGCCTGGCCGCCCTGCTGGCGTGGTTCGTGTGCGGCGTCTGGAATTCGGTGAAACCGATGCCGCCCGGTACGCATGTGGCCTCGCTGCCCGCGCGGATCGCCGAATCGCAAATCGACTTCATCGATGAGTCCGTGGCGCCCGGCGCCACCTTGAAGCACGAACTCGCCGCCGTCGGCCGCGCCGACCAGCTGATCGTGCTCGACGACTTCCCGCTGGAGGAGGCGCTGGCGGCGCAGCTCCTGGCACGCAAACGGCAGCGGCCCCATCTCAAGATCGTGCTGGTCACGGATCCTCGGCCCGAGGTGTACGGCGGCACGCCTGCAGCGATCTTGAGAGAACTGGAGCGTTCCGGGGTGATCGTCGCCCGCACCCGCCTGGAGCGATTGCGCGATTCGGATCCGCTCTACTCGGGCTTGTGGCGCTTGACCCTCGGGTGGTGGAGCGAGCCGTTCGACGATACGCCGGCCGAGGTCACTCTCGGCTCCCGGCTGCGGATGCGCAATCGCAAGGCGGATGAGCGCCACGTGCTGCTGGCCGACGACGGCACCGGCGGGTGGACCGGCCTGGTCATGTCGGGAACGCCGCGCGATGGCGGGCGCTCCGCCGACGTCGGAGTGGAAATTCGCGGACACATGGCGCGCGCCGTCGGCGACAGCGAATTGCAGATCGCGAAGTGGTCCGTGGACGATGAGCGGCTGCCGGCCCCGCCGCCCGTGGAAGGCCGCGGCGTGGGGACCATCGACGCGAGGTATCTCACCGAGGGCGCCATCGAGGGCGCTCTCGAGGAACTCGCCGCGGCGGCCGGCACGGGCGACTCGATCAGCTTGGTCGGCCGTGCGCTCGGCGACAGGCAGCTCATCGAGGCACTGTCGCGGGCAGCCGCGCGCGGCGCCAGCCTGCGGGTGCTCCTCGATCCCGATCTGCCGCAAAATCGGGCGGTCGCCGCAGAACTCATGCAGGGCGGCTCCCGAAACGTCGAGGTACGCTGGCAAACCGAGGGCACCCGCAGCGGGGCGGGATTCGTACTCCTTCGGCATCTCGGAGATGCGTGGCTCGATCTGGGAGCGGCGAATTTCACGCGTCGGGGAATCGACGATCTGAACCTGTCGGCCGCGGTGGAACTGCACCTGCCGGCCCGCGCCGAGCCGGCGCGGGCAGCCGCGGACTGCTACTCGCGCCAATGGTCGAGGGCGGCCGCCTACGACACCCAGGCCGATGGGTCCGAGGAGACCTACTGGCGGTACCGGCTGTCGGAGGCGACCGGACTCTCGCTGTTCTGAGCCACCCGCCGCAGCGTGTTGGCGACGATGTCCGCGAGCGCCGCGTCGGCTGCGTCTTGATAGGCATCCACGATGGCGGACAGCCTGTTGCCGGCCGCTTTCCGGGTCACGTCGGCCGCGAAGGACGCGACCAGTTGCGGGTCCGCCGCCCTTCCCAACCGCGCCAGGAGATGCACCCGGATCGACGGCGCGGCTGCGCCGGACGTGTAGTTTGCCTCGAAGTTCGCCACTTCGATTTCGAGCCAGTAACCGCCGCCGAGTGCCGGTTCGTCGGCGCTGACATTGCGCAGATCCGCCCCGGTGTGGAAGGCCTGCAGGACAAGGTCCTGGACCACCTCGTCGAGCGGCCCGCTCCAGCGCGCGTCCGCAAAATAGTCGAGTCGATGATCGGGATACAATGCGGCGATGCGGTCGGTATCGAGCCCGGTCCGCATCCGCGGCCTGCGCACGGTCAGGTCGGCCGGGACGGCCGGCGTTCCGGTTCCGGCGGATGCAGGGTCGGCGGGGGATCTGAGATCCGCCGACAGGAGATAGACGGAGGTCGGCGGCTGCCTGCTTTGAAACAGCGAGCCGGAACAGGCCGCGACCATGCCGCCGGTCGCGAGAACGAACAGAAGGGCGCGCAGGCGTCGGCGGCGGTCGCAGCCGGGCGTCATTTGGGCACCTCGATGCCGCGGTCGTTCGATTCGTACAGCAACTGCGACGGGTTCTGCTTCAAGGCTCGGGACAGGTCACGGAAGTCACGGGCGGCCGACCGGCTCTCCCGCACCAATTGTTCCAGATCCGGCAGGCTCTGCCTCGTGAAGCGGGAGATTTCAGGCTCGGTCTGCGCGACGAATCGATCCAGGTGATCCGCGGTGCTGTCGAGGCGCACGGTGGCCTGGGTCAGGTTCGCGAGCGAAACCTGGATCTGCGGCGCCGCGCTCGCGGCGATCCCATGCAGATCGGCGGCGACGGTTTGGATTTCCCGGGAGGCGCTGCGTACGTCGCGGGTCATTTGCGCGAGGTCGCGGAGAGTCGCCGGCAGCTGCGCGCTCGCGCGGCGCGCATTGTCGAGGGTCTCGTGAATGTCCCGCAGGTTCTTCTCGTCGAGGACCTGGTTGAAATGGTCCACCAATTCGATGGCGTGCGTGGCCAGGGCGGGAAGACTGCCGAGGAGCACGTCGAAATCGGAAGGCGCGGAGAGGATGACCGGGTATTCGATTCCCGGTGCGGGCGGTCCCGGCGGCGGCGCCGCCTTGGACCGTTCGAGATCGATGTAGAGCAGGCCCGTGATGCCCTGCAGGCTCAAGGACGCCTGTGTCCGCGCATCGATCGGCGCGTTCGATTCGACGTCGGCGATCACCAGCACCCGATTCCCCTGATGCGGATCCAGCATGACCCGCGCCACCTTGCCGACGTCCACGCCGAGGTAGCGCACCGGACTGCCCGCCGTCAGCCCGCTCACGGTGCCCTGAAAATAGATCTCGTAACGCCGGTAGTTGTGCTTGTCCTTCTGGCCGGTGTACCAGAAGACGAAGGAACCCGCCATCGCGACGACGAGCAGGACGAAGGCGCCGACCGCCACGTAGTTGGCATCCCTATCCATGGCGCTCCAATTCCGCGGCCCGCGCCCGCGGTCCGTGAAAGTACTCGTGAATCCACGGATCGTCATTCCCCAGCATGTCGTCGAGCGTGCCGCTCACCATCCGGCGATCGACGATCACGCCCACGCGGTTGCAGGTTCGGAACAGCGTATCCAAGTCGTGCGTGACCATCACCACCGTGAGCCGGAGCTGGGCATGAAGGTCCAACAGTAGCTCATCGAAGGCCGCGGCGGAAACCGGATCCAGGCCCGAGGTCGGCTCGTCGAGGAACAACAGCTTCGGTTCGAGGCCGAGGGCGCGCGCCAAGGCGGCCCGTTTGACCATGCCCCCAGACAGCTGCGCCGGATATTTGTCCGCGGATCCGGGCGGCATTCCCACCAGGGTCAGATTGAGCTCCGCGAGGTCGCGCAGGGTCCGGTCCGGCAAGGAGGTGCTCTCGCGCAGCGGCAGTTCGACGTTCTGCGCGACCGTGAGCGAGCTGATGAGCGCACCGTTCTGAAAGGTGACGCCGTAACTGCGGACGAGCGTGAGCCGGTCGGCGCGCGATCTTGCCGACACGCCCCGGCCGTACATCTCGACGGTTCCCGCCGTGGGGGTGCGCAGACCCAGTATCGTGCGCAGCAATACGGATTTGCCCGCACCGGAACCGCCGACGATGCCGAAAATCTCTCCGGGCTGCACCTCCATGTCGAGACCGTCGTGGACGACCTGCGACCGGAAGCGATTCACGAGTCCCTGCACCCGGATGACGGGATTGGCTGAAACCTGCGGCATCAGAAATCGAGCTGCACGAAGAGTATCGCAAACAGGGCGTCTGCCAGGATGACCATGAAGATCGATTGCACCACCGCCACGGTGGTCAGGCGCCCCAGTTCGCGCGCGGACTCGCGCACCTGCATGCCCCGGTAGGTGCCGACCGTGCCGATCAGCAACGCGAAAATCGGCGCCTTGATGAGACCGGCCCAGAAGGTGGTGGGGGCGAGCGATTCGCGCAGACGGCTCGTGAACTGCGGCAACGGGATGTGGAGATTGACGAGCGCGAGCAGCCCGCCGCCGGCGAGTCCCATGCCGTCGGCAATGACGGTGAGCAGCGGCAGCGCAATGATGAGCGCCAGGATGCGCGGGACGACCAGCACTTCGACCGGATTCATCCCCATGGCGCGCAGCGCATCGGTCTCTTCGTTGAGCTGCATCACGCCGATCTCGGCGGCGAACGCGCTGCCCGACCGGCCCGCGATGATGATCGCCGTGAGCAGGACCCCCATTTCACGCAGCACGGATATGGTCACCAGGTCGACCACGAAGAGGTTGGCGCCGAACTTGGAGAGCTGCTGCGCTCCGAGATAGGCCACGATCACGCTGATGAGGAAGGCGATCAGCGCCACGATCGGAACCGCAGTGATGCCGGTTTCATAGACATGGCGCACCAGGGAGGGCGCCCGGATCGCCCCCGGTCTGCGCAGGGTGTCGACCAGCACGGTGACGATGCGGCCCAGAAAGCCGATCGCGCCGGCCGCCTCGTCGGCCTGTGCGTAGGTCCACCTTCCCAGGTTGCCGATGAAGCCCGGCGCCGGCGGCATCGCGGCCGGACCCGGTTCCGCGCGACGCTCGGCGACGAGGCGTTGCAGCAGTTCCAACGTGTGGGGCGGTGCCAAGTGGGTGACGCCGGACTGCCACTCGGCCAGCCGACGCAGCAGCCGCCACGAGGGCCCGAGACCCGGAGTCTGCGCGCCGCTCCAGTCGCATTCCACCGGACCGTCGAGCGACGGCGGCAGCGTGGAGATGGCTCGTTCGATCTCCTCCAACGCGGCCAGCGACCAGTCACCCTGCAGTTCGAGACGCCAGCCCGTGCCCTGTCGCCGCAGCGTCAGCGCGCTCATGATTCAACCGGAGGAGAGGTCGATTGCTGGCGGATTCATCGACGGTATGCTAACAGGAACTCATGTTGCACAACGATCCCCTCCTGCAGATCCTCATCCTGCTCACCGCCTCCGTGTGCGTGGTCGCCGGGGTGCGCAAGCTCGCGTTGCCTGCAATCCTCGGGTATCTCGTCGTGGGAATGCTGCTGGGTCCGCACGCTCTCGCGCTGGCGGTGGACAACGAGACCACGCAGCTGCTCGCCGATATCGGCGTCGTGTTCCTGGTGTTCACTCTGGGGCTCGAGTTTTCGCTGCCCCGTCTGGTGGCGATGCGATGGGAGGTGCTGGGGGTCGGCGGCGCCCAGGTGCTGTTCACCACGGCCATCGTTGCCGCGGGCGCCATCAGCCTGTTCCAGGTGGCGCCCGCCGTGGCGGTCGTGATGGGCGGCGCGGTGGCGATGTCCTCCACCGCGATCATAATCGCGCAGCTCACCGAACAGTCGGAGAACAACCGCACCCACGGCCGCCTGGCCGTGGCTATCTGTCTGTTTCAGGACCTGAGCTTTCCTCTGTTCCTGGCACTGCTCGCCGCGATCGCAGCCGGGGGCGTCGCCGCCGATGCCCGGCACATCGCCGGCACGGTGGGCACGGCGGTGCTCGCGCTGGTGCTGGTGCTGTCGGCCGGCCGCTGGCTGCTGCGGCCGCTGTTCCTGCTCATCGCCTCGGTACGCTCGACGGAGCTGTTCTCGCTGGCGGTGCTGCTCGCCGTGCTGGCATCGGCGTGGGCGACCCACGCGGCGGGCCTGTCGCTCGCCCTCGGCGCGTTTCTCGCCGGCATGATGCTCGCCGAGACCGAATTCCGGCATCAGGTGGAGGCGGCGATCCGGTCCTACCGCGAGATATTGCTCGGACTGTTCTTCATCACGGTGGGCATGCTCCTCGATGTACGGCTGCTGTTCCGCGATCTGGCGGTGGTCACGGTGATCCTCGTCGGCATGGTGCTGCTGAAGGCGGGTGTGGCCGCCGTGGTCGCCGTGCCCGCGACGAAGAGCTGGTTCAAGGCGCTGCGCGCGGGTGTGGTGATCGCCCAAGGCGGCGAATTCGGCTTCGCGCTGTTGACGCTGCTGTTGCGGCGCGATCTGTCCGACGCCGCCATCGTGCAACCGCTGCTGGCGGCCACCGTTCTCAGCATGGTGCTCTCGCCGCTGCTGATCCGCCACAACCGTCGCATCACGCGCGCGCTGATGAGCGAAGCGGGGCCGCCGAACTCGGAAGCCATGAAGGAGGCCCGGGCCACGCTCGCGGTGGCCGAGCGCGAACACGTCGTGATCTGCGGCTTCGGCCGTGTCGGACAGAACATCGCCCGGGTCCTGGAGCAGACCGGCTTCGAATACATTGCGCTCGATCTCGACCCCTATCGGATACGGGTGGGCCGTCAGGCGGGGGATCCGGTGGTGTACGGCGACGCCGGCCAGATCAAGGTGCTCGAGAACGTCGGCTTGGCCCGCGCCAGCTGCGTCGTCGTCACCTTCGCGGGTCCGGAGGTCGCTCTGCGGATCCTGCGCTCCGTGCGCGAACTGCGCGCCGACGTTCCCGTGCTCGTCCGCACGCAGGACGACAGCCGGCTGGAGGAACTGCAGGCGGCAGGAGCGACGGAAGTGGTTCCCGAAACATTCGAGGCGAGCCTGATGCTGCTGTCGCATCTGTTGCTGCTGCTGAAGCTGCCCGTGGCACGGGTGATTCGCACCGTCAACGACATCCGCAGCGACCGGTACGGGATGTTGCGGCAGTATTTTCGAGGCGCCGGAGCCGAGCCTCTGGACGACACCCATGCCTTCCGCGAGGAATTGCACAGCGTCATTTTGCCGCCGCAGGCCTGGGCCGTCGGGCGCAGCATCGCCGAATTGGAGGCGCGGGGCTCCACCGCAACGGTCAGCGCGGTGCGGCGCGATGGGATCGTGGGGCGCGAACCGGGCCCCGATACCCGGTTCAAGGTGGGGGACGTCGTCGTGGTGTGCGGCACGCCGGAGGCGGTGGAGCATGCGGAAACCGTCCTCCTGATGGGCTAAATTTCGCTTTACACCCGGCCGCGGCCCTCGCATAGTATGGGGGCTGTTCAAGGGCAAACCCGCCGAAAGGTGGGGACGCAAAACCACCGGTCTAAGGGGCTTCGAATGAAGCCTGACGATAGCGGGGTCGCCAGTGTCGGTGCGCATGAGTCGCACCGAGAGCCGTAGGCTTTGTGCTCCCGGACAGCAAGCGTTTGTTTGAGCTTGTTTTTCCATAATTCCGGGGTCAAGCACATGGTAGTCAAAGTCAATCGTTCGCCGGGTGCCGATGCGTCGGGACTGTTCCGTCGCCCGCGCTTCGTGCTGCGCGCCAAGAAGGTCGAGGATATCGCCGGGATTCTTGCGAACAGCAAGGCCTACCCGACTCCGGTGCGCATGGTGGGAGCAGATTATTCCCAGACCCGCTGCGTCGGCGGCGACGGCGGAACGACGGTCGACACGGGCGATCTCGACAAAATCCTCGAATTCGGTGAAACCACGGTCAGGGCGCAGGCGGGCGTGCGCATCGGCGCGTTGGCGCGTGCGTTGGCGGAACGCGGCCAGGAACTGCCGCTGACGCCGGAGATGGGCCATATTTCCGTGGGCGCCGCGGCGGTGACGACCTGCCCCCAGGCCTCGCACGGCAAGGGGGTGGCGCAGCTGTCCTCGCTCGTGACGGAGTTGAAGCTAATCACGCCGCAGGGCCGGCAGATCATCGTGCAGGAACGCGATCGCGAGCTGATGCGCGTGTTGCGCTCGAGCTTCGGTCTGCTCGGCGTCGTTCACGAGGTCGTGCTGCGCGTGCAGCCGCTCCTGCCGGTGAAAATCGACTACCAGGTGCTGACGCTCAAGGAATTCAGCGCGCGCTTCGACGCGATCGCCGGCGGCCCGGGCGCGCTGCGGCTGCACATCGCGCCGTTCCACGACCGCATCATCGTGGAACGGCGGACGGTGGACGAGACGGCGAACATCAGCCGCTCCGGCATCTGGCAGATCCGCAATTCCGTGATGCGCAACGTGCTGCCGGCCTTCGGCTCCTCGGTGGGCAGCGTGCTGGCCGGTCCCGGCGTGCGTTCCGCCGTCATGTCCGGTGTGCAGCGCGCGCTGCGCGGCGTGGTGCTGCATGCACACGAATGGATCCGGGACCTGCCGTCGGAAGCCTGGAAGTCGCGCCATACCTACAGCCTGTGGGGGTTCCCGCAGGCCGACTATCCGCGGATCCTCGGGGATTACTTCGCCTTCTGCAGGGCTTACTACAAGCAGCACCGCTACCGCAGCAACATCGTCAACGGCGCCAGCCGGCTGCATCAGGATCGCGGCTCGCTGTTCAGCGTGAGTTACGCGGGCCCGATGTTCACCCTGGAGCCGTCATCCACCGGCGACAAGGGATGGGACGACTTCCTCATCGACTTCAACGATTTCGCCTCGGCCGCCGGCGGCGTGCCCACGTTCAATCAAACCCGCGCCCTGCAGCCGGAACACGTCGCCAAGGTCTTCGGCGAGCGTGCCAAATTGTTCAGGGCTCTGCGCCAGCGCACCGATCCGCTCAACCGTCTGCGCAACAGCTATTTCGCCTATTTGCTGGGGTGAACCCGGTCCGGATCAGCCCTTGTCCTGCAGGTGGGCCTCGAGAAACCACAGGTGTTTGTCGGTCTCGCGCGAGATGCCGGTGAAGAGGTCCGCCGTGTCGGCGTCGCCCAGCTTGGCCGTTTCGTCGATGGCCGCGCGCACCGACTTGCCGAACACCGAGAGCTGCGTCGACAGGTAGAAAAGATGGTCCTTGCCGGCCGTGATGCTCAGCGGATAGTTCTTTAGCTTGCTGCGTTTCGCCGCCACCGCCACCGTGCCCTCGGCGGTCCCGCCCAGGCTGGTGATGCGTTCGGCGATCTCGTCGATCTGTTCGAGCACGGCATCCGAGACCTTGTCGAACAGCTCGTGCAGCGCGATGAAATGCGGACCCTTGACGTTCCAGTGCGCCTGTTTCGTCTGACTCTGCAGATCGATGGCATCGGCCAGGCGGTCGTTGAGGATGGCGATGACGTTGCGGCGGACCTTCTCCGCCAGGTCGATCTTGGTCTTGTACATGGGTTGTCCTCGAGGGTGCGGTTTACGAATGGCCGCCATTTTGCACGCCCTTGCGGCGAATCCCAAATCGGCGGCGCTCGCGGGGCCGTCTAGCTTTCGGCGCAACGGGTGCGCAGCTGAACCGCCGCGGCGACGAGACCGATGCCCACCGCCAGCCCGGCCCAGGTGGCGGTGCTGGAGAGGAATTCGACCGGATCGAAGATGCGCCAGATGCTTCCCGGCGTGGTGATCGAGTCTCCGCCGATCACGGTCGTGATCCAGGCGCTCCGATCGGCGAGGTCCCTGAAGGCATGCGCCGGGTAGCCCACGGTTCGTTCCACCAACGCATCGCCGAAAACATGGGTGCCGAAGAACCAGCGCTCCAGCAGGTACAGCGCCAGCGGCGGCAGGATCGACCAGAGCATGACGGCGCGCTTGGCCCATGCCGACACCACCATGAGCCATCCGGCAAGGGGCAGGTACCAAACGGCCGTGGTCACGATCAGATAGAGCCACAGCGCCTGCAATTGCAGCCACAGATCGGGCTGCCAGAGGGAGGTGCCGAGCGCGGTGCGCGCCCGGATGGAAAGGATGAAGGCGATGATCAAGGTCGTCAGATCGGCGGCGAGGAAATAGACGAGCGGAATGGCGATCAGGCCGGTGAACAGCTTGGAGAGCACGGTGGCCGTGTCGGAGATCGGCAGGGACTTCCAGAACAGCACGCTTCGGTCCTTGCGGTCCGCATACAGGCAGTCGAGCAGATACCAGGTCGCGTAGATGTTCATCACGACGAAGAACGTGACGCCGAACCCGAACAGCACCATGCCGCCCACGACGACGCGGTTTTCGTCGGACAGGGCGCCGACATCGAACTCGATCCTGCCGAACAGCGTCGCGAGCGTGAGCGCACCGCCGATGGCGGCCGGCACGAGCCAGATCGCGCGGTTTTCCCAGAATTCCCGGCGTATCAGCCAAGAGTAGGTCTTCATGCGGGCTCCTGCGAGAGCTTGGCCACGAACAGGTCGGAGACGCTCGGGGTCAGCACCTCGCCGAAGGCCGCGAGCTTTTCCACGTCCGGATTTTCGTAATAGAAGACCGTCTTGCCGAGCGAACGCCGCTCATGAAAGGGCCGCTCGGCACGTGCCGCGGCGGTCCGATCTTCCGCGACCGCGACCGCGGCGTAGCGGTCAGCGATGTGATCGATGGAACTGTCGAGGACGATGCGGCCGCGGTTGATGAAGATCACGTCCGTCAACAGGTTCTCCACCTCCTCGACCTGGTGGGTGGTGATGAGAATCGTCCGGGTTTCATCCATGTAATCGTCGACCAGGGCGTCATAGAAACTGCGGCGCGCGAGGAGGTCGAGCCCCAGCGTGGGTTCGTCCAGCACGAGCAGCCTGGCGTCGATGGCCATCGTCAACGCGAGATGCACCTGGGTCTTCATGCCCTTCGACAACTCGCGCATGCGCCGCCTGCCCGTGATCTGGGTCTTTGCGAGCAGCGCGAGCGCGCGATCCCGGCGGAACCGGGGGTGCACGCCCGCGACGAAGTCGACCGCCTGTTCGACCCGCATCCATGGCGGCATCACCGCGACGTCGGCGATGAAGCAGGCGTCGTTCATCAGGGCGGCCCGCTCGCGGAAGGGTTCGCGATCGAGCACCCGCAGCCGTCCCTCGTAGGAGGTGAGCCCGAGCATGGCGCGCAGTGCGCTGGTCTTGCCGGCACCGTTCGGGCCGATGAGCCCGACGATCCGGCCGGATTCGATCGAGAAGCTCGCTCGATCGATGGCGGTATGGGCTCCGTACTTCTTGGTCAGGTCGCGGGCTTCGATGAGTGGTGGCATGTTGGAGCTCAGTCTTCCCTGGTGTCGCCGCCCCGGGGCGGAGGAGCGGGATGGGTGACCGCGGGGGTCTGGGCAAACAGCTCCGCCGCGGAGAAGCCGAGGCGGTTGATCACCGCAAGGATGTGCGGCCATTCGTCGCGCAGGAAGCGTTCGCGCTCGCCGCTGAGCAGCAGCCGGCGCGCGCCCTGGCTCACGAACATTCCAAGCCCCCGGCGCTTTTCGACCAGGCGTTCGTCGACCAGTTGCTGGTAGGCCTTGAGGATGGTGAGTGGATTGAGCCGATAATCGGCCGCAACCGCGCGGACGGAGGGCAACGGATCGCCCTCCTTCAGCGCTCCCTCGAGGATGAGGGCGACCATCCGATCGCGCAGCTGGCGATAGATGGGTTGGTTGTCGTTCCAATTCGGGTCCATTCTCCGCTCGCTGAGCCAAGCCCCTGTATGGGGCAGGTAGCACGCTAATCTAGCAGAACGCTCGGCCGGCATCGGACCGGGGGTCAGATCGTCGGGAGGAGGGATTGGATCTCGGTGCTGCGCGGGGCGCCGGGGAGCCCCGCGTGTTCATAGAACTTGGCACTGAACAGGTATCCTACTCCGCCGAACAGTACGCCATTGAGCATCAATGCGATGCCGAGAGCCGCGAGTTTCGTGGAAGTCTGAGTGGTCATGTCGATCTCCTGCTTGGGTTGGCGTCATCGAACCAATTCGGTGACTTGGTGTTATAGTTACATATATCACTGGTACATGCAAGCACTGATTGACTGCAGGGTGGCCGGCGGACAGCGGTAATGACCGTTCGTTTCGGCTACCATTCCACGCTTTTCGCTGGAGCAGACATGAAGAAGCCAGTTACCGTCACCATTACGGGCGCCGCAGGCAATATCGGCTATGCGCTCGCGTTTCGTGTCGCCTCCGGGCAGATGCTCGGCGCGGATCAACCCATCAATCTGCATCTCTTGGAGATTCCCGCCGCGAGCGCCGCCGTACAGGGCGTGGTGATGGAATTGAACGACTGCGCATTTCCCACCTTGAACAAGGTCACCGCCACGAGCGATGCCCTCGTGGCATTCAAGGACTGCGGGTTTGCGATGTTGGTGGGCGCGAGGCCGCGCGGCCCGGGCATGGAGCGCAAGGATCTTCTGCTCGAAAACGCCAAGATTTTCTCGGCCCAGGGCAAGGCACTCGATGCGGTGGCGAGCCGCGACGTGCGCGTGCTGGTCGTCGGCAATCCGGCCAACACGAACTCGTTGATCGCCCAGCGCAACGCGCCGTCGCTGTCGCCGCAGCGCTTCACCGCGATGACGCGCCTGGACCATAACCGGGGCCTGGCCCAATTGACCGAAAAGACCGGGGTGGCGCTGGCGGACGTGAAGAAGATGATCATCTGGGGCAATCATTCGGCGACCCAGTATCCGGATCTGCATCACGCAGCGGTCGGCGGCAAACCCGCGCTGTCCGTGGTCGATGACACCTGGTTCAAGGGCACCTTCATCCCGACGGTGCAGCAGCGCGGCGCGGCCGTCATCAAGGCGCGCGGAACCTCCTCCGCGGCGTCGGCGGCGGCGGCGGCGTTGGATCACGTCCACGATTGGGTGCTGGGCACGCCCGCCGGCGATTGGGTGAGCATGGGCATCCCCTCCGACGGCAGCTACGGAATACCCGAGGGCGTCATCTATTCCTACCCCGTGACCTGCAAGGGCGGCGAATACAGCATCGTTCAGGCCCTCGCCATCGACGAGTTCAGCCGGGAAAAGATGTCCGCGACGCATCGGGAGCTGCTGGAGGAACGCGACGGCGTCAAGGACCTGATCTGAGCGGTAAGATAGGGGGGCCCGGTAGACAACCAAGGAGTTTTCCCATGAATCGCGCCGTTCTAGCCATCTGTGCAGGTTTGTTCGCCACCCTGGCCATCGCCCAGGACCGCACGGTCCCCGCCGCCGGAGCCGAGGTCTACATCATCGCGCCGCGCGCCGGGGCGAAGATTCACGGGCCGGTCACGGTCAGATTCGGACTCAAGGGGATGGGAATCGCTCCGGCCGGGGTGAAATTCGACAATACCGGGCACCATCACCTGCTCATCGATACCGACCTGAAGGACGTCAAGCTAGACGCGCCGCTTCCGGCCACGGACAAGATCGTGCATTTCGGCAAGGGACAGACCGAGACGACGCTCAACCTGCAGCCGGGCAAACATACGCTCGAACTGTTGTTCGCCGATTATCGGCACCTCTCCTTCGATCCGCCGCTGCATTCAGAGAAGATCACCATCACCGTGGAATGAGCGTCGTGCCGCGCCCGGACGCCCGCACGGTCTTGCACGTCGACATGGATGCGTTCTATGCGTCGGTGGAGGAGCGGGACCGGCCGGAACTGCGGGGCACGCCGCTGATCGTCGGCGGCACCGGCGGCCGCGGTGTCGTCGCCGCCGCCAGTTATGCGGTGAGAAGCTTCGGCGTGCACTCCGCGATGCCCATGACCGAAGCCCTGCGCCGCTGCCCCCAGGCCATCTGCGTGCCTCCGCGCATGTCGCGCTACAGGGAGGTTTCCTCACGGGTCTTCGGCATATTCCACGAGTTCACCCCGTTGGTGGAGGGACTTTCCCTGGACGAGGCGTTCCTCGACGTCACGGCGAGCGAGCGGCTCCTCGGCGACGGAGAGACGATTGCCGTGGAGGTGCGACGCCGCATCCGGGCGGCCACGGATCTCACCGCGTCGGTGGGCATCGGATCCAACAAACTGCTGGCGAAAATCGCCTCGGATCTGAACAAGCCCGACGGATACTTCCGCCTCGGGCCGGACAACCTGCACGCCGTGCTCGACCCCCTGCCGGTCGAGAAGCTGTATGGCGTCGGACGCAAGTCGCTTCCCGCGGTCCTGGCGGCGGGAATCCGCACCTTCGGAGACCTGCGCCGGGCGGACGAACAAGCGCTGTGGCACGCCTTCGGCAAGCACGGGAGGGCCATGCGGACCCTTGCGTCGGGCATCGACGAGCGGCCGGTCGAACCCGACCGTGACGAGAAATCCATCAGTGCGGAGGAAACATTTTCGACGGATCTTCGAGGCCGCAAGGACATCGAGCGGCAGGCGCTGCGGCTGGCGGATCGCACCTGCATTCGGCTGCGGGCGTCCGGACTGTCCGCGGGATGCGTCGTCATCAAGGTTCGGCGCAGCGACTTCGCCACGTATACCCGGCAGCGGGCGGTCTGGCCGCCCACCCAGGACACCGCCGTGATATCGCGGATTGCGCTCGAACTGCTGTCGGAGTGGGTGGATGGGCAGCCAAAGGCGGCAGTCAGGCTGCTGGGGGTCGGGGTCGACGACCTGCAGACCCTCAGGCAGTCGGATCTCTTTTCGGCGGCGGCCCCGAAGAATTCGCGGCTCGATGCAACCCTTGACGGGATCCGGGAGCGCTTCGGCGGCGCGCTTGTCACCCGGGCCAGCCTGCTGCCCAGGACCACGGGCGGTAAGGGCTCCCGGGACGACTGAGCTTGTTATCATCCGGACAGCCATGTACACCCGCTTTTTCGGTCTCAGCGAAAAGCCCTTCGCGATCACCCCCGATCCGCGCTACCTCTATTTGAGCGAGCGGCACGCCGAGGCGCTGGCTCACCTGCTATACGGCATCAACGAGTCCGGCGGTTTCATCCAGCTGACCGGCGAGGTGGGAACCGGCAAGACCACGGTCGTACGGACGCTGTTGTCGCGCATCCCCCATCATGCCGACGTTGCGGTGATCTTGAATCCCCGCGTCACGCCGGTGGAATTCCTGCTGACGATCTGCGAGGAATTGGGGCTGCCGATCGAGGCCGCGGACCGCGACAGCGTGAAACAGATGGTCGACGCCCTCAACCACCGGCTGTTGTCGGCGCATGCCGAGGGGCGGCGCGTCATCGTCATCGTCGATGAGGCGCAGAATCTCTCCGCGGACGTGCTCGAACAGGTGCGCCTGCTCACCAATCTGGAAACTCCCACGCAAAAGCTTCTGCAGATCATCCTGATCGGCCAGCCGGAGCTGCGTGAGCTGCTGGATCGCAACGATCTGCGTCAGCTTGCCCAACGCATCACCGGCCGGTATCACCTGAGACCGTTGTCGCGCGACGAGACGCAGGGCTATGTACGCCACCGGCTTCGCGTCGCCGGGGCGGCGGGGGAGATCTTCACTCCCGGCGCCCTGCGCGAAGTGCATCGTCTGTCGGCGGGCATCCCGCGGGTCATCAACGTCAGCTGCGACCGCGCGCTCCTCGGCGCCTACACGCGGGAGACCCGCACCGTCTCCGCGGCATTGGTGCGTCAGGCCGCGGGCGAAGTGTACGGCCATCGCGTGGCTCCGCCGTGGCTGGCATGGGCCGCTGGTGCGATTGCCCTCGCCGGCATCGGCGCCGCCTCGGTCGTCGGTTGGCGCATCCATCTCGAACGCAGCGCTGCGATTCGTCCCGCCGGTGCGGCTGTTCACGCCGCGGTTCACGTGCCGCCCGCGCCGCCGGTGTCCATCGACGCGCTGCTCGCGGCCAACGCGGCCACCACCAC
>JBBIKV010000017.1:0-22951 GCA_037445285.1 Nevskiaceae bacterium | reverse complement strand
CCGCGCCGCCGGTGTCCATCGACGCGCTGCTCGCGGCCAACGCGGCCACCACCACCGACGCCGCGGCGTTTCGCCGCCTGCTGTCGTTGTGGGGCACCGCGATGACCGAGGATCGCGACCCCTGCGGGCAGGCCCAGAAGGCGGGACTGGCCTGCCTCGACCAGCGGGGTTCCTGGGCACAGGTGCGCGAGCTCAACCGCCCGGCGATTCTCAGCCTGACGGACGATAGGGGACAGAAGCATCGAGTCGTGCTCTCCGCCTTGGATGATCGCTACGCGACCCTGAACCTCGGCGAGCATGATCAGCGCATTCCTCTCGACGAAGTGTCGCGCGACTGGTTCGGGGATTTCACGGTCGTCTGGAAGCCCAAGACGTCGCGCGCCCGCATACTTTCGATGGGAATGCGCGGCGACGAGGTGCGCTGGCTGCGGCGCAGTCTGCACGCGCTGCACGGCGCCGCGTCGGATCCGGAGCACGCCGACATTTACGACCAGGAATTGGCCATCGAAGTGCAGAACTTCCAACGGGAACATCGCCTGAACGTCGATGGAGTGGCCGGGCTGCAGACCCAGGTCGTGATCGACACGGCCCTGGCGGATCCCGGCTCGCCCCTGTTGGTTCAGCAACCCCCCCGCGGATAGGAAGCCGATGTCGTTCATACTCGACGCGTTGAAGAAATCGGAGATGGAGCGGCAACGCCAGTCCGCTCCCGGGTTGGCGGAGTCCGCCGGCGCAAGGCCGCGGCCGCGACTGCCGGTCTGGGCGATCGCGCTCTGCGCGCTGCTGGCGGTGAATCTAGTGGTGTTGATGGTCGTTTTGACGCGGGGCTCGCAGGGCTCCACGCCGCCGCCCACAGCCGCGCCAGGCCGCAGGGCCGGCAATGCCGCCGACCCCGCAGCGGCGGACCATTTCAGTCCGTTGGATGCTCCTCCGGAATACGCCCCGGAGATTCCGGCGGCCGGCGAACCGGCGGCCGGCGGACCGGCGGCACCGGCCGCGGCGGTGCCCAAGCCGGCGACCGGACTACCCGCCGGCGCCGGCTCACGCCCGGCGCACCACCGCGATCCCATTCTCACGAACGATGACTACAAGGCCGGCGAAGAATCGCTGCCGTCGATCAACGAGATCAGCCTGACCGGGGACCAGGCGCTGCCCGATCTGCATCTCGACGTCCATGTCTACGCCACCCAGGCGGCCGAGCGGTTCGTCTTCATCAACATGCGCAAGTATCACGAGGGCGCGACCCTGCAGGAGGGCCCGACCATCGAGCGCATACGGCGCGATGGCGTCGTGCTCGATTATCAAGGCTTGCGGTTTCTATTGCCGCGTCAATAGCCGCGATGCGCCGGCCCCGGCCGATCCCCGCGCCAGGCGCAGCAGCGCCTCGCCCGTGACCCGATAGTTGACCCAGGCGGGGTTCGCTTCGGCACCGAGCGCTTCATAGAAGTCGCGGGCCGGGCGGTTCCAATCGAGAACGGCCCATTCGAGGCGGCCGCAGCCACGTTCCAGCGCGAGCCGCGCCAGATGGACCAACAAGTGCCTGCCTATCCCATGGCCGCGGAACGCGGGCCGGACGAACAAGTCCTCCAGGTACAGGCCGCGTCTGCCGAGGAAGGTCGAAAAATTATGGAAAAAGAGTGCGAATCCCGCGGCTTCACCGCCGATCCGGGCGATCACCGCCTCCGCGCCGGGGCGGGCCCCGAACAAGGATTCGTGCAGGGTCGCCTCGGTGGCAACGACCTGATCTTGGAGCTGCTCGAAGGCCGCCAATTCGTTGATGAGTTCCAGGATCAACGGAACGTCGCGGGCCCGGGCGGGGCCGATCTCGGGCGAACCAGGTGGCGTCATCGCCGCCATGTTACACGCTGCGCGGCGTCGCCGCCGCCGTCTCGAACATGCGATGATGGGAACCATGCGCAAGATCTTCAGGCTGACCATGAGCGGACTGGTGACCATCCTGCCGCTGGCGTTGACCGTGTACGTGATTTGGTGGCTGGTCAACACCGTGGAGGGTTGGCTGCACCGTGCACTGATCGGGCTGCAGATCGTGCGACCCGAACATTATTGGCCGGGACTCGGCCTCATCACCGGATTTTTTCTGCTGCTTGCCGTGGGAAGCCTGGTGAACGCCTACGCGGGCAGGATATTCCTCAAATACTGGGATGACTTTCTGGGCCGTATTCCTTTCGTCAAAACCCTTTATGGAGGCTTTCGCGACGTCGTCAGCCTGCTGCCGTCGGGCAGCGGCGAGAAGCGCGACCTGCAACGCGTGGTTCTGGCGCACTTCGCCGACGTGCATGCGATCGGATTCGTGACTCGCGAGGACGTGCCACCGGCGCTGGAGGCGCATGGCGGTCAGAACTGGGTGACGGTTTATTTTCCCATGAGCTATGCCTTCGGCGGTTACACCTTGTATCTGCCCCGGGATCGGATTCAGCCTCTCGACATTTCGGTCGAGGACGCCATGCGGCTGGCCATCACTGCCGGCTTGACCGCCGGCAGCCGCACCCACGCCGCCTAGGTTTCGCGGCAATGCGCTGATCATGCTCAAGGCCTACGTCGCGGTGCTCGCATTCGCATGGCTGCACACCACGTCCGCCATGGCCGGCCATCTGCCGCATGACGGCTCCACCGCACCGGAGATCGACGCGTATACGGCGTGGCGGGCCGGCGCAGCGCACATCCTTGCGACGCGCGGCGATGCGAATTCGCTCGCGGCTGCCGCCGCACTCACGTACGCCGGACCGGTGTCACGGACCAGGGCGGAGGCCGCGAAGGCCGCGTCCGCCGCCCTGGAATTCGCGGTGCGGGCGGCGGAGCTCGCCCCCGACGATGCGGCCATCAGCTGGCTGCGTCTGCACCTATGTGCCAGCGCGGTGGAGTGCGACCTGCGGGATGCGGCGACCACCATGCGCTGGGTGGACGCCGACAACGCCGCCGCCTGGTTGCCCACGCTCGCCACGGCCCAGAGGGACCGCGATACCGTGGAGGTCGATCGGGTCCTGACGGACATGGCTCACGACTCGCGGTTCGATCTGTATGGGAATCCGACCGGCGTCCGGATCTACGACTCGCTCAAACGGGTGCGTGCGCGCCTGCCCGCCAACTACGCCAGGTCGGACCTGGCGCGCCTGGCGGAGGCCACGGGTGTCGCCGGCGCGGCCGTGATGCCATCCTTCTCGCCGCTCATCAACGCCTGCCGCGACGCGGCCGCTCCGGAGCGTCGCGAAGCCTGTTTGAAATTGTCCAGGACGTTGCAGCGGGGGGACGCCGTCATGGCGCAATTGGTCGGATTCGCCATCGCGAAACGGCTGCTGCCGCAGGATGGCCGCGAACAGCGGGTGCTGGCGGAGCGCCGTCGCGTGCTCGAGTGGCGGGTGGCCTCGGCCAATGTGTCGGATTCGCCGCTGCTGCCGTGGCTGCGCAACGCGCGGGCGCGGTCACGGCTGGCGATCATGCGGGCACGCCCGAGGGAAGAGGATGCGTACGTCGCGATCTTGCGCGAACACGGCATGCCCCTGGAGCCCCCGGTGGACCGGCCATGACGTTCAAGGGGCCCGCACATCATGCGCCTGCAGCCAGGCAAGGACGTAGGCCACCTTGTCGATGAGAAGACTGGGCCGCGCGGATATGTCGTGCGATGCATTCGGAACGCGGACCAGGGCGGTGTCGATCTTGCGTAGTTTCAGGGCTTCGTAGAACTGCTCCGCCTCACCGGACGGGGTCCGGTAATCGACCTCGCCCGTCATCAGCATCGTCGGCGTGTGGACGTTGCCCACATACGCGAGGGGCGAGCGCTTCCAGTACGCACCGATGTCGTCCCAGGGCGCGCCGGCGAACCAATAGCGGTAGAAATATCCGGTCATGTCCGCCGTGAGCACGAAGCTCGCCCAGTTGATGACCGGCTTGACGACCACGGCGGCGCGAAACCGGTCGGTGTGGCCGACGATCCACGCCGTGAGCACGCCGCCGCCGCTGCCTCCGGTCACGAACAGGCGGTCCCGATCGACGAAGCCCAACCCCAGGACATGGTCGACCCCGGACATCAGATCGTCGAAGTCCTTGTCGGGATAGTCATGATGAATGAGATCCGCGAACTCCTCGCCATAACCCGTGCTGCCGCGCGGATTGAGATAGAGCACCACGTAGCCTGCCGCCGCGTAGAGCTGCAGTTCCGCGGCAAAGCTGGGCCCGTAGCCGGCGAACGGCCCGCCGTGAATTTCCAGCAGGAGGGGATATTTCCTGGCGGCATCGAATCCCGGGGGCTTGATGATCCAGCCCTGCAGCTTGCGCCCCCCGGCCGATGAATCGAAAGAAATCTCCTCCACGCGGCCGAGCGATCGCTCGCGGAGCAGGGGTGCGCTCGGATCCACCAGGGTCACGATGTCGTTCGTCGAGGTGCCGCTCGCCAGCGCCGCCGGTGCCTCCGGGTCCGCCCGCATGTAGACGAAGCGCCCGGTCGATGCAACCGAAAAACTCCCGCCGGTGTAGGGTCGGGTGACGTCGGCGCCGCCCAAGTCCGCGGCAAGGACCTGCATCCTGCCTTGGAGATCGACGCTCGCGAGCTTTCCGGAACCATGATCCTCGTACTGGAACAGCAGCCGTCGGCCGTCTCTCGACCAGCGCGGAGAGGCGGCATCACGATCCAGCGACGCGGTGAGCGAACGCGGATGCGATCCATCGGCGTCCATGACGTACAGCTGGGTCGCCTGATACCCGAGCCGCTTGTCGTCGAAGCCGAGATAGGCGACGTGCCGGCCGTCGGGCGACGCCACCGGGTCCTGATCCGGGCCGCGCCGGTCCGTGAGCGGGTGCAAGGCGCCGTCCGCCACGTCGACCCGGTATATTTCCGTGTCGATCGGCTCCAGATCGGCGTCGGCGCGCCGGTTGGCGGCGATCAACACACCCTTGCCGTCGGCCGTGAACGCAGGATCACCCTCCATGTCGAAGTCGCCGTGCGTCAGTTGCCGCGGCGCTCCGCCATCGGCCGGAATGATGAACAACTGCCGGAAGGTGTTGGGCAGATAGCCTTCGCCATCGACGCGATACACCATGCGGTCTATCAACTTGGGCGGGTCCGCCCATTTCGCGCCCTTCGGCGCCTCCGGCAGTTCCACCTTCAATGGCTTGTGTTCCGCCGGGACCGCCATCGTGTAGGCCAGCCACCGACCGTCGGGCGACCACGCAAGGCTCGACGGCGCCTCCGTGAAGCGGCTGACGGCGCTCGTGACGCCGCGTTGCATCCAGCACATGAACAACTGTCTGGAGCCGTCGGAACCGGTGCCGAAGTAGGCGATCCGCGTGCCATCCGGCGACCAGCGCGGTCGCGTGCTGCTGTCGGCGCCCGACAACGGCCGGGAGTGGGTGCCGTCGGCGTCCACCAGCCAGATCGCCCCGAGCGGCCGATCCGTCTTGATGTCCATCGCCATCCGCACATAGGCGATGCTGCGGCCGTCGGGTGCAATCTGGGGGTCGCGCACCCATTGCAGATCGAACACATCAACCGGCTTGAACACCGGCTTCACCGCCTCGGCGTGCACCGCGGCCCCACCCATCAAGGCGATCGAGGCCACGACGGCCATGCCGGCGGCCCGGACGCACTTGACGGGAGCCGGCCGGCCGCTAACGACGGCCGGCCCGCCAACAATGCCGTTGATGTTCATCCACGATCCCCACGGCCTGCATGAAGGCATGACAAATGGTCGGACCCACGAAACGGAAACCCCGCGCCTTCAAGTCACGGCTCATGGCATCGCTCTGCGGGGTCTGCGTCGCAATGCCGCTCAAATACAGGGGGCGCCGCCGCAGCACCTTGCCGTCGCTGAACTGCCAGAGATAGTCGCCGAAGGCCTCACGCTCACGGATGCGCAGATAGGCCTTGGCGTTGTCGATGAACGCGTCCACCTTGAGCCGGTTGCGCACGATTCCGGGGTCCCGCAACAGGCTGGCGCGCTTGCGCGCGCCGTATTGGGCGATCTTCTGCGCATCGAAGCCGTCGAAGGCGGCGCGATACGTTTCGCGCCTGCGCAAAATCGTGAGCCAGCTGAGCCCGGCTTGGGCGCCTTCCAGACACAGCATTTCGAACAGGCGCCGATCGTCACGCACGGGCACGCCCCATTCACGATCATGATAGTCGACGTACAGCGGCAGGGACGACACCCAGGCGCAGCGCCGCTTGCCGTCGGCATGGAGCTGCGCGCCGACGTTCCGCCGCGCCGCATCGCTCCCCGGGGCCGAATCGCCGGTCACGATCTGCGGGATGTGCCTAGCGCCGACCCTTGTGAGGCGTCGCGGCGATGACTTCGATCTCGAGCAGCGCCCCCGGTGCCACCAGCGCCGCGACCTGCACGGCGCTGCGCGCCGGCTTGTTGGGCTGCGCCGCGGTGCCGAAGAACTGCGTGTAGCCGGCCATCAATCCGGCGAAGTCCAGCTTGTTGTCCTTGGTGGGATCCGCGACCATGAACACCGTCATCTTGACGACGTCGCCCATCCCCAAGCCGAGACGCTCCAGCGTCGCCTTGAGGGAACCGAGCGCGCTCACGGCCTGGGTCTGCATGTCGCCATAGGCCTCGACGCTGCCCTTCGGCGCGTTCTTGTTGGCGACGGCTGGCAGCGCACCGCTCACGTACACGGTGTCGAAACCCGCCGGTACGGTGACCGCCGCGGAAATGGGAAAGTCGCTGCCCAAGAGCGGTGTGCGCACCACGGCCTCGGCCGCATGCACCGCGGTGAAGGCGGCCATGGACAGCACCAAGCCCAAGGCAAACCGTGAGCGCCGATGAGTCGTTGCAAGCATTTCGCATCCCCTTCGAGTGTTCGTTACCGTTCCGAGGATCGCAAGTTCGAAGCCGTGATGTCCAGATGTTTCTGCGACTCGAGAGTACGCGAAGGAGCGCCCTGCGCATCTTCTGCGTTCGGCACCGTCAATCCCGGCTCAAACGTGCAGGCGCACGGCGGAGCGCTCTTTGTAGACCAGTTCGATGCGATCGACGCCCCGGGTACGCTTCGCGGCGCTCCTGATCTCATGCATCAATTTGAGCAGCACCGGGGTATTGACGTCCGTGGTGGGGCGCTGCCGCAGTTCGGATTCAACTCCGAGATGCAGGACGACGAACCGTTCCTGGACCAGGCGGACAAAGACTGCAAATCCGATCGGGCGGCCCTTATCGCCGAGGGCGAACAGCGTCTGCACGCCGGGAATGTCCCCCACCCTGATCCGCAGGCCGCCCTCGTGTTCGTAGATCTCTGGGACACCGTAGGTCTCGATGGACTGTTGAATGCCCAGTCTCACGCGATGTTGATTTGCATTGAAAAACAGCAACTGCTCCAGGGCGGCCCGTTGCTCGGAGGCCAACTTGGACGTAACGACAATCGAGTCGCTCAATCACGTTCTCCGCGCAAGCCGCCGGATTCCGGTGGCCAGTGGCCCGCCACGCAACCAAATTGACGCAGCGCAATATAGTCTGTCTGCTCAATGAGACGGTCTATCGTATAGCGTCGCCGGCGGAATGACACTAGCCTAACTGACTTGGCTCATTCGTTGCTGCGGCGCGGCAGAATCGGGTCGAGGGTTCGCGTCCACGGGATTCGGCTGCGGAGGAAAGGTCATTGCTGGCTTCTGACGGTGCCGACGACAGCATCAATTCGCTGAGCTTCAGCCATGCCCGGGACATCGTCGAGTTGGTGATCCTCACCGCGGACGAGGCGTTCCTGCAGACATTGCGCGACGCGGTGGGTGGGAACCGCCGGTTGTGGCCTGTGACCGCGCCCGACAAGGTTGGCGACCTGCTGGTGGCCGGAGACATCGGCATCCTGGTGCTCGACACCCAATGCGTCCCCTCCGCCGCCGGCACTTTCCTGTCGCAGATCAAGCGCCAATTTCCCGATCTGGTGCTGGTCGTCGCAGGCAACCGCGACGACGAAGCGTCGCTGGCGGGTCTCATCAGCAGCGGCCTCATTTATCGATTCATTCACAAGCCCATGTCGCCGGGTCGCGCCAAACACTTCGCCGACGCCGCGGTGCGCAAGTATGTCGAACAACGTGCCCGCGTGCCCGCGGCGGTCAAAGTCCGCCGACCCCTACCGGCCGCCGGACGCCTGGCGGCGGGCGCCGCGCTCGGAGCGTTGGTGCTGGTCATCGCCGGCACGGCGTTGTGGACTCGGTGGCCGAAGCGATCCCCGGACGCGCCGCCACCCCCCATGGCGGTGAACATTCCGGCGCAGGGCGGGCCGCCGGCCGCGTCGTTCCAGTCCGGCACGGCGGAGGCTCGGGACGGCTACCTGGCGGCGGCGGAGGCCGCGCTGCAGGAGGAGCGGCTGGGCGATGCCGCGTCGGCCCTCGAGGCGGCGCGCAAGGCGGGGGGAGACCCTGAACGGCTGGCGTTTTTGTCGGCGCAACTGGCCAAATCGCGCGAACGCGCGAGAAGGGCCCAATCCCGCCCGAAAGCCGACTCGCACGTCGCCGCGACGAGCGCGCCGGATGAACTGCAGACCCGCGCGCTCAGCCTCGCGGCCGAGCGCATGCAAAGCGGACGGCTCATCGAACCGGAGGGCGACAGCGCGCGCTTCTACGTGGAACAGGCGCTGCGGATGGACCCGAACACGAACGCCGCCCAGGCGGCCAGACAATCGCTGGCGCTGGCATTGCTCACGGAGGCGCACGGCGCGATCGGCCGGCGCGATTTCGTGCATGCTTCGGCGGTGCTCGACGCCGCGGCCGGCATCGCCGCGCCCACGAATGTCGACAGTCTGCGCGAGCAGATGGCGAATGCCCGAAGTCGGGCCGAGACGGAGGCCGCCGCGCGACCGCAGCCGGATCGGCCTCCCGAACCCGCGAACGCACTTGCATCGGCCGCCGCCGGGGGAAGTTCGCCTGGACCGGCGCCGGCGGTCGTTCACGCGAACTCACTGACTCTCATCAAGAGCGTCGACCCCGTCTATCCGAAGAAGGCGGAATTGGACAGGATCGAGGGATGGGTGGAGTTGGAGTTCACCGTGACGGCAACCGGCAGCGTCAGGGACATCGCGGTGCATGCAGCCAGTCCGGCCGGAGTGTTCAACGAGGCGGCGGTTCGCGCCCTGGCGCAATGGCGCTACAAACCTCCCCAAAGCGGCGCCGGGCCGACGACGCAGCGGGCACGCATCCGCATCCGCTTCGCCCTGGGCGGTTAGGCCGCCGACACCCGGGCGAGTTTCACGGACCTTGCCGTCTCCTGGGTGAGGGCGCCGATCTCTGCGCCGATGCGCAGATCGTCGCAGGGTCCGAAGGCGTGCTTGCGCACCAAGCCCAATTTGTCGATCAAGACGAGGCTGGGCGTCCCCCGCATCTTGTAGCGCTCCATGGTGTGCGGGATGGGACCCGCCTCGTTCGGCTGATCGAGGGCAATCGGAAACTTCAGCCGATACTCCTGAATGAAGGCCCTCAGGACGGGCGGGCTGAAGGCATCTTGATGTTCGAACGTGGCGTGCAGGCCGATCACCGCCACATCCGCGGGGGCAAACGTCTCGAAGATGCGCTGCGCCTGGGGGATGCCGCTGGCAACCGACTGGGGGCATAACGCTTGGAACGCGACGAGCACGACGACACGGTCGCGCAGCCCCGCCAACGAGAGGGGACGGTCCGTGTTGTACCAGGCTTGCACCTGCAGCTCCGGTGCGAGAGAAAGTGATGTGGTCATGTTCGAGGTCCGCCGGATCGCCCTTAAAACGACCGCGGCACGGCCGTCCTTCGTTCGCCAGCCCGGTGTTGAGGGTTTCCCCTATTGTGTGCTCAAAGCCGGCTTGAATTTCAAGTGCTTTGAGGCGCAATGCACCAATCTTGCCGGCTTTTTTTGGGGGCGGGGGTCCGAACGCGGCCGGTCGCCGGCGAAAACAGGGGGTGAGGCGGGGGTTACTTGACCGTACCCGCGTTTTCACGATCACGCCGCTTGCGCTCGGCGATTTCTTCCCGATCGACGGCCACGTCCCGCGGCGCCTTGATGCCGATGCGCACCTGCGTGCCGTTCACCGCCATGACGGTCACTTCGATGTCGTCGCCGATCCGCAGGGCTTCGCCGGCACGTCTGGTCAGTATCAGCATGGTGGGCAGGTCGAAATTGGAGTGGAACGGCAAGGTACACCGCATCGGCAACCCTCCGCAGTGAGCATCCATGACTATCTGGTGTAGGACGGCGGCCGACAGCGCCGGGGCGGGCCGCGGTCAGCCGGCGCTCTGCAACGGCGGCTGTTCCGAGTCCTCCCGAATCTCCCAGGTGCTGACGGTGGCCTCGTATATCGCCAATTCCTGCAGGAGATCATCGAGCGGCTGGGATCTGCCCATGGCGAAACCCTGGCCGTAATCGACGCCGAGGTCCGTCATCTTGACGCGCAGTCCGTCCGTTTCGACGTATTCCGCGATGGTCTCCATGCACATGACCTTCGCGAGCTGCGCGATCGCCTTGATCATGGATTCCGAGCGCGAGTTGGTCAGGGCGTCACGCACGAAGCTGCCGTCGATCTTCAAATAATTGACCGACAGATCCTTGAGGTACGCGAGCGAACTCACGCCGGTGCCGAAATCGTCGAGCGCGAACTGACAGCCTAGATCCTGCAGCTGACGCATGAAATACTGCGCCTTCGCCAGGTTTCCGATGGTCGCGGTCTCGGTCAATTCGAAGCACAGCACCTGCGCCGGGATCTTCGTCGCGTGGATCTGTCCCATGACGAACTCGAGGAAGGATTCGTCCTGCAGCGACTGCCCAGAGAGATTGATCGCGAAACGCGGAATGTCCTCGCCCACCGACCCGCTGTGCCTGCCCAGCGATTCGCAGGCGCGCCGCACCACCCAGCGATCGATGCTGGGCATGAGCTGATAGCGTTCGGCGGCGGACAGGAATTTGACGGGCGGGATGATCTCGCCGCGGTCGCCGAGCATGCGGATCAACAGTTCGAAGCGGGGGCGCCCGTAGTTGGCCCGCAGCGGCAGGATGGGCTGCGCATCGAGCCTGAAGCGGTCCCCGTCCAGCGCCTCGCGCAATTGTCCCACCACCATGATGTCCGTGTGGCGCCGGATGATGCTCTGGTCCGAATCCTGAAACACCTCCACCCGGTTGCGGCCGCGATCCTTGGCGGCCTTGCAGGCGATCTCGGCGGTCGCCAGCGCATGCGCGAGCGCGTTGTCGCCATTGCCGATCGAGGCCACGCCGAGCGACGCCGACACCTCGAAGGACCCCAGGCCCGCGCGGGGCACGATGGCATCGATCGCCGTGCGAATGTCCTCGGCAACTTTTGCCGCCGCCTGCAGGCCGGCGTTCGGGATCAACGCGGCCAGACGGTCCCCGGAGATGCGCGCCGAGAGCGCTCCGCCCGGCAGGGCCTTTGCCAGGCATTCGGCCACCGTGGCGATGATGTCGTCGCCGACGTGCATGCCGAACGTTTCATTGATGACGTGCAGCCGGTCGATGTCGAGATAGAGGATGCAGTGGCCCTCCTGGGAGGCCTCGGTCCGCGCCAGATCCCGGGCCTGCCGTTCGAACGCGTGACGGGTCATGAGTCCCGTGCTCGAGTCATATTGGGCCTGGATGATGAGGGTGGCTTTTTTGGCCAGCAGTTCGGCGATCCGGGTCTGATGCGGATCGAAGTCCGGCGCGCTCGGTGGATTGAACAGCGCCAGCACACCCATCACGCGCTCCGACGGATGGCGCACGGGACAGGCGAGGATCTTGTAGGGTGCCGCCACATTGCTCGGCACCTTCGAGATGCGGTTCACCACGATGGTGCGCTGCTGCAGCTGCATCCACGCCATCAAGTGCTGACGCGCTCGCCCGAGGGATTCCTCCGACATGGGTTGGCCGCTGCGGGTCAGGGTCACGGCGATCTGCTTGTCCGGCACCCAAAGGGCCGCGAGCGAGCAGTTCATGTGCTCGATGCCGGTCTTCAAGATCAGATCGAATTCGTCCGCGTCGCTCTCCGCCACGGACCCCTGCGACGACATCTGCAGCATCAGCGACAGATCGCGCTCGCGGCCACCCAGGTCCTGCTCCTTCGAGCCCAGCTGCGCCCGCAGCGACAGCTCCCGCCGCAGGCATTCCAGCGCCGGCTGGACCAGTTGGCGAACGTAGCTGAGCGGCCTGGCATCGCTCTGCGCGCTGGACAGGGCGCCGACCAGACTGACCACGCCGAGGAGCTCGATGTCCTCGCCGCGGACGGCGAAGGCATAGATCACGCGGTCGGCATCCATCGTCCGCACCACACCCGGGAATTCCGCGGAGTCCGTGAGCGCGTTCGTGATCGCATCCTTGATGACGGGCGCCTCGTCGGCGGGCTCCCAGCCGTCGGTTGCCCACACCCGGTTGCAGAACGGATCGTACACGACCACGCCTCGCAGACTCGGCATGAGCATGCGCAGCAGCCGGCCATAGGGCTCGAACGATGCGTCCGCGGAGGGTCGTCCGGGCGCGATCGGTTGGGTATTCAGCACTGCAGCCATCCTAGCCTTGTCCCTAACGGGGGAGTTCCCGTCCCGTCAATGTGCGCGAAACGCAGCGGTACATCCTTGATCGGAGTCGCAATTCGAGCCGGCCGTGGCCGGCGCGCTGTGACCCAGGTCCGGCTTCATCGGCCCGCCGGGCTGCGTCCCTCCCGCCTTCGGCGCGCGATGCAGCCGAGCAGATGGCGGCCGCCCGGGATCCGCAGCAGCCGGAATACCCGATTCCAGAATCTCCGGGCATCCGCGTCGAAGCCCGCCAGCGGCAGGTTCCGGTAGATGAGCGGCTGCGGTTCGTGAACGATGGCGGTGCCGGCCTCGAGGATGCGCACACCCTGCGCGGTGGTGAAGGTGACCTCGACGCCGCCGCCGCGCCATGCCACGGAAAGCCTTGCGACGATGGCCCCTTTGAGGCATTGCGCACCGGGTCCCGTGCCCTGCAAATAGATCTCGGGTCCGTCGAGGGCGTCGGTGACCAGCCGCCACGCCGCGCCTCCGAGACTATGCGTCTCGAAGGGACCTTCGAGAATCTTCGACATCGAGTTCACTCCCGCATCCAAGTCGGTTACCCTGCCGGCCCAATCGACGGAGCCGACCGCGTGGACACGCCCCACCCATTGCTTCCCGGACAGGCGCGCACCCGCAGCGGCCGCGTGCGGCTCGACTACGCCGCCGTCGCCACCCTCGCGTTGCCGTTCATGCTGAACAGCGCCGTTCAGGCCGTCCTCAACGCGACCGACACCTGGTACATCGGGCGCATTTCGCCCGCGGCCACCGCGGCCATCGGCGCAGTGTACTGGCCGATCCTGGTGTTCGTGCTGCTATTCGGCGGCGTCGGGCTGTCGGTGCAGACCCTGGTGGCGCAGGCCTACGGCAGCCGCCGGTATGCGCGTGCCTCGCAGGCCACGTGGACCGCCCTGTGGGCGTCGCTGTTCACGATACCGGTGTTCGGCCTGCTTGCCGTCGGCGGCGGAGTCATCTTCTCGCCCTTCGGCATTTCCGCGCAGACCCTGGCGTTGGCTGTGGACTATTGGTTCCCCCGCATGCTGGGCGCCCCGCTGGGAATCGCCCTGTGGTCGATCCTAGGGTTCTTCAACGGAGTGGGACGGCCGATGGTCACCCTGCGGGTGACGGCGAGCGTCGCAGTCGCGAACGCCTTCCTGAACCAGCTCTTCGTCTTCGACTGGCGGCTCGGCGTGGCCGGGTCGGGCTGGGCGACCGATGCGGCGCAGCTGCTCGGGGTGGTGCTGGCGCTGTCCGCCTTCCTCGGCCGGCCGACGCGCGAACGCTACCGCTCGCATCTGACGCACCGGCTGCGGCTTCGAGCCCTGGTCGGCCAGATCAAACTCGGCCTGCCGATGGGCGTTCTGTACGCCGCCGACATCATGGGATTCGCGTTGTTCCAATTGATGCAGGTGCGGCTCGGTACGATCGACGGCGCCGCCACGCAGATCGTCATGATGCTGACGTCGTTCTGCTACATGCCGGCGATCGGCATCGCCATGGCGGGCACGACCTTGGTGGGCCAGGCCATCGGCGCCCGGACGCCCGACTGGGCGGCGAGGATCGGCGACGGCATCATCGCCATCGCCGTGGTCTACATGGGCCTGAGCGGACTCGTGCTCGCGGCGGCGGGCCCGTGGCTGCTGCCGCTGTTCACCAATCACTCTGCATCCCAGGCCGCCGCCGTCGCTTCGCGCGGCGCCACGCTCCTGTGGATCGCCGCCGGCTACCAACTGTTCGACGGCCTGAGCCTCGGCAGCGGAGCGTGCCTGCGGGGTGCCGGCGACGTCCGGCTCCCCTCCTTGATGGTGCTCGCGCTGTCGTGGGGCTTGTTCGTGCCGCTCGCGCACGTCCTATCCTTCGAAGCGGGAGCCGGTTGGGTCGACTGGCTGCCGCAATACGGCTTCGGCGCGGTCGGTGGCTGGTTCGCCGCGCTGGCCTATATCTGCAGCCTGGGGATCATATTGTCCCTTCGCTGGCGATCCGGCGCGTGGCGCCGCGTCGTTCTGACGATCGATTGAGCCATGCCGTGCTACCTTAGATTCATGTCCATCAGGTTGGCGCTCGGCGCCCTCGCGCTCACGATGGGCGCCACACCCGCACTCGCCGTTTCGGGCGCACCGGCGCCGGTCGCCCGGACGATCACGGCGCAACGGCTGCCCCCGGACGCCGTGAGCTTTGCGATCGTCGATCCGGAATCCGGGCGCCTGATCGCGGGTCGGAATGCCGATGTGCCGCGAAGTCCCGCCTCGACCATCAAGGTGGTGACGACGTTCGCGAGTTTGGACCTGCTCGGCCCTGCCTACGTCTGGCACACCCGGGCCGCCACCCGTGGCGCGATCGACAACGGCGTGCTCGACGGCGACCTGGTGCTCCAGGGGGGTGGCGACCCTTACATGACTCTCGAGCGCTGGTGGACTTTCGTCCGCATGCTGCGCGACAAGGGGCTTAAGGTCATCCGCGGCGACATCGTCATCGACGACACGGCGTTCTCGCTGCCGGCGGAGGATCCAGGCGCCTTCGACGGCAAACCCAACAGGTCGTACAACGTCGTGCCGGATGCCCTGATGGTCAATTTTCAATCGGTCGAGTTCACCGTCCTGCCGAACCCGGGCATGCATCGGGTGGACGTCGTGGCCTCGCCCGCCCCTCCCAATCTACGGATCGAGAATCACATCGCACTCGCCTCCGGACGCTGCGGCGCGGCGGCCGGGCGGGTCGACTTTCACGTGGCGTCGGAGCGCTGGGACAGGGTGGTGTTCACCGGGGCGCTCAGTCCCGCCTGCGCCGGGCGCAGCTTTGCCCGCGTGCTGCTGCGTCCGGCGGACTATGCGTACGGCACGTTCATCGCGCTGTGGAAGGAACTCGGCGGCGAGTTCGACGGCACCCTGCGCGTCGCGCCGACGCCCGCGGACGCGACGCCGTTCCTCAGCTTCGATTCACTGACCCTCGGCGAGATCGTGCGGCTCACGAACAAGTTCAGCAGCAACCTGATGGCCCGGCATCTGCTGCTCACTCTGGGTGCGGAACGTTTCGGCCTTCCTGCAACGCTCGACAAGGGGGCCGCCGCGCTCACCGATTGGAGTCGGGTGCAGGGATTGTCGCTGAGCGGCACGAACATCGACAACGGCTCCGGCTTGTCGCGCGCCACCCACATTTCGGCCCTGCAGATGGCGGCCGTGCTGCGCGCCGCGTACCACAGCCGCTATGCGCCCGAATTCTTGGCGTCTTTGCCCCTCGCCGGGATCGACGGCACGCTGCGCACCCGCATGCAGACGGTGCCCGCCGGTTCGGTGCGCCTGAAGACCGGTCATCTCGACGGCGTGAGCGCCGTGGCGGGCTACGTCACCACGGCCGCCGGAAGGACCTTCATCCTGGTGTCGATCGTCAACGACCCGCGTGCCGACTACGGCGCGGGAGAACCGGTGCATGCGGCGCTCGTGAGCTGGATACAGGCGAATTTGTGAGGATCCGGCCACGCCCGGCGCCGGGCGGGCGGATCACGCCGGGGTGCGCTCCATGTCCCACAGGACCGCGGTCACGCCCTTGCGCAGCCAGACCCCGAATCCGAGGTAGCGGAAGTTCCGCCCCAACCTGCGCCGGTACCAGTCCCCCGGGCGCAGATGCACCTCGCGGTCGGTCTTGGAACGGTCGCAATTGTCGCGCCAGTCCTCGCGCGTGAGCGCCGAAACGTACACCGCGGCGCGCGTCAGGCGCGCCAGATTGGCGAGCGCCCGCGAGGCATCACGATCGCCCAAGTACTGCAGCACGTCGTAACAGACGACGAGATCCGCCGGCATCTTCGGCACGTGGTCGGTCACCGACCCCTTGGTCCACCCGTAGCGTGCGCACAGATAGTCGCTCGCCTCGAGACCCCGGTAACGGGCCTTCGGCAGCACCTCCGCGAACGGCTTGCGCAGGAGTCCGATGCCGCAGCCGGCGTCGAGAATCCTGCGCACGGGAATGGCCGCCTGCGCCAGGATGGCCGCGATCAGGCGCGCCCGCGTGCGCATTTCGGCGGCCGTGACGACACGCGTCGCCGGATTCAGATAGAATTTTCGAAAGTACTCCGGGCCGAACAGACCGAGCCCGGCGCCGCGAACCGCGGCCCGCGCCTCAGACCGCCGCATCGGACTCACTGCGCACGGCGGGCAGCGGACCAAAGCCCGACGTCCCGGAATGGCTGACGGACAGCCTGTTCATCGACGGCAATATCGCGATCGCGACCAGCGTGCAGGCGATTCCGGCAAATCCCAGCTTGTTGAACAGGCTCGTGTAGATGGCGAGCGATTCCAGGGGATCCTTGATGTCGTCTGGAATGTGAGCGAAGTTGGCCACGACGCTGCCCAGATATTGGGAGAGGCCGACGGCCACGTAGTAGGCGCCCATCATGAAGCCGCCCATGCGTGCCGGGACGTAGCGCGCAATCATCGCGAGGCCGAGCCCGCTGACCAGCAGTTCCCCCAGCGAATACAGTCCGTAGCCCCACACCATGATCCACGAACTCACCCTGCCCCCGACCGCGAACTTCGCGCCCACGCCGTAGATGAAGAAGCCGATCGCAACGGCGGCGAAGCCCCAGGCAAATTTCGCGGCAATCGACGGGTCCCTGCCGAGCCTGCCGAGACCGTTGTAGATGAATACCAGCAACGGGCTCAGCACGACGATCCAGATGGCGTTGAGGTTCTGGTATTGCTCGGGGATCCAGGTGAACAGGTGCCAGCCGAAGACCGTGAAATCCAGATCCACGTTCTTCTGGGCGAACAGATTCAGCGAGGTGGACATCTGCTGATAGAAGATAAAAAAGAAGATGGTCTGCACCACGAGCACAAGGGCCGCGATCAGACCGGCGCGCTCGTCGCGGTGGCTGCCGCGAATCAGATGCACGAAGATCGCGAGGATGACCACGCCGGCGGCGTACACACAGATGCGGGCCACCGTCTGGCTCTGCAGGACGAGTGCCGAGGCCAGCACGACGCCTGCCGCGCCGGCGATCACGCCGGCGAGCCGACGCGGATTCACGGGCTGCTCATCCGGCGGCGATCCCACGTGGGCCAGCGCGCGGCTCATCAGCCAATAATTGCCGAGCCCGAGGACCAAGCCGATCGAGCACACGCCGAAGGCCGTGTGCCAGCCGGCGGAGTCGCCGTAGCGCTCGCCGACGTAATCGCGAATCCACGGCGTCAGCGTCATCGAGATCATCGAGCCGATGTTCACGGCCATGTAATAGATGGTGAACGCGCTGTCGATGCGGGTGTCGTCGCCCTCGTAGATCTTGCGAACCAGATTTCCGGCATTCGGCTTGAACAGACCGTTGCCGACGACGATCACGCCGAGGGAGAGGTAGAGGAAGAAGGGATTGTCACTCGGCAGCCAGAGCAGCGCGTAGCCTACCGCCAGGATCGATGCCCCGATTTTCATGCTGCGGCGGGTGCCCAGCAATTTGTCGCCGATCCAGCCTCCCACGGCCGGCGTGGCATAGATCAATGCCGCGGCGGCACCCCAGACGAGATTGGCCCGGGTGTCCACGAACCCCAGCTTCTTCATCATGTAGGTCACCATGAGGACCTGCATGCCGTAGAAACCGAAGCGCTCCCACATTTCGATGAGGAACACCGTACTGAAGGCTCGGGTCTGGGATACCGGGGTGTTCAGGGCGTTCATTGCACATCCTCGCGTGTTGGCCGCGACACGATAAGGTATCGGACGCCTGAACGATAGCCGGCCCTCCCGGGCGGGGCGCACGTCGCCGGCCGGGGCCGACCGCTATTCCACCGTCAGGCTCTTCGCGAGGTTGCGCGGCTGATCCACGTCGGTTCCCTTGAGGACCGCGACGTGGTAGGCGAGCAGCTGCATCGGCACCGCGAACACGACGGGCGCCTGCAAGGCCGTCACCTCGACGGGCAAATGAATGACCGTGATGCCGTCGGTGCTCTCCATCCCCGTTTCCGGATCCGCGAACACAACCAATTTGCCGCCGCGGGCGCGCACTTCCTGAAGATTCGACTTCAGTTTCTCGAGCAGCTCGTTGTTGGGGGCGACGGCAATCACCGGCATGTCCTCGTCCACCAAGGCCAGCGGCCCATGCTTCAACTCCGCCGCGGCATAGGCTTCCGCGTGGATGTAGGAGATCTCCTTGAGCTTCAGCGCCCCCTCCATGGCGATGGCGTGCAGCGGACCTCGGCCGAGGAACAGCGCATGTCGCTTGTCGGCGAACGCTTCCGCGAGAGCTCGGATCCTCGCGTCGAGTTTCAGCGTCTGTTCGACCAAACCCGGCAGCTGCAGCAATTGCGCAACCAGGTCGCGCTCGTGCGCCGCGCCGCCCGGGCTGTGCTTCGCGAGCGCCACGACCAGCATCCCGAGCGCGGTCAGCTGGGTCGTGAATGCCTTGGTGGACGCGACCCCGATTTCCGGGCCCGCCCGGGTCAGCAGCACCAGCTCAGATTCCCGCACCATGGAACTTTCGGCGACGTTGCAGATCGTGAGGGTAGCCAGGTAGCCGGCCTGCTTGGCATTGCGCAGCGCCGCCAGCGTGTCGGCCGTCTCTCCCGATTGGGAGATCGTGACGAACAACGTGTCTCGGGTCACCACGGGATTTCGGTAGCGATATTCGCTGGCAAATTCGATCCGCGCCGGGAGGCGGCAGATCTGTTCGATGAAGTGGCTGGCGACGAGACCGGCGTGATAGCTGGTACCGCAGGCCGCAATGTGCACGGCCTTGACGTTCCAGAACACCCGTTCGGCGGCGGGACCGAAGGCCGCCTCGAGCAGCTTCGTGCCTGCCACCCGTTCTTCGAGCGTCTGCGCGATCGCGCGGGGTTGCTCGTGAATCTCCTTCAGCATGAAATGCCGGAACTGGCCGCGCTCCACGGAGTCCGCCGACAGCTCGCTCTCGCGGACCGGGCGCTGTGCCGGCCGCCCCCGGGCATCCACGACCTTGATGGACCGGCGACGCACCTCGGCGACGTCGCCTTCCTCGAGGAACATGAAGCGGCGCGTCACGGGCAGCAGCGCGGCGACGTCCGAAGCCACGAAGTTCTCGTCGATTCCCAAGCCGATGACCACGGGACAGCCCTGGCGCGCCAGTACTATGCATTCCGGATCGCCCCGCGAGATGACCGCCAGCGCATAGGCGCCGTGCAATTCGGCGACGGTCTTGCGAACCGCGTCGTACAAGTCCTCGGAATCGGCGAGGTGGTGGTGAATCCGGTGCGCGATCACTTCCGTGTCGGTTTCCGAGTCGAAGGTGTAACCCATGCCGATCAGGCCGGCGCGCAGCGCCTCATGATTTTCGATGATGCCGTTGTGCACGATGGCAATGCCGTCACGGGAGATGTGCGGATGGGCATTGCGCGTCGTCGGGACGCCGTGGGTTGCCCAGCGGGTATGAGCGATGCCGACGTGACCGTCGATGGGCGCGGCGGCGAGCGCAGTCTCCAAGGCTTTGACCTTGCCGACGCTGCGCAGCCGGGCGAGCCGATGGTCTGCCGTCAGGACGGCGAGGCCGGCCGAGTCGTAGCCTCGATATTCGAGCCGGCGCAGCCCTTCCATGAGGATCGGAACCGCATTACGTTCCGCGACCACACCCACGATTCCGCACACGCGCAAAGTCTCCATGCCAAAGGCCACATCAGTCCGGCTAGTGTGCCCGAGCCGGGCACGAAATTCTGTGCCGCGCACACGGACGCCCATATACCCGGTACTCGCTATTGACCTATATTATTTGACAGTCAGTATTAGTAAATATACAGTAGTAGTAAGTGGATGATAGTAGCGCCAAGAAATTTCGAAAGGACCTCAACGGCGGCCTCGTGGGCTTGGTCCTGCTGGCAACGCTCGACGCCGCCGACGGCGACATGTACGGCTACGAAATTGCCAAACGCCTGGCTGGCGCCAATGACGGCAAGTCGATCTTCAAGGAAGGGACGATCTATCCGGTGTTGCGTGCCTTGTCGGCCGCGGAATTGCTGACCAGCCGGATCGTTCCCTCGTACTCGGGCCCGCCCCGCCGGTACTACCGCATCACCGACCAAGGACGCGCGGTGTTCGCCGACTGGAAGCGCATCTGGCAGGGCACGCGCGAGTTCGTCGATCGCATCATTGAAGCAGGACGGGAACCATGAACACCAACGCCTCCGGCGCCGCCGCGCCGCGTTCGATCGACCAATACCTCAAACAGCTCCGCGACCAACTCGCCGGTGAGGATCCCGCGCTGATCCAGGACGCGCTGTACGACGCGGAAGAATATCTGCGGGCCGAGGTGGCCGCTCATGCCGACAAATCCGAGTCCGACGTGCTCGAATTGATCGCCTCCACCTACGGGGCGCCGGATGAGGTGGCCGCGGCCTATCGGAACTCGGAGGCGACGGTGAAGGCCGCGCTGAAGATGCCGGCCGGGCCGAAGCCGCAGACCCCGATGGGTCGATTCTTCGATATCTATCTCGATCCGCGCGCTTATACGTCGTTGGCTTTCATGATCCTGTCGCTGGTGACCGGCACGCTGTATTTCACCTTCGTGGTCACCGGACTGTCGTTGGCGGCGGGCCTGTCCGTCCTCATCGTCGGGATACCCTTCCTCCTGTTGTTCCTCGGCATCACACGCGTGCTCTCGCTGGCCGAGGGGCGCCTGATCGAGGCCATCACCGGCGAGCGCATGCCGCGCCGGCCGCAACATCCGGGTTCGACCCGTGGCTTTTGGGCCAGAGTGCTCGACATGCTCGCCGATCGGCATACCTGGTTCACCCTGGGCTACCTGGCCCTGATGTTGCCGCTGGGAATCTGTTATTTCACCGCGGCCGTCACCGGACTCGCCGTCAGCTTGAGCCTGATCTTCGCCCCCCTGGTGGAAGTGGCCGGCCGGTTCGGCGGGGACCGATTCCATTCGGATCCGGCGTGGCTGGGGTCGGCCTGGCTTCTGCCCCTCTGGGTGCTGGCCGGCATCCTGCTGCTGACCGTGATGCTGCATCTCGCCCGGGGTGTCGGGCGCGCGCATGCGCATTTTGCCAAGCGGCTGCTGGTGGCGCCGGCCGACTGAGCGGATGCTCAGCGCGCCCGCGGCGGTTCAGCGTCCTGCCGCGCCGGCACCGCGTCGGACTACGGGGCAATCGAGCCGCCGAGCGCCTGAAACAGGGCTGCGGTATCCGAATAGCGATTCACCCGCGCCTGCGCCAGGGATACCAAGGCTTGCTGGTAGCCCTGCTCGGCGCCGACCAACGCCAGATAGCTGACCGAGCCGAGCGCTAATTGACGCTCGGCGACATCGAGGCTCTTGTGCGCGGCGTCCTGTGCCCGGCTGGCCGCGGCCAGCGCATCCGCATCGGCCTCGAGCGCGTGAAGCGCATCGGCCACGTTCTGAAACGCCGTCAGGACGGCCGACCGATACTGCGCGCCGGCTTGATCGAGCGCCGCCTCGGCCGCACGTTTGCGGTGGATCAAGGTTCCGCCGGCGAACAAGGTCTGCGCCGCATTGGCGCCTATGCTCCAGAACCCGGTCCCCGGCTTGAAAAGATCCGAATAGAGCGAGGCCGTGCTGCCGAGGTTGCCGGTGATCGTGACCTGGGGCAGCAAATTCGCGATGGCCACCCCCACCTGAGCCGTGGCTGCATGCAGTTGGGCCTCGGCCGCGCGGACGTCCGGACGGCGCTCGACCAGCTGCGACGGGACTCCCAGCGGCAGGTCCGAAGGCAATACCAGTTCGTCGAGGTCGACGGTGTCGGCGGGCACCTGGGCGGGCAGCCGTCCGGTGAGCACGGCCAAGAGGTCGCGGGTTTGATGCAGCTCTTTGTACAAGGGCGGCAGCGTCCCTTCCAACTGGGCGAGGGCCGCATCCTGCGCGAAGACGTCGGCCTCGGCGATGGCGCCCAGGTCGAGTTCGCGCCGCATGACCCCGAGGGACTCGCGCTCCAGCGCCATCACCCGTTCCGTGCCGGCGATCTGGGCGCGCAGTCCAGCCTCCTGAATGGCCGTGGTCACGACGTTGGCCGTCAACGTGAGATAGGTGGCATCCAATTGGTAGCGTGCGGCTTCGGCCTGCGCCGCCAGGGATTCCACGGCGCGGCGATTGCCGCCGAAGATGTCCGGCACGTAGGAAATGGCGACCTGCGGAGTGAACAGATTGTAGACCGGAGCGCCCGATTGCAAGGTGGGCTGCACCACTCCGGTGGCATCGCGATTGCGGCTGGCGGCGAACGAGGCCTGCGCGGTCGGGAAATAATCGCCGCGCTGGGCCGCCGTGTTTTCCCGTGCCTGGCGCAGGGCCGCCTGGGCCGAGGCCACGTCGGGACTTGACCGCAGCGCCTGATCCACCAGCGTGTCGAGCGGCTTCGAACCGAACAGCGTCCACCAGTTCCGGGGCACGTCCTGACCGGCGAGAAAGCGCTGCGCCGCCCCGCCGGCCGCGGGCGCCGCCGCGGTGGCGGCGGGCAGCGGTTCGGCGGTGAAGCGATCGCCCGGCGGCGCCGCCGGCCGCCTGAAGTTCGGCCCGAC
>JBBIKV010000016.1:0-59130 GCA_037445285.1 Nevskiaceae bacterium | reverse complement strand
TCGACACCCGCGCGCAGCCGCAGCGATTCATCAGCGGGATCGCCGTCGATCCGCGCAACCCCCTGCGCGCCATCGTGTCCTTCTCGGGCTATGCCGCGTACACGCCGTCGACTCCGGGACATGTGTTCGAGGTGGTGTATGACCCGCACTCGAAGAAGGCTCGTTGGACCGACCTGTCGGCGAACCTGGGCGACCAGCCCATCCTGGGCGTGGCCCTGGATCCATCGACGGGGCTGATATTCGCCAGCACCGACTTCACGGTGCTGGCGCTCGGTCACGGGAGCACATGGGCTCCTGCCGCGGACGGACTGCCGGGAGTGGCGGCCTACGGCATCAGCTTCGATGCCTCGACGCACACATTGCTAGCCGCCACCCATGGCCGCGGTGTCTGGCGTTTGCAATTGAACCGCGATAATTAGGCCGGAGGCGGCGATGCGGGGGCTGGTGCGGGGGCTGCCGGTTTCGGGGGGGGGCGGTCCCGCGTGCAGGTTCCCGGGTGAAGGCGGCAGCGTTGCTTGCGTGCGGCGACCGCCTTCACCGCATCCGCCTCCAGGTCAGGACGGCTGACCGGTTCCGGGGGTACCGGCGCAGGAGTCTGCGCGGGTACCCGGGAGTTCATGAACAGCGCGAGGCTGGCTGCCGCCAGCACCGTGGAAAGATGCGACTCGCGCATGGTGAATCACCCTCCGATGAGGCGTTGGAGTTCGGGGACGATCTGGAACAGGTCCCCCACCAATCCCACGTCGGCCACTTCGAAAATCGGCGCTTCGCCGTCCTTGTTGATTGCCACGATGGTGCGGGCGTCCTTGATCCCGGTCAGATGCTGAATGGCCCCCGATATGCCGATGGCGTAATAGATTTCCGGGGAAATGATCTTGCCGGTCTGCCCGACCTGCATTTCGTTGGGTGCGTAGCCGGCATCGACCGCGGCCCGCGAGGCACCGACCGCGGCACCCATCTTGTCCGCGAGGGCGTACAGGATCTTGAAATTCTCCGCGCTTCCCAGGGCACGTCCGCCGGACACCACACGCGACGCGGTCTGCAAGTCCGGTCGATCGGTGCTGCCGGATCTTGCACCGACGTAGCGGGTGTGCGAGGGCAGTGCAACGCTCGGCGCTTTCGATTCGACCGCCGCGCTGCCGCCACCGCCGGCCGCTTCGAACGACGCGACGCGCACCGTGGCCACGAGTTTGCGGGCCGGATCCGCCTCGACCGTGACGATGGCGTTGCCCGCGTAGATCGGACGCCGGAAGCGGTGAGCGCTCTCGACGGCCATCAAATCGCTGACCTGTCCCACCCCGAGCAGCGCGGCGACCCGCGGCATGAGGTCCTTGCCGAAACTGGTGGAAGGTCCGAAGACATGGCTGTAGTCGGCCGCCAGTGCCAAGACCTGCGGCGCCAGGAGGGCCGCGAGCGGATGCTCGTTTTCCGGCCGGTCGATGCGCAGCACCGCCTTGACGCCGGCGAGCGCCGCGGCCTGCGCCGCAACCGCGGCAGTGTCCGCGCCGAATACGGCGATGGTGATCTCTCCCGCGGGGATCGCCGCCGCGCAGGTGACGCACTTGGCCGTGGCGGGATTCAAGGTCCTGCCGTCGTGCTCACCGACGATGAGTATTTTTTGCATCAGATCAAACCCTTCTTCTTGAGTACGTCCACCAATTCGCCGACATCCTTCACCATCACGCCTTTCTGCCGCTGCGCGGGCGGTTCGGTCTTCACCGTCTTGAGGAATTGCCCCACACTCACCCCGAGCGCATCCAGCGTGGTCACGTCCAACGGCTTCTTCTTCGCCTTCATGATGTCGGGCAGTTTGACATAGCGGGGTTCGTTCAGCCGCAGGTCCACGGTGATCACGGCCGGCAGGTCCACTTCGATGGTTTCGAGGCCCGCATCGATCTCGCGGGTGACCGACGCCTTGCCGCCGGCAATCTCGACCTTGGAGGCATAGGTCGCCTGGGGCCTCTCCCAGAGGGCGGCCAGCATCTGTCCGGTTTGATTGGCGTCGTCGTCGATCGCCTGCTTGCCGAGGAAGATCAGATCCGGATTCTCCTTCTTCGCCAGGGCGAGAAAGGTCTGGGCGGCGGCCAGAGGCTCCACCGGCGCATCCGTCTGCACGAGGATCGCGCGGTCGGCGCCCATGGCGAGCGCGGTGCGCAGTTGTTGCTGGGTGTCGGCGACGCCGATGCTGACGGCGAGGACTTCAATGTTGCCGACGCGCTCCTTGATGCGCAGCGCCTCCTCGAGGGCGATCTCATCGAAGGGATTCACGCTCATCTTGACCCCGTCGAGCATCACGCCGCTGCCGTCGGGCTTGACGCGAACCCGCACGTTGTAGTCCACGACGCGTTTGATACAAACCATGATCTTCTGCATTGAAACTCCTTAGGCAGCCGCTTGCGGCGCACGGTTCGTCTGCGCCCCGGCCTGTTGTTCAGAAAACGAAGCCGCCATTTTAGCGGCGCATGCGCGCAACCTGGGTAAAAAACGTTCGATCCCCGCTTTCAGCGGGAGGGCGGACGCGACGTATCGAATGCCGAGGACGGCCAGCAAGCGGCCGTTCGGGCCGACGGGCACGCCGAGGCTCACCTCCTCGACCAGCTGGCGCGTGCGGGTCGTGGTCGCGTAGCCACGGGCCGAGACCTCCGACAACAGCCGCAGCAGGTCCGGTCTCGCCGTGCGCGCAAGGTCATTCTCCCGGTCGTTCGAGCGCGCCAGGAGGTCGATGAGCGTGTCGCGCTCGCCTACGGGGCAGAACGCCAGGTGAACCAGTCCGGCGGCGGTGGTCAGCAGGGGGACGCAATGCCCGGCCGAATACCTTTCGATCGCCAGCGGGGTCTCATGATCCGTGGTTTCCCGCATCGTCATGTGCGTGCCGGACAGCGTGCAGAGCGAGACGGGCCAGACGAGGTCACGTCCGAGTTCGGCGATGGCGGGTTTGGCAATCTGCGTCACCCAGTCATCATCCTCGAATCCGTGGCTCAATCCACGAACCTGGAGGGTCGGACGATAGCGGTCATCAGCGGCGTCGCGGGTGACGAAGCCGGCGTTGCCCAGCGTCTCCAATATTCGGTACACCGTGGTACGCGGCAGGCGTATTTCCTGGGCAACTTCGGACACGGTCGCGCCATTTCGCAGATTGAGCAGCGTGAGCGCATCAAGGCCGCGCATCAGTGCGCGGATGGGGCGTGTGGATTCCATGATACCTCGGGCAGCGTCTTGCGATTAGTGAGGGGCCATTGCGCTGGGCACGGCGCCAAGCGCACAGTGCCGGCCGCACGGAACGTATACGCTAATCATTCAACCGGCAAGTTTAAGCATCGGCGCATCGCTTGTCCACCATGCGGTCGGTCGACGCACGGTCGTGTATTCTTGAACTCATGAAAACGAACAATCCGCAGCCGCCGCCGGAGGGCGCGGGCGACCGGGTCGGTGCGCGCGCCGGCGTGCGTGCAAGTGACGGACTGGCGAACGTGCGCTACGAAATCCGCGGCAAGCTTGCACGCAGGGCGCTCGATCTGGAGCGGCTGGGTTATGACATCGTGTCGCTCAACATCGGCAACCCTTATGCCTTCGGCTTCCGCACGCCGGAGACGATGCGGCTCGCGATGATCGAAAACCTTCGCCACAGCGAAGGCTACGTGCATCAGAAGGGCATCTTCCCGGCCCGCGAAGCGATCGTCATGCAACAGCAGGAACGCGGCGTGAAGGGCGTCACCGTCGAGGAGGTGTTCATCGGCAACGGCGTCAGCGAACTCATCGATCTCACCCTGCGCGCGCTGTTGAATCCCGGCGACGAGGTGCTGGTGCCGAGCCCCGACTATCCCCTGTGGACCGCCGCGGTGAATTTGAACACGGGCCGCGCCGTGCATTACCCCTGCCGTCCCGAGCGCGGATTCGTCCCCGATCCGGCCGAGATCGAAGCGCTCGTCACGCCGCGCACGCGGGCGATCGTCGTCGTCAATCCGAACAATCCCACCGGCGCCGTCTATCCGCGGGCGACGCTGGCGGCGATCGCCCGCCTCGCCGAGAAGCACCGGTTGGTGGTGTTGTCCGATGAGATCTATGACCAGATCGTGTACGACGACGCCGAGTTCGTGCCGATGGCGACCCTGGTTCACGGCACGCTGTGCTGCACGATGAGCGGCCTTTCAAAGGTCTACCGGGCATGCGGCTACCGCGTGGGGTGGGCCGTGTTTTCGGGGGACATCGAGAACGCCGGCGGGTACCTGAGCGGGCTCGAACTGCTGAGCTCGCTGCGCCTGTGCAGCAACGTGGCGGGCCAGTGGGCCGTGCAAACCGCGCTCGGCGGCTACCAGAGCATCAAGGAGCTGACCCGCCCGGGCGGCCGCCTCCATGAATCGCGCCGCGCCATCGTCGAGAGCGTCGCCCGCAGTCGCTTTCTGAAGCTGGCGCGCCCGATGGGTGCGTTGTATTCGTTCGTCGAGGTTCGCGCCGATGTGCTGCCGGACTTCGACGATCAGGTGTTCGCGCTCGAGCTGCTCGAGAACAAGCACGTGCTCGTGGCGCCCGGAGTGAGCTTCAACGTGCCCTACAAGAATTGTTTTCGCATCACCAACCTGCCGGAGTCGCAGGTGCTCGCCACGGTGTTCGCGCGGATCGAGGAACTGCTCGAATCGCAGACCGCGGCCGCCGCCGCGCAAGCGGCTCCTGCGGTCCGCAGCTGACCCCGCTGGACGCCAAGTCCGGGGCGCGTGCCGTGTTCGATGCGGCCGGGGAGGGCTGCACCATCCTCGCGCCCAATGCGGAACTCGCCACGGCGCTGTTCGACGCCGTCGAGCGGATGCATGTGGCGGCCGGGCATGAGATCTGGCCCACGCCCCACATCCGCGATTTCGGCGGCTGGCTCCGCGAACGGCACGTGCAGCGCCAACTCCGCGACGCGTCGCTGCCGCGCTGCCTCAACGACATCGAAGAGCGGGAGCTGTGGCGATCCGTGATCCGGGCGGATGCGGCCGGAGCCGGCTTCTTGGAGCCCTCCGGCGCTGCGCACGGGGCGCGGCGGGCCCGGCGTACCATGGTGGAGCATGGAATTCCGCTCTCCGCCCTGGCAGCCTACCCGACTGACGAGGCGCAGGCTCTGGTCCGATGGAATCGGCGCTTCGAGGAGCATTGTCGGGACCTCGATTGCATCGCCGCCGATCAGTTGCTCGTGCATGCGCCGCCGGCCGCCGAGCGGCTCGCGTGGATCGAGACCCCGATGTGGCGTCCCGCCGCACGCACCTGGCTCGAGGCAGCCGGCGCGGTGATGCTCCCTCCCGGCGAGACTGCGCCGGCGCCCCCCGCGCGCCGGCGGGCCTCCTCACCGGATGCCGAATTGGCCGCCATCGCCGATTGGTGCCGGTTCAATCTGCGGGACTCGCCGAAGTTTCGCGCGTGGGTGTGCATCCCCGATCTCGCGCTGCGTCGGGCACGGACGGTCGATGCCTTCGACGCGGCGCTTGCGCCGCAGCGCTTTTCGCTCCTCGCACGGGATGCGCCGGCTCCCTATGCCGTCGCCGGGGGCACGTCGCTGGCCGATTTCGCGCCGGTGCGGGCGGCGCTCGGTTCGCTGTCGGCGGCCGAAGGCGTGATCGGTTTCGAGGCGTACAGCTCGTTGCTTCGCATGCCGGAGCTGCAGTCATCCGCGGCGGGTGCGTCGGCCGCGGCGGCATTGGACTTGGCGCTGCGCACCCGCGGGCCGAGCGAGGCGACCCTGCACGACTGGCTGACTCTGTCGGCGCGGCTGCTGCAGACGGGTTCGCCCGTGGCGGTGGATGCGGTGGCGCGTCTGCAGCGTCTGGTGCAGGTTCTCGATGCGGCCGCCGGGCGTCATCCTCTCAGCCGCTGGGTCGCCGTGTGGGTCGAAGCGCTCCAGGCGGGACCCTGGGCCGAGAGGCATCGTTGGTCGAGCACCGAGTTTCAGGCGGCCGAGAGATTCCGGGAATTGCTGGGCTCGCTCGCCACGGGCGACAGCATGTTCGGCGAACGTTCGGCGGCGTCGGCCGTGCGCCTGCTGCAGCGGGCGGCTCGGGATACGGCGTTTCAGGCACAGACCGGTATTCCGCCGATCTGGGTCAGCGGCCAGGCCATGGACCCCTGGCTCACGTACGACGGAATATGGATCGCCGGGTGCAGTGAGGAGCGGTGGCCGCCGCCGCCCGATCCGGTTCCGCTGATACCGGTGCGGCTGCAACGGGACCATGGGGTGCTGTCGGCCGGTGCGGAAGGTCAATTGCAGCTCGCCGCGGAACTGCAGGCGCGCTGGCGGCTGCGTGCGCCGATGGGCGTGTACAGCTGCGCCGATCCGGGAGACGGACGGTCGACGCATTTGAGCGCGCTGGTGCCCGCCGGTCCCGTCTCGCAGGATCACACGGGTCCGACGCGGCCGCATTGGCACGCCATGGCGGCGCTCGCCCCGACGTTCGAGCGCCTCGCCGACGATCGCGCCCCCGCGTTCGCCGCGACCGAGCGCACGCGCGGCGTCGCCACGTTGCGCGCGCAATCGCTGTGTCCGTTTCGCGGATTTGCGGCGACCCGCCTCGCAGCCGAGGAGTTGACCCGGCCGAGTCCGGGATTCAGCCGCAGCGAGCGCGGCATCATGGTGCACGATGCGCTCGAACTCATCTGGTCCGAATTGCGCACCTCGGCGCGGTTGGCCGCGATCGAACCGGCGCGCAGGGAGTCGCTGTTGGAGGCGAGCGTCGCGCAAGCCATTCGCAAGCAATGCGAACGGCGCGACCCGGGTCCCCGGTGGCGGCGCCGGGAAGCACCCCGGCTGCTGATGGTCCTGGACAAATGGCTGCAGCTCGAGCAGCTGCGGGAACCGTTCGAGGTGGAGAGTCTCGAGCAGGGCGCCGAGACGGCGCGGCACGGTGGTCTGGAATTCAACGTCCGCATCGATCGCAGGGATCGGTTGGTGTCCGACGGCGCACGGGTGCTCATCGACTACAAGACCGGCGCCGTGGCCGCGGACTGGCGCGGCGAGCGACCCGACAACCCGCAGTTGCCGATCTATGCCTTGCTGCATCCGGAGGATTTGGTGGCGGTCGCCTACGGCAAGGTCGACGCCGGCGAGTGCACCTTCGTGGCGGAAGCCGCCCGTGGCGGGATATTCAAGGCCCGGGGCAGGCCCTCGCACCTGGAAGGGCAGCCGACCTTCGGCGCATTGCTCGGTCTCTGGTCGCGGCGCATCGAGAGTTTGGCGGCCGAATTCGCGACCGGGCATGCCGCCGTCGCGCCATCGGCGCACGCCTGCGAGGGATGCGGTCTGCAGCCCTTGTGCCGCATTCCGTCGGCGCTGGCACCGGATGCGCAAGATTCATGACCCTCCAACCGGTCGACCACGACGCGCGTCAACGGGCGATCCTCGCCCCCGGTTCGGTGCTGGTGCAGGCGCCGGCGGGATCCGGCAAGACCACGCTCCTGGCCCAGCGCTACCTGCGCCTGCTCGCCACCGTCGATGCGCCCGAACGGATCCTGGCGCTGACGTTCACGCGCCGCGCCGCCCAGGAGATGCGCGAGCGGGTTTTGCAGGCGCTGCAGGCGGCGGCGTCGCCCTTCTGCCCGGCGGGCATGAGCCCGCAATCCTGGGAGCTGGGCGTGGCGGCACGGGATCACATGCAGGCGCTGCGCGCGGATCTCGAGCGGCATCCCGCGCGTTTGCGCATCGAGACCATCGATTCATTCAACGGCTGGCTCGCGGGACAACTGCCGATCACGGCGGGGGCGGGATCCCGCCTGAACCTCACCGAAGCGCCACGGCCGCTCTACGAGGAGGCGGCCCGCCGCGCCCTCGCGCACGACGCCGATGATCGATACGGTGCCGCGGTGGATCGTGTCCTCGCACTCGACGACCAGCGCTGGCACGGTCTCGTGACGCTGATCTCGGACATGCTGCCGAGCCGCGACCGCTGGCTGCCGCTGCTCGCCGGGCGTCTACGAGCCGCGATCGCTCTGGACGAGGGGCGGCTGCGCGAAGTGCGGCGGCATCTCGATGAGGACCTCGCCCTCCTGGTGACCCGCACGCTGGGTGTCGCGTCCGCGGCGATCGGCGGCGAACGGCTGGCGGTCCTGTCCCGCTTGGTGCATGGCGCCGCGGCGCGCCTGCCGGAACCCCGGTCGCGGCTCGCCGAATGGCATGACGAGGGTTCCGTCCTGCGGCCCGACAGCGGCGACTTCGCCCGATGGCGCGCCGTTGCGACGCTGCTTCTGACCGGCGAGGGGGCTTTTCGACAGCGCCTCACGAAGAGCGAGGGCTTTCCGCCGCAGTGTGCCGACAAGCCGGCGATGATGGATCTCATCGCGGAACTCGAGCGCGATCCCGCCGTTTTGCGCGCGCTGCTCGAGATCCGCGTGCTGCCCGTTCCGCGATACGACGACGCTCAGTGGGGGCGCGTGCGCGAGGTCGCGCAGGTGCTGGTGCTCGCCGCGGCGCAGTTGGAGCGGGTCTTTCGCGAGCGGGGAATGGCGGACTTTCCGGCGGTGTCGCTGGCGGCGCTGCGCGCCCTCGGCGACCCCGGGGCACCGACGGATCTGGGTCTGCGACTCGATTATCGCCTGCATCACATCCTGGTGGATGAGTTCCAGGATACGTCGAGCGCGCAGCTCGATCTCGTGAAGCTCCTGACCGCCGGCTGGCAGCGTGGCGACGGGCGCAGCATCTTCTGCGTGGGCGACCCGATGCAGTCGATCTACGGCTTCCGGCAGGCCGAAGTGCGGGCATTCTTGGAGCTCGCCCAGGAGGGCATCGGGGAGGTCCGCTTCGAGGTCGTCAGGCTGCGCAGCAACTTCCGGTCCGCCAAACCGCTGGTCGATTGGATCAATGACTGTTTTTCGCGGATCATGCCCCGCGCCGACGATCGTGACCGCGGGGCAATCGCGTTTCGTCCCGGAGAATCGGCCATGCCGCTCGCGGCCTCCACCGATTCCGTCGTGAGCCTGAAGGGCTTCTCGACCCGTCGGGACGAGGCCCGCGCGATTGCCTGCCTGATCGGCGAACATCTGGCCGCCCATCCCGTGTGGCGCGTCGCGGTTCTCGTGAGAGCGCGCTCCCATGCGCAGGACCTCGCGGCCGCATTGCGCGCGCGGTCCATTCGCTTTCATGCCGTCGACATCGAGCCGCTCGAGGATCGGCCGGTCGTGCGCGATCTGGTGACGACCCTGTGCGCGCTGCTGCATTTCGGCGACCGGACCGCGTGGTTGGCGCTGCTGCGCGCGCCGTGGGCCGGCTTGACTCTCGAGGATCTTCTGAGGATTGCGCGGGGGGCGACGGTCGTGTGGGAGGCGCTCACGGACGACGCCGTGCTGTCCTCGCTGAGCGAGGATGGACGGGCGCGCTGTCTGCGCATCCGTCACACCCTCGAGGCCGCGCTGCGGATTCGCGGGCATGGCCCGCTCACCCGCTGGGTGGAACAGACCTGGATCGCGCTCGGCGGCGCGAACTGCACCGCCGATCCCGAGGAACTCGAGCACGTGCACGCCGTATTGTCGCGCCTGCGGGAATTGGAGGACGGCGGCCTGCCGGATGCCGCGGACCTTGCGGCGGCCTTCGAGGACTTGTATGCGCAGCATCGTGCGCCGGCGGCCGTGGAAATCATGACCATCCACAAGTCCAAGGGTCTGGAATTCGACATGGTGGTCGTGCCGGCCCTCGACCGGTACATTCCGCGCAACAACGAACAGCTGCTGTTGTCGCATGAATTTGCGCGCGCCGGCCGGGACGGGATGGTGATGGCGTCGAGGCCGGGCGTCGGCGAGGAGGCGGACGCCTTGTTCGATTTCCTCCGATACCAGATGCGCGATGCGGCGGAGCTCGAGGCCGACCGGCTGCTCTACGTGGCGTGCACGCGCGCCAAATGGCGGCTGTTGCTCACCGCGACGATCGGCGACGGCGGTGTCGGGGAGGAGGGCGATGACTCCGACGGCGACCGACCTTCGTGGCGGCCGCACGCCGGCAGTCTGCTGGCGGTTCTGTGGCCCATCGTCGGCACGCAGTTCGAAGTCGCTCCCGGGGCACCCCAGACCTCTGTTCCGGACGGCGCCCTGCGGGGCGGTCCGCTGCGCCGAGTTCCCGCGGGATGGTCGCCAGGCACCGACGCGGTGCTGCAGGCCGTGGCCGATCACGCGCCGCCGGCCGTCCTCCGTGAGGAGACTCCCGCGTTCGACTGGGCCGGCGAGACCGCCCGGCGCGTCGGCACCCTGGTGCATGCCGAACTTCAGACCATGGACCTCGAGGCGGGCGGCGAGTCGCCCATACGGGCGCGTGAAGCGCACTACCGCCGGTGGCTGGCCCTGCACGGCGTGCCTGCGGAGCGCCTTCAGGAGGCCTGCGAGCGCGTCATGTCGGCCTTGATCGCGGTCAAGGGGGATGCCCGCGGCCGGTGGATACTGCAAACCGGCTACCGCGACGATCTGCGCGAGGCGGCCCTGTCGGGCCCTGTCCGCGGCGCATTGGTGCGGGTCGTTTTCGACCGCAGCTTCGTCGACCATGATGGGGTGCGCTGGGTCGTCGATTACAAGACCAGCCTGCACGGCGGGGGCAGCCTCGAGGAATTCCTGGATCGCGAGGTCCAGCGCTACCGGCCACAACTCGACCGCTATGCGGCGCTCGCCGCCAAGCTCGGGCCCGAGCGCGTCCGGGTGGGGCTGTATTTTCCGCTGATGCGCGCCTGGCGCGAATGGGCGCCCGGCTAAGCGGGATCGCCACCCTTGGCCGTCAGGCCGCCGAAGCGCCGTTGGCGCCCGGCATAGTCGGCAAGGGCCTGGCCGAATCTCGATTCGTCGAATTCCGGCCAGAGGCAATCTGCGAAGTGCAATTCCGCATAGGCGCATTCCCAGAGCAGAAAATCGCTGATCCGCCGTTCATTGCCCGTGCGGATCAACAGGTCGACCGGCCCGGTCGTGCGTGCCGAATGGTCCACCTCGTACAATGCGCGTTCGAAATCCTCGGCGCAGAATTCGCCGCCTTCCGGCACTTGGCGTGCCGCCGAACGCGCTGCCTGGAGGATGCTGTGCTGCGAGGAATAATCCACGGCCACGCGCAGCAGCATGCCCGTACAGGACGCGCTCAGGCGTTCGCTTTGCTCGATCGACCGCAGCAGGTTCTCGCTCAGCCGATCGCGGCGTCCGATCACATTGACGCGGATCGACTGTTCGACGCAGCGGCGCGTTTCGCTGAAAAGATACTGGCCGAAGAGCTTCATCAGCGCCGCGACCTCGGAAGGCGGCCGGTTCCAATTGGCCGCCGAGAAGGCGTACAGGGTCAGCGTATCCACACCCGATTTCGCGGCCGCCTCGACGACCGCCCGCACAGCCTTGGCGCCCTCGACGTGACCCGCCGTGCGCGGCAGCCCGCGCCGGGTCGCCCAGCGCCCGTTTCCGTCCATGATGATCGCGACATGCATATATTATTTTAGATAACTTTGCGGCATAGAGAATGTTAAGCAGTCGAACATTCCGCGATCAGACCCGCCGGGTGGCCTTGATGACGGCCTCGATGTGTTCGAGGTATCGCAGCAGGGCCTTGCGGCCGACGGCCGTCATCCGATAACGCGATTTCGGCCGCCGCGCCTCGAACGACTTCGTGCACGCGATATAGCCGGCCTCTTCGAGTTTGCGCGCGTGGGCCCCGAGATTCCCGTCGCTGACGTCGAACAGCGCCTTCAGTTCGTTGAAGGTCAGTTCCTCGTTCGTGGCCAGGGCGCTCATGATGCCGAGACGGACCCGTTCGTAGATCATCCGGTCGAATCCGCGGTCGTCGATCACCCGGGGCTGCTGCGCAAGACCGACCGGCCGTGCAGCCGCCTTGGCCGGGGGCGATTCGGGCGGCTCGTCGCGCTTGACGACGGCGGCCTTACTCGCCACGACCCACCTGACCCAGCAGCATCCCGAAAATGGTGTGCAGGGCGCCGAATCCCATGCCCAGGATCGGATTGTGAAATCTGGCCGGGGAGGCGAAGGCCAGCAGTCCGAGCAGCATGAACGCGACGCCCATCATGCCGATCAGGCGCATCGTGCGGGGCAGCGTCACCGTGCTCGCCGAGAGCACCGCGCAGCCATAGAGCAGCAGCCACATTCCCGGGATGAGGCCGGTCGCCGAGATGCGCCAGAGCACGAAGGTGAGGACGGCGCCGGCGAGCAGGGCCGGGCAGAGGCAGAGGAGGAACTTGCGTACCGGCCCCAGATACCGGGCATGGCCGCCCTGCGCGGTCTCCCGCGCCATCATGGCCCCGCCCATTGCCAGCGCGAGAGCGGCGGCCACGAGCCAGATTTCGAGCCAATGCGGCATTGCGCGCGGCAGGGACGCGGCGATGGTGGCGAGGATGCCGATGGCACCCATGAGGACGCCGGCCATGCCCGGCACCGCCATCGAGCCGGAGGACTCGATGGAGTGGCGAATGAACGCGAGGGTCCCCAGCGCCCGGCTTTCGATCGGAATGGGAGTTTGCATGCGGTGACTCTAAGGTACCCGTCGCTAAACGGTCAAGTACTCTGCATTATAGAGTAAAGGAATTCCCAGGGGTTGCAAGGCGGCTCCAGGGGTTGCGATGCGGGCGGCCTTTCGGCCTCAATAATTGAATTCCAGTTCGATGGGAATCCGGCCGGCGCCGTCCGGCGCGTGCATCTGTGCCAGCGATTCGATCTGACTGCGCAGCGCCGGCGGCGCGTCGGGGCGTGCCTTGACGGTTCCGGACAACATGCCGGTATGGTCCGTGGCCGAGAAATGCAGTGTCGCCCGCAACTCGAGCGGCCCCCCCGTATCGCTGAGTTCCACCCCATCGCCCACCTGCAGTGCGTACCCGCCGAGCATCGCGCCGTTGGCGATCGTCGGCGAGGACAGGTTCGCGACCTCGATCCTGCCGCGGGCGGACAGCGGCTGCACACCGCCTGCGCCGAAGCCGATTTTGACTTCCGCGAGTTCGAAGCTCGCGGCTCCGCGCCAGCCCGCCGCGATGCCCAAGGCACCCAGATCCTCGATCGGACCGCCGCCCCGCAGGTTGCGGGCCGTCATGCCGTGCCGATCCAGGTCGGCGGTGGTGTCCGCGACGAAACTGACATCGACCCAGTGAAGATCCACCGCTGCCGCGAGCCGCAGCAGCGACGCCGGGTGCAGGCGCCATTCGAGCGCGCCCGCCCGCCGTCCGTTCAAGCTGATCGCGCCCGCCGAACCATGCCAAATGCTGCCCGAGAAATCGTCGGCCACGACGAATGGCGGCAACACGTGCCGGATGAGCGACGCCGGCAGGGCGGCGACGATCACCGCCAGCACCGCCAGCACCACAATGACGATCAGCGGGCGGATGAGGGGCGAGCGGACCGGTGCTCCCGGCGCGTTAGCGGTGCGCGGGCGTGAACGTGATGTTTGCATTCACCACTCCGGGCCGCGGCGCACGATCCACCGAGATGGACTCGATCGCCATCCCATAGCGTTCGTCCAACGTGGCCAACCAGGCCACCAAGGTGTCGAACGGCGCCGCCTCCAATTGCACGCGCACACCGGCGCCGCTCGGTTGGGTGCCGCGCAGCGCCGTGCCCAGCCCGGCTTCACGTCCGACCCGGTCCACGAGCACCACGGGCGCTTCGTGGGTATCCGCCATCAGTTCGCCGCCGCCCGCCAGGACCTCGGGCGCATTGAGCCGCATCCACGCCAGATCCTCGGTGTGCGTGTCCCGCGCCTGCAGGGCGGTGGATACGGCGGAGTGCAGGGGCAGGAGAATGCCGCCGACGACGAGCAGTACGACGAGCGCGGCGGCGCCCCAGCCGACGGCCAGCCGTTCGCGCGCCTGCAGGCCCTCGTACCATGCTTTGAGCGCATTCATCGGTGCGCCTTCGGGCCGGCGCCGCGCACCTGCAGGTGGGCTTCGACCCCGGCACCCACCGGCGTCGAGGATTGGATCTCTGTGGCGAGACCCAGCTTGTCCATCCGTTGCGACAGCTGCGACAACGCAGCAAGGCTGGGCGCCGTCACCTTGAGGTCGAGCGACTCCTCCCGATAGCTCAGCGAGTCGATGCTCGTCTGCGGGGTGGCGGTGACCGCACCGCCCAGAGCCTGCAGCATCCGCAGGAAATGCTGCGGACCCGTTCCGGAATGCCGGATTCGATCCAGGCGTGACTGCATCTGGCGCCGCGGATCCACCATCCGTTCGGACGGCATCGCCGCCGCGAACACCTGCGCCATGTCCGCATCGAGCGCCTCGTTCGCGTGCCGCGCCTGGCGCAGTTGGATGGCCTCGGCGGCGACGTGCACCACCAACAACGCGCCGGCCAGCCCCGCCACCATGCGCCAGCGGCGCCAGCGGGCACCATGGTCAGTGGACCGTGCGTACTCTCCCTGAAGCAGGTTGACGGCATCGGTGGTGCCGAGGTCCCGTGCCAGCCACGGCAGCGGTCCATCCGGCAGCAGTTGGATCTTGAGCGAGGCGAAGCGCTCGATCAAACCCTCCATCTCCGACTGGATATGCGCCCAATCGTCGTGGGTCGCGTAGAGAATGGCATTCTCCTGCGGAGCGTGCGCGGCCCCTTCGGCGAGCGGGTCCGCAATGACGCCGGCGACTACCAGCGCCTCGGTGACCGGAGAGAGTTCCACGGCGAAGGGCAGCCTGCCCGGACGGCGCACCGACAGCCGGCCGCGCTCGAACCAGAGCACGGTCTGACCGGGGTTGTCCGGCAGCAGCGACATGTCGGCGTACAACGCCGTCGGTTCGATGCCCGCGGCGGCGAGATCTCCCAGCCATCCCTGCAGCACGGTGCGCGACACGACGGCCACCGGCGTGCCGCCGCCGGCCCGTCGCCTTCCCAGCGCGAACACCAACCGATCGACGTCCTCGGTGAGTTGATCCTCGAGCGCAAAGGGGACGGCCCGCGCGAGCTTGACGCCGCCTCCCGGAGGCAACTCGGGTTCCGCCAGCAGGATCTGCGTTGCGGGGGCGATCACGACCACTTTCGCGGTGCCAGCGACCGCGGCGGCCAGACTCAGGGGACCCCGCTGGCGGGCCGTGGCGGGAGTGCCGGCCTCATCGATCGTCAGCCACTCCGTGTCCTCGGACCCCGGCATCGGCAGGCGTAGCAATAATGTATTCGGCATGTGTGCTCAGAGGGTCCCGAACGTGCGCAGCAGGGGCGTTACCTTACCATTCGGACCCGCCAGCAAAAGACTGTACAAGGTGAACTCCGTAGTGCCAAGGGTGATGCGGGTGGTGAGCCGGAAATAGGTCGAGGTTTGCGAGTAGTACTTCGCGAGATTGGGATCGGCCGTGCTGGTGATGTTCTTGAACGCGGTCGGGTCGGGGAAGCACCCGGTCTTGCGGCCGGCGGCGAGAACCTCCGGCGTGTACTCGCCGCTCAAACTCGCAGAGAGGCTTTCCAGCACCGGCGCCGAGGCCGTGCAAATATTGATCGGCGCCGTCGCCGTGGGCAGGGCGGTCACGTAGGGCGCGATCTTGCGGTATCGGTCCGCGCCGAAGCCCGGCAGGTTCATGAGTTCGGTGGGACTCATCATGGGCCAGTTGCCGGTCCGGTACGGGGGAGTCTGGGACGTATAGACCGCGTCTTCGGCCCCGTCCGGGCTGCCGGGCAGGTCGTCGGCATCGATCCAGTCCCGCGCGATGCCTGCCCACTTGGGTTCCAGCCCCACGGCGACCAGGAGGCGCTGAAACTGCGCCAACGGCACCGGGTCCTGTACGGGCTGCTGGGTCTTGGGATCGAGCGCGGTGACGGCGGCCAGGTTGTTCAGATTGAAGCGCCCCTGCAGGTCCTCCAGCGATCCTTGCAGCGTGCCGATGGGCTCACCTTCGGGGTCGTTGTCGGGCGTCAGAGGCAGCGGCTGGGTGGGTTGAGCCCACGGCTGGGCGAGGGTGATGTTTTGCCCGCCCTGCACCGTCTGCACGAGAATATCCGCCGCCAGGGCCTCGGCGCCCATCGCGAAATGCAGCGCCTGTTCGGCGGCCAGCACCCCGACCGTGCGCTGGCGCTCCAGCCAGCCATCGAAGGTGAGCTTGGTGGCGAGCAGCGAGGCCATAGCGACCAGGATGAGCGCAATGAGAAGCGCCACGCCACGTTGCGCGCGGCGCGGCACCGGCAGCCGGCGAAACGGCTGCGCGCCCGGTGCGCGCCCGGCCGGGCGGCGCGTCATCCGGCCACCTCGATCAAGCGGCGGATGCGCCCCCAATCCTTGAATTCGATGGTGACTTCGACGGCCACCGGACGCGCCGTGAGTCCCTCCTGCAGGTTCAACGTCGGCACCGGCCATTGGTTCTGCCACGTCTGATTGCCGTCGAGATAGCGGAACTGGATGGTCTTGACGCCGCCAAACAGGTCCTGGATCACGGGGGTCGCACCCTGCACCGTGTCGAGCGCGGTGGTGTAGCTGCGCTTCAGCACGTCGTCGATCAGCGCATAGGACACCCGCTGCAGAGTGCTGCGCTGCTGGCCGGCGGTGTTCGACCAGCCGCCGCGGGTCAATTCCGCGAGCGCGAGACTAGTGCTGGTGCTGTGGGTGAACGAGGATTGGAAGCCGGGATCGGAGGCGAAGTGCATGCTGGAATTCGCCCCGAGCGCGCCGGAGCCTGCATCCGCCGTACCCGCACTGGTGCCGTTGCCGGCGAGCCCATGCAACGCCGGATACCGGCTCTGGCCGAGCGGATCGCGCACCGGCCGCGGCACCATCTGCGCAAAATCCATGACGAGCACGCGCATCCCGAACTCGATCTCGCGCGAGCGGCCGAGCGCCTCCTCGGTGCGCTCCGCCGAGATTCGCGCGGCGCGATAGGTGCCGAAGCCGAGGGCCGACATAATCCCGAGGATCAAGAGCGCCACCAGAACCTCGATGAGCGTGAAGCCGCGCGACAGGCGCGGGGGGGGCGTGGAGCGGGATGGCCGCGCGGCAGGAGGCATCACTGCAATCCGGCGTTTGGGAGCGCCGTCGGGGTGCCGGAGGGGGTACCCGTGGCCCCGGGGTTTGGCGCTCCCGGGACGGGCGCAGTGCTGCCCGTCGTCCAATCGGTCGAATTGGACACGGTACCGGGGACGCCGAGCGCGCTGCCGAGGAACGTCGAGGACTCCGCGAGCGGGTTGCCCTTGGTCTTGGCGTCGCCCGCATACACCCGCACCACCACCCGCTTCATGCTCGGGATGCTGGTGTCGAAGTAGCGCGTGTCGTAATGCCATGAGCGATTGGCGAATTGGAGCTCGCCGAGATCCGTGTTCTTGCCGAACTTGTTCAGGTTCAGGCGCACTTCGGACAGCCGGTTGAGCGCGATCCACTGCGCCAGCGTCTTGTCGCGCAGATAGCCGCTGGTGCGGGCGGCGCCGCTCACGGCGACCATCAGTGCCGCGAGTCCCATCGCGACGATCATCAGGGCCACCAGGACCTCCACGAGCGTGAAACCGCGCATCCGGACGCAGCCCCCCGGCAGGGCGGCTCCGAGCGCCGGATGAGCGCGTCTCGACGTCATTTGCGTGGCTCCGGCTGATCGGAATTTTCGCGCGAAATCTTGCCGAGCGCGTTGCCGGTGACCGAAGCCCGGGCATTCGTCTCTTCGCGCCGCAGCGTCAGGCGGAACGGGGTTCCCTCGCCGCTGGCCGCGATCGCGATCTGCGGATTCGGCAACGCCTGGGTGCCGGTGAGATTCGAATCGACGGGCTTCAGCACGACGATCTGCGAATCGAGCGTCAGCTGCAGGCCGATACCCTTCGGCAACTGGCGATGGCGGAACTCGTGTTCCTGGTTCATCTTGAGCCAGCGGTCGTGCGCCGGATCGTACACCTCGAAATCATAGGCCGTGGGTTCGACGCGCAGGCCGAAATCGCGACCCTCGAGCAGCGCCCGCTCGTGCAGCAGGCCGAGCAGGCCCTCCAGGCGCCGCGTCTCCTCATCGAGTTGGGAGTCGCGGCCGGTCACCCCGATCGAGAGCACCGCGAGCGAAATCACCACGGCCATGATCACCACGACCACCAGAATCTCGACCAGCGTGAAGCCCTTGCTGCGCATGCCACTGCACCGGCGGGCGGGCGGGTTATCGTTGATCGAGGGTGGTCGTGCTGATGTCGGCGTCGTATCCCTCGCCGCCGGGCTTGCCGTCGCGCCCGTAGGTCGTGATCTCGTAGTCGCGGCCGTCGGCGCCCGGGCTCACGTACTGATAGGGGTTGCTCCACGGATCCTTCGGCAGGGAGGGCAGGTAACCGCCGGAGCGATAATTGGTGATCGTGGGGTCGGCCGGCTGCTTGACCAATGCCTGCAGACCTTGCTCGGTGGTGGGATACTTGAAATTGTCGAGTCGGTACAGGTCGAGGGCCGTCTGAATGGCGCGAATGTCGCTCTGCGCACGGGTGACGCGTGCCTTGTCGACGTTCTCCAGAATCTTCGGCACCACGAGGGCGCCGAGCACTGCGAGAATGACGACCACCACCATGATCTCGATTAGGGTGAATCCGCTCTGCCGGTTGCGCATGTTGACCTCGAAAATTGGCGTGATGATACCAAAATAGGCGGCACCAATGCCTCGTGACTCCTCAATTCGGCTGGCGCCGATCGCCGACGCCCTGCAATGGGATCGGGGGCGCTGGGTTTGGCTGCTCTTGTTCCTGCTCGTGCTCGGTCTGGTGTTGGGTCTTGGCGACAGTGTGAGCGCGCTGCTCCGCTACGATCGTGGCGCGATTGCCGGCGGCGGTTGGTGGCGGCTGCTCACGGCTCACATCGTGCACCTGGATGTGCACCATCTGATCCTGAACGAGCTCGGCCTGGTGTTGATGTGGTCGTTGTTTGCAGCCGACTACGACGCGGTGGAGTGGTGCGTCATCGTGCTGGCCGGGGCGTTGTGCATCAGTTCGGGTCTGTGGTGGCTGAGCCCGCGGGTCGAATGGTACGTGGGCGCCTCGGGCGTGCTGCATGCGATCATGGGGGCGGGAACCGCGCGGCACCTGGCGCGGCGCGCCGGGGATGCCTGGATTCTGCTGGGCGCGCTGGCCGCCAAGCTCCTCTACGAGCAACTCGGGGGCCATGAGCCGCTCCTGGTGGTGGTGGATGCGCACCTGTATGGCGCGCTTGGAGGATTGACGGTCGGTGCCGCACTCAGCGCGCGGATCGCTATAATCCGGCACCGTTTCAGCGACTAGGGGCATTCTGCATGGCATTTGCGTTCGTTTTTCCCGGTCAGGGGTCCCAATCGGTCGGCATGATGCGCGAACTGGCGACGCTCTCCCCCGTGATCGAGGCGACCTTCGCCGAGGCGTCGTCGGTGCTCGGCTATGATCTGTGGCAACGCTGCCAGGAGGGGCCGGAGGAGGCGCTGAACGCCACGGAATGCACCCAGCCGGCCATGCTTGCGGCCGGAGTGGCCACCTACCGGCTGTGGGTGGAGCGCGGCGGTGCGGCGCCGCAAATGATGGCGGGTCACAGCCTCGGCGAGTTCACCGCGCTGGTGGCGGCCCGGTGCATCGACTTCAAAGCCGCGGTGGACCTCGTGAGATTCCGCGCACGGGTGATGCAATCGGCCGTGCCGCCGGGGGATGGCGCGATGGCGGCCATCTTGGGTCTCGAGGACATCGACGTCGAGGCCGCCTGCGACGAAGCGTCGCCGGCGGGCGTGGTCGAGGCCGTGAATTTCAACTCGCCCGGCCAGGTCGTGATTGCCGGAGCCGCGGCCGCCGTCGCGCGCGCCATCGAGACAGCGACGGCGAGGGGCGCGCGCCGGGCCATGCTGCTGCCCGTCAGCGTGCCATCGCACAGCTCGCTGATGCTGCCCGCGGCCGACCAGCTGCGGGAACGCCTGGCGGACACCCCGTTGACGGCGCCCGCGGGCGTCGCACTCTACGGCGTGGATGCCAGGATCCATTCGCAGCCCGATGACCTCAGGGCGAGCTTGGTGAAGCAGCTGCACACTCCCGTGTATTGGGCGGCCACCGTGCGCACCATGATTGCGGCCGGGGCGACCCGCATCGTCGAGTGCGGTCCGGGCAAGGTGCTGACGGGGCTGAACCGGCGGATCGACAGGAATCGAGATCTGAAGATGCTGGCGCTCGAGAATCCAGAGTCGCTGGCAGATGCCCTGGCTTTGACCTGATTACAAGAGGATATTCCCATGTTGAATGGAGCAGTTGCGCTGGTTACGGGTGCCTCTCGGGGCATCGGCGCGGCCATCGCCGCCCGCCTGGCCGGCGACGGCGCCCGTGTCATCGGCACGGCGACGACGGCCGAGGGGGCGGCGGGCATCACGGCCATCCTCGCCGCCCGCGGGGGACGCGGCGCCGTGCTCGACGTCGCGAGCCAGGAGTCGATCGACGCGCTCGTCGCCGACATCGATGCCAACGAGGGTCCCGTCGAGATACTCTGCAACAATGCCGGGATCACCCGCGACATGCTGTTGCTGCGCATGAAGCAGGACGACTGGGATGCGGTGCTGCAGACCAATCTGGCGTCGGTGTTCCGCCTGTCGAAGGCGGTGCTGCGCGGCATGACGAAGGCGCGCAAGGGCCGCATCATCAGCATCGCGTCGATCGTGGGCCTCACCGGCAATCCCGGCCAGGCGAACTATGCCGCGGCGAAGGCGGGCATGATCGGCTTCACCAAATCGCTCGCACGCGAGGTGGGGTCGCGCGGCATCACGGCGAACGTGGTCGCGCCCGGGTTCATCGACACCGACATGACCCGGTCGCTCAGCGATGCGCAGAAGTCGGCCTTGAATGCCCAGATCCCGCTGGCCCGCCTCGGCCAGCCGGCGGATATCGCGGCGGCGGTGGCGTTCCTGGCATCCGCGGAAGCTTCCTACATCACCGGCGAAACCCTGCATGTGAACGGCGGGATGTACATGCCGTGATGTCGCCCGGCGGCGTCTTTCCACCCCAAAATCCGCATTTTGTCAAGGAACCTTTGCGTCGGGCCCAATCAATTGCTCGTTCACGGTAGCCGCCGGAGTCGCGTTCACATAAAATACGCGCCCTGCCGATATCGGAGGCTGGCCGCGAGCCCTTGGTCGAGCGGCGCGTTTTCCAATAGTTATCCCGAAAGGACACCATAACGATGAGTACTGTTGAGCAGCAAGTTAAGAAGATCGTGGCCGAACAACTGGGCGTCAAAGAAGAAGAAGTCACCAATGACGCCTCGTTCGTGGACGATCTGGGCGCGGACTCGCTTGACACGGTTGAACTGGTGATGGCTCTCGAGGAGGAGTTCGAGACCGAGATCCCGGACGAGGATGCCGAGAAGATCACCACGGTTCAGCAGGCCATCGACTACATCAATTCGCACAAGAGCAAGGCATAGGCACCGCAAGCGGCATGGGGCAACCGCGTTGGGTTGCCCGTGGCGACCAGGGGTCCGCATGAGTTCGAGCATTGCTTTGAGGAGTCGCCGTTGAGCAAACGACGCGTCGTGGTTACGGGTCTGGGCATCATATCGCCCGTCGGCAATGCGGTCGCGGCCGCATGGGATTCGATTCTCGCGGGGCGCAGCGGCATCGGGCCGGTGACGAGGATCGATACCTCCACGTTCTCGACCCATTTCGGCGGTGAGATCCGTTCGCTCGACATCGAACCGTACCTGAGCGCGAAGGATGCGCGTCGCATGGACGCCTTCATGCAGTACGGCGTCATCGCCGGAATGCAGGCCATGCGCGACTCCGGGTTCGTGGTCACCGAGTCGAACTCGGATCGCATCGGCATCCTGATGGGGTCCGGCATGGGCGGACTCGAATCGATCGAGCAGACCTACGACAAATTTCTGGAAACTCATTCGCCGCGAAAGGTGTCGCCGTTTTTCATTCCCGGCAGCATCATCAACCTGGTCAGCGGCCACCTGTCCATCGCATTCAACATCACCGGCCCGAATCTCGCCGTGGCGACCGCGTGCACGACCTCGACGCATGCGCTGGGGCTGGCCCTGCGCATGATCCAGTATGGCGAAGTGGATGCCATGCTGGCCGGCGGCTCGGAAATGGCCACCTGCGTCACGGGCATGAGCGGGTTCGCGCAGGCCAAGGCGTTGTCCCAGCGCAATCACGATCCGGAAGGCGCCAGCCGTCCGTGGGACAAGGATCGCGACGGCTTCGTCATGGGGGACGGCGCCGGGGCCATGATGCTCGAGGAATACGAATCGGCGAAGGCGCGCGGCGCGAAGATCTACGCCGAACTCCTGGGATTCGGCATGAGCGGGGACGCCTACCATGTCACGGCGCCGCCCGAGAACGGCGAGGGGGCCCGCAAGGCGATGGTCAAGGCGCTTGCCGATGCAGGCATCAACCCCGATCAGGTGCAATACGTGAACGCCCATGCCACGTCCACCGAATTGGGCGACCGTGCGGAGACCACGGCCATCCGGCGCGCGTTCGGGCCCGCAGCCGACAAGCTCGCCGTCAGTTCCACCAAGTCCATGACCGGGCATCTGCTCGGTGCCGCGGGCGCGGTCGAGGCCATCTTCTGCGTGCTCGCATTGCGCGACCAGGTGGCTCCGCCGACCATCAACCTGGATCACCCCGGCGAGGGTTGCGATCTCGACTACGTTCCCAAACATGCGCGGCAGATGGCTCTTGACTGCGCGTTGTCCAACTCGTTTGGCTTCGGTGGCACCAACGGTTCGCTCGTTTTCCGCCGACTTTGAGCCCCTGCGGCTGGTGGAGCGGCATCCGGAGACCTATCCGGGGCTGCTCGAGAGCGGCACACCCGTCGGCGTGCACGCTTCTGGCGGGCGGTTCGACATCCTCCCGGTGAGTTCCGGCGAATGCCTCACCCTGCACGCGGATCGTCGGTTGTCGGGACCTTTCTCGCAGGGCGCGGACGGATTCCTCCAAGCGATAGAGCATTGGTGGCGGGCGCTGCGGCAGCCGGCCTCGAGCGCACCGCTGCCCTTCGGCGGCGGCTGGCTTCTGTACCTGGGCTATGAACTCGCGGCGGAGATCGAACCGCACCTCACCCTGCCACAGAGCCCCGACAGCATCATCGCGCTGGCGATCCGCACGCCGGCGGCCTGGATCCGGGATCGGGCCGACCGTCGGGCGTGGCTGGTCGCGGAGGAGGGTTGCGAGCATCTGCTCGACACGTTCGAAAGGCACGTGTCCGACCTCGGTGGTGCCGCGGCCGCACCGGACGGGCCGCCCGCCGATGCGACGCCCGGGATTCAAGAGGATGACCCGGAGCGTTTTCTGGAGGCCGTCGCGCGGGCCCTCGATCACATCGCGGCGGGCGATGTCTATCAGGCCAATTTGTCGCGGCAGTGGCGGGTGCGGTCGAGTTCACCCGCCGATCCGATCGGAATCTACCAACGTCTGCGCAGGACCAACCCGAGCCCGTTTGCAGCCCTGCTGCGCCACGCCCGGTTTTCCGTGATGAGTTCATCCCCGGAACGGCTGATGTCGATTCGCGGCGGCCTGGTCGCCACGCGCCCGATTGCGGGGACCCGCCCCCGGGGCGCGTCGGCCGCCGCCGATGCGGCGCTGATCGGCTCCCTGCTGAGCAACGAGAAGGAGCGTGCGGAGCATGTGATGCTGATCGATCTCGAACGCAACGACCTCGGCCGGGTGTGCGTCGGCGGCAGCGTGCGTGTCGATGAATTCATGCAGGTGGAGAGCTACGCGCACGTGCATCACATCGTGTCCAACGTCAGCGGGCGTCTGCGCGCGGAGGTGTCTCCCGTCGACGTCATCCGCGCCCTGTTCCCGGGGGGCACGATCACCGGCTGCCCCAAGGTCCGCTGCATGGAAATCATCGCGGAACTGGAAGGTCGGGGCCGGGGCGCCTACACCGGCTCCATCGGTTACCTCAACCGCGACGGCAGCTGCGATCTCAACATCCTGATCCGCACCTTGACTGCCGATGGCGACGCGCCCGTCACCTTTCGCGCCGGCGCCGGCATCGTGGCCGATTCGCTTCCGGCCCAGGAACTCGCCGAAACTCGCGCCAAGGCCCAGGGGATGCTGCGCGCCGTGGAGAGCGGCTCTTGAGCGCGTGGGTCAACGGCCGCGAGGCAGGCGCGATCGACGTCCGCGACCGCGGACTGAATTATGGGGACGGCGTGTTCGAAACGATGCGCGTGCGCCGCCGTGCCGTTCGGCTTCTCGACTATCATCTGGAGCGGCTCGGCGATGCCTGCCGGCGGCTGCAGATGGACGCTCCGCCCCGCCGGCGGCTGCAAGGCGAACTGCAGCGCATCGCGCAACGGCGGCCCGAAGCGGTCTTGAAGTTGATCGTCACGCGGGGCATCGGCCGGCGCGGCTATAGGCCGGACGGCAACGAGCGCGGCACGCGCGTGATCTCGTTGCATGCCCTGCCGCGGCACGCCGCGGCGGGAAGCCCCGACGCGGTCCGGGTGCGCATGTGCGACATGCGTCTCGGGATCAATGCGGCCTTGGGAGGATTGAAGACCCTCAATCGGCTCGAATCGGTGCTGGCGAGGGCCGAATGGACGGATGCGCGCATCTGGGAGGGTCTGATGCGCGATGCGGACGACCACATCGTCTGCGGCACGATGTCGAACGTGTTCGTGCGCCGCGGATCGTCGCTCCTGACCCCCCCGGTCGACCGCTGCGGAGTCGCCGGCGTGATGCGGCGGTGGGTCATGGAACAAGCCGATTCCCTGAGCCTGCGGGTCGGCGAGGAGCGCCTGCGCTGGGACGATCTCGGCCGGGCTCACGAAGTGTTCATGACCAATGCCATCGCCGGCGTTGTGCCGGTCGCGCGGATCCAGTCGGGCCGGTCGCACATCACGCCGCGCGAGCGGGACGCGGCGATCCGGTTCGCGCAGCTGTTGGAGTTGCAATGAAACACCCCGTGCGCGCGGCTTTGGCGATCGCCGCATCGGTGGCGCTCGCGGTGTCCGGGCGCGCCGCCTGGTTGGGCCTGCGCAGTCTCGATGAACCCATGCACATCGCCTCTCCGCTGCGCATCAAGGTCCCCGTCGGCTCGCGTTTTGCGCGCGTCGCCGCGGATCTGGCGGCGCGGGGAATCGTAACCCGGCCACGGGCCTGGGTCCTCTATGCGCGCTGGAAGGGGACGGCCAATGCCATCAAGGCCGGAGAGTACGAGGTCGTGCCGGGCATGACCCCGCGACAGTTGTTCGACAGGATGGTGACCGGCCAGGTGTTGCTGCATTCGTTGACCATCGTCGACGGCTGGCGGGTGCAGGATCTGCTTGTGGCCATGCGCCGCAATCCGGACATCCTCGCGACCTTGCCGGCGGCGAATCCGCGCGTCATGGAAAGGCTGGGGTTCCCGGGCATGAACGCCGAGGGACAGTTCCTGCCCGAGACCTACCGGTTTCCGAGCGGCACGAGCGACGTGGAGTTGCTGCGGCAGGCGCATGCCGCACTGCAGCGGGTCCTCGACTCCGCATGGAGGGACCGTGATGCCACGATTCCGTTGCATGATGCCGCCGAACTCCTGATCATGGCCTCGATCGTGGAGAAGGAGAGCGGATTGCCGGCGGAACTGCCCAAAATTGCCGGGCTGTACCTGCACCGGCTCGGCATCGGCATGCGCCTGCAGGCGGATCCCACCGTGATCTACGGTCTAGGCGATGCCTACGACGGGGATGTACATACGGTCGATCTGCGCACCGACGGGCCCTATAACACCTACACGCGAACCGGACTGCCTCCCACCCCGATTGCCCTGGCCGGCGCTGCGGCGATCGAGGCCACCGCGCACCCGGCAAAGACCGACGCGCTATACTTCGTCGCCTCGCCCAAGGGCGACGGCAGCCACGTTTTTTCCGCGACCCTGGAGGAGCACAACGCCGCGGTGTCGAAGTATCTGGCACGGCAACGGCAGCGGGCGGCTTCGGAGGCGGCGCCATGAGCGGCATTCCCGGCCGTTTCGTGACCTTCGAGGGCATCGAGGGCGTCGGCAAGACCACCCAGGTCGCACGCCTCGCGAAGTACCTCGACGGCCGAGGCGTCGCTCACGTGATCACCCGCGAGCCGGGCGGTACGCCGTTGGCGGAGAGGATCCGCGATCTGGTCTTGAGTCCGCGCTCCGAAACTCTTCCGGCGACCGCCGAATTGCTGCTCATGTTCGCGGCCCGCGCCGTGCATCTCGCCAATCTCATCGAGCCGGCCCTGCATGCGGGAACCTGGGTCGTCTGCGACCGGTTCACCGACGCGACCTATGCCTATCAGGGGGCCGGGAGGGCCATGGGTCGGCAGGACATAGGCCGCCTCGAAACCCTGGTGCAGGGGGACCGCCGGCCGGATCTCACGGTGCTGCTCGATCTGCCCGTCGACATCGGCATGGCGCGCTCGGCTGATCGCGACGCCGGCAAGGTTCGCGATCGGTTCGAGAGCGAGCGCGGCGAATTCTTCCAGCGCGTGCGGGCGGAATACCTGCGCAGGGCCGCCGCGGAGCGCGAGCGCTTCGCGGTCATCGATGCGTCGCCCGCGGTGGACGACGTGGCGGCGCGCGTGCGCGAGGCGCTGGAGTCGAAAGCATGGATTTCCTGAGCGCCGAATCGCTGCCTTGGCTCGAGGTTCCCCGGCGCAGGCTGCGCGAAGCGGGACGGACCGGGCGGCTGCCGCATTCCTCGCTGATCGTGAGCACGCCCGGTCTGGGGGCCGAGAGTCTCGCACACTGGATGGCCGGGATGGCGCTGTGCGAGGCGGCGGCGGAGCGGCCCTGCGGCGCCTGTGCCTCCTGCTCGCTGCTGCGGTCCGACTCGCATCCGGATTACCATCGGGTGGGCGTGGAGGAGGAGGCGAGGCAGATCAAGGTGGAGCAGATCCGGGACCTGATCGACTCGTTGGCGACGAAGAGCTACCGCGGCGGATTCAAGGTCGGCGTCATCGAGACGGCCGAGGCCCTCAACGCGAACGGCGCAAACGCCTTCTTGAAGACCCTGGAAGAACCGTCCGCCGACACGATGCTGGTCATGATCGTCAGGCCCGCGCACCGGCTGCCTGCGACGATTGCCAGCCGCTGTCTGCGCATCGTGTTGCGGCCCCCCGCGCGAGCCGATGCGGTGGCCTGGCTCATGGCCCACGGGCCGGCGGATCAGCCGTGGGAAGGCGCCTTGGCGCTTGCCGGCGGCGCACCGCTGCTGGCGCTCGAACTGCAGGCCGCGGGTCTGGGCGCCCTCGAGGCGGAGATGCAGGAGGCCATCCGCGCCCTCGCGGCGGGCGCCGTCGATGTGACCCTGCTCGCGGAACAGTGGGCCAGATCCAATCCCGGCCTGCGCATAATCTGGCTTGAGAACTGGATCACACGTCGCGTACATACGTGCCTCGGAGCGGACGATTCGACGCAAACTGCGGAACGCGTCCGCTTGCCTGCCGCTTTACTTAAGCCCAAGATAAGGTCTCTATTCGAGCTGCTGGACGCTGCACGCGATCTGCGTCGTCTCGCGTCGACCGGCCTGAATCAACAGCTGGCGTTGGAAGCCTTGTTATTGGGCGGTCGGGCCGCCCTGGCAAAGTGAGTCATTTTTGGGAATGATAGTAATTGCGAAGTCCAAGTAACAAACCGGGGTTGCTGACCCTCACGATCAAGGATAAGAGCGCGCTTTACCTCGCCTACATGCCCTTCGTGAAGAATGGCGGTTTGTTCATCCCGACCAACAGCAACTACCGCCTGGGGGACGAGGTGTTCATGCTGCTGAATCTCATGGGGGAGGAGGAGAAGCTGCCGGTCGCCGGCCGGGTGATCTGGATGACCCCGAAGGGAGCGCAGGGCAAGCGCACCGCCGGGATCGGCGTGCAGTTCAGCGAGCAGGATCGCGGCAATACGCAGAAGAAGATCGAGAATTATCTGGCGGGCGCCCTCGGGGGCGACAAACCCACCCATACGATGTAGGGCCGCGGGGCCGCGCCGGTCAGCCGCCGCGCGCGCGCGCCGCCTCGGTGGCCGCGAGACCCCCCTTCAACACGCGCGCTTCGAAGCCCCGCTCGCTCAGGATGTAGGCGGCGGCGGAACTGCGGCGGCCGGTGTCGCAGCACACGACGTACGTGACGTTCTTGTCCAACGCGTTGAGCTTCAGGCGGATGAAATAGAGCGGGATGTTGATCGCATCGTCGATCCTGAAATTCTGGAATTCGCTCGGAAGCCGCACGTCGAGCCATTTGCCGCCCTTGGCGATGATGTCGCGGGCGGCCTCGTAGTCCACCCATTGCAGCAGCGGCTCATTGAGCAGGGTTTGGAAGTCCGCCTTGCCGAGCCGCATCAATGTGCCGTCGGTCGCCATCGTCACGGTGGCATTGCGCTTCGCCTCCGCAATCAGGGCTTCTTCGCCGAAACTGTCGCCGGGCCCCAGTTCCGCGAGCTTGATGCCCTCCTTGTTCAAGGGTGTTTCGCGGGTCACCACGCACCGTCCTGCGACCACGACGTAGAAGTAGTCGCCCTCGGTGCCCTGCTTGATCACGACGTCGCGCGCGCGGTAGTTGATGCGCTGCATGCGCATGAAAATCGCCTGGATGTTCGCCGGCGGTATGCGATGAAAGGCCTTCGTCTGCAGCAGAGTCGTCATCCAGTCGCCGGGCACGTCCAACCCGTCGCCGCGCAGTTCCGCGACCTCGTATTGTCCCGTCTGATCCCAGGTCAGGAGCACGTCGAGCAGGTCGCTGTCGATCACGATGTACTCGAGCGTATTGGCCGCTCGCGCCGTGAATTTGCGCGGAAGTCCGGGCGCGAGCGCGGCCCGGGCCTCGGGGGTCCCCGCGCGTACGACCCCGATGAGCTTGTCATCGGCCCGCAGTTCGACCTGACCGGCCACCAGGTAGAACGTCCGCTTGTCGGTATCGCCCTGCTTGAACAAGACACGTCCGGCGCCCAGTTCGAGAATCTGCGTCTTTCGGGCGAGCGCATGCAGATTTTCCGCCTTCAATCCGTCGAGGGGCGAGAAAGTCTTCAGAATTGCGAGATCGACTGGTCGTTCATCCATCGAGAAATTGCCGGCGCCTTCGTTTACAACCCCATGATTTTGGATGCGAATGCTATCACACGTCCACCGGGGTCCTACCCTGTATTAGGTCACATTGGGGCGAGGTCAGGCGGCCTGTCGCAGGTGCTGATGGATCGTGAAATCGCAGACCAGGGGTAAATGGTCGGAAAACTGCACGCCGGGCATTTCGAATCGATTGACCTCGATTTGGCCGCTGTGCAGGATGAAATCCAGCTCCTTGCGCGGGCTGTTGCTCGGGTAGGAGGGGAGTCCGTGGGCGTTGGCGTTCGTCAGGCCTGCCGCCTGCATGAACAGATACAGCTCGTGGTCTCCCCAGTAGGTATTGAAATCCCCCGCCACGATCACCGGCTTGCTGGTTTTACGCAGCAGGTCGTAGAGATGGCGCAGCTGGTACTGCCGGTGGCGGAATTTGAGCGACAAGTGCACCAGGAAAATCGCGATGTCGTCCAATTCCAGCTCGATGATGAGCCGCTTGATTCCCGTATCGAAGTAGTGGAACCGTTCCCCGCGGACCCGCGGCGCCGCCAGGAAGGCATTGGCCTGTTTGCGCACGATCGGCACCAGGTGGTTCACCGACGAGACGCCGTATTTGCACTCGAACGTCGAGTAATGACCCAGGGAGCGGGCGATGAAGTCCGCCTGGTTGACCATTCCCGTGCGAATGGAGCCGGTATCCACCTCGATGAGGCCCACCACGTCCGGGTCCTGGCCCTTGATGAACTCGGTGATCTGGGTCAGTACCTGGCGGCTCGAGCGCAGGTACCCCGCGCCCGGGACGGGCAGGTGGAATGCCGGCCCGGTGCCGGTGGCATAACGGATGTTGTAGATCAGCAAGCGCACCCCGCCGATTGTATCGGCGTGCGGTGTTTCGCGCATGACCATCGTCAAGTTACAATGGACCCATGTCGAGTCCGTCCAACCCGATCCGCCTGTTCGTCACCCACGCCTGGGTCGAGACCGATGATTACACCCGGATATTCGAGTACCTCGAGGCCTCAGGGAGCTTTTACTACCTCAACACCGGTCAGCCGCACGCGAAACGGCCCATCGACAAGGAAAGCCAGCGCGAGGACCTGCGGCGCCAAATCGCCCCCTGCGAAGTGGTGGTGGTGGTGCCGGGGGCGTATTTTGCCTCGCCCGAATTGGTGCTGTTCGAGATGAATTTCGCCAAGGCGGCGGACCGGCCTATTGTAGCCATGGAGATTTTCGGCTCGGTCGATCCCCTGCCGAAGGCGGTCAAGGATTTGGCGGACGAAGTCTGCGCGTGGAACGAGCGCAACCTGATCGACGCCTTGCGGCGCCAGGCACGCCACCAGGAGACCACGCGGTGGGACACCATCGAGTTCAAGCTCGATTGACCCCTCCCGGATCGCCCCGACGGGAGACTAGTTGCTGGCGATGAGCGCGGGGACTTCGTAGCCCGCGGGTTCGCGTTCCGCGCTGTGAAGCTGCACCACCGAGGCGCTCTGGCGCCCGGAATTGAGCAGCAGACGGCAGGTGGTGCCGAAGATCTCCACGATGAGCGTGGCGCAATCATCCGCCTCTTGAATGGACATCTTGCGCACCGATGCCACCACGGCATCCTCCCCCCGCAACGGCTTCACTCCGCTCAAGGTGGCGAGCACCTGTCGAAACGACTCGCGGGCCTCGCCGGGTATCTGGTCCTCGGAAATCGAGACGAGATGCCGGCGGTAGGCGCAAATCAGCCGTTGCTTGATCGGCGTGGAATGCGCGAGTTCAAGCGTCGCAAAGTGCAAACTTTCCCAAGCGCTCATCATGCAGGCCCCACTTAAGCAAAACCCCAACCTTAAAGTGAATTCGAGGTTTGCACCTCCCTTAAGAGCCTTGGCAAATCAAGTCTCTACGATTGGAATATACAAGACAGCGCACAAAACGCAACGCGGAATTCTCCCGCCGTACGCGCCCGTGGGAAGGGCTCAATGGAGTGCGGATGTTAGGATTGTTTTCTCGAAAAAAAATCAGAAGAAAATCGTAAGTGATTGTATTTTATTAAATATGAAGTGCAGGCTCATGGTGCGGTGCTCGGGATTATGTCCACCGCTTCCGAGACATCGCCTTCGGAGTGAGTCGCTCCGATCAGCATGTAAACCCCGGGTACGACGAACAACGTGAAGGCCGTGCCGATCGCCATGCCGGTCGAGATCACGAGGCCGATCGCAAAGCGCGAGGCGGCTCCGGCTCCGCTTGCGAACACCAGCGGCAGCACGCCCAACACCATCGCGGCCGTCGTCATCAGGATCGGTCGAAGACGCGCGCTGGCCGCCGCGACGATGGCAGCATGCTTGCTCTTACCGGTCTGCTGCTCGGTGTTGGCCACCTCGACGATCAGGATGCCATGCTTGCTGATGAGGCCCATCAGCGTCACCAGTCCGACCTCCGTGTAGATGTTGACGCTGGCGCCGCCGACGCCGAGTGCGATGAAGATCAGGGCGCCGGCGATGGAGAGCGGCACCGAAATCAAAATGACCAGCGGGTCGCGGAAGCTCTCGAACAATGCAGCCAGCGCCAGGAATACGATGATGATGGCGAAAGCGAACGTGGTCATGATGCCGCCGGACTCGGCGACGAACTGGCGTCCCTGGCCGCCGTAGTCGACCGAATAGCCCTGCGGCAGCGTCCGGGCCGCGAGGCCTTGAAGGTATTTCAACGCGTCGTCCAGCGACACGCCGGGAGACATCACGCCGGAGAGGGTGGCGGAATTGAGCTGCTGGAAATGATTCAAGGTTTCCGGCACCGTCACCGGCCGGATCGTGGCGATGGTCGACAGCAGCACCGGCACCCCGCCCACGTTGGCGATCGGATAGTTCAGCAGCTGGCTCACGTTCAGTCGCGACTGCCGTTCGACCTGCGGGATCACCTTGTACGAGCGCGTGTCCATGCTGAAGTAATTCACGTAGTTGCCGCCGAGCAAGGAGCCGAGGGCACCGCCCACCTGGGTCATGGTCAGGCCGAGTTGCGCCGCCTTTTGCCGGTCGATTTCGATCACGGATTGCGGCAGGTCGTATTTCAGATCCGTGTCGATGAACATGAACATTCCGCTCTTGACCGCCGCGCTCAGGAATTCCTGAGAGACCTCGTTGAGGCGTGCGGCGGATTCGGTCGTCGTGATCGCGAATTGGATCGGCAGACCGAACGCACCGGGCAGGGACGGCGGTTGGAACACGGCGGTCTTTTGTCCCGCCACCGCGGCGATCTTTTGCTGCAGCCCCTGCTGCAGGGCGGTCGCGCCCAGTTTTCGCTCATTGCGCGGCGGCAGCGCCAATCCCAAGATGGCCTGGCTCGGTGCATCGATCTGGAACACGTGATTCGGGTGGGTCACGCTCATGGCGATGTCGAAGTCCTCCTGGTCGTAGAGGGACTTTCCCTGCAGCGTGGCGTCGGGCGCGGACGTGGCCTGGACCAGGATGAATCCCTGGTCCTCCTGCGGCGCCAGTTCGCTCTTGGCGCCCGAGTACATGAAATAGATGCTGGCCAGCACGAGCACCACGAGCGCCGCGGTCACCGGCGTATACCTCAGGCTGCGCACCAGTTTGCGCTGGTACCAGTGCAGCAGTTTGTCGAACCTCACGTCGATGAACCGCACCAGGCGGCTCTCCCAATCCCTGCCGTCGGGACGATGCGGCCTGAGCAGCCGCGAACACATCATGGGCGACAGCGTGAGCGCGATCACCGCGGAGACGGTGACCGATGCGGCGAGCGTGAAGGCGAACTCCACGAACAACGCGCCGGTCAATCCGCCCTGGAACCCGATCGGCACGAACACCGCGAGCAGCACGACGGTCATGGCGACGATGGGGCCCGCCAGCTCCCGGGCGGCGAGGGCCGCAGAGGCCATCGAGGACATGCCGCCCTCCAGATGGCGGTTGACGTTCTCCACCACGATGATCGCATCGTCCACCACCAGGCCGATGGCGAGGACCAGCGCCAGCAGCGTCAGGAGATTGATGGAAAATCCGAGCGCCAGCATGATGGCGAACGTGCCGATGAGCGACAGGGGGATCGCCACCACCGGGATCAGCACCGAGCGCGGTGAGCCGAGGAACGCGAAGATCACCGCCATGACGATGACCAGCGCCTCGACCAGCGTGGTGGCCACTTCATGAATCGAGGAATTCACGAAAGCCGTCGAGTCGTAAATGACGAGGCCGGTCAATCCCTGGGGCAGCTGCGCCTGGATTTCCGGAAACACCGCCTTCACGCCGTTGACGACAGTCAGGAGATTCGCGCTCGGGGCGACCTGGATGCCGACGAAAACGCCGGGCTTGCCGTCGAACGCCACGCGGGCCTCGTACGAATCGGCCCCCAGCGAGACGGTCGCGATGTCGCTCAGGCGCACGTTCGCGCCGTTCACCTGCTTCACCACCAGGTCGCGGAATTCGCTCAAGCTGTGCAGGCTGGTGTTCGAGGTCAGGGTCACCTGGACCATCTGGCCCTTGGTGTTGCCGACCGCCGAGACGTAATCGTTGTTCGCGAGGGCGCCGGCCACGTCGCTCGCCGTCAGGCCGTAGGCGGACAGCTTCTTCGGATCGAGCCATGCCCGCAGCGAGAAGTACTGCCCGCCGATGACCTCGGCGGTCTGCACGCCGGCGACTGCCTGCAGCTTGGGCTGCACGACGCGCTGCACGTAGTCCGTGACCTCGTTGCGCTGCAGCGTCGGGCTGGAGAATCCCATGTACATCGCGTCCGTGGTCTGCCCAACCTTCACGGTGATCGTCGGCTGCTGCGACCCCACCGGCAGCTGGTTCAGAACCGAATTGACCTTGATGTTGATCTCTGCCGCGGCCTTCGACGTGTCGTAGTTCTGGCGCAGATTCACTGTGATGGTGCTGGTGCCGCTCTGACTGGTCGAGGTCATGTAGTCGATGCCGTTGGCCTGCGCGACCGCCGCCTCGATCGGCGTGGTGATGAAGCCGGCGATCGCATCCGGGTCGGCACCGGGGAAATAGGTGGTGATTGTGACAATGCCGTTCTCCGTCTTCGGATAGGCGAGCACCTGCAGCGAACTGTAGGAGCGCAGGCCCACGACCAGGATCACGAGGCTGACGACGCTCGCGAGAACCGGACGGCGGATGAACAGGTCGGTGAAGTTCACAGCAGGCCTCGACGGGCGGGTGCGCGATCATTCATTCGGGGGGCTCGGGTGCGCATCGTCGCTGGGAAGGATGCGGTTGTTGATGACGATCGGCGAGCCGTTGCGCAGTTTCATCTGCCCTGCAGTGACCACTTCGTCGCCGGCCGACACACCGCTCTGGATCGCGACCTGATCGCCGCGGGTGTCCCCGAGTTTCACGAAGCGTTGCAGCGCGGTGAGCCGGGCATTGCCTTTGTCGTCGGTGCCGTTGCGCTGCACCAGGTACACGGTATTCCCGTAAGGGTTGTAGGTGATGGCCGTCTGCGGCAGCGTGATCTGCGTCGTCGCGGCGCCGTTGTCGATGGCGAGGTTGGCGTACATGCCGGGCACCAGGCGCCGGTCGGCGTTCGCGAACGACGCGCGCACTTGGACATTGCGGCTGGCGGGGTCGACCTTGGAGTTGATCGACGTGACGATGCCCGGGAAACGGGCGCCTGGGTAGGTGTCGACCGTCGCGACGACCGTCTGGCCCGTCTTCAGGGTGCCGAGGGTTTGTTGAGGCACGTAGAAGTCGATGTAGACCGTGTCGATCGCCTGCAGCGTGACGACCGCCGTGCCGGCGCTCAAATACTGACCTTCATCGACCAGACGCAGGCCGAGTTTGCCGGCGAAGGGAGCCCGCACCGTTTTCTCCTCGATCAACGCCTGCTGCGCGGCCACCTGGGCGCGTGCCGCCTTGAGGTTCGACGCGTCGGCGTCCACCGTCGCCTGGCTGATCGCCTGGGCGGCCAGTTGTTCCCGATCACGCTTCAAGGTGAGGGCGGCGAGTTCCGCCTGCGCCTGCAATTGGGCGAGCTTGGCGGGATCATCGTTCGCCTTCAGCGTGAGGAGCACCGTGCCCGCGGGCACGTCCGCGCCCGACTCGATGTGGATCTTGTCGACCACGCCGGCGGCCTGCGCCGCCAGATCGGCGCCGCGGACGGCGCGCACGCTCCCGAGCGCCTCGGTCCGCGACTGCCAGCTCGTCGCCGCGGCCACGGTCGTCGACACCGTCTGCGGCGCCGTGGCCATGGCACCCATGTATTTCTTCGTCATCCTGCCGATGAACGTCTGCCAGCCGAAAATGCCGCCCATGATGACCGCCGTGGCGATCACCAGAATCACCAGCGGTTTGACCATGGCCCGGGGCCGGGCAGTCCCGCGTCCGTCGGCGGGCATTGCTGTTTCCATAGTATTCACGGTCGTCCCTTGCAGCAGTCGGAGGTGTTGTCGGCGACGTCGGCGCGGTTCCACCAACCGCCGCCGAGTGCTTGAAAAAGGGCCGCGGTGTCGGCGTAGCGCTGCGCACGCGCTTTGACCAGGCTGATGACGGCACCCTGGTAGCTTTGTTCAGCCGTCAACACCTGCAGGTGGCTCGCTCCGCCGCTCGTGTATTGCGCCTGCACCAGCTTCAGGCTCTCCGCCGCGGTATGTTCCGCGAGGATTTCGGCGTCGAGCGTCTCGGCATCGGCGCGCACCGCATACAGCGCATTCGACACGTTCTGAAAGGCGGTGAGCACGGTGCCTTGGTAGTTTGCCGCCGCTTCCTGAGCCGCCGCGACGGCGGCCCGGCGTTGGTGGACCAGTTGGCCGCCCTTGAAAATCGGCTGGGTCAAGCCGGCGATGGCACTCCACACGGCGGCCGAGGGGGAGAATACGTCCGAGAAGCGGGAACCCAATCCGCCAAAGCTGCCGGTCAAGCTGATCTGCGGCAGCATGTTGGCGGTGGCGATGCCGATTTGCGCGGTCGCCTGATGCAGGAGCGCGGAGTATTGACGGATGTCCGGCCGTTGCTCGACCAGCTTCGAGGGCAGGCTGACCGGCAGGTCGCCCGGCAGGCTCAGGGAATCCAAGCGGATCTCAGCGCCGTCATAGTCGGCCGGCAGCGCGCCCACATACGCCGCGAGCTGGTTGCGCTCCTGAGCCAGCTGGTTCTTGAGGCCGGGCAGGCTGGCCAACGTGCTTTGCAGCGCGGACAGCTGTTGCAGCACATCGGCGCGCGCCGCACCGCCCGCATCGACGCGCCGTTGAACGATGTCGAGTTGCGCCCGTTGTGAGCGCGCGATGTCCTCCGTGGCCGCGATCTGGGCGCGCAACGACGCCTCGGTCACGGCGGCGGTGACGATGTTCGCCGAGAGCGCGAGGTAGCTGGCTTCCAACGCAAACCGCTGATAGTCGGCCTGTGCCTGCAGCGATTCGACCTGTCGCCGGACGCCGCCGAAAACGTCCAGCGTGTACCCGACGTTGATCGACGCGCTGTTGAGCGTGTAGAGAAAGGAGCCGAGCGCCGGCTGTCCGAAGGAGGCGCCGGATGCCTGCTGGCGTTCGGTCTGCAGTTGGCCCGAGACGCTCGGGTACAGGCTGCCGCGCTCGGCCGCCACCGTCTCGTTGGCCCGGCGCAGCGCCGCCTGCGCCGCCTCGAGGGTGGGATTGTGGTCCAGTCCGCGCTGGATCAGGGCATTGAGTTCCGGGGACCGGAACAAGGTCCACCACTGGCCGGGGATGTCCATGCCGTCGACGAAGCGCTGCGGTTCGCCGCCTGCCGGCGCTGCGGTCGCGCCGGCGGGTGCCGACGACCCGGGCGGTAGGAATCCGGAGGTGTGCGGTGCGGCGGGCGGCCGAAAGTTCGGTCCGACGGCGCAGGCCGTCAGCAGCAAGGTCGCGGCTGCGGTGAGCCAACGAGCGGTGGGGACCCCGGCCGTGGCTGCGTTCATACGGGTGTCTCCGCCGCAGCGGGGGGCGCCATCGAGGGCGTTCGAGGGGCCTCGCGGGGCAAGGTGCCGTTCACGAAGATATCGACGACCAGCGCCAAATGGGCGCTGAAGTCCAGCCGGGCAATCTCGCCGGCCGAACCGAATAGCAGACACTCGTGCAACTCCGCGCACACCATCTGCATGAACAACACCCCGGCGCGCTCGGGATCGGCGATCTGCAGGGTGCCGCGCTGCGCCTGCGCGCGAAAATAACGGATGACCACCTGGTCGATTTTTGCCTTTGCACCCTGGCGCATTTTGGTGGCAAGTTCGGGGAAACGGTGGGCTTCAGCGGCCAAAATGCGAAATAACGCCGCAGCCTCGGCCTGGCAGGCGCGGCCCGTGATGAACTCACCGATCCGCACCAGGGCCAGACGCGGTTCGAGACGATCCAATTCCTCGCCGGTCATGACTTCCCGCATGTCGCGCTCGACCAGTCGCTCGATCACGGCGCCCAACAAGTCGGCCTTGTTCTTGAAGCGCTCATAGATGGTACGGGTCGAGACGCCGGCCTCGCCGGCCACCTTGTCGATGCTGGCGCCGTCGTAGCCGTCGCGCAGGAATACCCGAGTCGCGGCGGCAATCAAGGCGCCCAAGCGCTCCGACTCGGTTCCCCGCCGCGGGCGGCCCACCCGATGCGGGGTCGGCGACTGGGGATTGGATGCTTCGGCCATGGTGAAAAATGACACGTGTCGTTTTCCATGGCAAGGACTATTTACGGATAAGATATTCACTTGCTAAAATATATCGTATTGAATGGTTAGTCATCAAATGAATAACGCTCACCTGCAGATTCAGAAACTCGAGGCCAATCTCGCCCGCTTGCGCGCACGAGTGCCCGATTTGCCCGTGACCAGCGTGCTGCTCTGCCGGCTCATCCAACACCTTGGGCGCGGAATGACGACGCTGTTGGAGCACGACATCCGTCCATTCGGGCTCGCGGAGGCCGAGTTTCGGGTGCTGACCACCCTGTTTTCCCAGCCCGACGGCGTCGCCCACCCCACGGATTTATGCGTGAAGACCTCGCAAAGCCCCGCCAACATGTCGCGGATCAGCGATGCCTTGGTGACCCGCGACCTCATCACCCGGATCTCCAGCGTGCACGACCGGCGCAAGATGGTGTTGCGCATCACCGAACAGGGGGAGGAGTTGGTACGGCGGCTGTTGCCGACGCTCTTTGGGCCGCTGCGGGAAATGTTCAGGGATTTCTCCGATGCGGAACAACTGGATCTCGTCGAGAAGCTGAAGACCCTCGGCGGGAGACTCGATGAGGCGCTCGCGCAGCACACGCCCGCCGTCGAGAGGATCGAATGATCCGGGCCCGCGTGAGCCTGTGGTTGCTGACCGCGTCGCTGGCCGCCTGCGTCGGGCTGCCGCCCCGGCCGAAGCCGGTGACGCTGACCGCCGAGGCGCCGCTCAGCGATCTCCCCTCGCAGGGCGGCACCTGGCCCGTCCGCGAATGGTGGATGCAGTATCGGGATCCGACCCTCGATCGGTTGATCGAAATGGCGCTCGCGTCCTCGCCGACGCTGGCGACTGCGCACGCGCGCCTCGACAGCGCGCGGCAATCGGTGCGTGCCGCGGGCGCCGTCGCCGGCGCGCATCTCCAGGCCCAGGGCGACGCCGGCCGCCAGCGGCTCAGTGACAACGGCCTGTTCCCGCCCCGGCTCCTCGGATTCAATTGGTACGATCAGTTCGATCTCGGACTGCAGGCGAGTTACACCTTCGATTGGTGGGGCAAGCAGCGGGACTCGGTGGACGCGGCGCTCGACGAGGCCCACGCGGCGCAGGCGGACCGGATCGCGGCGGCGCTGATGTTGGAGAGTTCGGTGGCCGACACCTACTTCGGCTGGCAGGCCGATCAGGGCCGGCTGGCGCTGGCGCACGAGCGCGAAATCGCGGTGGCGCGCGAAGGCGCGATCACCGCGGCGCGCATCGGCGCGGAACTGGAGGCTGCCGACCAATCTCACCGCACCGACGCGAATCTGGCGCAGGTCCGTGAGCAGATCGCCGCGCTGCAGGGTTCCGCGAATCTGCGCTGGGTTGCCCTCGCCGCGCTCGTCGGGCGCGCGCCCGATGAATTGCCGACGCCGAGCGCGAGGCCGCTGCCGGCCATCGGCAACGGCGTCCCCGACGACGTGAAGATCGATTTGATGGCGCGCCGCGCCGACTTGACGGCGAGCCGTTGGCGGGTCGAGGCGGCGCAGAAGAATCGGGACGCGGCGCGCGCGGAATTCCTGCCCGACATCAACATCAACGCCCTGGCCGGTCTGCAGAGCATCGACGTCGGCAGGCTGCTCGAGTACGGCAGCCGGGTGCCCTCGGTCGGCGCGGCGATTCACCTGCCGATTTTCGACGCGGGGCGGCTGCAGGCGCGGTACGGCGGGGCGCAGGCGGCCATCGACGCCGCCGTGGCCGGGTACCAGGACACTCTCGTCAATGCGGCACGCGACGTGGCAACCCAGGCGGCTTCCAGGGCGCAGTTCGCCGCGCAGCGCACGCAGCGCCTGGCCGCGGTGGAGGCCGCGCAGCGCCTGCGGGCGGGCGCGGCGGCGCGCGTGCGGCAGGGCGTGACGGATTCTCGCGCCGAATTGACGGCGACCGAAACCTGGATCGAGCAGCGCGACGCCCTGCTGCAGCTGGACGCGGCCGCCTTGTCGGCCGACATCGGTCTCACGCGCGCCCTCGGGGGCGGCTACGAAACGAAGAGCGAATAGAGCATGAATGCAACCCTGGAAACCTCACCCGAACCGGCCAACGGCAGGCGGCGCAAGATCCTCATCCTGATCGGCCTGGCGTTCATCGCCATCGCCATGGTGTGGGGCGTATTCTGGATTCTCGTGCTGTCCGAGCGCGAACGCACCGACGATGCCTATGTCAACGGCAACAAGGTGGTGATTTCCTCGCAGGTCGCGGGCACGGTGGTGGCGGTGCTCACGGACGACACCCAGCGTGTCGAGGCCGGCCAGGTGTTGGTGCGCCTCGACCCCGTCGACGCACAGACGGCGTTGGCGCGCACGGCGAGCGCCCTGGGTCAGGCCGTGCGCCAGGTGCGCCAGCAGCGGGACACGGCCGCGCAATACGACTCCTTGATCGCCACGCGAAGAGTCGAGCTGGCACGGGCCGAGGCGGACCTCGCGAAGCGCCAGCCGCTGCTCGGCGACGGCGCGATCGCCCCGGAAGAGGTGCGGCACGCCCGTGAAAGTGTCGAATTGGCGCGCGCCGCCCTGATTCAGGCGCAGCGCCAGGCGACCGCAGCCCGTGCGCCGATCGAAGGGACCAGCGTGCAGGAGAATCCGGCGGTGACCTTGGCGAAAGCCGCGTATCGCGACGCCTGGATCGTGGCGCAGCGCAATGCCGTGGTGGCGCCCGTGGACGGCTATGTGGCCGAACGCAGCGTCCAGCTCGGCCAGCACGCGCAGGCCGGGCAGGCATTGATGACGGTCATCCCGCTCGGCTCGCTGTGGGTGGATGCGAACTTCAAGGAAGTCCAGCTGCGCAATCTGCGCATCGGCCAACCGGCCGAAGTCCGCAGCGATCTGTACGGCGGATCCTTCATTTATCACGGTCACATCAACGGCATGTCGGCCGGCACGGGCGCCGCCTTCGCGCTGTTGCCCGCGCAGAACGCCTCGGGCAACTGGATCAAGGTCGTGCAGCGGGTGCCGGTGAGGATTCAGATAGACGCTGCGGATCTCGCCAGGTCGCCGCTGCGGATCGGGTTGTCGGCCACGGTGACGGTCGACACCACGCATCGGGAGGGCCGGGTTTTGGCGGCACAGGCGGCCGAGCGGCCGGTCGGCGTGACCGAGGTGTACACGCGCGATCTCGACCGGGCGAATGCCGAAGCGGACGCCATCGTGCGCCGCAATCTCGGCGCCCAAGACTAGCGCGGTCCGATCGCTCATGGCCGAGGACCTCCGGGCCGCCGCCCCCGAGCATCCGCCGCTGCGCGGCGGCCGGCTCCTGTTTCTGACGTTGGCCATCGGCACGGCCGCGTTCATGGAAATCCTCGACATGACCATCGTCAATGTGTCCGTGCCCTCGATCGCCGGCAGCCTCGGGGTCAGCGCGTCGGAGGGGACCTGGGCCGTGAGTTCGTACATGCTCGCCGCCGCCGTGATGCAGCCGCTCACCGGCTGGATAGGCAAGCGCTTCGGCGAGGTCCGGACCTTCATCACGTCGGTGTGCCTGTTCATGCTGATGTCCGCGGTGTGCGGCCTCGCCACCAGCCTGCCGATGCTGGTGGGATCGAGGCTCGTGCAGGGGCTGGTCTCCGGACCGATGATGTCGGTGGCGCAGGCGATCCTGATGCGCAACTATCCCATCGAACGGCGGGGCATGGCCATCGCGTTGTTCGCGATGGTGCTCATCGTCGCGCCGATCTTCGGACCCATCATCGGCGGCTGGATCACGGACAACCTGTCGTGGCCGTGGTTGTTCTACATCAACCTGCCCGTCGGTTCGTTTTGCGTGGTGGCGAGCCTGCATCTGCTGCGCGGCCGGGAATCGCAGATCGTCAAGCTGCCGATCGACGTCACGGGGCTCATTCTGCTGGTGATCGGCGTGGGCAGCCTGCAGTACATGCTCGACAACGGCAACGACAAGGATTGGTTCAACTCGCCCATCATCGCCTCGACGGGGATCGTCTCGCTCGTGAGCCTCACGTTCCTCGTCGCCTGGGAGCTGACCGAGAAGCACCCCGTCATCGACATGCACCTGTTCGGGCGCCGCAATTTTCGCGTGGGTGTGGCGGTGATCGGCATCGCCTATTTCGGCCTCTCCGGCATCAACATCATATTTCCGCTGTGGCTCCAGACCACGCTCGGCTACACGGCCACGTGGGCGGGGCTCGCCGTCGCGCCGGTGGGGCTGCTGGCGATGGTCGCGGCGCCGCTGGTGGGCCGCAACATGAACCGGCTGAACCTGCGCCTGGCGGCGAGCTTCGCATTCTGCGTGTTCGGCGCGGCCGTCTTCTGGACCTCCACCCTGAACGCGCAGGCGACGTTCGCCCAATTCGCGACGCCGCGGTTTCTGCAGGGCCTCGGGCTCGCGTTCTTCTTCCTGCCGCTGAACCAGATCGTGCTCTCCGGCGTGCCGCCCAGCGAACTTGCCTCGGCCTCCGGCGTGAGCAACTTCATCCGCACCATGTCCGGCAGCGTCGCCACCGCGGTGACCGTGTGGACCTGGAATCGGCGGACCGATTATCACCATGCCGTGCTCACGGAGCACGTGACCGATGCCGCCGCCGGCTGGCTGGGGTATCAGTCCCGACTGGCCACCCTGGGCATCGAGGGTACGAATGCGTTCGGATACGTCGAGCGGATCGTCACGAGCCAGGCATCCACCATGGCGGTGAACGACGTGTTCTTCGGTCTGGGCTGCGTGTTCTTCCTGCTGGTGCCGTTCGTCTGGCTGGCCAAGCCGCCGTTTGCCGCACGTGCACGCTGACCGTGTAGCATGCGCGCCATGACTCCACCTTACATCGTGGCGGTGGGCGGCACGCTGCGTCCGGGTTCCACCACCGAAAAGGCCATGCGCCACGTGCTTCGCGCCGCGGAGCGCGCCGGAGCGAGGACCGCTCTCATCAGCGGACCCGCCCTGCAACTGCCCATGTATCAGCCGGAGAATGCCGAGCGTACGGACGCGGCGCGCGACCTGGTCACCCAACTCGCCCGTGCCGACGGCATCATTCTCGGATCCCCGGGCTACCACGGCAGCATCTCGGGACTCGTCAAAAATGCGCTGGACTATGCCGAGGACCTGCGGACCGACGTGAGGCCTTATTTCAGCCGGCGTGCCGTGGGCTGCGTGGCGACGGCGGGGGGGTGGCCCGGTGCCATGAACACCCTCGGCGCGCTGCGCGACATCGCACACGCCCTGCGAGGGTGGCCGACGCCGTTGGGCGCCGCGATCAATTCCTCGGAGAAGGTGTTCGACGAGGCCGGCGGTTGCCTGGTGCCGCGGGTTGCCGAGATGCTGGACCTGATCGCCGCGGAGGTGATGAGTTTCGTCCACGGCCCCGCCGCCTGACGGCGGACGCCGACGTCGCTTGCGCAGCGGCCATGGCTGTATAAGTATACAGGCATGAACGACGAGCCTCGCGCCGGTGCCTGCGACCCCGAACCCCGCTACCCGGTGGCGGTGCGCTCGCTCTGCGAGTTCACCGCCAAGGCGGGCGATCTCGCCATCCGATTCACGCCGGCGCCCACGGCGCTGCAGGGCATGATCGGCCATGGGGTGGCGGCCGGACGGCGGGGTCCCGGCTACCAGCGCGAGGTGCCGCTGCGCGGCTGCTACAAGACCCTCGACGTACGGGGCCGCGCCGACGGCTACGATCCGGTGGCCAACCGCCTCGAGGAATTCAAAACCCATCGCGGCGATCTGGGTCGGATGGCGGACAACCAGCGCGCGCTGCACTGGGCGCAGCTTCGCATCTACGGGGCATTGCTGTGCGTCGCGCGATCGCTCCCCGACCTCGTGCTCGCGTTGGTGTATTTCGACGTCGACAGCCAACGCGAGACGGTCTTCGAGGAATGCGCCTCCTCGGCCAAGTTGCAGGCGCATTTTGCCGGCCATTGCGAGCGGTTCCTGTCCTGGGCGTCGATGGAGACACGGCATCGCGCCGCCCGCGACCGATTTCTGGAAAACCTGGCATTTCCGCTCGACGGCCTGCGCACGAGCCAGCGCCGGATGGCCGAGGCGGTGTACCGCTGCGCCCTGCGGGAAGGCGCGCTGATGGTGCAGGCGCCCACCGGCATCGGCAAGACGCTCGGCACGCTGTTTCCGCTGCTCAAGTCGGCGCCCCGGCAACGGCTGGACAAGGTGTTCTTCCTCGTGGCCAAGACCTCGGGCCGCCGACTCGCGCTGCGGGCTCTCGAACAGCTGCGGCGGGGTGCGGAAGCGGCACCGCTGCGCGTTCTGGAGCTCGTGTCGAAGGCAGGCGCCTGTCCCCATCCAGGGACGCCCTGCGATGCGGCTCATTGTCCATTGGCCAGGGGATTCTACGATCGACTGCCGGCCGCACGCGAGGCGGCGCTCGCGCGCGGTACCCTGGATCAGGACACCGTGCGCGAGGTCGCGGCACGGGCCCCGATCTGTCCCTACCATCTTACGCACGAACTCGCACGCTGGTGCGACGTCATCGTCGGCGACTACAACTATTACTTCGACTCTAGCGCGATTCTGCATGGACTGACCGTTCAGAATCATTGGCGCATCGGCCTGCTGGTCGACGAGGCCCACAACCTGCTGCCCCGCGCCCGCGGCATGTATGGCGCGACGCTCGATCCACCGGTGCTCGAGGCGGCCCTGCGTTCGGCGTTTCCGGCGGCCAAGGAGCCGCTTCGCCGGGTGCTGCGCAGCTGGAGCGCATTGCATCGCGCGCAGGCCCGAGACTACCAAGTGTACGGCGCCATCGATCCCGGATTCATCGCATCGCTGCAGCGGGCCACGTCGGCCATCGCGGACGGTATCGCGAGGGAGGAGGCGGGCGCCACCGACGAAGCGCTGCTGCGCTTTCACTTCGATGCGCAGCATTTTTGCCGGATGGCCGATGCGTTCGGACTGCATTCGCTCTTCGACGTCACCACGGCGGGGCCGCAGGCCAGGGTGTGCATCCGCAATGTGAGTCCCGCGCCATTTCTGGCCCCTCGCTTCGCCGCGGGCACGACCTCGGTGCTGTTCTCGGCCACACTGAGCCCGCCGGATTTCTATCGCAGTCTGCTCGGACTGCCCGCGGCGAGCGCCTGGATCGACGTGGAATCGCCGTTCGGCCCGCACCAACTCGAGGTGCGGGTGGAGCGGCGAATTTCCACGCGCTTTCGCGATCGGACCGGCTCAGTGAGGCCGATCGTCGACGTGATGATCCGCCAGTACCGTGCGCAGCCCGGCAACTACCTCGCATTCTTCAGCAGCTTCGACTATCTGAGGTCCGTTCTCGGGGCATTCACCGCCCGTGCGCCCGAGGTCGCCGTGTGGGAACAAATCCGCGGGATGGCGGCCGGCGAACGCGATGCGTTCCTTGCGAACTTCTCGCCCGACGGCCGCGGCATCGGCTTTGCCGTGCTGGGCGGGGTGTTCGCCGAAGGCATCGACCTGCCCGGTGACCGGTTGATCGGCGCGTTCATCGCAACGCTGGGTCTGCCGCAGGTCAATGATGTCAACGCCGAAATCGAGCGCCGCATGCAGGCATTGTTCGGCGCCGGCTACGAATTCACCTACCTGTACCCCGGACTGCAAAAAGTCGTGCAGGCGGCGGGGCGCGTCATTCGCACCGTGAACGATCGCGGCACCGTGGTCCTCATCGACGACCGCTACATGGGGTCGCAGGTCAGGCGCCTGCTGCCGGGCTGGTGGACAATCCGATGCCCGTAGCGGTTTCCCGCTCCCAGGGCGATCCCCTGTACTACCTGCGGAATTTTCATATCCTGATCGATACTCTGCAGAGGCGAGACGCCGATCTGCTGGATGCGCAGGAGACGCGGTTCATCGCGGACTTCCGTCTCCTTCCCGAGGCGTCGCGCGCGCTGCTGGTGAGGATGGTCATGCGCAAGGGGCCCCTGTTCCGCGCAACCCGGCTGGAGTATCCGGAAATCGCCGGTCCGAGGGACGCCATGGGTCCCCTGATCGCCCGGGGCTGGGTGGATGAGCGTCCTGCACTGTCCATCGAGGAGGTGTTCCGCCTGTTCCGCCGGGACGAAATCGCGCAAATGCTGTCGCTGCCGAAGCACCATTCCAAGCTCTCCAAGGCGGCGCTGCTCGAGGAGTTGCGCCACGAATTTGCCCAGCCGCGACCACTGTCCTCGATGGACGCGGCGTCGGAGATCGTCTACCGGCTCGAAATCGATCCATTGTGCGACCGGCTGCGGGTGATGTTCTTCGGCAATTTCAGACAGGAGTGGTCGGAGTTCGTGCTCGCGGACCTCGGCATCTTCCGCTACGAATGCATCGCACTGCACGTCCAGTCGCGGCCTTTTCGAACCCGCGCTCAGGTGGAGGCCTTCCACCGGCTTCACCTCTGCCGCACGATGCTGCACGAGGCTCGCGATCTCGACGAGGTCGAGCGGGAGTTGCCGGCGCCGATCGAGGATTGCGACTGGCTCGAGGCCCGGCGCGAAAAGCTACGCTATCAACTGGGCCGCGCGCGGGAGCGCTGCGGCGAGATCGTGGGGGCGCTGGGCCTCTATGCGACCTGCGCGCACCCGGAGGCGGAGCGGCGTGCGGCACTTCTGCGCGAGCGGGCCGAGGGCCGCGGTCGACGCATCAAGGCGGCGGCCCGCGTCTGCCCGCCCACCTTCGAGATGACGATCGAGGGCGCCGACCCGGGCCGGCCGGTCGAAACACGGGTGCTCGAGTCGCTGGCGTCGACTTCGAACGATGACACGTCGGTGCACTATGTCGAAAATACGCTCATCAATTCGCTGTTCGGTCTGTTGTGCTGGCCGGCGGTTTTCGCTCCCGTCCAGGGCGCGTTCTTCCATTCCTTCCATCAGGGCCCGGCCGACCTGTCGTGCGCGGGGTTCTTTGCGCGGCGTCGGCGGGAGTTTGCCGGGTGCTTTGCCGAATTGCGCAGCGGCACCTACCAGGACACGATCCTGCGGCGTTATGAGGAGAAGCAGGGAATCCTATCCCCCTTCGTCGCCTGGGGGTGGGTGGATGAGGCCCTGCTGCGCCTGGCGCTCGCGTGTTTTCCTCCCGCGCACCTCAGCGCGTGGTTCGAATGGATCGCGAGCGACGTGCGCACCAACCGATCGGGTTTTCCCGATCTGGTTCAGTTCTGGCCGGGACGCGCCGCCTACCGGCTGATCGAAGTCAAGGGGCCGGGAGACCGGCTGCAGGACAACCAGCGGCGATGCCTCGAACATGGCCTGGCGCACGGCATCCCGGTGTCCGTCTGCCATGTGCGGTGGGTGTGACCGCAACCCTAGGGGGACGACGCGGCCGCCCGGGGCGTGGCGCCTAGGTCGCGGTTCCCATGCCGTAGGCGATGGCGCGCCTTTGATCCTCGATCACGGTCCTGGTGGCGCGATACGCGTGCCAGGTCGCCCAGAAGCCCGCGGGCGCCAGCACCAGCAGGGCCAGGCGCAACGACGCGGCGTCGCCGCCGCCGCTGCGCGCGAACCAATCGCTCAGCATGCCGATGAACTGGGGTGCGACGATGAGATTCAGAATGTTGCCCACCAGCAGCGACCATGCGATGAACATGGAGCGCATGTGGTGCGGGGCGAGATTTTGCAGCAATCCCATGCAGGGGCCGATGTAGAAATAGATCGCCGGGATGAAGATCCAGAACATGCACTTGGCGATCCACAGCGTGTGGGTCCAGTACGCCAGGAACGAGGGTACCGTGGTCGCGCCCACCCCGATCACCAGCACCCACAGCACGCGGCGGGGATCCCGCATGCGGGGCCGCGACAGCAGCCAGGCCGTTCCCAGCGAGGCGGCGATCCCGCCGATCAGATGGATGGGACCCGTGACGGCGCCGGCTTCACCGACGTTCAGGCCATAGGAGCGCATCAAGAAGGTGGGTGTCCACCAGATCAGACCCCAGCCCCACAGAGAGCAGACGCCGGTCGTCATGAGGACGTGAACGGCCGCGCGCTGGCTCAGCAGGAAGCGCAGGGAGTCGAGCATCGAGGGCTTGCGTGCATCCTGGGCGGCGTCCAGTCGTCCGCGAACCGGCTCGCGTATGGTCAGATACACCACGATGCCGGCCGCCAGTCCCGGCGCCCCTAGGGCGAGGAATGCCGCGCGCCAACCGTAGGCGTGCGCGACCATGCCGGCCATGTCCGCGCCGAGCCATGCGCCGATCGGTGCGCCCAGGGCCAGCACCGTGAAGGCCATGGGGCGCCGCTCCGCCGCAAAGCAATCGGACAAGATGGCCGAGGAGGGCGGCAGGCCGCCGGCTTCGCCCACGCCCACACCGATGCGGCAGAGGAGGAACTGCCAGTAGGTGCGCGAGAGTCCGCAGAGCACCGTGAACGCCGACCAGAGCACCAGCGCGGACGCGAGGATATTTCGCCGATTGGAGCGATCGGCCAACCACGAGATGGGCAGTCCGAAGGTGACGTAGAACAGGGCGAGCGGCACCCCGGTCAGGAACGCCACCCCGGTGTCGGTCAGATGCAGTTCGAGGCGGATCGGCTCGAGCACGGTGGACACCACGTACCGGTCCGCGATGTTCAGTGCATAGATCAAACAGGTCATGATCAGCACATACCAGCGCTCCACCGAGGAGGGTGCCTCGGATCGCCCCAGATCGATTGCGGTGCTGCTCAAGAGGGTGCCTCCGGGTGACTTGCTTCGCACCATACAGGGTCCGGTACGCCGCGTTCCAATTTTGTCCATAATGGGAGTGCGGACCATCGATCGATGCTGGATATATAAACCCATGATATTGAATGACTTGAGAGGTCTAATGAATAAAGATCTGGGATTCGTGACGACGCCGACCATCGAAATTGCGAATTCGCACGACCGGTTCCCGGTGCGCAGGATTTATTGCGTGGGCCAAAACTACGCCGAGCATGCGCGTGAGATGGGCGCGGACCCGGACCGCAAGCCGCCGTTCTTCTTCATGAAGCCGGCGGACGCCGTGGTGCCGAGCGGATCCCGCCTGCAGTTTCCACCCCGCACCGCGGAACTGCATCATGAAGTCGAGTTGGTGATTGCGCTGCGCGGCGGAGGATCCCGCATTCCCGCCGATGCCGTCGCGGCCCTCATCCATGGATGGGCGGTGGGGCTCGACATGACGAGGCGAGATCTGCAGGCCGAGGCCAAGAAGTTGGGGCGCCCCTGGGACATGGCGAAGGGCTTCGATGAATCCGCCCCGATCGGACGACTCGTCCGATCGCCCCCGCCGGCCCGCGCCGAGGTCACCCTGGCGGTGAACGGCAGGATCCGGCAAGCGGGGAATGTCGCCGATATGATCTGGTCCGTTCCCGAAATCGTCGCCACGCTGTCGACGTACGTGAAACTCGCGGCGGGCGATCTCATTTTCACCGGGACTCCCGCGGGAGTGGGGCCGGTGTTGCGCGGCGATGTCATCGTCGGGCGCATCGACGGGGCCGATCCGGTCGAAGTGTCGTACCAATAGGCCGCAGGCCGTTAACCGGCAGGTTTGCGGGCGTGACTCCGACGCGCCATCGGCGGAGCGTCCTACACCGATCCACCCTCTGCACTGCCATTGTGACTCCCGCGGGTCGGCCGCATTGCCGACGCAGGTCGAGGAGTCAAATGCTGGGCATCAACAAGGATCAGGCGGAAGGTCGGGTCAAAGAGGCTGCGGGCAAGGTCCAAGAAGCGGTCGGCAAGGCGACCGGCAGCGCAAGCCAGCAGTTCAAGGGCCTTGCCAAACAGGTCGAGGGTGGAGCGCAAGCCGGTTACGGTGACGTGAAGGAAAACGTCAAGGATCGAGTGAAGGACGCCGACCGAAAATCCGGATGAGTCGAGGGGCGGCGGTCCCCCCGCCGCATACCGCCTGGATCCGGGCCGTGTGCGGGGGGTTGCCCGGGTGGGCTTGCCGTCGATCATTTCTTCACCGCGAGCACGCCGTCGCCGATTTTTTCCGTGGCGAAGCCTGCGTCGCGCAGGCGGTGCATGACCTCGTTCGGCACGTCGCGCCCGCTGGTCAGGCGGTTGGGCGCACCCGTGTAATGGAACAGCCGGCCCCTGCGTCTCATGACGCGCGCCAGATGCGCGTAGAATCCGTGGGAATACAACTCTCCCGCAATTCCGAACCGCGGCGGATCGTGCAGCACCGAATCGAAGGAGGCTTCGGGCAGTGACGCGATGGCTGCGGTGACGTCGGATTGGGTCAACGTCAGCCGCGTGTCGGCGGGCGGCGACCACGGGTTCAAGCTGCGCAGCCACAGGACGTCGGGGTTCTTCTCGAACGAGGTGATCGATGCGGCCTGCCCGCGCAGGCACCATGCGGCGAAGTAGCCGAGCCCGCCGCAGGTGTCGAGAATCGCCCGGCCGCGGGGCTGCACCAAGGCGACCTTTCGCTCGGCGTCGGCAAACGGCGAGACTTGCGCGGTGGGCAGCATTTTGATCCCGTCGATCTCGAAGGTCGGCGCTCCCCAGTCGGTCGGCACCAATTTGACGAGGGAGCCACGGTAGCGGGCGATCGGTTGAAAGTCGTGCTCCACCACCCAATGGTAGACGGTGCGCTCCTTGTAGCGCGCGGGAATGGGATACCGCCGGTGCCCCCAGCCCCAGTCGTCCGCTCCAATGCTCACCTGGGTGACGGAGATCTGCAGGTCCAGTGAACATTCGGCCGTGGTGCCCCCGGCGTCACGGACGCGGCGGATTTGGTCGAATTCCTTGGAAGTGAGCAGCGGTTCGGGCGGGTCGGGCACCATCGGCGCCAAGGCTACTTCAAGGCGGGACGCTGCAACAGGTGTTTTTCCGCAGGTTGCTTCGCCGATTACGGATACCGGCGTCGGCGGGATTCCCGGAAACTGGTCGCGTGTTCATTCATGCGGGTTGATGCGTGGCAACTTATACGACCGAAACAGTCCTCGACGTACGGCATTGGAGCGACCGGCTGTTCAGCTTCTCGACGACGCGCCATGGCGGACTGCGCTTCGAGAACGGACAATTCGTCATGGTCGGGCTGGAATTGGAGGGCGGCAGAAAGCTCGTGCGCGCCTACAGCATCGCCAGTGCCAACCACGAGGAACACCTCGAGTTCTACAGCATCATCGTGCCCGATGGCCCCTTGACCTCGCGTCTGCAATTCATCGAGCGCGGCTCACCGGTTCTGGTGAGTTCGAAGCCGACGGGGACGCTCGTCACCCGCGACTTGAATCCCGGGAGGCGGCTCTTCATGCTCGCCACCGGCACCGGCGTCGCGCCCTTCCTTGGGATTGCGAAGGACCCGCAGACCTACGAGCAATTCGCCGAAGTGTATCTGGTGCGCTGCGCCTCCACGATCGCCGGCCTGTCCTACGCCGATTCGGTGCTCGAGCGTCTCACGGCCGACCCCTATCTGGGAGACCTGGTCAAGGCCGGATTTCGCGATTACCCGACGGTCACGCGCGAGCCCTTTCGCAACAAGGGCCGCATCACGACGTTGATCGAGTCTGGCGCGCTCACCGAAAGCCTGTCGATCGCCCCGCTTTCGGCATCGACCGACCGGTTCATGGTCTGCGGCAACATGCGGATGATCGCGGATGTGAACCGCCTGCTCGAGGCGAGGGGATTCGTCGCTTCGCTCCGGTCGGGCGAACCGGGCGATTACGTGATCGAGCGGGCGTTCGTCGAATACTTCGAACCGGCGGCGGCGCGCCGTACGGGCTGACCCATCCGGGCGGTCAGGCGGCCCGGGGCCGGGGGTCCATCGCGACCCCGGCGTTCAATCCGACAGCAAGTGGCGCACTCGCTCGACGTCCTCGAGAGAATCGTCGCCGTCCACCGTGTCCCGCGCTTCCGTCCAGTCCTCCGAGGGCGCCACCGCCTCGAGCGGCAGCACGTTCCATGTCTCCTCATCGATCTCGTCCAGGTCCCCGTTCGCCCCCTGAGTCTCGATCGAGTGCGAATGCTCGTCGTATCCCGTGACGACGAAGGTGTCGCCCTTGTCCAAGTGCTTGTACCACTGCCCGACGATTGCGGGTCCGACGGCAATATTCATGACGATCTCCCTCCAAGGCTGAGGCTCGTGGGGAGCATGGTGCATCGCCGGCTGAACCCGGGCTATGCGGGATAGCACGTAGACGCGCCTTGCGCCTGCACGTCGCGGTATCATGGCGGTTCGATCACCGGTCAGCGTCGCCGAGGGTTCCGATTCCATGCACCCAGTCGATTCGTTGGACGACGAGCTACGGCGCTCCTATCCGAGTCTGCGGGGGATGCCGGACTCGCTCCTGGCCGGTGCGGGGTGGGCGGGGATTCAGATTCTGGAGGCTGGGGCCGGCTCCGGCCTGTTCCACGAGGGTCAGCCTTGCGCGGGCTTTCCCCTGGTCCTTGGAGGCGAAATACAGGTGGCGCGCAATTCCGGCGACGGTCGATGTCTGGAGCTTTATCGCGTGGGCCCGGGACAGGTCTGTCTCGTGTCTGCGGCCGGCCTCCTGTCCCGGCGGCCCTTGGCCGCGCAGGGAACGGCTCTGCGCGACGTGCGGCTGGCCATGGTCGCTCCCGAGGTCTTCGACGAGTGGAACGACCATCCGCCGTTCCGACAGTTCATCTTCGGGGTGTTCGCGGAGCGTCTGACCGATCTCATCGCCGTCGTCGATGCCGTCGCCTTCCAGCGTCTGGATCAGCGCCTGGCGGACTACATGCTGAAGGGTGCGCGGCACGTGCACGCGACCCATCAAAATCTCGCCGACGAGCTGGGAACTGTGCGCGAGATGGTGACGCGTTTGCTCAATCGCTTCGAAACCCTGGGAGTGGTGAAACTGCGGCGCGAGCACATTGAGATCGTGGACCCCGGCGGGTTGCGGGCCATCGCGGCGGGCCGCGCGCCCGTGCGCCGGGGGTCGCGGCTCGCGGACGACGCTGTGTAACCAAAGTCACTGACAGGCGGGACGCGGACGCGCAGACTGACGGTTCAATCACAGGAGACGCGAAATGAACAAGAACGTGGGAACCATCGACCGGGTACTGCGGATCACGGCGGGCGTCGTGCTGATCGCGCTCGCCGCCCTCGGCAAGGTGGGCTGGTGGGGTTATTTCGGGATCGTGCCGCTGGCCACGGGCCTGTTCCGCTTCTGTCCCGCCTATACGCTGCTGGGAATGCGGACCTGCCCGCTCGACGCCGCCAAGCGCTGAGATCGTCGGGGACGGCCGGTCCCCGATCGATCGGCATGCGCACCGCGGTCTGGGTCTGTGCCTGGCTTTTGTTCGGGGCCCGGCCGGGGTGCGCGGAGGAGGCAGCCGCCTCCGGCGGATCCAGGTGGCCCGACACCCGCGTGGCGCGGGCCGAGGCCATGGCATTGCTCCAGACGTTCAATGCCGAACTCCTCAGCCACGACAGTGCGACCCTGACCCTCGAGCGTTGGTGCGACGTTCACCGGCTCGCGACGCCGGCAAGAATCGCGGCCGTCAGGGTGCTCGGCGTGGACGAGCCGCCGTCACCGGAACTGCGCCGCGAACTCGGCGTCACCCCGACGGCCGAGCTTCGCCATCGGCGGGTCAAATTGCTCTGTGGCGCGGTGGTGATGTCGGAGGCGGACAACTGGTATGTGCCGGAACGCCTGTCGCCCGGCATGAACGCACAGCTCGACTCCACCGATGCGCCGTTCGGCAAGGTGGCGCAGCCGCTGCATTTCCAGCGTCATACGCTCGCGTCCACCCTGCTGTGGGCGCCGCTGGCTGAGGGCTGGGAGTTGCGACCGACCGAGCGGAGCCGGCCGGGGGCCTTCCTGTCGCTGCCTCCGTACGTGCTGCGCCATCGGGCGTTGCTCAGCCTGCCGGACGGCACTCCGATCAGCGAGGTGTCGGAAACCTACACCGCCCAGGTGCTTGCATTCCACAGGGCCACCGATCCCGGTTCTGCCGATGCGCTGGGCGTGGTGCAAGGTCTCCTGCGACATTTCGCGATGACCCAGGTACCGGAGGAGGGAATCTGGTTTGCGCGCACCTACACGAGCGAGGATCGCCTCGAGGGCCGGGCCTTGCCGTCGCGCTTTGGCGGCACCGCACATGCGGCGGGAAGCGCGATCGTGGCCCTTGCAACCCCCCGGGATTTTTCGGCGCTGCATCGGTTGCGCAGCGACGAGGTCTGGCATTTCCACTCCGGAGCGCCGCTCGAGATGCTGCTGCTCTATCCAGACGGTCGGGGTCGACGACTGACCCTCGGTCCCGATGTCCTCGCGGGGGAGTCGCCCCAGGTGACGGTGCCGCACGGGGTATGGCAGGGTGCGGCACCGCGCGGAACCGGGGCGGGTGTCTACTCGCTCTTCGGCACGCAGCTCGCGCCAGGATTCGACTACGCGGATTTCGAACCAGGTTACCGTGACGAATTGCAGCGCCTCTATCCGGCCTTTGCCCGGGATATCAAGCGTCTCACCCGTGCGCAGTTCGCGCACCGCCCGCCCGAACGACCGCCGGCGGCCGAGCCGCCGGTCCCTTGACGATGCTGGTTGCGCGCATCCGAGCGGCAAAACATAATTGAGCCATGAGTTTCGACTGCAATAAATGCCCGGGCTACTGTTGCAGCCACGCGCGCATCGCGGTATCCGAGCACGATATCCACCGGCTCGCCAGGCACTTCGGCATTGCCGATTCCACGGCTCGCAAGCGTTTTTCCTACCGCTACGAGGCCGACGGCATCCGGGAGCAGATCCTCAGGCATCACAAGGACGATGTCTACAAGACCATTTGCCGGTTTTTCGACCGCGATGCCCGACGTTGCACGGTTTATGAGGCCCGGCCGAACGTGTGTCGGAAATATCCCTACGGCAATACCTGCGGCTATTACAATTTTCTGAGATTCGAGCGCGACTTCCATGACGATCCGGAGTTCGTCCCGACCGCCTGAATCTGCGATGCGGAGCCGGCTGCGAGCGTCTAGAATCGGGCGGTGCGCGGCGGAAGAACGGCCGCTCCAAAGGGGGATCATTGAGCTCTTCGTGGCGAATCTCGCGCTTTTCCCGGGCGGTGGCGCTCGGCGTGATGTGGTGCGGCGGCGCAGGCCGCGCCGCACCTGTGGACCCGCCGGCCGATGCCCCCTCCTCGGTTCCCCAGGAGAGCTTTTTGTCGTCGTTGAAACAGGCCTTCAACGAAGACTTCAACCGCGAAGTGGTCCGCGGCCATTTCGACGTCGGCGCGGCGCCCGACACCCATCGATTCTACTGCCTGGTCGATGCCAAGACCGGCAGGCGGGAGCCGAAGGCCGTCTCGGGTCGGCCGGTTCCGCGCGCGGACGGCAAGACCGGCATCGAGGCCAGCGCCGTATCGCGGTATGCGTGTGATGGCGCGGAACAGCGCGGCGTCCTGGTGACGGCGGGGTACGTGCTCGATGGGATTCCCGCCGCGCCGGGCGGGCGCCCATCGCCGCCCGCAGGACGGCCGGAGGCGCACAGGCCGGCCGATGGTTCGCCGGGCCTGGCGGACGTGGCAGGCGTGAAGCTGGGCATGTCGGCCGATGAAGTTCGCGCCGTGCTCAGGTCCAAGAAGTTGTTGAACTACTTCGAGTCGATGGACGCTTTGGGCGCGGCCGATTCGAGCGCCGGTGCGGTGCGGCCCGGCACCGGCGGCCGGTACTTGAACGTGATCGCGGCCTGGACACCCTCGGCACCCGCCGCGGCCCCGGCAGGCGATTGGGAGTCGTACAAGGTCATGTTCACCCCGGTGCCGGGCAAGGAGCGGGCGATGGCGATCGTCCACACGACCGGTTATGCACTCGACCACGGAATTCGCGAAATCGATCTTCAAGCCGGATTGGTGAGGAAATACGGCGGCACACTGCTGAGCGGAGATTCGTGCAACCGTCGGGAACCGTTCGGCGGGACGACGGACTGGCTGGACCCGGCGTCCCGCGTGCCCAACCTGGCGCTGAAGACGGCGCCGGATGAGTTCCGCAACGAAATGGAACATTGCGGAACGGCGCTCGTGACCGAGGATCATTCCACGTTGAACGACACGGTGCCGGGTCCGGAGCGGATCGTCACGCGTTTCACGGTGAGCGCATTCAGCCCGGCGGTCGCATTCGAGGGCGCCACGGCGGCGGCGCAGTTGATGCAGACGGCGGGCGACGGCAGGTCGGCGGCTTCGCGCATTCCGGATCCGACCGTCCCGAATCTCTGAATCCGCGCCCGGTCCCGGCGCTCCGGTCGCCGATTGGAACCAGGCTAACCGGTCGGCGGGCGAGCCGGCCCGGGTGGCGGCAGCGGCCCGAACTGGCGCTCGACCGACAAGCCGAGCGCCAGCAGCGCCCGGTCGGCGCCGGCGGGTGCATCCAATTCCAGCGATACCGGCATGCCGTCGTCCGCGAGTCCGACCGGCATCACGAGGCCCGGAATTCCTGCCGTGCTGCCCGGGCTGATGTTTCGCGCCACCGCAATGTCGAAGGGCACCCGGCGGTCGCCCACGCGGAGGTCGATCTCCTCGCCGATGTGCGGCGCCGTGACGCGCGTGGTCGGAAAGACGATTGCCGCGACGCCGGTGCGGGCAAAGAAGGCGCGATACATGGCGCGGAGCCGCGGGAGGTGGGTGTCGACGGCCGCCTGATAGACGCTTTCGGTGACGAAGCCCGGACTGCCTTCGAGGACGTCGTGCGCGAACAGCTGCCGGATGTCGACGCTGGCCCTGGCGACGAGTTCGTCGAAGCCGATGCCCGCACCATAGGTGTCGAGATAGCGTGGAAGCTCGAGGCGCACGTCATGGTTCTGGATTTGATAGGTCGTCAGATCGATCAACTCGGCAAGACCCGGCATCTGTTCCTCGACGATGATTGCGCCGGCATCGCGCAGCCTGCCGAGCGCCGCCTCCGTGAGTCGCTCGACCTCCGGCGCGAGACCTTCGAACCAGAAGCTGCGGCAGACGGCCAGTCTGACGCCGCGCAACGGCCGGGGGGCGGGCGGCTGCCGGTCGTTGCACGCGACGGAGTCGAACAACACGATGTCGGCAACCGTGCGCGCATGCGGACCGGCCTGGTCGAAGAGGGAGGTGATCGGGACCGCGCCGACCGTCGAGTAGCGGCCGGTCGTCGGCCGAAATCCGGCGATTCCGCAGAATGCCGCGGGAACGCGTATGGATCCTTGGGTATCCTCGGCGATCCCGAGAGGCGCCATGCGGGCGGCGATGGTGGCGGCGGTTCCGCCGCTGCTGCCGCCCGGGATTCGGCTCGGATCGTAAGGGTTGCGCACCGCGCCGAATGCCAGGTTGTTGCTGGTCCATCCATAGGAGAGTTCGTGCAGATTGGTCTTGCCGAGGACGATGGCGCCCGCCCGCACCAGCGTCTCGACCAACGGGGCATTGTCGCGGGGACGAAACCCGCGCAATGCCGGCGTGCCGGCCGTGGTCGGGTATTCGCGGGTGTTCAGGCTGTCCTTTACGGGGATTGGCAGTCCATGCAGGAGCCCCATGGCGGCGTTCGAGGCCCGCAGCCGATCGGCCGCGCGGGCCGACTCCAGCACCCGTCCGGGTTCCAGGGTTATGAAGGCATTGAGGTCCGGGCGCGCCGCGCAGCGCTCGAGGAGCGCTGCGGCATAGCGCTCGGCGGGCAGGTCGCCGTTGCGCATCAGGGTCACGGCATCGACGGCCGACAGTTCCGTCAAGGCGGCGGTTTGCGGACTCGGCGGCTGCTTCACGCGCGGGCTTCCTTCTGCTCGTTGGCGGCCGCAGGCCGAGAGCACGGCCGCCGAGGCAGCCAGCATGAATCGACGGCGTGGGTTTGTCATGGGAGATTTCCGTTCGTGAGCCGGATGGCGCACCTCTTGGGGCGGGTCCTGCAAGGATAACCCAACGCCCGCCGGCGTTGGCCGTGCCCACCGATCCTGTATCATCCCGCGGGTGCGCGTGCTGAGCGAAAGGTCGGGCCGGTTCGTCGAGTCCGGAGCGTGTGCGCTGGCGGCTGCGTGCTGGATCTATGCACTGGTCATGGCGCTTGCGATCACGTTCGTTTCGTGGAAGCCCGACACGAAGAATCTGTTGACGGACGTGGTTGCGCTTCCCGCCAACTGGGTCGCGCTGGTCCTGGTCGCCTCGCTGCTCTACGGTCGCGCGGGCATTTCCGGCCCGCAACGCCGGGCTTGGTGGGCGCTGCTGGCGTTCATCGCGGTGAATTTCCTCGCCAGCGACATCTGGATTTACATGCCGTCCGGCCGGCAGAGGGCCCTTTCTGCTCGATTATTGGATGCTGACGGCTGCCCTCGCGCTGTTGTTCGTTGGTGTCGGCGGATCGCTCCGACGACCGCTTGTCTGGCTCGATGTCGCAACCATGATCGTGGTTCAACTGGTCGGCTTTTGGGTATTGCTCGTGGCGCCGCAGATCCCGACCGGCATCGATCGACACGCCAGCGTGCCATTGATGGCGGCTTACTCCATCACCGTCGCCGCGCTGACGAGCATGGCGGCCGTTCTTTGGATGCAGACGCGGGGAATGCCTCATCAGGCGCCCATCCTGCTGCTCATCGGCGCCGTTTGGTGCGAGGTCGCATGGGAGGTCGTATGGCTGGCCAGCTGGTTGTCCAACGACGACTTTGCCGGTTCCTACTACAATTTCGGTGACCTGCTGTGCTCTTGCTGCATAGGATCCGCGGCGGTGTTGACGCAAAGGCGGGGGGCGCAAATGCCCGGTGGCCCGAGTTCTGAACGCAATGTGGAGAGTTTTCTGCCCGCTCTGGGCGCGTTGCTCGCCATAGCCATGGTCGCCGGTTCGTTCGCGGCGACCCGGCGCTCGGAGGCCGGAATACTCGTGGGGTTGGTGCTGATTTGTGCAGCCCTCGTGCTCACCCGGCAGAGAAGCGTACGCCGGGGGCTGCAGGCAATGCGCTCGGCGTTGGCCCAGCGGGATGCGGACGCCCGGTTGACCGAACTGGTCCGGCGCTCCGCCGACGTCATCGTGGTGGTAGGCGCGGACGGTGCCATCGGTTTCGCGAGCCCCGCATCGGAGTCGATGCTTTTGGTCGCCCCGAGCCGTCTGCAGGGTGCGCCGGGCGCCGCATTGCTGGGTCCGGCGCGCGTCCCGCAATTGTCGATGTTTCTCGAGGAGCTGAAGCGCGGACCGACCACGCCCAGCGACATCGAACTGCGCCATGTGCGCGATGCCCGCGGCGAACGCACGATCAAGGTCAGCGGCTCGAACCAACTCGCGAATCCGCTCATCAACGGAATTGTGCTGACGTTGACGGATGTCACCGAGCAGCGCGCGCTCGAACGCGAGGTGCTGGAAGTGGCCACGCGGGAACGCGCCCGTTTGTGCGGCGACATTCACGACGGGCTTGGCCAGGAACTCGTCGGCATCGCCATGCTGCTCCAGGGGGCCGCGACGCTGCCGAACCCGGACCCTGGGATTCACAAAACCCACCTGAAGCACATCATCGGCCACGTCAACCGGTCGATCCAGATTGCGAGGGATCTGGCCCGGGGCCTCTCGCCACTGCACGTGGTACGGGGGTCGCTTTCCAGTGCGCTGCGGCGCCTTGCGGACGAATGCAGTTCCCGCCTGCCGGTGCATCTGTGGGTAGACGGCGAACTCGCGGAAGGCGAATTGGACGACGTCAGCGCCGATCACCTGTACCGAATCGCCCACGAGGCCGTCAACAATTCGATTTCCCACGCGAAGTGCACGCGGGTGGAAATTGCACTGACCCTCGGAGAGGCCGGCATCACCCTGCGCATCGCGGATGACGGCATCGGCTTCGATCACCGATCGGCCGATTTCTCCGGGTTGGGCTTGAAACTCATGGAGTACCGGGCCCGGCTGTTGG
>JBBIKV010000015.1:27434-59528 GCA_037445285.1 Nevskiaceae bacterium | reverse complement strand
GGCCTGGGGGGCAGGGCCCAGAAGGACTCGATCGAGCGGGTGATCGAGGTGTTCCACCTGGAGCGGTATCTGAAGGACGACAGCGGCGGCCTGCCCCTGGGCTACAAGCAGCGCCTGGCCCTCGCCTGCGCCGTGATGCATCAACCGCCGGTGCTGTTCCTCGACGAACCGACGTCGGGCGTCGACCCCTTGGTGCGCCGCGAATTCTGGTCGCACATCAACGGGCTGGTCGAGAAGGGCGTCACGGTGCTGGTCACCACCCACTTCATGGAGGAGGCGGAGTATTGCGACCGCATCGCGCTCATCTATCGCGCGCGCGAGATCGCGATCGGCAGCCCGGACGAATTGAAGGCGCTGGCGTCGAGGGTGGGAGGTCCGGCCGAGCCCACGCTCGAGGACGCCTTCATCGCCCTCCTCCAGGACTTCGACCGGCGGGACGCGGGAGCCGCGGCGTGAGCCGGGTCGCGGCGCTGTTCGATGCCCGGCGGTTCGCGGCGCTGCTCGTCAAGGAGTCGCTGCAGATCGTACGCGACCCTTCCACGCTGCTGATCGCCTTCGCGCTGCCGCCGCTGCTGATGTTCCTCTTCGGTTACGCCGTGAACCTCGATACGGCGCGCACCCGCATCGGACTCGCGCTGCTCGATCGCAGCGAGGCGGCCACCAGCCTCACGGCGGCCTATCTCGGTTCGCGCTGGTTCGATGTCCGGGTGCGGGACAGCGTGGCGCCGCTCGCCGCGGATCTGGTCGCCGGGCGGGTGCGGGGCATCGTGGTGGTGCCGCAGGATTTTGGGCGTCGGGTCGCGACCGGCGGCGCGGACATCCAGGTCATCACGGATGGCTCGATCCCGAACACCGCCAGCTTCATCGCCGCCTACGCCGAGGGCGTGCGCGCCACCTGGGCGGCTGCACGGTTCGCGGAGCGGGGCGGCGGCGCCGGCGCGGTCTTCGCGGGAATCAGCGTGGCGCCGCGCTTTTGGTTCAATCCGGAATTGACCAGCCGCTACTTTCTCGTGCCGGGGTCGATGGCGGTCGTGCTGACCATCATCGGCACGCTGCTCACCGCCCTCATCATCGCGCGCGAATGGGAGCGGGGGACGATGGAGGCGCTCATGGCGACCCCGATCAGCATGGCGGAGTTCATCGCCACCAAGGTGGTGCCCTATTTTCTGCTCGGGCTCGGCTCCGCCCTGGTGTGCACCGTCCTCGCGGTCATGGTGTTCGGCGTGCCGTTTCGCGGGTCGCCGTGGGCGCTGCTGGCCATCGTGTCGACGTTCATGGCGCCGGCGCTGGGCCAGGGTCTGTTCATTTCCGCGGCGACCAAGAGTCAGTTCGTGGCGAGTCAGATCGCCCTGCTGACGGCGTTCCTGCCGGCGCTGCTGCTGTCGGGATTCATCTACGAGATCAGTTCGATGCCGGCCTGGGTCCAGGTGCTGACCTACTGCGTGCCGGTGAGGTATCTGATGCCGCTCCTGCAAAGCGTGTTCCTGGCGGGCGACATCTGGTCCTTGTTCCTGCCCAACATGCTGGTGATGCTGGGCTTCGGCCTGGTGTTCTTCATGGCCACCGTCCGCGTCACGCACCGGCGGGTCGCGTGAGCCGCGCATCTTGGGGCCGCCTGCGTGCCATGGTGCGCAAGGAGTTCCTCGCGGTGCTGCGCGATCGGCGCAGCCGCATCACCCTGATCCTGCCGCCGATCCTGCAGCTGATGTTGTTCGGTTACGCCTCCACGCTCGAGGTCAAGCACGTCACGCTGGGCGTCTACGATCGTGACCATGGCGCCTGGAGCCAGGAAGTGGTCGACCGGCTGGCCGGCAGTCCCAACGTCCGGCGACTGGTGCGGCTGGATTCGCCGGAGGCGGTGGCGCGGGCCATCGACGACCGGGAGGTCATCGCGGTGGTGGGTTTCGCGCAGGATTTTTCCGCCAACATCATGGCCGGGCGGCCGGCCGCCGTGCAGGCGATCTTCGACGGTCGTCGTTCGAATGCGAGCCAGATCGTGGGCGGCTACCTCAACTCCATCGTCGCCTCGGTGGGGGCGGAGGTGCAGGCGGCGCCCCGGCAGGCGACGGGCGCCAGCGTCGTCACGAATTGGTTCAATCCGAACCTCGACTACATCTGGTTCACCATGCCCGGCCTGGTGGTGACGATCGCCGCACTGTCGGTGCTGTCGATCACCGCGCAATCGGTGGCCCGCGAGCGTGAACTCGGCACCTTCGATCAGCTGATGGTGTCGCCGCTGCGGATTCACGAGATTCTCGCCGGCAAGATCGCTCCGGCGCTGTCGCTCGGACTCTTCAACGCGTCGGTGTACATGGTGCTGATCCCCTTCGTGTTCGGCATTCCGTTCACCGGATCGCTGCTCCTGCTCTACCTGTCGTTGTGCTGCTATCTGGTCGCCCTGATCGGCGCGGGCCTGCTGGTGTCGATCCTCTCGCAGACCCAGCAGCAGGCCTTTCTCGGCATGTTCCTGACCGTCGTGCCGCTGATTCTTTTGTCAGGATTTGCGGCGCCGGTCGACAACATGCCTGCCTGGCTGCAGGTGGTCGCGCAGGCGGATCCGCTGAAACATTTCCTGATCGTTTCGGAGGGTGTATTCCTCAAGAACATGCCGGCCCGCGAAGTGTTCGGCAACACCTGGCCCCTGGTCCTGATCGCGGCGGTCACGTTGACCGGGTCGGGGCTCTTCTTTCGATCACGAATGGGATGAGGACCATGCGCCAGGTGCGGCTGCGGGTCGTTTGTGGGGCGGGCATCGCATCGCTGTTGCAGTGCGCCTGCGCAGTGGGGCCGCGCCCTGCGCGACCGCCGACGGTGGCCGCGCAACCGACCTGGACCGAACCCGTCGCGGCGTCGGCCGGCGCCCGCGCGCCCGCGGACGGCGACTCCGTGAACGGCGACCCCGTCGCCCTCCAGTGGTGGCGGTCCCTCGGGGATCCGGTCTTGAGCGACCTCGTGGAGGCCGCACGCCAACGGAATCTCGACCTGCGCGCGGCGGCCGACCAGGTCAGGGAGGCCAGGGCCCTGCGGGATGCCGCCGTCGGCGCCCGCGCGCCGCGGGTGGATGTCAGCGGCGCCGTCAGCCGCAACGAACTCAGTGCCAACGGCGAGCTGCCCATCAACCGGATTCCGGGATTCAGCCGGCGTTTCAACCTCTTCGACCTGGGATACGATGCGAGCTGGGAGCTCGATTTCTGGGGACGCAATGCACGCGCCGTAGAGGCGGCCGATGCCCGGGTCGCCTCGGCGACGGAGGCGCGCCGCAGCCTCGAGGTGCAGACGGTCGCGGAAGTGGTGCGCACCTACGTGGATCTGCGCAGCGCCCAGGCGCGGCTGGCGAGCGCCGCGCAGGATGCGGATGCGCGCACCCGATCCGCGGCGCTCATGGAGGAACGCCGGCGGGCCGGCGAGTCCTCCCTGGCCGACGCCGCGCGGGCGGAGGCCGAGGCCGCCTCCACGCGCAGCGCACTCGCGGGATTGAATGCGGAGGCACGTGCCGCGGCGTATGCGTTGGCGACGCTCACGGCGCGACCGCCGGAGGCGCTGATCGCTCTCGCGCAAAGCACGGCGCCGCTGCCCGACGCGCCACCCGGTGCCGGGGTCGGTCTGCGTTCGGAACTGCTGCGGCGCCGCCCAGACGTGCGGCGGGCCGAGAGAGAACTGGCCGCCGCCACGGCGGACGTCGCGGTCGCCACCGCCGATCTCTTCCCACGGGTGACGTTGATGGCGTCAGTGGGCCAGCAATCCCTCAGCACCGGCAATATGTTGACCGGCGGAAGCACGCGCTATCAATTCGGCCCCGGCCTGTCGTGGCCGATATTCTCGGCGGGCAGCATTCGCGCGCAGATTCACGCCGCGGGCGCGCGCGCCGACGCCGCCGCCGAGCGCTACGAGCAGGCCGTGCTGGCCGCGTTCGCGGACAGCGAGACGGCGTTGAACCGGTACGCCGCCGCGGGGACGCAGCGGCGCGACCGGGATGCGGCGCTGTCGCAATCGGCGCAGGCGCTGGAACTCGCCCGCCAGCGCTACGACCAGGGCGAGGACGATTTGCTGAGCCTGCTCGACACCCAGTCGGCCTACCGCACCACCGAGCAGGCGGACCTCACGGCGCGTGCCGGCGAGCTGACCGCGCTGGTCTCGCTCTACAAGGCGCTCGGCGGCGGTTGGGAGGCGCCGGCGGGTCCGCCCCGGGCCGGCACTAGCGAATCATCTCCCGGTACGCATGCCAGGTCGCGTGCCCAAGCCACGGCGCAATGATCAGCAAACCGCCGAGCAGGGGCGCATAACCCACGACGGTCAGGATCAGGATCAGCGCACTCCAGAGCACCATGGCGGGGACGTTGCTGAACACCGCCTTGAGGCTCGCGCGCATGGCCTGGCCGGCCGTCGCATGACGGTCGATCATCAGGGGGATGGCGACGACGGACAGCGCGAACACGGTCGCGGCCAGGATGGCGCCGACGACGATGTAGGCGGCGACCTGCGGCCGGTTCGTCTCCTCGATGAATCCGCGGTACACGGTCGCACTCACGCTCGGCGTCATGATGTGGAACACCGTGCCCAGCATCACCGCCGACACGCCGAACCAGATGACGGCGCACAGCGCGAGGAGGGCGCCGAATTCGATCAGCGCGTAGGGGTTGCGCGCGAAACCGTCCAGGGAGTCGTCGAAATTCGCCCCTTGACCCAGGGAATAGCGCCGCGACATTTCGCACAGTCCGGCGGACATCACCGGACCCACGAGCAGGAACCCGGATATGGCAGCGGCGACGAAGTACGGATGCGTGCCGCAAAGGATGAGCAGCGTCCAACCCAGTGCCACGATGAGGGCGCCGTAGCCGAGGCTGGCACCCCAGTGGCGGCGCAGGTCGAGCCATCCGCGGTACAGCCACACGAGCGGTCTGTGAAATGCGACGTGGGTGACATCGAGATGCAGATTCGGAACTTCACCTGAAACGAGCGTAACGTTCATGGTCGTGTCCTCCGTGGGTATCCATTCATCATCGACGGCCCGAGTGTAGTCCTCCGGCGCGGCCGCGGAAGAGATTTCGCCGACCATCGTACGCTGCGCCGCGATGGCGCCGCCCGCGTCGTGCGACGATAATGGCGAGCCATGCAAAACGATCCTCGATCCCACGGGCTCTGGGAGGCGACCGCTGCGCCGCCGCCGGCCACCTCGTCCCTGAACGGTGACGTCGCCGCCGACGTCGTCGTCGTGGGCGCCGGCTTCACCGGCCTGTCGGCCGCGTTGCATCTCGCGGAGGCGGGGCGGCGGGTCGTGGTGCTCGAGGCGGCGCAGATCGGGTTCGGTGGGTCGGGCCGCAACGTGGGGCTGGTCAACGCCGGCCTGTGGGTGATGCCCGCCGCACTGCCGAAGGCGCTGGGTGAAATCCACGGCGCGCGGTTGCTCGCCCAATTGGGGGACGCACCGGGCCTGGTATTCCAGCTGGTCGAGCGTCACCGGATCGACTGTCAGGCGATGCGCAACGGCACGCTGCACTGCGCCGTGGGCGCCCGCGGACTGCGCGATATTGCCGAACGCGCGCGGCAATGGGCGGCGCTGGGTGCGCCGGTGGAGCTGCTCGACGCCGGGGCGACCCAACGCCTGGTGGGTACGCCCGCCTACCGCGGCGCCCTGCTCGATCGTCGAGCGGGGACGATTCAGCCCCTGGCGTATGCGCGCGGCCTCGCGGCCGCGGCCGTCGCGCTGGGGGCGGTGATCCATACCGAAAGTCCGGTGGCCGCAGCCGACGATATCGGCGACCGATGGCGTCTTCGGACCGCGGGCGGCAGCGTCACCGCGCCCTGGGTGTTGGTGGCGACGAATGTCTATTCCACCCATCACTGGAGTCCCCTGCGGGCGGAACTGGTGCGGTTGCCCTATTTCAACCTGGCGACGGCACCGCTCCCGCAGGATCTGCGCCGCTCCATACTGCCGGAACGCCACGGTCTATGGGATACCCGCGAAGTCTTGTCGTCGCTGCGCTGCGACCGGGACGGGCGGCTGGTGTTCGGCAGCGTCGGCGCCTTGCGCGGCACGGGGCTCGGGATTCACCGCAATTGGGGCCGGCGCGCGCTGCTCAAGCTGTTTCCCCAACTGCGGCAGGTCGAGTTCGAACACGAGTGGTATGGCTTCATCGGGATGACGGACGACGCGCTGCCGCGCCTGCACCGTCTCGGCCGCAACGTCCTGTCGATGAGCGGCTACAACGGCCGCGGCATCGCGCCCGGCACCACCTTCGGCCGCGATCTCGCGCACCTGGTGTGCGGGCAGGTGGTCGAGTCGGATTTGTCGCTGCCGGTCACGGAGGCGGCGGGCCCGGGCTTCCGGGCGGCGCGGGAGGCCTATTATGAGGTGGGCTCGCAGATCGCGCATGTCGTCGGCGCGCGGCTGTAGTCCCGGCCGGGCGGTCACCGCGGCGGCGGGCCGGCGACGATCCCCGCTGCGACCAGATCCTCGAGGGCGGTTCCGACGCTCTTGAACAGGGTGACGGCGTGCGGCGTCGATCGTCGAAAGGTGCCGCGTGCAAGGTCGCCGAGCTCGGCGCGCAGCGCGGACTCCTGGATGACGCCGCGGGCGATGGCGCCGACGATCTCGCCCGATTCGCGGAGGACTCCGGACCGGGTGTCGACGTAGATCTCGCTGCGCGCGACGGCCGCGTCGTCCACCTCGCACATGGAGGCGGTGAACGCGCCCACCAAATCCAGGTGCTGGCCGGGTGCGAGCCACGCGCCGCGCACCAAGGGTTCCTGCGAGAGCGTGGCGCAGCTGATGATGTCGGCCCAGCGGACGGCCGCCTCCAGGTCCCGGGTGGCATCGACCGACAGGTCCGCCGTGCGCAGGGAAGACGCCAGCGCGTCGGCGCGTCCGGGGCGCCGACCCCAAATGCGCACCTCCTCGATCGCCCGCACCGTGCGATGGCTGTCGATGAGATGGGGGGCGAGGTTGCCGGTGCCGACCATGAGTAGGCGGGTGGCGTCGGGCCGCGATAGGTGTCGCGAAGCCAGCGCCGAGGCGGCGCCGGTGCGGCGCAGAGTCAGTTCGGTGCCATCGAGGAATGCCCGGGGCCGTCCCGTGCACCGGTCCATCAAGACGTAGCTCGCGCAAACGGCGGGCAGGCCCCGAGAGCCGTTGTCCGGAAACACGGTCACGAGTTTCACGCCGAGCGCGTGCGCCGCGTCCCAGGCGGGCATCACCAGGAGCATGCCGCCGGGAGGTCCCGAGTCGCCGGGATCCAGCCTGTAATGCTGACGGTCGGGCACCGAATGGGGCTCGCGAAAGGCCGTCTCGAGCGCGTCGATCAACGCGCGCCGGTCGAGACGGGAGGCCACCGCGGCGGCGTCGAGAAATAACATCGAGACTTCACACTCCGTTCCGGAACCTTCGAGGCTCCCATTATGCTCCGCCGCGTTTACACTTCGCGTTTACACTTCGCGTTTACCGACCAGGACCCGCGCCATGCCAGCCAACCGCCCCCGCGCCCGTGATCTCGGTCTCCTGCTGGCGGGGACGCCGGGACCGTACAACGCCATCACCGACGTGCCCGGTGTCGAGGTGGGGTTCACGACGATTGCGCGGCCGGCGCTCGCTCCCGGCGACGTGCAGGTCTTCAGCGGAGTCACGGCGATTCTGCCGCGCGGCCGGCAGCCGCGGCCGGTGCCGGTGCTCGCCGGTCAGTTCGATTTCAACGGCAACGGCGAGATGACGGGCTCGCATTGGATCCACGACGCGGGAAGTTTCATCGGGCCGGTGTGTCTCACCAACTCGCACTCGCTCGGCATCGTGCACCACGCCGCCGTGCGCTACATGATCGACACCCATGCGGCCCACTTCCGCGAGTTTCACGCGTGGGCCATGCCGGTCGTCGCCGAGACCTACGACGGTGTCTGCAGCGACATTTGCGGGCTGCACATCGGCGAGGCGCACGCACTCGCGGCGCTGCACGGCGCGCGGGGCGGACCCGTGGCGGAGGGCAACGTGGGCGGCGGCACCGGGATGTCGACCTACGAGTTCAAAGGCGGCACCGGCACCAGCTCGCGCCGGTTCGCCGTGGGCGCGAGGACGTACACGGTGGGCGTACTCGTGCAGTCCAACTTCGGCAGACGCAGCGAACTGACGGTGCTCGGAGTGCCGGTGGGGCGGCACCTCACCGAGCATGCCATTTATTCGGATCACGGCCTGCCGGAACAGGGCTCGATCGTCGTGGTGATCGCGACGGATGCGCCGCTCACCGCCCCGCAGCTGCAGCGCCTCGCCCGGCGCGGTGCGCTCGGGATCGGCCGGACCGGCACCAGCGGCGGCCACTATTCGGGCGACCTGATGCTTGCGTTCTCGGTGGCGAACCCGGTCTACCTTCCGGCGATCGGCGAAGTGCAGCCGCACTCGTTTCAATATGAATCGCTCAACGATGCGCACTGCGACGTGGTGTATCCGGAGGCGGTGGATGCGGTGGAGGAAGCCGTTCTGAACGCGCTCATCGCGGCCGAGACGATCCCGACCTACAAGCCCTCCGGGCTGTATCTGACGGCGTTGGAACACGATGCGCTGATCGCGCTGCTGGGACGTCACGGACGGCTGCGGGACCGCGCGTAGGCGTGTCCGGTCACCCGCTCCGCGGCGGCTGCAGTTCCGCGTCGTACGAGCGGATGTGACTCAGCAGCCAGTCGTAGAGAAAGCGGATCCCGAGCACGAGACCCTGATCATCGGTGCGCGCGGCGAGACTGCGGGCGGTCTCGAGTGCACGCGCGTGGTCCGCCCGGTGCGCGGCGATGCCGGTGTGCGGATTCCCGACCATGCACGCCTCTTCGGTGGCGAAGTGCGACTCCAGCAAGTCCGTGATCCCGGCCAGTTCGAGCGACAGCGTCGCACGATCCCGCCGCGCGGGCAGGGCCTCCCACAGGGCGTTCATGCGGGAGACCAGTTCCTCGTGCTGCGCGTCGATCTCCTCGACGCCGATCAGGTAACGCGCCGACCATTCGAGGCGCGCGGGTGCGCGCCCTCCCACCCGCACGCTCTCGGCAAAGGCATGCAGATTTCCGCCGCGCTCTTTGGCGTCGTACATGGCGCCGTCCGCCCGCGCCAGCAGCTGCTCCGCGTCGAACCCGTCGTCGGGATACACGGCGATGCCCACGCTGGCGCCCAGACCGACGCTCGCGCCGGTAGCCAGTCCGGGCATCGGCAGCGGTGCGGTGACGGCATGCAGGATGCGTTCGACGACGCGCCCCGCCTCGTCGCGCCCGCCGTCGCCGCCCAACAACACGACGAATTCATCTCCACCGAGGCGTGCCACGGTGTCAACGGCGCGGGCCGCTCCCTGGATGCGGCGGGCGGTTTCGCGCAGCACGAGGTCGCCGGTCGCATGGCCGTGAACGTCGTTGATCGGCTTGAAGCGGTCGAGATCGATGAGCAGAACGGCGAAGCTGCCCGCATTGCGCCGTGCGGTGGCGATGGCCAGTTCGATGCGATCATGCAGGAGCGCCCGGTTGGCAAGGCCGGTCAGGGCGTCCTCGAATGCCATGCGCTCCAGCCGCTCCTGGCTGCGCGCCCAGGCGGTGACGTCGGTCGCCACCACCACCGAGCGGGGACCCGTCGCCGAATGGACCGTTGCCGCGTCCAATGCCACGTGGATCTCGGAGGCCGCCGTGCGCAGGACGCAGAGGTCGCGGTGGCGGCCGTCCCCGCCGGCCAGGCCGGCGAGGACGCGCGCGCTGTCCTCGTCGCCGAGGAGCTCGCTCAGGCCGGCCGGGCGCGTTGTCCTGGACGTGTCCCAGCCGACGAGCGCCAGAAAGGCGGGTGAGACGTAGGTGATGCGTGAGCCGTCGAGCACCAGAAAGGTGGCCAAGCCGCTCTCGATGAGGGCGTCCAATGCCCGTTCGTGCGGCGCGCCTCGCGGCAGCCCGGAGCTCATCGCTGCCACGCCCGTCACGGCGGGCGCGAACGTGATCAAACTGGAGACGGCGTTCGGCTGCATGGCGAAGTCCTTGTCAGGCACATCGAGTATTCATGTTTATACCGCCATCGGAATAAGGGGTTCCGCCGAGGATTTCACATATTCGCAGAATTTTTGCGCGCTCGGTCCCACCTCGATGCGAACGATTTCCGTTCAGGGGGTGCGGTTGGCGAGGGCAGCGAACCGCCGGGCGACCGCCGAGGTGATTCGGGTCCGCGTCAGCAAGTGCACGGCAGTGCGTGCGTCCGGGTCGTCGATCGGCCTCAGCGCCACGGACGGGGAGGTGAACTGCAGCGGCAGGTGCGGTATGACGCTGATGCCGAGTCCGGCACTGACGAGGCCAAGTGCGCTCATGACGCTGCCCGCGTGCAGCGCGATGTGGGGAGTGAAGCCGGCACGCGCCGCGAGCAGCTGCAGACTGTGTCCGAGGCCAACGCCCGGCGGGTCGGGGAAGCCGACGAAGGTTTCGCGCGCCAAATCCGCAGGCATGACGGTGTGCGCAGCGGCGAGGCGGTGCGCGAACGGCAGGGCGACGACGAGCGGCGAGGGGGCGAACACACGATGTCCGATCCCCGCCGGAAGCGCGGCGACCGGTCCGCGCAGCAGGGCGAGATCCAGCCGATCGTCCTGTAGTGCATCGATCTGTTGTTGCACGGCGCTCTCGTGCATCGTCAGGACGACGTCCGGAAAGGCCGAGCGGAAGCGGAGCAGCCATTCCCGCAACAGCGGCTCGAAAATGACCGATCCCGTATAGCCGATGTGCAATTCTCCGGCGGTCCCCTGATCCACCTCCCGCGCCCGGCGCACCGCGCGGGCCGAGGCCGCGAGCAGCTGCTTCGCTTCTTCGAGGAACAGCGCCCCCGCCTCGGTGAGCGCAATCCGTCGATGGGCCCGGTCGAAGAGCCGCACGGCCAGACGGGTCTCGAGACTCTTGATCTGTTGACTTAGCGCGGACTGTGCGATGCCGAGCGATTCGGCGGCGCGGCCCATGTGCAGGCTCTCGGCGGCAGCGATGAAGTAGGCCAACGAACGGTCGTTGAACACGGGATATCCATAAGAGTTAGCTTATCGATTAATATTATATCATCTATTTATCTTCTCAACACGGACGCGTAGCGTCGTCCAGGCAACAAGGAGCCTGAATGAACGCAATTCCAGTCAAGTGTCCGGGTGGGATCGCATCGAGGGGCGGGCATCCATTGGGCTGGAAGGTCCCTCCCATCGACGATTTGCGCTCCGCCATTGCGCATATCCGTGGGTTCGCCGGCCAGTATCGCGAGACCGATCATCCCGTCGACCCGCATGCCGAACTCGCCGGCGTCTATCGCCACATCGGCGCGGGAGGTACGGTCATGCCTCCCACCCGAGTGGGGCCGGCGATGACGTTCAATCGCATCAAAGGCTTTCCCGGTGCGCGCGTGCTCGTCGGAATGATGGCGAGCCGCAGGCGCGTCAGCCTGCTGTTGGGTGCTCCGGAGCGCGAGCTGGGACGTCAGTTGGGCGAGGCGGTCAAGACCGTCATTGCGCCGGTGCTCGTTCCGGCGACCGAGGCGCCGTGTCAGGAAATCATCCATCGCGCCGACGAGCCGGGCTTCGATCTGCGGAAACTGCTGCCCGCGCCGACCAATACCGAGGAGGACGCAGGACCCTTCTTCTGTCTGGGCCTGGCGCTCGGCAGCGATCCGGAGGAGCCCTCCACGGCCGACGTGACGATCCACCGGTTGTGCGTGCAGGGCCGGGACGAATTGTCGATCTTCTTCGCACCGGGGCGCCACATCGACGTCTTTCGCGAGAAGGCCGAGGCGGCCGGCAAGCCGCTTCCCATCTCGATCAACATGGGACTGGACCCCGCGATCTACCTCGGCGCGTGCTTCGAGGCGCCGACGACTCCGTTCGGCTTCAACGAACTCGGGGTCGCCGGCGGGCTTCGCGGCCGCGGCGTGCAGCTCGTGGACTGCGTGACCAATGCTCAGAAATCGATCGCCCGGGCGGAGATCGTCATCGAAGGAGAAATCCTGCCGGGCAGGCGCGTGGCGGAGGACCAGAACACGCATACCGGAAAGGCCATGCCGGAATTTCCCGGCTACAACGGGGTCGCCTGCCCCTCCCTGCCGGTCGTACGGGTGACGGCCGTGACGATGCGGCGCAATGCCATCCTGCAGACCCTCGTGGGTCCGGGTGAGGAGCACGTCTGCCTCGCCGGCATCCCGACCGAAGCGAGCATCTACAACGCGGTCGAGACAGCGCTCCCGGGTTTCCTGCGCAACGTCTATGCGCACAGCGCGGGCGGCGGCAAGCTGCTCGCCGTGCTGCAGGTGGAGAAGCGCGTTGCCCGCGATGAGGGCAAGGCGCGGCAGGCGGCGCTCATCGCCCTGGCGGTGTATCGTGAATTGAAGAACGTCATCCTGGTCGACGAGGACGTGGACCTGTTCGACAGCAACGACGTGCTTTGGGCGATGCAAACCCGCTATCAGGGGGACGTGTCCACGATCTTCATCCCCGGCGTCGTCGGCCATGTGCTGGACCCGTCGCAGTCGCCGCAGTTCAACCCCTCGATCCGCGACGAGGGCATTTCCTGCAAGACGATTTTCGACTGCACCGTCCCCTTCGCGCTCAAGGACCGGTTCAAGCGCGCGCACTTCAAGGACGTCGATCCCCGCCCGTATGCGCCGGATCTGTTCCCCGGGGAGGGCGCATGAGGCATCCGGCTTTGGCGCAGGAGCCCGGCCGCGCGCGCATCATCGTGGGAATCACCGGCGCGAGCGGTGTCGTCTACGGGATCACGGCGCTCAGAATGTTGCGTGAATTGGACGTCGAAACGCACCTGGTCGTGTCCCGCGCCGGAGAGATGACCCGGCAATACGAGACCGATCTCGATCGCGCCGGATTGCACGCGATGGCCGACGTGACGCACCGCGTAGGGGACGTGGGCGCCAGCATCTCGAGCGGCTCGTTTCACACGCTGGGCATGTTGATCGCTCCCTGTTCGGTGCGCACCCTGGCGGAAGTCGCCACCGGCGTGACGACGACGCTCCTCACCCGTGCGGCGGACGTGGTTCTGAAGGAACGCCGACGCCTGGTCCTGATGGTGCGTGAGGCCCCCCTGCATGCCGGACACCTCCGCAACATGTTGGCGGTGACCGAGATGGGCGGGATCATTCACCCGCCCGTGCCGGCCTTCTACACCCGGCCGCAGAGCATCCAGGACCTCGTCGATCACAGCGTGGCGCGGGCTCTCGACTGCTTCGGCCTGCGGGTCGCGTCGCTGCCCCGCTGGGAGGGCGTGGAGCGCGGCGAACCGACCGTGCGCTGAGGGACGCGGCGGATGGTGCGCGGCCCGACCGGAATGGTTACAGTACCGGGCGGCGCGGCGGCGCAACCGCCGCGCGTTCGTCCGCCATTCGACCTTCAGGAGCACCCGCCCCCGTGTTCGGCATCACCCCCTCGGCGCGGCTGCGCCCATCGCCCTTTTACGAGGCCACCCTGGCGGAGGGCGTGACGGCCTTCACCACCTACAATCACATGCTCATGCCGACGAGCTACGGCCATGCCGAGGAGGAGTACCAGCGCCTGCTGCACGGCGTCGCCCAATGGGATGTGGCCTGCGAGCGGCAAGTCCAGTTGCTGGGCCCCGATGCCGGGCGGCTGGCACAGCTGTTGAGTCCGCGCGATGTCACACGCTGCAGGGCGGGCCAGGGCAGGTACGTGCCGCTCTGCAATCACGAGGGCACGCTCATCAACGATCCCATCGTCCTGAAGCTCGATGACGACCGCTATTGGTTCTCGATCGCCGACTCGAACATCTGGTTCTGGGCGCGGGCCATCGCGGCCGAGCGGGGACTGCGGGTCGAGGTGAGTGAACCCGATGTATCGCCCCTGGCCGTACAGGGGCCGAAAGCCGAGGACGTCATGGCCTCGCTTGCCGGGGAGTGGGTCCGCGGACTCAAGTATTTCTGGTTTCGCGAAACGCGGATCGACGGCATTCCGGTGGCGGTGGCGCGTTCCGGGTGGTCCAAGCAGGGCGGTTACGAGTTGTATCTGATGGACGGGACGCAGGGCACCCGGCTGTGGAACCTCGTCAAGGAGGCGGGCAGGCCCTGGGATATCGGGCCCGGCAATCCCAACGTCTGCGAGCGCATCGAAAGCGGGCTGCTGTCCTATGGCGGCGACACCGACGCGGTCACGAACCCCTTCGAGGTTCGCATGGAAAAATACGTCGATCTGGACGTCCCGGACGACGTGATCGGCATCGGAGCCCTGCGCCGCATCCACGCCGCCGGCCCGCGGCGCCACCAGCTCGGCGTGGTGCTCGAGGGTGCCGAGCCGACCGCCCTGGGATTCCACTGGCACGCGATCCTGAAAAACGGTCGCAGGGTGGGCGATCTCACCAACTGCGTCTGGTCCTACCGCCTGCGCAGGAACATCGGCTTTGCGTTGATCTCGCGGGATTGCGCCGCAGGCGACCGGGTCGAGGTGCAAAAGGAAGGGCGCCTGCTGGCCGGTACGCTGCAGGCCTTGCCGTTCCTGTAGCGATGTCCCCGGGCAGTCGGCGTCAGCGCGCCGTCGCGCCGCCGGTCGCGAACATGAATTCGGATTTTCCGAGCAACCCCTTGTGGGTGGTGCTCGTGTCCATCATGTCGAACACCTTCGTCTGGTAGGCGATGAATTCGTCGTGCGAGACCGTGCCATCGGCGTCGGCGTCGATCTTGTGCATCATGTCCCGGGTGCGCAGGCCCCGGGCGAATCCGCCGGTGGCCAACGAGACGACCGAGCCGCCACCCGGCGAGACGAATTCCCGCGCATCGACCAATCCGGTCTTTTTCTTGTCCAGCATCGTGAAAATCCTTTCCTGGAAGTTCAGCCACTCCTCCCTGGAGATCATGCCGTCGCCGTTCGCATCGATCTTGTGCATGAGCTGGGTGGAGTGCAGTCCACGGGCATAGCCCCCGGTGGCAAAGGAACTCATGTCCTCGGCGGCCGAGAGCCCGGTGAAGGTCAAGGCGAGGAGGCTCGCGACTGCAAACGTTCTACGAGAGGCAGGGGCGGTCGGCATCGAAATCTCCCGAATGAGTGGTTGTACCCAATGGACCGGGCATCCGGTCCATTTATTTCACTCGGCCCGATGGCGCGTCCCTGCGCCCGACCGCTCCCGCATTGGGGTCAACGGCCTGCCACGAGGGATCTTGTCAAAATTTGTAAGTGCCGCCCGCTTGCAGCGTGATTCCATAGAACTCGCGTTGAATGACCCGGTCCGGACCCGGTCCTTCGGTCAATTTGAGCGGCGTGTTGGTCAGGTTCTTGGCATTGAAGTACACGTTGAGCGGATCGGTGATCTGGTACTGGCTGCCGAAATCGACCGAGAACCGCTCCTGTGTCCACACGTCAAGTGCCGACGTGTTGCCGAGGCCGAAGATGTTCTTGCTGGTGTAGTACGCGCCCAGCGTCAGGTTCAACCCGTGCATCTCGTACAGTAGTTCCGCGTTGGCAGTATTGCGGGACGTGGACGGCAGCATCGAACTTCGCGATCCGGCGGTGAGGCCGGTCACGGGGTCGGTCACCGGAATGTCGTACTTCGACTGCACCCAGGTCCAATTGGCCGATACGCCGAGACCACCAAGGGGTCCCGGCAGCAGGTCGCTGAAATGCTGCACGTAGTTGGTCTCGAACCCGAACAGATGCGCGGTCGGCGCGTTGCCGTAGGTGACTATGTCGACGATGCCGAGCGCTCCGCCGCTCCTTTGCTGGCCGCCCGGCGCCTGATGCACGTTGGTGACGATGTAGTCCTTGATGTCCTTGGCGAAGAATCCCACCGAGGCGATGCCGGCGTGCGGCAGGTACTGTTCGAGGGCGAGGTCGAGCCCGGTCGCCGTCGTGGGCTTGAGGTTCGGATTGCCGGTGGTGATGTTGCCGGCGTAATCGACGACGGTCGACGCGGTCACCTGCTGGAAGCCGGGCCGGGCGATGGTGGAGGAAATGGCCGCGCGGGCGATGAGGTCCGGCTGGATCTCATAGCGTGCCTGGATGCTCGGGAACACGTTGGTGTAATTGCGATCGCCCGTGACCGCGCAGACGTGGGTCGTGGGGCTGTTGATCGGATCGAGCACCGGACAATTCGCGCTGGCGAGCGAGCCGGAATTGTCCGCCTCGAACCCGCCGTACTGAGCCTTGGTGTTCTCCACCCGCACGCCGGTGATGACCCCCAACGCACCGAAACTGAACTGGTACTGTCCGTACAGGGCGTAGACGTCCTCCTTGTCGTGCACGTTCGCGAGGGCATTGGCGACGGGGTCGGTCGACAGGTTGCCGGCCGCGGCGGCGGTGGCATACAGCCCGCGCAGGGTGGTGCCGTTGATCTGCGGTCCCATCGGATAGTGATTGTCGTAGTAATTGAAATTGCCGCCGTAGACCGCCGAGGCGAGCGGCAGGTTCGGCACCGAGGCGACGGCTAACGAGGTCTGATCGCCGGTCTTGTCGCGGAGGCGCACGTTGACGCCGACCTTGAATTCCTCGTCGGACCGATCGGTGAAGCGCGTGGGGATCGCGAGATTCGCGCCGAGTCCCCATTCATGGTCGTCCGAATGCGTCGTCTGGGTCTGCACGCCGGCCAGGGAGTATCCGGTCGGATCGAAGGGGTTGACCGTCACTGTGCCGTTCGACGCAGTGCCCGGCAGAACGGTGACCGCCGGCCAGTTGGGCCGCGTCGTGTTGTCATAGGCCACGTTGGCGATGGCCGGGTTGTTGAAGGTCGAGTTGTAGTCGTAGGGCTTGTAGTACGTGCCCTTGGTATACCCCACGTGGTAGTCGAAGGTGTCGCCCATGAACAGGTTCTTGCCGCCGATTTCGGCGACTTTCGAATCGAGGTACTCCTTTTCGTCGCGCAGCGCCTTCGTAAATCCGGGTTTGGCGGAACTGCCGGCGGTGGCCGGCGCACCCACGGTATCGAGGAAGCCATTCGGGTTGTTCGGGTCCTGAACGGGGTTGCCCGTGAAGTTCCATATCAGCCGGTTGCGGTTGACCGTCTCTGAATAGCCGGCATCGTAGTAGCGCAGGAAATACTGATTGTTCTGATCGGGAGCAAACCCGAGATCCGCACCGTAGCCGTGGCGTTCGCGGTGATAATTGTAGAATCGCTGCTCGAAGCCGGCGAACTGCTTGCCGGGATTCGTCGTGCTCGCGTCGATGAAACCCGCCTCTGCGTCGTTGATTCCGCGGCGGTCGTCGTAGGTCGATGCCGTGACGAGAACGCTGAAGGGCTGATAGTCGCCGTTGCCGCCGAAACGCGTGCCGGTGGTCCCCGCGAGATCGATGATCCCCGTATGCCTCAGCAATTCCTCGCCCGTGCCCAGCTTGATCTCGGCGAACGGTTTGGCGTTCTGCGGCGCCGTCTTCGGCGTGATGTCGATGGTGCCGCCCAGCGCCTCGGCGTCCTGTTCGGGGAGATTCGACTTCGTGACCTTGATGGCGCCCACGAACCCGATGGGAATGGAGTCGAAGGCCACGGCGCGGCCGGCGCCGGAGGGTGAACTGTTGTTGGTCGGCGGCAGACGCAGGCCGCCGAAGGTGGTGCTGTTCAGATCCGCGTCGAGTCCGCGGATGTTGATGTAGCGGCCTTCCCCCGTGTCGGTCTCGAGCGAGATGCCGGGAACGCGGCGAATGGCTTCGCCGGTGTTGACGTCCGGCAGCTTCTGCATCTCCTCCGCGGTGGTCAGATTGATGAGGTTGGGTGCCTGCTGCTGGGCTTCGCGCGCGATTTCCGGCGTGGTGCGCTGTCCCAGGATGGTGATCTCCGTGAGGGCGTCCGCGTCCGTGTTCGTCGACGCAGCGGCGGTATCGGTGTCGACGGCCCGGGCGGAGTGCACCGCGAGGAGGCAGGCGATGGCGGCCGCCAGTACGGTGGAGCTTTCAGGGCGAAATTTCTGCGTCATAGGATGGTCACTTCTGGTCGGGCGGCCTGCGCCGTCTTGTGGTGTTGCGGCCACGATCGATTTCGAATGGCTCGACAACGGGTTGGAAAAGAGCCGCGAAGTGTGGCGATGAATTCCTTCAGGATTATTACCGTCGCAGGGATGGGGCGGCATGCCGGGACGGACCGGCGAATCGACGAGGGTGAATCGATCAGCCAGTCCGCCCCGACCGCACCGACGAGGGCAGCGAATCCGCTGCCGTACATCCCACACACTTGGCGGGCTCGCTCATGGTGCGTGACGATGGTTGCTCAGAGATGGCGACGCGATGGCGATTTCGTGACCCGGCCTGAATGGCGGGACGCTCGCAACCTCAAACGGAGTTCTGACGCATCCGGCGACTATTGCATCGAACGCGGGCTGTGTTCACCGAGGCGACGGCGGTGCGATCCCGGTCGGGCTCGGCCGGCGCACCGGCCACTCTCAAACGTTGGGGCCCCTATCGAGGACCGCGGCCCCGGCTATTCCTCGCCGGCGCCGCGGGGCGTGTACTTGAATTTCTGCCCGGCCACGGTCGCCGTGTACATGAGGCCGCCTTTGGCGATGGTGAATACCGCGACGCCCTTCAGATAGCCGCCGCTCGCCGTCGTTGCGTCCTTTTTGCCGCCGCTGGCGCCCGCGGTGGCACCCGTCGTGCCCGCGCTCGCCGAGGCGCCGGCGGTGACGGCAACCGCGCTCACGCCGGCCCCGAATTCATAGCTCCCCGACTCGAATTCGTCGAGCGCGCGCTTGTCTTCGAAAAAGATGATCTGGCTGTAGGCTTTGCCGCCCGCCTGGAAGCCGGCGCTCAATTGGGTCATGGAGACGTCGCCCACATACCGGCCCTGGACGTATACGTGACCGTTGCCGTGCGCGCCGCCCACGATGAAGCCCGCTTCGCCGACGGTGGGAAACACCGCGTAGGCGTAGCATCTCTGAAAGAACCCGGCGCTGTCGCCCGCATTCTTGAAGAGTGCGATGGTGTCGGAATACTTGCTGGCGTGCGCGAAGCCGGCCGCGAACAGCATGAGGGGGGCGAGAAGCAGGATGCGCGCGCGGGTCTTCATGGTTCCAGGTCCTCGTAGTGTCATGGGTCGTCGGCGAGAGAGGACGCCCCCCGACGGCACCGCCGGTGAGTGCGCATCACCGAGGACAGCCGTCAGTATTTCCCCTAATCCCGACGGGAGGGATTATGGCACATTCGCTTTCGTGCTCGGGAGGGGCCGGATCGCCCGTTGCTATTGCAACGCGACAGGGGTTAGCGTCGGCAGGTCATGGTGCCAGGCGACGCGTCGCATTGTTCATCCTTCGCTTTCCTTTCCATCGTGCCGTTGCATCCCGCGATCATGCGAGTGCCTGACCTCACGGTGGACGAGGCGGCGAACGAGACGCTGCGGCGGGAGGTGCGCGCGCGGCAGGCGGCGGAGGATCTGCTGGCGGCGACGTTGGCCGGCATCCGGCATGGCGTGATCCTGACCGACGCGAAGGGAACGATCACGCTGGTCAACGCGGAAGCCGAGAGGTTGTTCGGCTTCGCCCGTGCCGAATTGCTCGACAAGCCCATTGGGAGCGTACTGCCGGCCCGCTTCCGCGCACATCATTTGGACCTGACGCGGCAGTGTCACGCCGACTCCCGTGAAAGGGTCATGAGACCGGGCCGCGATCTGTTCGGGCTGTGCAAGAACGGCGCCGAGGTCCCGATCGAGATTGCATTGAACCCTCTGCGCACTGTCGCGGGGGATTTCGTGCTGACTTCGATCGTCGACGTGACCGGAAAGCGTCGTGCTGAGGAGGTTCAGCAGCGTATGAGCGCGTTGGTCGAATCCGCGGATGACGCGATCCTGAGCAAGACCCTGGACGGCATCATTCGGAGCTGGAACCCTGCCGCGGAGCGCCTGCTCGGCTACCGCGCGGAGGAGGTCATCGGCCGACCGGTGCTGCTGCTGCTGCCGGAGGATCGCCAGGAAGAAGAAGCGATGATCTTGGGGAAGGTCCGCCGCGGAGAACGGGTTGCCCACTTCGAAACGGTGCGCCGCAGACGCGACGGGTCGCTGATCGACGTGTCCCTGACGATCTCGCCGATCCGCGACCGCGCCGGCAACGTCACCGGCGCGTCGAAGATCATGCGCGACATCACGGAGCGTCGACAGTCGATGATTCGGCTGCAGCGCTTGAATGCCGAACTCGAGGCCCAGGTCGAGGCGCGCACCCTCGAGCTCCGGGAGCGAGAGGCGATGCTTCAGGAGATCCATCACCGGGTAAAGAACAATCTGACGGTGGTGTCGAGTCTAATCAACATGCAGATCCGCTCCATCGGAGACGAGCAGGCCCGTGGGGCCCTTCGCCAATGCCGCTCGAGGGTGGCCACGATGGCGCAGATTCACGAGATGCTGTATCAGTCGGAGGACTACGCGCGCGTGCCGTTTTGGAAATACGCCCGGGACCTCACGGTACGGGTGCTGGGCGCTTCGGGAATGGCCCCGGAGTCGATTGCGCTGCGCTTCGCCCTGGAGAAGATTTCCCTGCCGGTGGCCAAGGCCATCCCGTGCGGCCTGATCCTGAATGAACTGGTGGCCAACTCGCTCAAGCACGCCTTTCCGAGTGCGGCCGGGGGATCGATCGCAGTCGAGTTGCGACGGCTGCCGGATCGCCGGATCCTCCTGTCCGTCAGCGACGACGGCATCGGCGGGGAACCAGGCCCTGCCGGCGCGAAGCCCAATTCCGTGGGCGTCCAGCTCGTCCGGGCGCTCGCGAGACAGCTCGACGCGCAGATCAGCATCATCCCCGACCCGGGCATGACCTGCCAACTCGTGTTTGCAGCGGAGTGAACCTCATGAGCGCCAGGCCGTCCCCCGCCATTCTCATCGTGGAGGATGAACAGATCGTCGCCATCGACCTGCAGCAGTCGTTGGACGAGATGGGCTATGACGCCTTTGCGATCGCGTCTTCGGCGGAAGAGGCCGTGGCCTGCGCCACCTTGAGGTGGCCCGACGTCGTGTTGATGGACATTCGCATCAAGGGTGCGGACGACGGAATCCGGACGGCGGCCCTCCTCAAGCAAAAATTTCCCGTCATCGTCATCTACCTGACCGCGCATACGGATGGTTCCATGCTCGACCGTGCCAAGCGAACCGAGCCGCACGGCTACCTCGTCAAGCCGGTGAAGGACGCGGAACTGCACAGCATGATCGAGATAGCCCTTTACAAGAGACAATTGGACGCCGAGCGGGACAAGGTCCGCAGCACCCTGCACCGGCTGCACACCATCACCGACAATGTCCCGATCGCGATCGCCTATTTCGATCGGCTCGGGAAAGTGCAGTTCGCCAACCACGTCTTCCGCGATCTGGTGCCCTATCAGGACGATCCGATCGGAGTGGCGGCGATGACCTTCCTCGGTGTGCCGCTCTACCGCGAATCCTATCCCTCCCGACAAAGGGCGTTGCTCGGGGAGCAGTCGAGCGTCCTCGTGGAACTGAAACATGGCGGCGATCGGCGCAAGCTCGAGGTGACCTATCTGCCGGATGCGGATGACGGCGGCGCCGTCCACGGTGTTTATGCGATCGGCTATGACGTGACGGAGCGCGAACGGTTGAGCGCGGAATTGCGCCAGGCCCATGCGGACCTGCAGACCATCGTGAACGCCGTTCCGGCAAGCATCACTTCCTGGCACCGGGATCTGACGAACCGCTTCGCCAATTCGGCGGCCCGAGCCCGCTACGGCATTCTGAGCGATCAGATGTTCGGGCGGGATCTGCGGCAGGTCCTCGGTGACGAGCGGTTCGAGCAGGCCTGGCCGCTCATCCAGCGGGCGCTTGCAGGTGAGGTCGCCTCGCACGAACACGCGGAGGACGACGAGAGCGGGAGCGCCCGACACAGTCACAGTTACTACATTCCGGAATTCAAGGACGGCGCCGTCGCCGGGCTGTACGCCCTCACCTTCGACATCACGGAGCTGCGCCGGTCCCATGAGCAGATTCGTCGGCTGCTGCGGCGCCTGGAAACGGTGCGCGAGGAAGAACGCCGCGCGGTGTCGGTCGCGTTGCACGACGGCATCGCTCAAGATCTGTTCGCCTTGAAGCTGGGGCTCGATCACCTTCTTGGTCAGACCAAGCGGCGGGTCGGGATCCAGCGGGTGTGCCGGGAACTCGGAGCCGCGGTGGCCAAATGCATGGAGGATATCCGGCAAATCGCCAACGAACTGCGTCCGGTGGCGCTCGCCTATTTCGGCGTCACCGCCGCCATCACAGAGCATGCGCGCAAGTTCGCCGGGCATTCGAACCTGAAGATCGACGTCAGCGGCGTCGCGTCGCTGCCGAAGTTTCCCGAGGCGACCGAGTTGCTATTGCTGCGTGCCGCGCAGGAGGCGCTCACGAACGTGGCCCGGCACGCCCGGGCGACGGCGGTCGATCTGTCGCTGGGGGCGGAGGCAGGGCACATCATGTTGCGGATAGCGGACGACGGCGTGGGCATCGAGAAATCTGCCCTGAGCAAGCCGCGCTCGCTCGGGCTGCTCGGATTGCGGGAGCGCTTCGAGGCGCTCGGCGGCGGTCTGACCGTGGAGAACAGGCTGCCGCACGGGACGCTGTTGACGCTGCGACTGCCGCGGCCGGTCGAACCACCGGGCGCGTGAGCGCAGGAACTCCCGGAACTCAAGCCGGGTGCAATTCCCGCGCAATCCGCCCGATGTTCAACGCCACCGCATCCACCACCCGCGACAGGAGGCGGGTCTCCGCCGGATTGAAGCTGTCCGGACGGCACGTGGCGACCACGAGACAGCCGACGGCGGCAGGGCCCGACGCAAGCGGGACCACCGCCAGCCCCCGGTAGCCCTTCTTGAACAGGGCCTGGTGGAACGTCAGATATTCGCTGGCGTTCTTCAGATCGTTGCAGATCACGGGATGCAGGGACTCCATCACCGAGGCGAGCAGGAAGCGGAGGCTGGCGGCTTCGCGCGACGCCGGGGGCGGCAGACTCTCGGCGTCGCCGGCCGACGCCACCGTACGCAGGTCGCCGGTCTGAGGGTCGCGAGCCTCGATCACGGCCAGATCCGCGTCGCCCTGCGCGAGCAGCAGCCGGCACACGCCGTCATACAATGCCTGGCGGGTTTGTGCTTGGGCGGTGAGCGTCATGAGGCCGCCGACGACCGCATGCACGCGGTTCAGGTGCATCTGTTGCTCGTCGAGCAGGTCGCGGAAGCGGTCGTCCCGGTTCTGGAGCAGTTCCATGTCCTCGAGCCGTTCCGATTGCAACGAACAGGTCTCGTAGAGCCTGCCCACCATGGAGCCGAGTCCGCTCAGGACCTGTTCGTCCCCCGCATCGAACGCCTCCGAGCCGATCTTGTCCGCCAAACACAGCCACCCGAGCGCACGGGCCTTCGTGACCAGCGGCACCGCCAGTATGGCCATGGCGGGTGGGTAGCCGGCCGGCAGCCCGCAATCCAACGGTTGGCCGTCGGTGTTATGAGCGCGCCAGGCGCGCCGCTGACTCGCGACGCTGCCGAGCGGTCCACCCGTCAAGTCCGGCGGCGGAGGCGCGATGTCGCCGAAATCGAGGCCGCTCGACGCGAAGTAGCGGGTGTGATCGCCCGCGTCGTCGCCCACCGCGAGCACCGCGTAGCGGCAGCCGATCAACTTGCGTGCGCCCGCGCAGACCCGCTCCAGCAGCAGATGAGGATCCCGGTCGGACGTGAGCAGGATGTTGAGTTCCACCAGCGCCAACAGCCGCGCGTTCGACGCCTCGAGCGCATTGGACTTTTCGGACAGCTTGTTGGTGGTGAGCAGCAGATGTTTGCGGTCGAATTCCTCGGGCAGGACCGCTTCTTGCGCCTGGGCGGCGCCGGCCAGGGTTTGCTTGACGGCGGCCAGGATGTCGGCCGGCGCGCAGGGCTTCACCAAAACGCGCGCCACGTGACAGGTCTGCGCCAGGCGCGCGGCTTCGCGCTCATGATAGATCGCCGTGTAGAAAATGACCCGTGTCGTCTTCAAGACCGGATCGGCGCGCAGCTCGCGCACGAAGGCGAAGCCGTCCATGGACGGCATCACGATGTCTGAAATGACGAGCTGCGGCCGATGGGCGTGCGCCACCTTCAGCGCATCGAGTCCGTCCCTCGCTTCCAGGGTGAGGTGGCCGTAATGACTCAGGAGCGACACCAACAGTTTGCGGTTGATGGCATCGTCGTCGACGACGAGGATGGTTGCCACGAGGCGGTTCCTTATCCAATGGCCTATCCGACGGCCCGATGATACGACTGCAAGGACCCGGGCGGGCAGTCATGGGAGAGTCATTTGCGTGTAGGAGAAAGTCCTATTCGGGCGTGATGGGCCTTGTCGGGCCGGCCGCCGACACCGTGGCGGGGCGGCCCGTGATCGAGAGCCGCGCCACGCGCGGTGCCGATTCCGACACGATCCGGCCGCGCCGCACCACATGGAGGCGGGCCGCCCGCAGGCGGATCGCCTCGATCGGGTCCTGCGCATCGAGCACCACGAAATCAGCGTGGCGGCCGACCGCCAGACCGTAGTCGGTGAGACCGAGCAGGCGGGCGGCGTTGCCGGTGACGGCCTCGAAGCAGAAGCGCATGCCCTCGCGTCCGGTCATTTGCCCGACATGCAATCCCATGTGTGCGACGTCGAGCATGTCGGCCGTGCCGAGCGGATACCAGGGGTCCATCATGCAATCCTGACCGAATCCGACGGTGAGGCCGGCGGCGTGCAATTCGGGCACGCGCGTCATGCCGCGGCGCTTGGGATAGGTGTCCTGGCGTCCCTGCAACGTGATGTTCACGAGCGGATTCGCGATCACTCCGAGGTCCGCCTCCGCCATCAAGCCGATCAGCTTGGCCGCGTAGGCGTTGTCCATCGAGTGCATGGACGTGAGATGCGAGCCGGTGACGCGGCCCTGCATGCCCAGTCGCTGGGTTTCGAACGCCAGGGTCTCGACGTGACGCGATGCGGGATCATCGGTCTCGTCGCAATGCAGGTCGACCATCAGCCCGCGTGCCGCGGCGATTTCGCAGAGCGCGCGCACCGAGGCGGCGCCTTCGGCGGCGGTGCGTTCGAAGTGAGGGATGCCGCCGACGACATCCACCCCCTTGTCGAGCGCCCGCCTCAGATTATCGGCCGCGGAGGCGGTGCGCAGGTACCCATCCTGCGGAAAAGCCACCAATTGCAGATCCAGTTGGGGAGTCACCCGGCGGCGGACCTCGAGCAGCGCATCCACCGCGAGCAGACGGTCATCGCACACGTCCACGTGTGCGCGGATCGCGAGTATGCCCTGGGAGACGGCCAGGTCGCAGTAACGCAGCGCACGCTCGACGAGGTCGTCCTGGGTCAGGCTGGGCTTGAGATCACCCCAGATCGCGATGCCTTCCAACAGCGTACCGGACTGATTCAGGCGCGGCTGGCCCAGCGACAACGTGGCGTCCAGGTGGAAATGGGGGTCGACGAACGGCGCCGTGACCAGGCGCCCGCCGGCGTCGATCTCCGGACACGGATCCGCCGGGAGGCCGGCCTCGATCGCCCGGATCCGCCCCCCGGCACAGGCGATGTCGATGCCGCGCCGGCCGTCGACGAGCGCGGCATTGCGCACGATCAGATCGAAATTCACCGTGGTACTCCGCAAACGATCAGGTCGCGGCGCGTTCGCCGCCCTCGATCCGGAAGCGTAGACTAGCAAATGGTCATGAGCGGCGCCGCTCGGTACGGCGGGCGCCCGAACGCCAATGGTACTGCTCGACATGCCGACGAGTCGGGGTTATTTTCGGGCGCTGTTCGTTTGCGAGGGGCGGTAGTCCGGCATCGTGGGGTCATCGACACAAATCGACGTCGTCCGGTCGCCCGTGGCCTGCGGCATGGGAATTGTGTTGGCGCACGGCCCGCGCGTGCGCCGGCGATGGTGATGACGCCCTCGGGCGCGGCGGCGGCGGGAATGCATCGTGAGGTGCAGCGCCTCATGCAGGCGAAGGACTGGCAGGGCGCCGAGGCGTGGTGCCGGCAACTGGTAGGACGGCACCCGGAATTCGCGGCGGGCTGGTATGCGGCCAGTCAGATTGCCCTGGTGCGGGGCGCCGCGGCGCAGGCGCTCGCCGACGTCGAGCGCGCGGTGGAGCGTGAGCCGGGGAACGCCGCATTTCGGCTGCATCGCGGGACCTGCCTGCTGGCGCTGCGGCGTCGGCGCGACGCGCTCGACGCCGCCGACTCGGCTCAGCGCTGCGCCCCCGGGAATCCCCTGGTGTTGGATGCCGTCGGCACGCTGTTCAGCAATGTCGGCGAGCAGCGTCGCGCACTGGCCTCCTACGACCGGGCCGTGGCGCTGGCGCCCATGGATCCTCGCTTCCTCTACAATCGTGCGTCGGTGCGGCGCTTCCTGGGCGACCTGGACGGAGCGGAAGCCGATTTCGACCGCGCCATCGCGTTGAATCCCCGCGATTTCGAGGCCTACCTCAATCGATCGGATCTGCGCCCGCAAACCGCGGCACGCAATCATGTCGCTGAACTCGAGGGGCTGGCGGCGCAGCCGTTCGCCGATTGGCGCGGCGAGGTGCAGATCCACCATGCTCTCGCCAAGGAGTACGAGGATCTTGGGCAGCATGCAAAGTCCTTCGCCCACCTGCGCCGTGGGGCGCGCAAGCGCCGCGAATTCCTGAATTACGACGTGGCCAACGACGTCGCCACCGTCGACTGGATCATCGACGCCTTCCCGGCCGGACCCGCCGCACCCACCCCCGGTGCGGCTGAGGATTCGCCGGTGTTCATCGTCGGGCTGCCGCGCAGCGGCACGACGCTCGTCGAACGCATTCTCGGCAGTCATTCCTCGATGACCTCCGCCGGTGAATTGAACAGCTTCGCCCTGGCGCTGGTCGATGCGGCGCGCGTGCGCGCCGGCCGTGCGTTGCCGCGCCCCGAACTCGTGGCGTCGTCGGCCACGCTGGACTTCGCGGCACTCGGCCGGGACTATCTGCAGTGGGCCTGCGACGCCTTCGGCGGCACCGGGCGCTTCATCGACAAGATGCCGTTGAACTACCTGTACTGCGGCCTGATACTGCGCGCGCTGCCCAACGCCAGGATCATTCACATGACGCGTCACCCGATGGCGGCCGGGTACGCGATGTACAAGACGCTGTTCAAGGACGGCTATCCGTTCTCGTACGACCTGACCGACATCGCTCGCTACTACCGTGCCTACCGGCGTCTCATGGACCATTGGCGGCGCACCATGCCCGGAGCGATCCATGAGTTGAGCTACGAAGGGGTGGTGGCGGACCAGGTGGGCGAAACTCGCAGGCTGCTGGCGTATTGCGGCCTCGGCTGGGAGGAGGCCTGCATCGACTTTCACCGAAATCCGTCGGCCTCGACCACGGCCAGTGCGTCGCAGGTCCGCCGGCCGATCTACGATTCGTCCGTGGCGCAATGGCGTCACTACGAAGCGGAACTCGCACCCCTCAGAGAGGCATTGAGGGAGTTCCTGTGAGCGGCCACTTGGGAGTCGCCAACGGCGCGGCGCGCCGTCAATCTCCGCACCCGGGCGCCCGCCTCCCGGCGGATCGTCCGGATGCGGATCCGAGGCTCGCCTTCAGGGCGCCACTTTTTGCACGGCGGGCAGGCTGGCGCTGATCGCCGATACGCCATCCACGCCCGCAATCTTGCAGATGGGCTGCGAGAAGTCATTGGCGAGGCTCGGTACGGCAACGATGCCCTGGTAGTTGATGTTGTCGTCGTGCTTGATGCTCACCCCGGCCGGCACGAAGTCGAGGTTGAGCGAGTGCCTCGTGCGCCAGGAGATGTTGTGGTCGGCGCAGGACGTGTCGCCGCTCACGCCGACCGCCCCGACGAGTGCGCCCTTCGAGTTGTAGAGGGCAAGTCCGCCGCCGAAGACATTCACACCGCCGATCCGCCGGCCCACCATGGGATCGTCCGGCTGACCGAAATGGGCGGCCGGCCCCTGATACGCGACTTCGGTGTCGACGGGATTGCTGTGCTGAAGCCCGTAAAGCGTGCCGCCCGGCTGCACGGCGGCGTAGAGATTGGCTGTCGACAATGCCAATCCCGGCAGGCTGAAGGCATTGGCGGTGTTGGCTTTTTGCGCGGCAATCAACCGGCTGCCGGGCCATTGAGCGCCGCGATTCACGCCGGTGAAGGCGACCGCGCACACGATGCCGTCCCGGTTCACGACGGTGCCCCACATATCCAGATTGAAGCCGCCGTTGCTCTGCATGCGTGCGCTCTCGAGAGCCGTCTTCAGTTGCTGGTACGACGGGAGTCCGTAGCAGGTGGCTTCAGCGCCTTCGCTCGCAAACGCGGGTGCCGCAGCGGCGGCTGCCGCAAAGGTCAGGACGCCGAGCGCGGCCGTTGCAAGGGGGACCCGGGTGATCGAATGGAACATGGTCGTCTCCTTTCTTTGGATTTTGGTTTCCGCCCGCGGCGGGAGTGAACTGTTCGCCGCGAGACTTATAACCCAAAGTCCGTTGCAAGTAAGACATCGCGGGCGGCGAGGGCCTCGATTTTCGCTGCCGCTATGCAGCATGTACGGGTTTGGACTGATCTTTGGCGGTCGTGCAGGCGTGCGTCACACGCGCAATGGGACGGCACCATCACGTCGTTCGGATCGTCGGTCGACTGATACACGGCCTTATAAACGACGCCGGCTTTCGTTCGATGACACGCCATCCGACGAAACGGAATGCGCCGGTCAGACGACCGTCAAAAAGGACACGCCGTGGGCGCCGATGAAGCCGTCAGCGCGCCGCGAATCCGGCGGGAGCGACCCGGTACGAGGGGCGCCGTAGTCGGCGGCGAACACCCGCTTCACGCGGTTGCGGTGCCAAGTGACCCACAGTTCCCGCAGCGGCATGACGGCCGCCGCTTCCGCACCGTAGATCTGGCGGTGCAGTGCGGGCAGCCGCCACCAGGGCACCGACGGGCGATGGTGGTGGGCATTGTGGTAGCCGAAATTCAGCACCAGCACATTCAGCCAGGGATGACGCCGCGAGATGACGTTGCTGTAGGTGTTGGCCTGTTCGTAGGCGCGGTCGCGTCCTTGCAGGGGAACGGGCTGGTCGGGCAGGACGACGTGCTGATCGAAGGTATGGTGGAAGGCGTCGAAAAAATTGAGCACGTGAAGTTGGATCGCCACGGCCAGCGCGTAGAGCCCCACGGCCCGCGGCGAGACGCTCCACAGCGCCGCGAGCAGGCCCCCTCGCAGTGCCAGCATCAGGATCACGCGTGGGAGATGGGGGCGCTGCGAACGGACCCGGAACGGGCGCCAGACGACCTGCAGATGCATCAAAATCTCGGTGGCCGGCACGTAGGCCCACTCCAGGATCTGCAGCAGGCGCCGCACCGCGGGTCGCCGCTCCATCAGCCCCTTGAAGTCGAAGCAGGTCAGGTCGGTCCGGTCCGCATGATGGCGGATGTGCATGTGCAGGATCCGCGCGAACGAGGCGTAGCTCGAACCCGCGATGAAGCTGAGCGCCTCCCCGGTCCAGTGATTGGCGCGGCGGTCCACGAAAAGGGTCTGATGCGCCGCTTCATGGATGAGATAGGCGGCGATCACCATGCTGTGCGCGCAGAGCAGGGTCCCCACGACGCCGGCAAGGACGCCGCCGGATGTCATCAGCGCAAACGAGCCCAGCCAGGCCGCCCCGGTCGCGCCGAGCGCGAGAGAGTGAACGAGGGCGTCCCGGCGATCGCGGAACAGCCGGCTCGAAACCGCGGATACAGCCTGGGTCATGTCGCAAACCTCCACCGGGTCGAGGATCCGTCACGGGAAGTGCCCGAGGCCCCGGTATACCGCGGGGTGCCGGAACAAATCAATCATCTTGTAGTTAAATCTGTAGATAAATCCTGTGATAAACTCGGAACTCGACGGGAGCGTATCCGATGACCAAATCCAAACAGCGTCCGATGGACGAGCGCCGAGCGCATTTTTTGCGTGCATTGCGCGAACTCGACGATGCCTGGGTGGCGGCTTTTTACCGGACGGGCTTCGGCGACGTCTACTTCTCCCGCCTGTTCACCGAACTGTGGCTGCTCGGCGATGGTGCGGTGGCGAAGTCCGATGCATACGGCTTGGTGCACGGAGTCAGCGCGCAGACCGCGATGAAGTACGTGCGGCAGGCGATCGCGGAGGGCTATCTGGAGGAGTTCGACAACCCCGACGACGGCCGCTCGCGGCTGGTGCGCATGTCGCCGCGGCTTAGAGTACTGTTCAATGGATTCGTAGACCGGGGACGGGACGGCTTCGAAGCGGTCCGCCTGATCCCCCGCAAGCGATGAACGGAGATATTTCATGAGCAAACACGGCTACGAGTCCGGTCGCCTGAACCTCCCGTTCGTCGGTCATTGCACCTTCGCCAAGAGCCAACCGGTGCTCGACTGGGGTGCGATCGACGCCGACGTGGCCGTGCTCGGTGCGCCGCTCGACATGGGCACCCAGTATCGGGCCGGGGCCCGCTTCGGGCCGCGCGGCATCCGCGAGGCGTCCACGCTCTACTCGTTCGGTCACGACGGGGCGTACGACCACGAGGACGACGTGGTCTACATGCCCAAAGACAGGGTGCGGATGGTCGACATCGGCGACGCGGACATCATCCACACCGACCAGGCGCGGAGCCTGGCCAACATCGAGTCGGGCGTGAGAGCGATACTGGCCGCGGGCGCGTTGCCCGTGGTCCTCGGCGGCGATCATTCGGTGAACGATGCGTGCATCGCGGCCTTCGACGGTCAACCGCCGATCTACATCGTGCAATTCGACGCCCACCTCGATTATGTGGACGTGCGCCACGGCGTGCGCCACGGCCACGGCAACCCCATGAAGCGGGCGGCCGAGAAATCCCATGTGCAGGGCATCAGTCATCTCGGCATCCGCAACGTGTCGTCGACGGCGCGGGAGGGTTACGAGGATGCGCGCCGCGCCAAATCGAAGATCCTGTCCGTCCGACGGATCCGGGCGCTGGGGACGGCCGCGGTGCTCGACGCGATACCCGCCGGCGCCCGCTATTACGTGACCATCGACATCGATGGCTTCGATCCGTCCATCGCGGCCGGGACCGGCACCCCGAGTCACGGGGGATTCCTCTATTATGAGGTGATGGAGATCCTGCAGGGACTCGCGCGGCGCGGCGACGTCGTCGGCATCGACCTGTGCGAGGTGGCGCCCGACTACGATCCGAGCGGCAGCACCTCGTTTCTCGCCGCGCAGGTGCTGCTCAATCTGCTCGGGTATGTGTTTCACGAGCGCGCCTAGCGCCGGCCGGGCGCCCGGGACCCGGCGACGCTCGCCCGCCTGTTCCCGGAGGGATTACCGGGCTGCGCGCTCGGACACGCCGCGGGGATCGAGCCGTCGATGAGGCGGCACCTGCATCCGGACCTGGTCGGCGTGTTGTTCTCGGCCCGGCGCCTGAGGGACCGGCCTTCCGGGGATCAGCGGGAAACCCGGCGCGCCAACGGACGCCGCGTGGAGGCCGCTTTGGGGCTCGCCTGCGGAGGCACCGCGGCGGTGATCGCCTGCAGTCGCTCGGCGGCGAGCGCCGCGATGTCCCGTTCGAGCGCGCGGTAGGTCGTGACCAGTTCCGTACCGAAGGGCGTCAGGGCCACGCCGCCGCCGCCCTTGCCGCCGGTGCTCGACGAGGTGACCGGCTTGCGGAAGGCGGTCTTGAAGCTGTCGACCAGGAGCCACGCGCGGCGATAGCTCATGCCGAGGTCCCGGGCCGCCTGAGAGAGCGAGCCGGACTCACGGATGGCCTCGAGCAGATCGATCTTGCCGGGCCCCACGTGGGAGTTTTTGGCGAAGTCGATGCGGAATCGAATCACGGGGCCTGGCATGGGCCCATTCTACGCGGGATTCGTCCGCCCCTGAACGACAGGGCTGCACCGTGCCGGTGCAGCCCTCGCGCCGCATGTCCCCGATTGGGGCGCCGGTGCGATGAACGCCGGGGTCCGGATCCGGACCCATAGGATGCTTTTGCGCCAATTACCGGTGCGTGTTAAGTTGAGCAACCGTTCAATTTTCAGTGGTACGGTCTTTGCATCGTTGTCTCGGAACTACAACGAAGGGGATCCGAGATGCATTCCAGACGCCTTCTCCCACCGCCGGGCCGATCGTCCGCCGCTTGCCGTATCGCGCTCTGCGGCGCCGTCGCGCTGACCGTCGCCGGGCCGCGTGCGGGCATGGCTGGGCAGGCCGCCGACGCCGCCGACACCGGGGGT